>NZ_WHYR01000049.1 GCF_009428905.1 Desulfofundulus thermobenzoicus | reverse complement strand
CCATGCGGTAGCCCCAGCGGGCCCGGGGCAGGGCGTAGGGTGCCTGGCTCATGTTTTCCATGCCCCCGGCCACCACCACTTCCGCTTCCCCGGCCATGATGGACTGGGCGCCCAGGGCGATGGCTTTCAACCCGGAAGCGCATACCTTGTTTACCGTAAAGGCGCAGGTTTCTTTGGGTATGCCGGCGTATATGGCCGCCTGGCGGGCGGTGTTCTGGCCGTTGCCGCCCTGAAGCACGTGGCCCATGATTACTTCGTCCACCTGTACTTCCAGCAGGTCTTCGTCCCAGTCGTCACCGGCCTTCTCCAGTTCGACCGGAGGAAGGCCTTTTAGAGCATCGGGACCGTAACGCAGCAGTTCTTCTCCCGACCGGGGTTTTAACCCGGCCCTTTTCAGGGCTTCTTTAATCACCAGGCTGCCCAGCCTGACCACCGGGATGTCTTTTAAGGAGCCGCCAAAAACCCCGATGGCCGTGCGAACGCCGCTGATCACCACTACTTCCCGCAAGATAATCGCCTCCTCCAAAGAAATTTAAATTTTTATCCTTAATTTGGTACCGCCAATGACGGCATGAGGGGACTCCTCAGTTTATGGAAGGAACAAATGTTCCTAAGGGTCATTCCTTCCAAAATACTCGTCGGAGATTGGTCACCGGATTAAGTAACGCCGCACTCACCGGAATACTCCCCGTCCTACAGCAAACCTGCCTTTTGGGCATCGTAGGTCAACCGGTCGCGAAAGCGGGGATGAGCTATGGAGATTAACTCCCTTGCACGCTGTTTCACCGTCTTCCCCCGGAGATTGGCAATGCCATATTCGGTAACTACATAATGAACATCGTTACGGGTGGTGGTAACCGCAACACCGGGTTCAAGAGCAACCACAATTCGTGAATACTGGCCTTTTTGGGCAGTTGACGGCATGGCAATTACCGCCTTGCCCCCCTTGGCCCGGGACGCGCCCCGCACATAATCCAGCTGTCCCCCAACACCACTGTACTGCCTGCCCCTGAGCATCTCAGCACAAACCTGCCCCAGCAAATCAATTTGCAGGGCGGAATTAATGGAAACCATTTTGCTGTTCTGACTGATTACAAAAGGATCATTCACGTAATCCACGGGGTACATTTCCACCACCGGATTATCATCCACAAAATCATAGAGCTTTTTGGTACCCATCAGAAAAGTAGCCACCATTTTGCCCTTATGCAAACTTTTGGCCTCACAGGTCACTATCCCTTCTTCGTAGAGCTCAACCACGCCATCGGAAAACATCTCCGTATGAATGCCCAGGTCACGCTTATCTTTTAAGAAGCGGATAATGGCGTCCGGGATGGCGCCAATTCCCAGCTGAAGGGTCGCCCTGTCCTCCACCAGTTCCGCCACATAGCGGCCGATCTGCTCTTCCACTTCCGTTATGTGCGGCCTGGGCAACTCGATGAGCGGCTCATCAAATTCCACAATATAATGGAACCGGGAGACATGCATGAAGGAATCGCCCATGGTACGGGGCATATTTCTGTTCACCTGGGCAATCACTTTCCTGGCACACTCGGCTGCCGCCCTGGTGCAGTCCACCGAAATGCCCAGACTGCAGTACCCGAAATTATCCGGAGGTGAAACCTGGATCATAGCCACATCCACCGGAAGATACCCTTCTTTAAAGAGACGTGGCACTTCGGAAAAAAGACAGGGGGTGTAATCCGCGCGCCCTTCATTCACGGCACAGCGGGTGGCTGGACCGACAAATAGGGAGTTGTGACGAATGTGCCCGGCCATTTCAGGCAGACAATAACACCCCTCCTCTATGGAAACCAGATGTAGCACTTCCACATCCTTCAGTTTATGAGCCCTATCCGCCAGGGCCCTGGTCAAAGCCCGGGGCAGACCACAGGCCAGGCCCAGAACCACCCTGTCTCCGGACTCTATAGTCTTCACGGCTTCCCCGGCAGAGGTCAGTTTGCTGTGATATTGCTCCAGCCACTTGTTCAAAATCTTTCACCTTCCCGGAAGAGACCTGTACAAAAAGCCAGCCATTCACGGCCATGGAGCCGCCATTGGCATTTTAGCCGTATCGGTAATTTATCCCAAACCCGCCCCGCGGATATTGCCAGTTTATGGCCCCAGCCTGGGGACAGATTACCCGGCAGGTCCCGCATTCCAGACAACCGGCATAATCAAAGCTTATTTTTCCATCCTTTAAAGTATACAGACCGGCGGGGCAGGCCACGGTGCAGGGCTTGCCGGCACAGACAGCACAGATCTCCTTGTTTAACACAATATGAGCTGCTTCCTCGTCAACAATAAATTTATTTATTCCCAGTAACTGCTCAATGCTTAACCGTTTCAGAGGGATCGCCCTCCTTTCCAGGCATCACCGGCCAGTTGCAGCCAGCCAACCTGGTTTTGCTTGAGTTGATGCAAAACTATATGCAATAGGTGCACCGGCATCGTACCATTCACACTGAAAACCCTGCTGAACAAACCCGTGGCCAGTTGCGGATAGATTGTGTAAAGACGCTTGTTTTTTAAAAAGGCCGGTGCTTTACGGTAAGCCTCCAGATCTTTGAAAACAAAGTCACGTTTTAAATACTCCTGATAGACGGCCAGAGATTGCCTGGAAAAATCGTTTTTGGCCCTGGCTTCCTTCACTGCCCGGGCGGCAGCCTCCCCCGAGGCGATGGCCAGGTCCATTCCCCGGACCTGGTAGCCCAGGTTAAGAACAAAGCCGGCTGCATCCCCCACAACAACAATGCCATCGCCGTAAAGTCCGGGCACCATTTCCAACCCCGCTTCCGGCACCAGGTGGGCGGAATACTCCACCACTTCTCCCCCTTCAATCAGAGGGGCGATATGGGGATGAGCCTTGAAATCTTCCATCAGGTCCACCGGCCGGTAGGGGTTTTGCTGCAGTTCCGACGCGCTCACCACCAGACCCAGGGAGATGCTGTTTTTGTTCGTGTAAAGGAAGCCGCCTCCCTGCATCCCACAGGTGCAGCTGCCCACAAAAAGCTGGGCCGTTCCACCGTTGTCCGCCACCTGGAAACGCTGGCTGATTACTTCTGCCGGCAGCTCAATGACCTCTTTCACCCCGGTGGCCACCTGATGAGGCTCCAGTTCCTTCCGCAAACCGGCCTTCTGAGCCATCAGGGAATTGACGCCATCGGCCGCAATGACCACATCCGCCAGCAGTTCATCTTCTCCCGCCCGGACACCCACCACCCGTCCCTTCTCCATGACCAGGTCGTCCACCCGGATACCGCAGGCCAGTTCCGCCCCGGCCTCTTCGGCTTTTGAGGCCAGCCAGGCATCAAACTCCGCCCGCAGCAAGGTAAAGGAGTGATAGGGGGACCGATTCCAGCTCTCATCCTGGCACACAAAGGAAAGGCTCCGGTCTTCCGTCAGAAAAGTAATAACTTCCCGCACCACCGGCCTTTGAACCGGCGCTTCTTCCCAAAAGTTGGGAATAATTCGGTTCAAGGCGTGGCTGTACATGCGTCCGCCAAACATGTTTTTACCGCCCGGCGTATCTCCTTTTTCAATCAGAAGCACATCCAGGCCTTCCCTGGCCAGCAAATAGGCGGCTGTGCTCCCCGCCGGACCGGCACCGATTACAATGGCTGTAAATTTATCTTCACCCATGGTCCCACCACGTTATTTAATTTTTTAGCTCCTTGCGCAGTTCGGCAATCAGTTTGGGCACAACCTCATACAAATCCCCCACAATACCGTAATCGGCGGCCTCAAAAATGGGGGCGTTTTCGTCCCGGTTTACGGCACAAATAACTTTGGCATCGCGAATACCGCTGATATGCTGGATCTGCCCGGAAACTCCCAGGCCGATATACAGATCCGGTTTTACCTTTTGTCCCGAAATGCCCAGGTAACGGTCCTCCGGCAGCCAGTGCAGCTCTTCGGCCACCGGCCTGGTACAGCCAACCTCACCGCCGATGACTGCAGCCAGATCCCGGGCCAAACCGATATCCTCCTGTTTTTCCACACCGCGACCGACGGCCACGATCACTTTGGCTTCGGTGATATCAACAGTCTCCCTGGCCCGGGGCCTTCTCTCCACCACCTTTACCGCCCCGGGGCCCGGGGCGGGCAACTCGTGTATTCCCCCCGTCCTGTTTGCCTGCGCCGGTGCCGGTTCAAAGGTACGCGGCGGTATGGTGGCCATCCGGGGGCGGGTCAAACAAACCGTGGTTTGAACTGCCGCGCCGCCAAACATCATCCGTTCCATGATCAGTCTTTTGTTTTCATCCAGGCGCAGGGACGTGCATCCGCTACACAAACCGGTTTCCAACCGGGCCGCTATCCGGGCGGCCATATCCCTGCCCCGCGGGGTGGCGCTGAGCAAAAAGATATCCGGTTCCTTCTGGCGGGCCGCCCCGGCGATAACGGGCACATAGTCTTCCAGCGGCTGGTCCCCGGCCAGGGACTGCAGGAGAAAAACCTCGTCGGCACCGTGAGCAATATATTTTTCCGCCTGCGCCCTATCCTGCAAAGCAAAGGCGGTAAGGGTTGTCTTCAGTTCATCGGCCAGGCGCCGGCCGGCATTCAATAACTCCAGCACCTGCTCACTTTTTTCAGCAAACACCCAAACTCCGGCCATTGAAAACACTCCCTTTAAGCAATAACTCCTTCTTTTATTAGAGCCTCGACAAAGCGGTGGATATCCGCATCGCTCGCTTCAAATTTCTCTCTACGCCGTTCCATGGTAGCCGCTTCAACACTCAGGGTTTTCAGCCGGACCTCATATTCCTGCCCCAAGTCGTCCAAGCCCAGCTTAACCACCGGTTTTTTGCCCGCTGCCAGCACCTGCTTCAAACCGGGCAACCGGGGAGTATTGATGTCGGGAAGCACGGTCACCAGCGCCGGCGGATTGATGGTCAGCACTTCAATGCCGTCATCCAGCTTGCGTTCTACGATAAACCGGTTGCTTTCAAAAGTTAATTTATTAACGTAGGTGGCGCAGGGGATATTCAACAACTCGGCCAGGCGCGGCCCCACCTGCTGGGCGTAAAGATCACTGGAACCTTCGGCGCAGATGATCAGATCGAATGCCAGGCGATCTTTGATCACTGCCGCCAACACGGCGGCAGTTTGGGACGGTTCCAGGTCGGTAAAGGCGGAATCGCTGATAAAATAAGCCTTTTCCGGCCCCCGGGACAGGGCATCCTTTAAACCCGCTTTGGCCGTCGGGGGGCCCACGGTTATGGCGGTAACACTGCCGCCGTGTTTTTCCTGCAAACGCACCGCTTCTTCAATGGCGTTGCGATCATAATCGCTGATTTTATAACTCACCCGATCCAGTATCAGTTCTTTAGAACCGGCTGCCACCCTGATATCTCCTTCGTCCACCACCCATTTGTAACACACCAAAATTTCCGGCATTTGACGACTCCCCTTTGCTTTTTAGCAACTAGCCTTTTCCTTAAGCACATTGGCAGAAATAACCATACGCTGTACTTCCGAGGTCCCTTCATAGATCTCCGTTATTTTGGCATCACGCATCAATCGTTCAACCTTGTACCCTTTAATGTAACCATAGCCCCCGTGTATTTGAACGGCTTTCACCGTATGGCGCATGGCCGTTTCCGCCGCAAACAGTTTGGCCATGGCCGCCTCCCTGGTATAGGACAACCCCTGGTCCTTGCACCAGGCGGCGTGGTAAACCAAAAACCGGGCCGCTTCTACGTCGGTGGCCATATCGGCTATCATCCACTGAATGGCCTGGTTGGCACAGATGGGCTTGCCAAACTGCACCCTTTCCCTGGAATATCTTACTGACTCGTCCAGGGCAGCCTGGGCAATCCCCAGGGCCTGGGCCGCCACACCTATACGGCCACCGTCCAGGGTTTGCATGGCAATTTTAAAGCCCTTCCCTTCCTGCCCCAGCAGGTTTTCTTTGGGAACGCGGCAATTGCGCAGGGTTATTTCCGATGTCTGGGAGGCCCGGATACCCATCTTATTTTCATGTGTGCCCACTTTCAATCCGGACGTTTCCCTGGGCACGATAAAGGCACTCATACCCCGGTGGCCTTTGGACTTATCGGTCATGGCAAAAACAATGTAAATATCCGCCACCGGACCGTTAGTAATAAAAATCTTGTTGCCGTTCAAAACATATTCGTCCCCGTCCAGCACCGCAGTGGTGGTAGCGGCAGCCGCATCGGTGCCGGCTCCCGGTTCGGTCAGGCAAAAGGCCCCCAGTTTCTCCCCTTTGCAAAGGGGCACCAGAAACTTTCTCTTTTGTTCTTCGCTCCCATGCTGATAAATGGGCGCACAGGCCAGGGAGGTATGGGCCGAAAGGATGATTCCCGTAGAGGCACAGGAACGGGAAATCTCCTCCACCGCGATTACATAGCTAAGATAATCGGCCCCGGCTCCCCCGTATTCCTCGGGATAGGGAATGCCCAACCAGTCCAGCCGGGCCATTTGCTGAATAATCTCCGCCGGGTAACGCCCGGTTTCGTCAAGGTCTGCGGCAATGGGTTCCAGTTGTGTCTGGGCAAATTCCCTTACCGTTGAACGCAACAACTCCTGTTCTTCCGTCAAGCGAAAATCCATAATCATACCCCCCCTTTTCCTTTTCCGTAGATGCAAGGTTACAGGACTATGCCATCCGAACACCGGCCCGCCCGGCGATAACCGTTTAACCACTGTTATCCACCTTGCAACTTTGCACTTACTAAGGAGCAATGTTCATGCCAGGAAACGTGATCGTTCCAATGGTTGATATTATAGGAACAGCGGTTGCCGTTGCCTGTAGCGATGTGCAGGATTAAACTAAAATGACAGAGGAAAAATGGGCCGGATTTCAGTTTAACCCGAGAAAAGATAACTACTGGGGAAATAATGCATTTAAGAACAAAGAGTTGTGCAAAATTGCACAACCCGGGCGAAGATCTTTCATAATTTTCAATTACAGAACAATTGTCACTGTTTATATCTACGCGTTACTTAATCGATTTTTTTAACTATTCAGCAAAACCGGTACAGGCGCGGCGTTGTCCCGCTTAATCCTATGCTCAATAATTTCGTTCACTCTGAACAACGCCGTACCTTTATATTAACCACCGGTTTCAATGAAAACTTACCGATTTTTTAACTTGTATCTTAACAGAATAACGATCCAGGGTCTTGCGTAATAATTTAGAACTTTATCTATATTTTTTCCTCCTTTTTGAAGGGATCCTCTCTGAATTATTCCCATTTCTAAACAGCAGGAAAAACCCTTTGTCACTTGCTTTTTCCGCTACATAAGTTTAAAATATAATTGTACATTTTTTCACTTACTAATATTTATAGCCCCCTCCCGCCAATTAACCACTTTATTATAGTGACATTCACCGGATTCTTTCATGGTTTAATCTAAAGGAGGAATGACCGGTTATGATTGAACCATGGATTAAGGGTTTAACCGAAGACGTGGCGAATATGGGTATTTATTTAACTAACGGCGATGGCTACACCCTCGGAATCAACCATCAATATCAAAAGTTAACGGGAATCAAGGAAGAAGAAGTTAAGGGTCGTCACATGCAGGAACTGGTGAACGGTGGATTTTTTGATCAGTCAGCTTCCCTGCTGGTTCTCAAATACAGAACGGGGATAATCATTGAACAAAATATAATCCGCTCAAACACAAAGGTAATCGCCTCCGGGAATCCCATCTTTGATGGCGGCGGTAAAATTGCCATGATCATTACCACCGTTTCCGCACCGCCGGAGGATGCGAATGAAATTGATTATGGGGAATCAGAGGAAAAGCCGCCAGTTGGCGCAAACCTTCAGGGGTTGGTGGCCGCAAGCGAGATCATGCAGCAGGTATTGGCACGGGCAGTAAGGGCTGCCGTCATGGATTCCACGGTACTGCTCCTGGGCGAATCGGGGGTGGGCAAAGAAATACTGGCCAGATTAATCCATTTACAAAGCCCCCGCCGGCAGAAACCCTTTATCAAAGTGAATATGGCTTCAATCCCCCAGGAACTATTTGAATCGGAATTATTCGGATACCATTCCGGCGCCTTTACAGGGGCGTTGAGGAGCGGCAAAACCGGTCTGGTTCAGGCCGCCAATGGCGGAACACTTTTTCTGGATGAAATCGGGGAACTCCCGCCCGGCGCCCAGGCCAAATTGCTTCGCCTGTTGCAGGAGAAGGAGGTTTTACCCCTGGGCAGCATAAATACTGAAGAAGTGGATGTGCGTTTTATCGCCGCCACCAACCGCGATCTGTCCCAGTTAGTCCAGGAAGGAAAATTCCGGGAAGATCTTTTCTATCGCTTAAACGTAATGCCCATTTATATTCCCCCGCTACGGGAACGACCGGAGGACATCTGCGCCCTGACCCATCAATTTCTAAAGCACTTCGGTGAGCGCTATAGAATAACGAAGCACCTTACCCCTGCCGCCCTTGAAGTCCTGGTTTCCTATCACTGGCCCGGCAATATTCGGGAATTAGAAAATTTAATTGAACGGCTTATCGTCCTTTACCCGCAGCGGGAAATAACCGGTAAACATGTCCTTGACGAATTATTTTTCAAGCTGCCCAATAGCAACGATACCAGCAACAACAATAACGATACAATTGAAAAGACATTTAACCTGACCCGGGCCGTTGGCAGTTTTGAACAAACCCTTATTGAGCAGATAATCAGGCAGCAGGGCAATAACCTGGAAAAGGCCGCACATATTTTAGGAATTCACCGGACAACCCTGCTGCGAAAATTGCGCAAGTACAATCTGAAATGATTCATATTATTGGAAATGTGACATATAAATCATGGACTGCGGTTGTTATCAAACCAAATTAAATTTTCCGTCAACACTTAACATATGAAAGGGCCTCTGCAGATCAAATATTCTCCCCCATTCAATTTGTTTGAAGGCAATGGCGGGTAAACCATCGCTGATCCACCCGCCAGGGCAAAAATTAATCACAGTAGATATTATGTGGAGGAACCTGTTCACTGGCCTTTACAGGCTGCTCAGCAAAGAAGTTTCTTCCGTAGATTAACAGGCACATAATAATCCCCACACCAAATGCCCACGCCGCACCTTTTACCGCCAGAACCCCGGCAACTATTCCTGCAATGCCAAGATCATTATAACTGCGTGCCTTTAATACCCCAATTCTTACGGCCACAAATCCCTGTATAAGCAAAGTCAAGCTCAGCGCCGTATTGAGTATGGGTTTTACAAAGGTTACAATGGGAGATAGCCAGTAGCCGGTAAATGTACCCAGACGGAAGCTGGCGACACCCCCAATCAAACTATCCATGGCTTCGCGTCCATGTTTATAGCGGTCTGTTTCCACAACCTGCATGGCTGCCCACATTGGACCACACATGGAGATATCCGGACCAAAGGTAGACATAATCATATTTCTTAAACCAACTATAATGTTATTGCGGTTGGGGTTAAAGTCGACCTTCTCATCCGGCCGAAAATGGGAACTTTCCTCAATTAAGGCCTGTGCCTGGATCAGTTCGCCGAACAGGACTATATATACGGCCACCACAAGGGGTATTGCCGACAGAAACATTCCAACGGAAGGCCAGCCGATGCGCGGCGACCAGGGTGTCCATTGGGTGAACAGTTCCACCACATGAGGAACGGTAAAACCCCATTGCAAATGAGGAAAGGGGATGGCTGACGGTTCAAACAACGGACCGATAATCGTAGCAACCAGTATTGATGGCATTATCCCCAGATCGGAAATCACCGTCAATATCTTGTGCCTGTGCCTGATGGATTTGTACATATTGGAAAAAAGCAGGAAAACAGCCAGACCCAAGCAAATGGAAATGGTGATGGGGCTCTTCCAAAAACGCCCGTCGTCCGGTCTAAAGATCATGGTTACGGCCGCAATCCCCGCACCAATTAATACGCCTGCCTTTATGGCATTTGGTATGGCATCGACGAAACGCTTGGCCATTCCGGTAACGCCGAGGACAAAGGCAAAGATTCCCAGGGTCAATTCAAAGGAGATCAACGCATGCATCCGGGGCACACCTTCGGGGAAAGCTTTAACGTAAGCCACCAGCAACGGAATGGCCGGTGTAATCCATCCCGGCACCACCGGGTCCCCTAAATGGGCGTGCCAGCAGTAAAGGAAGCCGTTCAAAATAACAATGGTTATGGCCACTTCAAAGGGCATGCCCAGTACTTCCTGGAGCAACGGGATAATCCCCAAACATACGGCGCACATTACTAAACCCTGCGCATAATCCGCCCATTCAAACCGGTAATGGATAAACGGGAAGCGGATTTTAAAGGGACCCGCCGGTATAAATGGCTGCTCCTGCCCATGTTCTCTTTGCAGCAAGGACATATAATTCCCCCATTTCATTATTTAAATTGCCGGGCATGTGGCTTATACCAGATTTCTGGACTTTGCTTCAAACAATAGTTTTTCACGAAAATCGGGGTGGGCAATGGAGATTAATTCCTTTGCCCGCTGTCTTAATGTTTTCCCTCTTAAATCGGCTATACCATATTCCGTTACCACATAATGCACCTCATTGCGGGATGTGGTTACCGCAGCGCCCTTATCCAGTTCGGCCACAATCCGTGAGAATTTCCCCTTCCCGGCCGTTGATGGCAAGGCAATGATTGACTTTCCTCCATCAGAGCGGGCCGCCCCGCGAACAAAATCAACCTGTCCCCCCACCCCGCTATATTGCTTCGTACCCAGGGTATCGGCGCAGACCTGACCAAGCAGGTCAACCTGCAGTGCCGAGTTTATGGCAGTCATCTTTTTATTTTGACTAATTATATAAGGATCGTTCACATAATCTACAGGAAACATTTCAACAATGGGATTATCATTCACAAAGTCGTATAGTTTTTTCGTCCCCATTAAAAATGTAGCAACCATTTTTCCCCTATGAATGGTTTTTGCCTGGCAGGTTATAACTCCATCTTCATATAATTCAACGACACCGTCAGAAAACATTTCGGTATGAATGCCCAAATCCTTTTTACCCTTGAGAAAAAGCATCACAGCATCGGGGATGGCGCCAATGCCCAGTTGAAGGGTCGCTTCGTCTTCAACCAGTTGCACCACGTACTCCCCTATTCTTGCCTCCACCTCCGTAATTTTGGCTTTAGGCAGCTCAATTAATGGTTCATCATATTCCACAATAGAGTCAAACTGGGAAACATGCATAAAGGAATCCCCCATGGTACGGGGCATGTTCTTATTGACCTGTGCAATAACAACCCCGGCGCATTCGGCTGCCGGTTTTGTATAATCCACCGATATGCCCAAACTACAGAACCCAAACCTATCTGGCGGCGATACCTGAACAATAGCCACGTCTACGGGCAAGTACCCTTTTTTAAAGAGCCGTGGTATTTCAGAGAAAAAGCAAGGGGTATAATCAGCCCTACCTTCGTTTACTGCCTGACGGGTTGTTGCTCCAACAAACAGGGAATTATGGCGAAAGTGTCCGGCCATCTCTGGAAGACAGTACTCCGCCTTACCCATGGCCACCATATGCACTATTTCCACATTTTGCAGCTCATTTGCCCTGGCTACCATTGCTTTAGAGAGTACCTGTGCCTCACCACAGGCATGGGCAATTACAACCCTGTCTCCCGACTTAATGGCCTTAACAGCCTCTTCCGGTGTTCTCAGCCTATCATGATAAATTTTCTGCCAGTTTTGCAATTTCCTTCACCCTCGCTAATAAACATTCTTTCATTCCATCACCGTTTACCATCTGAAAATCAATTGTATGACCGGCTACAATAACCATCTTTCCCTTCCATTCATTCTCATATTTTTTTATCAGGCAACCCCTCGTGCAACCGTTCATTAAGATCAACACATCGACCTTAAATTTCATTTTGACAATCGAATAGATGGGTTGACCCATCTCCCGTTCGAGATACTTTACCAGTTCTTCCCGGTTAATAACGGGATTACAACCGCCGCAGTAAGCTACCGCCAGCAACAATCCCCTTTAATCCTCCTTTTCGATGCCAGCGATAACCCGGGCCAGTTTACGCTTGTGATCCAGGTTCGCCTGACGGGAAATCATGATCCGTTGTGCTTGGGGAGAACCGGCGCCATGCATGGATTCCGTCCGGTAGCCTACCGCTGCACAACCCAGGGTAAGATTTTCAATTAACCGCAGCATACGCATACGATGTTCCGTTGGCACGGAAGCTACGCCTTTTAAGTATTTTTCAATGTAAGGGCCAATTTCCGGATGTCTGAAGTCCTTTTCCGAAGGCATGGTCACCATAAGACCACCCGCAATGTCTTCGGCCAACCTGGCAATCTCATAGGGAAAACGGGTTACATTTTGTTTGCACACGTTTGCCAGCAGTAGGTCAATCAAATAGGTCCCCGATGCGGTACGGTGCCCTTGAGATGAGCAGGCAATGCCACAACAGTAAAGGGTTTCATTAAGATGAATCATTTCGATAATTTTGTCTTTAATATGGGATGCTTTGGCTACCCCATTATAGCGGGCAATTTCGGCCGCGGCGCCGATCAACACATCACCCACACCTACTTTGCATCCACCATAACTCTGGCGGTGATAGCCGGCGAAACGCTCCACCAGCATTCCGGAAAATTCGTATTCCCGACACATGAAAACCCTTTCCCAGGGTACAAAAACATCTTCAAAAATAATGAGAGCTTCCTGTCCGCCATAACGGGCATTGCCGACATCAATCTGCGAGCCTTCCAGTTTTCTTGTGTCACAGGACTGTCTGCCATAAATGTAAAAGATACCCGGCGCGTCACTGGGAAGGGCAAATGAGACCGCGTAATCCTTATCTTCCTCGGTCATAGTAATGGTAGGCATAATGCATATTTCCTGGGAATTTATGGCTCCGGTCTGATGGGCTTTTGCCCCCCGGACAATAATACCATCGGCGTTTTGCTTTACCACATGCACATACATATCGGGATCCGGTTGCTGGCTGGGGCGGAGAGAGCGATCGCCTTTGGGATCGGTCATGGCTCCATCCACAACCAGATCGTTTTCCTGCACATACCTCACATAACGCCGGAAACGTTCGTGATAGTTTGTGCCTTTTTTCTGATCTATTTCAAATGTAACACTGTCAATGGCATTGATGGCATCCATACCCACGCAACGCTGGAAACAGCAAGCGGTTTTTTGACCCATCAAACGCAGCATCTGCACTTTGCGCACCAAATCGTCGGTACTTTGATGCAGGTGGGTGAAGCGGTTAATCACTTCTCCCGTTAGACTGGATTTTGTTGTCATTAAATCACTGTAACGCTCATCCCCGGCAAGTTCGTGAATTTTGGCCACCGAGTTTATTGAGGGCCTGATAATCGGATTATCAACATAATTTTCCACCTTCTCCCCGAACATCCAGATTTTCATGTCCAGCTTGCGCAAACTTTCCACATACTCTTCAGCAGTTTTCAATGCCATGTTGCAACCCCCTCAGGAGAATTTTCTATCATGGAAAGAGCAATAACCGTGCCAATGATTTGATTTTCCTAGTCTCGTCATAATGGGGTTTTGCCCTTTTTATCAACTGTACTCTAAGTGCAAAAACACACTCGACAAGGATTAAAGGTTCTGAAAAACCAGAAATAAAGGTAATTGTGCAACATTACAGCACATGTGCAAATTTGCACGATATTTACCATTATATGTCATTATTGAAATAACATTTCTTTTGCTTGATCTGCTTCTATAGCTGGTATAGAATAAGTTTAAACGGCAGATATTTAGTGCCTTTTTTCACGAGACCTAATATTGGCATGAAACCAATAATTGTTTAAGTTTGGGAGGGGGATGAGTAGGATGAATAATTTACTGGCAAAAATCCCCTTGAATAATGGCTTGGTTTTAAATCAGAATATTGATACATCTTATTCTCAATGCTCAGGTATTTATTTAACTGACGGTAATGCCATTACTATGGGTATTGACAAACACTATCAGGAACTGACCAATATACTGGAAGAAGAAGTTAAGGGGCGCCATATGAAGGAATTGGAAGATGATGGTTATTTTGACAGATCGGTTTCATTGCTTGTGCTGAAATATAAAACAAGGGTAACAATTGAACAAAAAGTTTTGCGATCCGGAAAAAAAATAATTGTTACCGGAAACCCAATCTTTGATAAAGATGGTAATATAGTAATGATTGCCACTACTGTCTTCCCTCTGGGTTATACTGCCCAACCTTCTCAAAGAATAAATTCAATTAATAATGCTATTCCGGAGTTGCACGGAATGGTTGCCGCAAGTCAGGCCATGCAGCAGGTACTGGTCAGGGCCATTCGGGCCGCCGCACTGGATTCCACAGTTTTAATTATGGGTGAATCCGGGGTGGGTAAAGAAGTAGTGGCTAAAATAATCCACCTGAACAGCAACCGCCGGACAAGCTCTTTTATAAAAGTGAATATAGCCTCCATCCCCGAAGAACTGTTTGAATCGGAGCTGTTTGGTTACCGGTGCGGAGCATTTACAGGGGCATCGAAGGAAGGTAAAAGGGGACTGGTTCAGGCTGCCGATGGAGGAACCCTCTTTCTAGATGAAATTGGGGAAGTTCCCCTGGGAAGTCAGGCAAAATTACTCCGGTTACTTCAGGAAAAGGAGGTACTCCCCCTGGGCAGCGTAATTACCGAACAGGTGGACGTGCGTTTTATAGCCGCAACCAACCGCAATTTGCCTGAAATGGTTAAAGAGGAAAAATTCAGAGAAGATCTTTTCTACCGCTTGAATGTAATGCCAATTTATATTCCTCCTTTGCGTGAACGCCCGGAAGATATCTGTGCCCTGCTTCAACATTTCTTAACCTATTACTGTCAGCGATACAGAGTACAAAAACAGCTAACTCCCGGTGCTCTGGAAACTCTAATGGGTTACGAATGGCCAGGCAATATCAGGGAACTGCAAAATCTCATTGAACGCCTGGTTGTTCTTTATCCAGACCAGGAAATAACCAGTGAACATATATTTGATGAACTATCTCTAAAAGGTCCCTACAATTTCCTTAATAACGGATCTAAGAGATCGGTGGCCATGCAAAACCTGGACCTTACAAATATCGTCGCTGATTTTGAAAAAGATATTTTGCTAAAAACATTGAAACAATACGGGAATAACATGGAAAAGGCAGCCCAGGCCCTGGGAATACACAGAACCACCCTTATGAGAAAACTCCGGAAATATAGATTAAAGAGTTAAGCCCCTTGTCTGAAACGCGTCAGATGAAGCGCAGTTCCTTACCGTATTTGAAACATGAATAGAAGTCACCATGCCAGGAGCCTCAATAGAATATACTTTGTAAACAAAAGGCCCCCGGCCGAAGCAACCGGGAGCCTTTCAGGTGCGAACGCTATACTAAAACTGATCCCATTGGTGTTCGGTTAAGCCCCGAATATCCCATTAACAACCAGAGATGGCACTTTGCCCCTGGAAAATAAATAACGAAAATTGCTGACAATGCTCTTTAATAAAGAAGGAATGGGTCCCTCCCTTTGTGGAATTCTTCTCCAAATAATGCTCATGAGGAGGTTCCACATTGGCTATAATTCCCGGTAAAATCAATCCTTACGAGATCGAAAACGTTCTAAACAAGATGTTCTCTCCGGACTGGCTGAGAGAAACAGCCGCCAGAGTCGGGTATGTCCAGCGCAACCGGAAGATCGACCCGGTCACCTTTTTCTGGGTTGTCGTACTCGGCTTTGGAGTCGGGGTGCAGCGCACACTTGCCTCCCTAAGAAGGGCCTTTGAGACGGCATCGGCTGAAACACTCGTCCCATCCTCTTTTTATGACCGCTTCAATAATAGGCTCATCGCCTTTCTCAAAGAGTGTCTGGCGCACGGCATAGCGGATCTGGCAAGCCACGTCAGCCTTACGCTTTCAGATAAACTGAAGGGGTTTAAGGACCTGATCGTAGCAGACGGCACGGTCATCAGGCTGCACGATAAATTAGCCGAACAGTTCCCGGGAGCGAGGGGCAAGGCCGAGCTCAAGATACACGCCGCCACCGAGATCACCGGCAACACGAAGAGCATTGCCATCTATTCCGGCAAGACCGCCGACATCAAGACCATGCGCATCGGCCCCTGGGTGAAGGACAACATCCTTCTCTTTGTAAGCGTCAAATAGCACCCACCTTGTGACCCCCTATTAAACATGCAATAATCTTCCTCAGAAATAAAACAGAGGAGGTTATTGCCATGACAAAGGAAGAATTAAGAAAAACATGGGAGGAACGGGTGGCAGCTTTTAAAGCCAGCGGGCAGACCGCATCAGCATGGTGTGCGGCCCATGATTTGAAACCCCACCAACTATTCTACTGGCTGCGAAAATATAAAAATAATGCTTCAGCACCTGCCACGGCCCCATCCCAGTGGCTGACCATGGAAATAGATAAGCAAAACCCTGACAGCGCTCAGGGGGACTCCCTACTTATCAGGTTAGGTCAAGCAACCATAGAAGTAAAAGCGGGCTTTAATCCCATACTGCTCTCCGACGTGGTACGGATTCTGGCCGGGATATGCTGAACGAAGCCGGGATTGACAGGGTCTATCTTGCCTGCAGCCCTACCGATTTACGCAAATCCATTGACGGATTGGCCGTGCTGGTCAGGGAAAGGTTCCAGCTGAACCCCTTCACCTCCTGTCTTTTTGTCTTTTGCAACCGGCAACGCGATAAACTCCATCCACCGGTTTAACCCGTAAGGGAAATCTCTCCCGAAAGAGGCTATACCCGTTGCTGGACAATGTTTAGTCCCGCTATTAAACTGGTATTCAGGAATAACATGGTAGTCATGATGGTCATGGTTACTCGTAGTCGTGGCTGGGGATATGTGGATAACTCGCAAGAGTTATCCAAGCTCTTGTGGGCAGCCGGGTTTTAGTTTTGTGTACGACAGCATGGCAACTGTCGTACTTGCGGACAGGCCTGCTGCCCACAAGAGCGGCATATCCCCAGCCAATAAGACCCTCTAAAAATCCGATGTGGGGTGATTGCATGGGACGCCCCAGGTTTCACCGCCAAAATCTCCTGGTCCAAACGGATTCTGTCGAACAAAAATGCCTTTTTCACTGGCTGGTCAGGGAAAGCATGGATCGGTTTGGTTTGTCCGTCGAGGAAGCCAGGTCCGTTGCTGTTAAAGGTCTTGGTTTTCTGAACCAGGAAACGGACCGGATGATCAACCAGATTGTTTTCCCCCTCATTTCTGCCGAATATGCCCATCAGCGGGAAAAGTATTCTCTTCTACCCAAACGGCCGGTTGTGCTCACCCCATTTACACCGGATGATCTGGAGATTCACCGGGAATTCGGCCTGAAAGCCATGCAAAATGCGCGGCTGCTCAGGCTGATTGAAGAGGCCTATCTCCAGGGGACGGTCTTTGACCAGCCCCACCTGTCACTGCTCACCAATATCACCGCCAAATCCATCCGGGAGCGGTTAAAACCCCTCTGGGAGAAAGGGGTTTGCCTTCCCCTGGCCGGTCAGGCGCTAAAACATCGCCGGAACCGGGTTTTTCGCAGTACCTTTGCCCTGCAAATGGCCATTGCCGGAGAACGACCCTCAAGAATCCGGGAAGAACTGTTTATCTCCGAATCCCAGTGGGAAAGCTGGCAGCTGGACTTCAGCCGGGTGGCCGCCCTGGCCGGTAAAGACTTGAACCGGGAGCATATCGCCCGGGTTACCGGTGTTCACCCCCGGTTGGTAGACGAGTACCTGGAGCTGGCCCAAAGGGCTCCCGGGGGTTATCTTTCACGGCTAAAGGTGTC
This sequence comes from Desulfofundulus thermobenzoicus, assembly GCF_009428905.1. Classification (GTDB taxonomy): domain Bacteria; phylum Bacillota; class Desulfotomaculia; order Desulfotomaculales; family Desulfovirgulaceae; genus Desulfofundulus_A; species Desulfofundulus_A thermobenzoicus. Next base: position 12,020 of record NZ_WHYR01000049.1, on the reverse strand, counting down.
TTTGGGTCTTTTATCCGACCTGCCCGAAGAGGAGAACCCGGCAGCCCGGCTTTTCCATGTATTGCAGGCGGAGCACAATTTGTCGCCGGCCAAAGCCCGGGCCTTTTTGCGCCTGCTGGAAAACCACCTGGAAGAACACAGGGACAACCGTCCTCCCGGCAGCGTGGTGTACTACGCCGTCTCCGACCAGGAGCCGCCGGGCAAACCGCTGGCCGAATGCCGGCTGGTACCCGTCAACTTGAGTTTTTACAGCCCCGCGGATGAAGAAAAGCTGAATCCTGACAGCACTTCACAGCTCAAGTGGCAGCGCATTTTACGCTACACGGGGGAGGCCAGAGCCCAGGGGGCATGTCTTGGCCAGCCGGACCTGGCTTTCCTTTTAGGGGTGCATCCCTCGGTAATCCAGCGCCTGATGGGCGAGAACAGGCAGGTGTTTGTTCCCACCCGGGGCAACCTGGCTGACATGGGGCCGGGTATCTCCCATATGAGCAAAATAGTGGAGCTCTACCTGCAGGGATACACGGAAACCCAGATCAAACACCGTACAGGCCACAGCTACGAGAGTATAGAGGCCTATCTAAAAACCTTTGCCACCTATGTGGGGCTTTGTGAACGCGGCCTGTCCTTGCCCCTGATTCGCAAGGTAATGCACCGTTCGGCAAGGGTGGTGAAAACCTGCGCCGCCCTTTACGAGCGGTTTAATCAACCTGAATACCAGTGGGTACTCACACGCATCCGTCAGATCTTCGCCCGCGAAGAGGCGGTAAAAAAGGGGGTGGTTCCATAGGCCGGAAGAGGTTCTCTTCTTACGACTCTTTGGGAGAGAAAAACCTCTTCAATGCCCAGCGTTGCGAATTAATCCGGCGTTTCGACCTGAACAAGGAATCCTGGCTGGCCGATGAGATTTGCCTAAGATTTAACCAGTTGATGGACGAAGATGAGGCCGGTGACGGTATTGAACGCTTAAAACCCGGGGAACTCCTGATCTCTTTTCAGGGGAAACGGGTGGTCATTCCTCTTTTATCTGCAGAAGTAATTTCCATCCTGCAGCGCAGCGGCAGCTTTTCCCGGGCTAAAGCCACGGTGGAAAAAATGGCGCTAAAGGCCATAAAGCGTGTGGTCCCCGGAGCAACAATGGAGGAGTTACGGGCCATTATCAGCCCCAGGGACCGGCTGCCCCATACCGGGGACGGGGATCGTCAAAAGGTCGCTCTCCCCAGGTATCTGGCCGGTCCCCTGGCGCCACCGCAAATGGTTTACGCCCGCACGGTGGACAGGCCCGCCGGGGACGATGTGCTGGTTCCCCAGGCAGTGGTGGACAAAATGCTGGCCTTTCTCGTGCAGGAAGAGCATATCAGCCGGGCCAGGGCACTGGCCATGATCTTCCGGCTGGCCTGCCTGCGGGAGCTGTACTGCCCGCCCCTTGGCCGGGTAAGACCGGGACAGGTAGCCTGGATCGGCATCAGCACCACCGACCGCCAGCAAAGGGAGCACCAGACGGCCTACCGGGAGCAGGTGCCTCTGCTGCTCACCCTGCATACCCAGGAGGAGTTAAAGCACCTGGCCCGGGTCAAATCCTTAAGCGAACTGGAAGCCATTCAACAGGCCCAGATGGCCCGGGTGCTTACTGAGGCCTACCTGCAGGGCGGTTTGCTGGCCCTGGTGGATCTGCAGCAGCTGTTCTTACGCTCATACCAGACTTTTTCGCGGCTTTTGCGGCAGTTCATGGTGGATCACCAGATGGTTTTACCCACCCCGGGAACGATACTGGACGCCGGCAGCGCCATGACCCACAAGGATATCATTATCGGCTTCTACCTGAAAGGGTATTTCAGCCATGACATCGCCCGGATCACCCGGCACAGCCCGGAGGCGGTGGACAGGTACATCGACGACTTTGAGCGGGTTTTAATTTTGCACACTTACGGCCTCCCGCTGGAATTGATGGCCCGGGTGGTCAAACGGGGGCCGACGCTGGTGGCGGAGTATCTGAACATCATTGCTGAACATTTCCCCGACCGGGAAGCTGTCAAGTCTCATTTAAGGCTGAAAGGGGTCAAAATTTAGCCTTACGGGCTATACCGGTTATCTCCAGTTTGAAAGGCAATATCTCCCATCCCTTGCGCCCCAAGGGTTTCAGGGCACAAAAGGGTGACGTACCACTACATATTTCCTGTATGTGGTAATCAGGTCAGTATTTGTGCTTTTAACGGCGGCCTTAATCCCAGCACCCGAAATGCTTCATAGGCATCCCCATTTAGCTCGGTGCGGAACAGATAAGATTTATCATTGAAGCTGAACTGGATGGCGTGCAGGGTGGCCAGGTCGGCCATCACTTGCAGATAGCCGGCTTTCGACTGTTTTTCCTTCAGATAACGGATGAGGGCGCTTTCCAGGACCAGGGCCAGAAAACACACCATGACGTGCCCCCTGACCCGGGATTCGGTCCAGTGATAGATGGGACGCAACTCCAGCCCTGATTTCAGTTGCCGGAAGGCCCTTTCCACCCGCCAGAGCTCTTTGTAGGCCAGGGCCACCTGGTCCGGAGGAAGGTCGGTGTTGGTTTTCAGCATGTATTTGCCGTCATAGCGGGCTTCCCGCCTGATAGCATCGTGGTCGATGGTTACGGCGTTTTTACTGGCTTTGAGATACTGCCGGTAGCCTTTGTTACCAAGCAAGCCCTTGATATTGCCGCTGTTCAGTTTCTTTTTCAGCTTGATGATCATTTCCCGGCGGGCATTGCGGTCCCGTTCTGCTCCTTCCGGATTGAAACAGAAGATGTACCGGCTAATCCCGTTGCTCCATACTTCCTTGACCTTAAGGTTTTCTTTTACCCGGGTATAGGGGGCATTCCAGCTGAGCATCCGGTCAATGTCCGGCCGGCGGCGCATCTTTACGCCCACGATATACTGGAGCCCGGCGGCACTGATTTCCTGCAAAACTTTTTTACTGACCATTCCCCGGTCTCCCACCATGATTACCCGGGTGACATTAAACCGGCGGCGCAAATCAGAAAAGGCGGCCTTAAAAGTCCTGACATCGCCGGTGTTGCCGGGAAAAATGTGGTGGGCCACCGGTATGCCCTCTTTGGTCATCAACAGGCCAATCATGATCGGCAACCGGTCGGGCCGTTTATCTTTGGAGTAGCCGTATCTGGCCAGTTCTTCCGGCCCGGAGCCTTCGAAATAGGTGGAGGTGGTATCCCAGAACACCAGGTCCAGTTCACAGTTGAATAGGTTGCGCACCCGGTCGAAAAGAAAGCTCTCTATCTCGTCTTTGTATTCCGCCACAAAATCCAGGGCGAGGTAGAAGTGATGGAGCTGAAGTTTTTCCAGGGGCGGATGGTAAATGCCTTGCAGCCACCTTTCGTTTAGCCCCAATTTAGATAACGGATCGCATAACCGGTTTAAAACCATGGCAAACAGGGCTTCTTCAAAGGGTGAGGTCTTTTCCGTGCGATTCAGGATACGCCGCACACAAGGACCCAGTCCCAGCTTTTCTTCCCACAGGTTGTGGAAGATTAATGCCGGCCCCCATTGTTTGGACCAGCTGGCCTGTGTTTCATCCAGGTTCATTTTAACCCACTGGGTTTCGCTGAACCTGGTCAGGTTCTCAATCAGACGGTCCAGCTGCCCGTCCTGCAGGTCTTCAAGCCGGCCCAGATTGGCCACGACTCGCTGGCGGGATTTACCATTAACCCGGTAAGATTCCACCAGCTGGAGGTATTCCCTGGTAGTGCCGTCTTTATTTGTAAAGGCCTTCTTTCTAACAAACATGGCATCCCATCCTGTGGATAATATCTGCATCTATTCTACCACAGAAGAAGGGTTTAGTCTAGCCACATATTGCCAACGTGGCACTACGGTTTTTCAAAAATCGCCTGTTTTTTGACAGTTGCTTTCCACTCTGGCAGTGCTTAACAACACGAAAAGCCCATTTTTCAAGGCTTCCCGGTTTTCGGGTGGTTAAATTACAATTTCTGGCTTTCAAACGCGAGTTTAAAGTCCATTATAACCAAACTTCTTCAATCTACGGTATAAAGTAGGACGCGAAATTCCCAATAGCTTAGCCGCCTTACTAAAATTATTATTAGAAATCTTTAATGCTCGAATTATTGTTTTTAACTCTAACTCATTTAAATTACAATCACTCTTTTGGCAAAATTCTTTTATTTCATCAGTGGGAAAAGTAAAATTACATTTCATTCCCTTATAACCTGAAATATCCTTTAATTCTATTTTAGAACTATTACGCCCAATAGCCATGACTATCGCTCGCTCGATAACATTTTCGAGTTCCCTTACATTTCCCGGCCAATCATATTTACAGAATATATCATAAACCTCATCGCTTACATTTATATCAACACCAAACTGCTTGCATTTTAAGCTACAAAAGTATCGAGTAAGCAAAGGTATATCATCTTTTCTTTCTCGTAATGGAGGAATATCAATCGAAACCACATAGATTCTATATAATAGATCCTCCCTAAAAAGACCCCTTTTAACCAACTTCCATAAATCTCTATTTGCTGCACATATTATTCGTACATTTACTTGATATTCATGGCCACCACCCAAGCGGGTTATTTTTTTTGTTTGGATTGCACGGAGTAATTTAGCCTGCATTGCGAGAGGCATTGAATTAATTTCATCAAGAAATAGAGTTCCATTTTCAGCCAACTCAAATTTTCCCTGTTTGCCCGATTTTTTAGCACCGGTAAAGGCACCTTCTTCGTAACCGAATAATTCACTCTCGATTAACTCCCCTGGAATGGCAGCGCAATTTAAGGCAACAAAAGGACCCCTCTTGAAACAACTTGCATTATGAATAGCTTGGGCAAATACTTCTTTACCAGTACCACTTTCTCCCTGCAGTAACACAGTTGTCTGAAGAGGTGCCACACATTTTGCTATATTTATAGCATTTTTTATTTGTTGACTCTCGCCAATTATATCATCAAAAGTATAATAAGCCTTCAAACCACAAACATTCTGAGTTATTAATTTTGCACTTGACATCGGTTTTAAAATAGCTATTACACTTTCCAGTTGATTTATATTTATTTTTTCAATATTACTTACAAATCTCATGTTACTATTGTTACTATTGGCCATTCTAAATAATGTTTCAGCATCTTTTATGGCACTACCCGTTTCTAATACTTTTGTCAAAACATTACTGACGCCAAAATACTTTTTTATTGAAGCACCAATGGCCTTAACAGGATCTATATCAAAAAAATTCCCCGCAGCCTTATTCATTAATGTAATAATGTTTTTGTTATTAATTACAATTATGGCGTCATTAATTGCATTTATGATGCAGTTTAGATACTCTCTAGAAGTTTTTTGTTCCTCTATTATTTCTCTCTCAGCAATACTTTGTGTAATTAATTTACTTATGGCAACAACAAGTCCTAATGTATGCTTTTGAAATAGGGAGAAGTCTCCAGACATACTCAATATCCCTAAATATTGACCGGTAGGAGAAAAGACAGGTGCTGCTGAACACGTAAACACATGCAGGTTTATATTATAATGCTCAGGCCCAGTTAATTGCATCGGAATTCTGTATTCATCTACCAAGCTTATTACTGTTGTGCCAGATATCAATTCCTCGCGACTTACTCCTGGACTTATGCCACATTTTTGTGCAATTTTAATAGCTTGTTCATCCCCATATTGATTCAATAAAAACAAATCTGTATCATATATATCAAATCTGAAACCATATATATCTATATTTTGTGCCATAATCTGTAAAATCGAAGTGGCTGCATCAACATAATCTTTATTTCTTGTTCTTCTTTCGTTTAGCTCTTCATCGGTGAGGATATGTCTGTTAGGTTGTGAAAAAGGATCTGTTTTGGCTGCTCGACACCTTTTCCAAGACTCCAAAACTTCACTTCTTAGAATATTTTTTTCTTCTATCTTCCCCGTTTGAATGAAAGTTTCCCACATTTTCTTTATTTTGAGTTCTTTTTCACCTAATTTCATTTAAAAACCCACCCCACTTTCCAATTATTTCAATTACTTTATACCGGGTTTTGAAACCGATCTTTGGAAGTCTTCTTATTTCTGCTTTTCTCGCGTAGCGCTATTGGAGTGTCTAAGAATTAGAAGCAACTTTGTGCTTACAGTCACATGGATTTCCAATCTTTAGATTTCAAAGTCCAGTTATATATGATCTAACAAAGAAAGCCAACGTAAGAGGTGGCTGTTTCTCCGTGTATGGTTGAGTAGATGTGAGCCTCTCAGACTTTAGGAGTCGCTTTATGTTCCCGGTTTTTTCTCCGTTTCCTTATGGGAGTGTCATAATATTTGCTCATACCCCTCGCAGAACCGTACTGGCCCTATTAAGGCATACGGCTCCTCAAGACAGCATTTGCGATTAGCCAAAAGGCAGTTGCAAGCTCGCTCTTTGGTAATTTCCGCTATCCTTGCCAGTTTCGTTGACATTCTTTATTCACCTCGGCGTGTGGGAATGTTTCACCAACAAGGACACTGTCTTGTTACCGCCTTTTCATCCGCAGGCATTACCCTGCTTCATCGGTACTACGCGGTAATCCGACTCCCTGCCGGCCATTTGGCTTCCTTGCTTTGTATAGCTTGTCGGCCATACCCCCTGGGGAAGAGCCGGCAGGGTCTCCCGGATTGCCGTGTTAGAGCAATATCCAGCGTACCAAGGTCTCCGACCCCGGAGAAGCCGGAGCAGTTTCACCATGACGATTGCTCCCGGTGTTGCCTTATGCTCATTTAAAAGCATCGGCCTTCCCATTGCTGATTTCGTGGCTCAATCCCTTCAGCTTTCGCTTCCGGCCCGCTGTTTCGCTGTCCTACGCTTAAATCTGGCAATTACCTGGCAGACTCCAAGGACTCGCTACTGGCTGCTGGTTAGGCATTAGCAGGTGAGCATCGCACCCACTATCCAACACGACCTTGCCCGGCCGCACTAAATGTTCAGCAAACTCGCTATGCCAACTGGAAAGGGATAAGGCTTTCGAGCGGTTGGATTCATGATACGTCCCGCAGGTTAAATTTAATATGTACGACCTGCAAAATTCTTAACCCTTAAAAATCAAGGCTTTCGCAGAGGGTCAGATCAAGCTCACCCAATACCTATCACTAACTTAGATAGCATAATTTAACATAAAAAGAAGGGATTTCCTACCTCGTGTCGAATTTTGTTGTAGCACCAAAACAAAACACACAAGGAAGGTGGAAATCCCCAACATGTACTTTCTACAAGAAATCCTCTTTCCCTTCGAAGTATTTGTACAAAATGCTGACCATCACGACCATATCTTTTTAGCCCTCTCCTCTGTCGATGTTGAGCCGATCCGGAAAATGTTCCCCAATCACTGGGGAGTCGGTCGGCCCGGTTATGATCGTACAGCCTTGTTTAGAGCACTTATTTTGCAAAGGCTCATGCAACTGCCAAGCATTGAGACCCTGGTCAAATGCCTTAAGTATTCGCCCCAGCTTGCCTACTGGTGCGGCTTTGACATCAGAAAGTCTCCGCCTTCATCAACCGTATTTTACCGGTTCTTAGCTGAGTTGAAGGAGCAGGCGGATCAGGAACTTCTGGAACAGGGGGTACAGAGTTTGGTAACCAAGACGGTAAAGCTGGCTACATCAGAAGGGAAAATTGTTCTGGACAGTACCGACATTCCCGCCCGCGAAAGGGCACCACGAAAAAAGGATGACCTTAGTCCTGAACAGCAGGAAAATGCTTTGTCTTTTGGTTCCGCCTGGGGACACCGGACGGCGTCTGACGAAGAAACTGAAATGTTTTATGGTTACAAGTTACATGCAGCCACATTACTCACCAATATCGGACCTATACCGTTGGCCGCCATTCTGACTCCGGCCAATGTCTCGGATGTGGAATTGGCCCCCAGGCTGATGAGCGAAGCATGCAAGGAACATGAAAGGCTTTATGGTTTCCGCCCGGGGTACTACTTGATGGACGCTGGTTATGACTCCGGGGACATATATAAACTTGCCCTGGACCTGAAAGGCCAGGCAATCATAAAACTGAACAAGCGAAATCAAAAGGAGCCACCCCAGGGATTCAATGAAAAGTTTATACCCCTGTGCCCGGCGGGTCAGCCCATGGTTTACTGGGGCTCAGACAAAAAGCACATGACCATAAAGTTCCGCTATCCCAAAGCTGCCGGTCGACAGGTGGAGTGTGAGGGCCAGTGCCGGTTTAAAAACCCTTACGGGCTGGTAGTAAGGCTTCGCGTAACCGATAACCCCCGCTTGTTTTCCTGCCCTTACCGGGGCAGTGAAAACTGGCAGAAGCTTTACAGCCAGCGAACCTCTATCGAGCGCTGGTTTGCGCTGTTAAAAGAACACCTGTATATGGACAAAATGAACCGGCGGGGAATCGATAATGCTTTTACAGATGTGATGCTCTGCTTGATCACCTTCCTTGCCGGCACACTGGCACAACTGAAAATCGAGCAGCAAACCTGCAAGGCTGCTTAATTCCTGTTAGTTAAAAGAATGCCGCAAAGTGGAACCAGATTTTGAGAGGGATGGTCTGTCCTTTTTTAGCTGCCTTTTATTGTCAGAACAAGTTTTTGATCATTTTTTAGCGATAGTTCAGGGCTGATTTCCCATTTATACTCCTCAGGAGTTATTTCTTACCAGCCTGGAACTTGAATTTTGCAGGTCACACTTTAATATGGGAGGTTTTCTCCATTTTTCTTGATTATACGAGATTTTTCGTTGATTATCAATAGCTTAAGATTCTTATTTTGGGTTCTTCACTATTTTGAGTGGGTAACGCCAGCAGAAATAATTAACAAAGGCATAATCTGGGTAAACCATAGTCAAGACGACTGGAAATTATGTAAGCAATTGTAATATGGGTTCTGCTATTGCGGTAGCCCCTTGCACGGGCCTTGGCCGCCTGTATAGGACTGTTGATACCTTCTAAGATCCGTTTGAAACTTTGGAATGGAACCAGTTTAGAATACCTTCCGTATACGCGGCCTGATTCATTGGTACTAGCTTGGATGGCCCGGAAGTACCAGCGTTTGAGATGTCGCTCCCCGGATATTCGGTCCGGCTGGTCAAAAAACTTATGGAAGGATAGCTTTAGGCCATAGGCCCGCATAGTGTCCAGGTGCTCATTTTTCAGGCTCTAGCTTTTTGCACTGCTTTGCGGTTAGGTTCTGTGGATTTTTCAGCCAGATGTAGCGGGTCTTTTTTAGCGTTTCGTTTTGTCTGGCATCATTCCGGTGAACCTTATCAACAGCCTCGTTAATAATTTTCATGACATAAAAACGGTCAAAAACTAATTGCGCCTGAGGCATGGTGGACTTAACCCCGGCAATGAAGGCAGGAGAAAGGCCACTTCAGACAGTATGTACGATATTGGAAGAAGTTAAGGTGCCGCCAAGGGCTGCATAGTTAGCACTATGATAAAGCTGGTCGAACCCCTACAGCCAAATTTCCCGCGCAATGCGGTCTATTTCACGGGCCGACTCGACCAATTGATCGACCGTGGCGCTGATCTCTTCCGCCGAGGCTGCCTGTTCCTGGGACAACTCGTTCAACCCGTTGATCTTCTCCAAACTGCTATCGATGACGGCCTGTATTTTCTGCAGTTTCTCCGTCATGTCCTTGACGCTTTGTTTGACCTGTGTGGCCAGTCTCCTCACCTCGTTGGCCACCACGGTGAAACCCCTGCCGTGCTCGCCCGCCCTGGCCGCCTCGATAGCCGCGTTTAACCCCAGAAGGTGCGTCTGGTCCGCCACTTCCCGGATCAACTCTACCGCCTCCTCCAGGACCGCCGCGCCGGACTGGATATCGGTGGAATAATCCACCAGTGCGGACGCAGCCCCGGCAAGCCCGGCGGCCGACCGGGCTACATTCTCCACGGCGATGTTCGCTTGTTCGATGGAGGATACGAAGTCGGCGGCAATCCGCCGAAGCTTCTCCTGCCGGGTGATGGGAGAACCCAGGCTCACGACACCCACAATCTTACCATTGTCCATTACAGGAATAGCCGTCGACACGTAGCTCATACCGCAAAGGGACCTCTCCTTCGGCACTTCCATTGCCACCCGCTTCCCGCTGGTCAAAGCCTCGTAGATTACGATGCCCTTTTTTACCGAGTCGCCCGGCTTCCGACCGAGCTTGAACTCCTTCCCGTCCCTGCTCCAAAGGAATTTATCGGTATCGGTCACGCAAACAGCGCTGTTGCCACCCATCAGGTCATAGACTATCTCCGCAGCATCCACCGCCCGTTCCAACGGGTCCCTCCTCAACAACATTGCGTATTCATTCATCACTGTAGGAGATTCTGTTTCCGTCGATTCCACCGGCGGAACTGCTGCCGATACAAAGTCCTGCTTCTTAAAAATCTTATCGAACATAAAAGTCTGCCTCCCAAAAATAGATTCTTATCTATCATGCTGGATCTTGGAATCTAAAGATTAGAAACCATTGTGGACGTAGATGCAAAGACACTTCTAATTCTTAAAACCTCCAATAGTGCCGGCGAATAATTCAAAAATAACAAGGCTTCCATAGATCGGTTTCAAAGCCCAGTATGACTATAGCGTAAAGGAACATTTGTCCAGCAATTAGCTGTAAATAGAATTGGGAATTATTCGTTGGAAAAGGCCCTTCCTTCCGGTTAAAATGGGGTTTGACCCAATATCATTCTACCGGGAGTAAAGAGCCTCTATCTCTCAGTATATCTCATCTGAATGGAAACGTAAGCGCCACCAGGAAAAAGACGTATTCGGGACAGGAATTAATAGCTTATGCAACCGTCATTATTCATGGCAAACCGCCGAGGGACCCTACGCATTTTAACGACTTGGCCCAGATTCGTCAGCGGATACTGGCACTACGTCGCTGGTAGATGCTCAAGCATCTGACCCACGCCATGCCTGCACTAGTTTAGGGTGTGAACCCCTTCGATGCTGGCGAAAATTTCTACTTTCGCCACCAGCCATCCCTCAATTTATAAACTTCGTATTACCCCGGGGACAGGCCAGGATGCACAAACCGCAGATGTCTTCCCCCATCAGCTGTTGATTTTTCTCCAGCTGGCGGCGGCAGGCATCGACATCGATATGGGGCACCAGCCCTTCCTCCCGCCGCCATTCCCGGTCAGCGATGGCTCCGGCGGGACAGGCCTCCACACAGCGCCGGCACCGGCCGCACTGCCCGGAAACATAGGGGGTAGTGCTTACCTCCAGAGGGGCGTTGGTCAGCACCGTGGCCCAGCTCAAACAGGGACCGTAGGTTTCATTGATCAGCAAACCGTTTTTGCCGATCCAGCCCAGGCCGGCGCAGGTGGCCGCCACCTTATGGGAAAACAGGGGGTACAGGCGGGCCACAAATCTGGTATCCTGCCGATGGGAATCGGGGGGTATGGCCAGACATTTAAACCCATGACTCTTCAGCAAGGAGACCAGGCGCTTCTGAAGCTGTTCCAGCATTAAATCGACCTGCCGGTAACGATTGGAATAAATCGGTCCCCGGATAGTATGGATCAGGTTTCGCCCAAGAGGAGGGTACCTTACGGCCAGGGAAATGGCCACCGGCATGTGCCTCAGTTCCCCGGCCAGCCCCTGGCTGACGTCACCGAAACCAACCAGGGTGGCCCCCAGGGAAAGCAAGTACTGTTTAACTTCCTGCGCACACAGGGTAAGCTGCAACGCCCTTTCCATAGCCTCCTCCTTTAGCCCATGCCCTGGCAACTGGAACCAGCCCCGGGAATCAAACCAATTCTAATCATTTATTACCCGGGAGTCAGACCCCTTCAGGGGTAGTTACCATTAGCTTCGTAGTGAAAATGGAGGTGGGGGAAACGGCAAGTTCCCCCTTCCCCGTCAACCTTTCCCGGCATAACCGCAAAACTCAACCGGGGCTTCTAAACCCGCCGGCGCGCCCACTTTTCGGCGCCGTATTTCTGCACCGTTTCCACCATGGTCCGCAGGTTTTCCAGGGGCGCCGTGGGCCAGATGTCGCAGGAGGGCCAGACGGCGT
>NZ_WHYR01000048.1 GCF_009428905.1 Desulfofundulus thermobenzoicus | reverse complement strand
GCCTCCTTAACAATTTGCATTTTTTGCTCTGGTGAGTACTTTTTTCTAGTCATTCAGGACTACCCCCCTACTGCATAATGTAACAGATTTAAGTCAAACTGTCCAATACAGTTAGGGGGCTTGAGTGCCACACTGCCGTAGCTTTTGCCGTCCTTATGTTTCAATTCCTCATAGGTAGGCTTCGCACATGTGCTGTACACCCCGACAGCGAACAAAGCGTTGGGTTTCAATTCCTCATAGGTAGGCTTCGCACTTAAAAATGTCCCGGTCCAGATATTCAGGTTTGGGAACAGTTTCAATTCCTCATAGGTAGGCTTCGCACAAGGCCTTTTCAAATTTCTCCTCCAGGGTCATCGGACGTTTCAATTCCTCATAGGTAGGCTTCGCACGTAGACATTCCCGGTGAATATATAGGAATTGCCCTTTGGTTTCAATTCCTCATAGGTAGGCTTCGCACGTATAATCAACAATTCAATCCGGTACCTTCGCTAAGTTTCAATTCCTCATAGGTAGGCTTCGCACGCAGGAGGAAAAGGGCAATACGGCGGTGACATTTTTGTTTCAATTCCTCATAGGTAGGCTTCGCACGGAAGCACAGCCCGGCGGCAAAATAACCACAATTTCCGGTTTCAATTCCTCATAGGTAGGCTTCGCACTAACCATTGTGTCCGTCCAGGCAAAAGAGTTTAATTCGTTTCAATTCCTCATAGGTAGGCTTCGCACAAATAATATTTAACTCCCGGTTGGGGTGCAAGCCCGTTTCAATTCCTCATAGGTAGGCTTCGCACTGGTGGGTGCTGGTTGGATTTATGGCCGGTGGTACGGTGTTTCAATTCCTCATAGGTAGGCTTCGCACCATGCCAACCACCAATACCGCCTGGCCGAAAAATGCCGTTTCAATTCCTCATAGGTAGGCTTCGCACATTCTAACGTACTCGTAGTAACCCCGAAACACCTGTGTTTCAATTCCTCATAGGTAGGCTTCGCACTGATATAAGTGCAGTAAGGTTTCCCGATGTTCCTTGTTTCAATTCCTCATAGGTAGGCTTCGCACCTTTGGCCAGTACTCTGCGAGCCCGCTTAATCCACTGTTTCAATTCCTCATAGGTAGGCTTCGCACCCAATCCTAGTCGTACTGGACGGCCAGGAGGTTGGCGTTTCAATTCCTCATAGGTAGGCTTCGCACCTCTGGCTACATCATAACAAATACCTATTGACATGTGTTTCAATTCCTCATAGGTAGGCTTCGCACTGAATCAAAGGAGGGGGCACTAATGAAAAAGTGGACGTTTCAATTCCTCATAGGTAGGCTTCGCACGAGGACTGGACCACCTGTTACCACCCCACCTGGTTGCGTTTCAATTCCTCATAGGTAGGCTTCGCACAAAAAACGATGCCGTTGTTGTATATGCCGTTACCGGGTTTCAATTCCTCATAGGTAGGCTTCGCACCCCCTTCGACCATGCCGGACGTACCCGCGCCCAAATGTTTCAATTCCTCATAGGTAGGCTTCGCACCACCACCGCGCCGGGGGCGAATGCCACCCGTTCACGTTTCAATTCCTCATAGGTAGGCTTCGCACGGTGTAACCGTGACGCCGTCCCACTTCCATGGCGGGTGTTTCAATTCCTCATAGGTAGGCTTCGCACCAGGATACTGGACCATAGGGCTTCACTACCTTCTTCTGTTTCAATTCCTCATAGGTAGGCTTCGCACTATGTCGGGCCTCCGACACCATTTGCAACCAAAACAAGTTTCAATTCCTCATAGGTAGGCTTCGCACTGGTAACCCTGGCTATGGTCCGGCGCAGGATTGACTGTTTCAATTCCTCATAGGTAGGCTTCGCACCCGTCGAGGGCGCATTAATAAAGACCCATTTTTTCAGGGCTGGTCCTACAAACAAAGGTATCATCTTTTTGGGCGGGGCAGTAAAAACGGCCCGGCCCTTGGCGGGCGCCTTCTTTCCGTCTACCGCACTATCCATTGATCTGTCGTCGATCCCCCGCCATAATTACATTATTGGCGATCGACGACAAAAATCCTGCTAATAGATCCATTGCTCACCGCCTTTTTGGATACCCATTAATTGCCTTTTAGCATATTTCTGGTTGCCCAGGACATAGAAGAGAAGGGAATCTTCCTCTTTATTGATAATCCGCTCCAAATCGATCTGGAGGGCACGAAAAGTGGCTTCGGTGAGCTCGCCCTCCAGCACCGAGTTCTGGACCCAGTTCAGATATTTACGTGCGGTTTTGAGCACTTTGCCCACCCGTGATACATTCACGTCATATACCAGAATGATATACATTTCCAATTACCTCCGTAAACCCGGCGGCACTACCATTATTTTTGCCGGTAATACAAAGGCCGGCGGCGGTACAGTGGCAAGATATGGTGGCGGCACTGCCGTTATTTCAGCCCGTAGTACCGTCTATGTACCAAATTTTTACGGGCTCCACAAGAACGCCAGCCATAATTATTTCAGCCCGTAGTACCTTCTATGTACCCCGACCATCCGGCGGTCAGGGCCTGGCGCTTCCGTTATTTTAGCCCGCAGCATCCCAAACACCCCACCCCATCCATATCCTACCAACGACTGACAAAGGGTTCGTAAGGCTGTTCGCCAATCAGGTGCTTTTCCAATTTATACAGTTCCATCCGCAGCAGCGTCTGGTAACTGACATTGCGCTTGAGCCGGCGGTGGTAAAAGGTAGTCTGCAGTTTTTCCTCCAATTCTTTGACATACAGGCGCCGGCCTGATTCCTTGAGCAGGACGGCGGCACCGTGACGTTCGAAGTCCCCGGGTCCAACCATTTTTTTACCCACCAGGGTAAACAGGACGCGGTCGGCCAGGATGGGTTTAAATATTTCCGCCACGTCCAGGTTCAAAGTAAAACGGCGGAAGTTGGTGGCGTGCAGGTAGCCGATGCGTGGGTCCAGGTGCGTTTTGTATATTTCTGTGAGCACCTTGATGTAAATAAGGGAGTTGCCGAAACTGATCAGTGCGTTCAAGGGGTCGGCCGGTGGTCTTTTGCTGCGGCCATTGATCATGAAAGGCGAGCCCTCCAGAATAGTATTAAAACTCTCGTAATAGCAGGCGCGGGCGTTGCCCTCAATGGCCATCAGTTCCTCTACGTTGCCACAGGCGGGCACTTTTTCCGCCAGCCGGCCGATGGACTCGCCGTATGAAGCCAGGTCCTTTCCCCGGTTCTGATAGTAGCGCAGGATCTGGATGATGTTGGCCAGGGCCCCTTCCACGAATTTTTGTGCCAGGTGGAGGCGGCGGCCGGGATCCAGGTAGTGTTCGGCCTGCCGCAGGATTACGTACCCGGAGTTGTAATGTTCCCGGGGATAAAAACTGCCCACGTAATTCCCGTAATGGCCGAAAAAATGCAGGATTATTTCCTGCTCCTGCATAAACTCCAGCAACTTCTTATTCAGGTCCACTTCGCCGAAAACAATGATGTCGCGGATGCTGGCCACGGGAAAATACCTGGTTCCCTCTTCACTTTCCATACAAATGGTATTGTCCTTGCGTTTCAGACGGCCACTGGCAAACAGGTATAGTGTCCTCTGCATGGGTCCACCCCCGGATTAACTATGCCCAGCACAACTCGGCATAGGCGCATTTCCCGCAAAAAGGAATTTTCTGCGGCGGTGGAGGCGTATCCCGGTATATAATAGCAGTGATGCGTTTCTTCAGGTCTTCCACCTGTTGAGTCAGGTTGTCATCCAGAATCACCTGCTCCCGCCGCCGCTCATCAGGAAACAAGAGTTCACCCCGGGCCTCAATGCCCATCTCCTTGAGTTCATAAAGGTAAAAGGCCAGCTGCATCCTGGCCGCCTCCCGGGCACGGGAAGACTTTTTTACCTCCCCCACCACAAAATCCTGCCCGCCGCGGCGGACCAGGTCCAGGCTCAAATGACCCAGATGTATTTCTTTGCGCTCACGGCCATAGGCCCGGTTATCGATGAGGCGTCCCAGTTCCAGGTAAACGTTGTCCTCATCGGGGCAGATCTGCCTGGCCATCAGCCAGACCTGCCGCGGGCAGATCATCATGGCCTGCACAAAACTGCCGATTACGCGTACATCCCCGGTCAAAAAGGAGTCACCTCGCCCGGCCATCGTTATTTGAACCTGCAGCTCATGCCCATGCCGGTTAATTAGCCGGCAAAAAAACCACGCAGCCCGACCATAAAGCCCCCGAACTTAATAAATCAAACACCCCTCATCCTTTACCCGTTTAAAGCCGGTCTGCCCATCGTAGAACTCATCGAGCAGGTAAGGAGGAATAACCGGTGGACGGGTTTCGCCGTCCAGCCTGTGCAGCAGCAGGTCTTTCGGCACGGAAACGATATAACGCAAAAAATCTCTTTTCAGCAACAGGAAAGCCTCCCGGCGCCGGCGCAGATCCCGTTCGCCGGATACGGTGGATTGATAGCGGTTCCAGATTTCCTCCGCAGCCGCATCCGCGCAGACAAAGACCTGCACATAGTGGGGCAAGTCCCGGATCAGGGCGAAGTCGGAAATACATGGGCTTTCCTCATCAGCCCCCTTTCCCGTAAAGCGCAGCCGGGCCATGGCCTGCAAAAGCCCCTCGCTTTCGGCCAGGGATTTGCTCTGCCGCACGGTATGAAAGTAATCCGCCACGGCATCATAAAAATCCGGCTCCTCCAGGAACGACCTGGCCCCAAACAACCGCCGGGCGGCCAGGGTATGGATTTTACCGTAGACAAATGAGGCCAGGGAATGGTTGCCTTCGCCCGGTTTATCCACCAGGTGCATCAGATGTACATTTCCCCTTGCCCGCCGGAAGTGACGGTTGCAGCGCCCGGCCACCTGCACCACGGCGTCCACCGGGCCCAGATCCCGCCACACCTCATCAAAGTCCAGGTCCACACCGGCCTCCACCACCTGGGTGGACACCAGAACCGGCTTTTCCCCCCGCGCCAGCCTTTCGCGTATTTCCTGCAGGCGGCGTTCCCTTTCCGCCGGAATAATATTGGTGGAAAGGTAATAAAGGGGCGGCCCGCTTCCGGCCCAATAATCCCGCAAAGCTTCATAAAAGGCAATGGAGCTTTTGATGGTGTTTAATACCACCAGGTAGGAACGGTCTTGCGCATAGGCGTCCAGGAAATTGGCCGCCGCCTCATCTGCGGTCAGCGGGGTCATATCCGCCCATACGGACACCCGGTTCACCGCCGCGAACTGCCGGCGTACCGTATCCGGATCGCCGGCCAGCTCCACGGCCTCATGCTCTTTAAACCATTCCGGGCGGGTGGCGGTCATCAAAATCACCCGCATGTGCAGATGATCACAGGCCCGGCGTAAAGTTTCCTCCACCAGCGGCCAGTATTCCACGGGTATGTTCTGCACTTCATCCAGGATCAGAATGGCACCCCCCAGCCGGTGCAGCTTCTTCAGCATCCGGTTTTCATAGCCAATCAATGTATGAAAAAGCTGCACGAAAGTAGTGATCACCACTTCGCTCTGCCAGCTCTCGATGAGCAAAAGCGCCTCGTCCAGAGATCTTTCCTCATCGTCCTCCAGCAAGCTGTAACGCACATCGGCCAGGTGGTGATGCTTTAATATCCAGGATGTGGGTACGGGGGCGGCCGGGTCGGCCAGGTCGGCCAGGGCAGTCCGCAATAACTTTTCCCCCACCTCAAAGGTTTGATCCACTATGCTGGTAAAGGGCAGGGCATAGATAATGCGAGGCCGGGTGTTATTCCTTACGGTGGATAACCGTTCCCGCAGGCTAAAGGCGGCCTTGAACCCGGCCAGGGTCTTCCCCGCACCGGTGGGCGCCGTAATGGTGAAAATCTTCTGCTCCAGGGGCACCCTGCTGATCCCCGCCGCCACGTTCCGGTAGATATTTTCCCGCAGTATTTCCATGGAATTGCCGGGCGGTCCGAAGTGCGCGGCCCGGTAGCGCTCCAGCAACTCTCCCTCTCCCGGAATGGTTGTCCGTGCGGCTTCCCTTACCCGGGCGGCGTGGATTTTGTCCGCATCGATCAACGCCGAGAAGAGGCCGATCAGGTCAAAGTAGGCGCTCAAATCCCGGTCATCCCGGCGCTTCCACCGGCGCCAGCCGGTGTAAAGGGCGCCGTAGGCCGCAGTCCACTGATCCAGGAATTGATCTAGCATTTGATGCCAATCCCATGCCAGCCAGTGCGGGGGATCCATGCCCTGTTTGGCCAACAGGCGGGCTGTGTGGGCGGCGGCACAGGACAGGGATTGGGCCACCTTTCCTGCCTGAGCGCGCAGGTCGGCCACCTGTTCTTCCACCACCCGCAGCCGCCCCGCCGTCTCCGGGTCCAGGTTTTCCCGGACCTCCGGGGCCAGGTCCCGCGGGGCCACCAGGAACTCTGCGGGATCGGCCAGGCTCCGGTGGTGGCGAACGATGGACAGGAATACCGCCAGGCGCAGCGGCAAGGGAAAATCGAGCCCGGTGGCCAGGTGCAGGGCAAAGAGGCCGGAGATGAAGGCATGCTGTTTGGCCGGCCCCCCCTTCCCCTGCAGCAAATAGCGCTGGAAGTAGCCGGTATATTTGCCGAAGTCATGGGTCAGGCCGGCCAGCAGCGCCGCCGGGACCAGGTCCCGGCGGCCCGGCATGGCCTGCAGCCGGGTGGCGGCGCCGGCCGCCACCCAGGCCAGGTGTGCGCTCAACAAATACTTGCGGGCTCCTTCTTTGTGGGCGTAATGGGGCATGGCTATCCCTCCAGAAAAGCCACCGTTTCTTCCTCTCCATTCTGAAAAAGGAAGCGGTAGGCCGGCACATGCAACCGGACCGTAAAAGGTTGGCCCCGGTCTTCGTAAATAATGGATACCGGGGGACGTAAGGCGCGTCCCGGACCGAAGCTATGGGGCGCTTTTTCCCGGATCAGCCGGCAGGCGCCCTTGTTCCCGGCCAGCAGCATTTCCTGCAGCAGGGCGGCGTTCAGGAGAGAGTGCAGGCTCACCCGGCTCCCCGGCGGAACGGCCTGGTAATCGCCCCGACCGGCCAGCAGCACATACTCACCCCGGGCAATGCACTCGGTCAACCCCAGGTAAAGGGGGTAGTACGGCCGGTTTTCCCTCAACCGGCAGGCGGCCTCCTCCACCAGGCCGACATCAGGGTGGGCGAAAAAAACACGGAAGCATAAACTGTGGTTTCCGCGGGCTGGCCACAGAAACTCCAGGGGTATCTGGGTCCCCCGGGCCCGCCCCAGGCGCCTTAATTCGGTCAGGTCTTCCTTTTTGGTCCGCACGTAGTTCACGGTCTGGATCAGGCGGCGCCCCGGCGCCTTGATCACAATCGCAAACCGGCCCCGGTCCAGTTCCTTATAATACGAATCCCGCTCATATCCCAGGACGGCGGCCACCACACCCATCAAGACGGTGCGCGGCGGGAAACCGTAGGTCAGGGAGGAGGAGTTGGTATAATATTTACGGAAGTGGGCCATGGGCCCCAGCAGGTCGAAAATGAGCACCTGTTTCAAAGTATCAAGTCCTTCCCAGGGTTTTCACTTTGTCAGGACCGAGAATATCGCCCAGCCATCCGGCCATGCTGACCTCCTGCCCGTCCACCACCGTACGCAGGTCGGCGTCCTGCCAGATGTATACCCGGTCCAGGCGCTCATGCACCCGGGACAGTCGCCCGGCCAAGCCCTTTAATTCCAGGGTGAAATCCTGCACGGCCCGGAGGCCGCTGGCCGGATCCAGACGGAGGTCTTCCCGGGGATCGCCCATAAAGGTTTCGGCATCGGTAAAAACAAAGCGGGTATACAGGCGCGGGTACTGGCCGATCTTGGAGCGGGTGGCCAGCAGGGGAATGGCTTTGACCATGGCTTCATCCAGGAGGGCCACATCGGCCTCGCCCGTGGCCCCATTCCCGTCTCCTCCGGCCCGGGCCAGCATGGCCGCCGCCCGCCGGGCGCTGATTACCCCGTGGAAACCGATGAGGGCGTAATACAGCCGGTAGTCCTTGCCAAAGGTCCCCTGCCGCGCCCCTTCACGGGTGGAAAACTGCGAGGAGATGGTCACCGAATCCACCAGCTGTACCCTGTTCAAGGAATATCCCCAGGTAAACTGCACCGGCCCGGTGAGGTTGACCGCCTCCCCCGTCCCCCGCCGGTCACCCCTGATGGGCATGGTGGCGCCAAAAAGACGCACATCCACCAGTTTGGTCAGCAGAACGGGCAGGTCGGCACCGGTGGGTTCATGCCCCAGCACCTGCTTTAAGCGGCCGGCGGCTTCCGTCAGGCCTTCCGACTTGGTAACATAAATGGTATGGTTCATCTCCTCCAGATAGTCCCGGATATAGCGTTTGAGCCGGACATCGGACACCAGGCAACGCTCCCGGTCAGTGTCCATGCGCGGGCGGTTTTCATCATCCGGATCGCCGTTGGGATTGCACATTTTGGCGTCGTACAGGAATAAGATCTCACTGTTTTGCCGGATCACTTCATTCACTGGACAGTTCCTCCTTCATTACTTGCATTATTTTCCCGATCGGCTTTGGCCTTAATGGCCGCCCGGGTGGCGTAGGCATAGCCGGATAAGATATAAAAGACGTTTTCCTCCGGCGAAAAGGGCCATTGTTCCCGGTGGGCGTCAAACAACTTTTTCATAATGGCAAAGAGTCCTTCGTTGTAACGCAGAATGTCGTACTGGCGCAGTTGGTCAAAAACAATATTGGACAGCCGCACCACCTTTGACCAGAGCATGCCCGCGTAATTTAACTTCTCCAGCACCGGTTTTTGCCTGTACCCGGCTTCGGCCTGTTCCCGGCCCACCTGGTTCATCAGGTAACCCAGCAGGAACAGGGCGGTGGCCGGCCCGTTGTAATCCATTTCCCGCAGGTAATCCTGCATGGCCCCGTTCAGGCCCTCCAGTTCGCAAACACCAGGCAAAGGCCATTCCCCCTCCAAAAGATTTTCTTCCCGTAAAAGCTTTAGCAGTAAATTGGCCTGCAATATCCGCCGCCCCATCTCCAGTTCTTCGTATCCCGCCTGGGGTTGCTGAATGTTGGTACCGGCAAAACCGCCGGTCTGGAAAATGGCGGCCAGGGCCACGAACTGCCGGATGAGAAAATGATAATTAACCGGTTGTTCCCCGAGCAAAGCTTCGTATATGTAGAGAAGCTTTTTATGCTCGGCCCCCCGCCGGCCTTCGCTGATGGGAATCAAACGGTAGATGCGGGTCAGATCCAGCCACCAGGACCGGTGGTCAACACCAAAAAGGGCCTCCCCCTTTCCAGCCAACCTGTAACTATGCTGTAAAAGGTGGGCGATCCGGCCGGGAGCCACATCCTTCACCAGCCCCAGCACCCGGAATTCGCTCTGGTTCTTCTGGTAGAAAAGAAAGTTCAGAAGCGCCAGGTTGTCCTGGGGCTGTTCCTCCAGGAAATCCGCCAGTTCGGTTTCCAGCCCGCCCCTGCCGGCAATCTTCTCCAGCCAGCCCGCCGCGCTGGACAGGGTACCCACCCGCGCCCGCAGTCTTTCCGCCCATGCCTCCAGATCTTCCCGGCCCATGTCCGGTTCAATCAAAAAGGCGGGCAGGACCAGGAAGTTGATCTGCTGCCCGATGCGCAGGCCCAGATGCTGGCGGATGTATTCTTCGGCCAGGAGCAGGGACCGAAAGCAGGCGGAGCAGACCAGGAAAGTATTCTTGAAACCCTCATCGCTCACTCCCGAGGCGAAACCTATTTTGTCCGTGATGTAGCATTTCAGGAAATCCAGCTGCGAAAGGTCATAGGTCACCGGACGGTTCATCCCGCCACAGACGGAGCATATGCCTTGCAGGCTCTTCTGGCTGCCCTCGGCCACGGCACCCTCCCTGCTCCGGACCACCACTGCCGCATAGGCGGGATCCGTGGCCAGGGGCTCCCCATTAAAAAGGACAGTCCAGAGGGCCGCTTCGGAGGATTTAATACCCAGACCGGCCAGCGCAAACTTTTTGACCTGGTCCGCCACCTGCCCGATCATATCCCGTGCCCTTTCCCGGGGCTTGCCCGCTGTGCCCTCCCAGGCAACGGCCAGAAAATCCTCTCCGGCCAGGCCCGCTTTTCCCGGGTCCAGCACCGGGCTGCCGTCGGGCAGTTTTTGAAAGAAATGTTCCGTAATCTGGAGCAGCCCCTGATAAAGGCGGGTATCCTGCCGGCCCATTTCTTCCATGGCCGCCCGCAGGTTGGGCAATGCCTGTCCCACCAGATAATCCAGCTTATCCGTGGTCAGGTACATCTGGGGCCGGCTGCCCTTTCTATTGCCCACCCAGCGGTACCGGTACAGCACGGACGAATCGATCTCCTCCATATCCGCGTCCAGGCGCGGGCCATTTTCGCTAATCTGAAAGTTCAGCTTCACCAGGTAGATTCTTTCCACCCGGGGCGGTTTGGCCGGCGGCTGCTTAATTAAATCGCCGATTGTGTCCTCCGTGTCCTCCCTACCCCGGGCCAGGGTTCTTCCCACCAGGGAAACAGCTTCTAACAGAATTAATCACCCCCTTGAAAATTTTTGCGGCCCCTGTTGATTCATTCTAACATAGCAGTCCGTCAAATTTTTGGCAGTGCAATCCGGCAGAAAAGAGATATTTTTTTCCGTTTGCCCGACGAACCCGGACTACACCAATAGAAAACCCAACCGGGCCACAATCCATAAATTATCAGATCTTTACTCCGACGGCCAGAGAACTGGCTACTGTTATAATTGGTAGTCTGATACCATACGGCGGTCATCTGTCAAGGTGCTGGCGAAAGGTTTACCCTTCCAGGAGCGTACAGCAGCCGTAACCCTGGGAGTTTTTCGCCCCCAGGCCGGCATCCAGGGCCACCTGGAGAAGCTGCGGATCCCCCTGCAACAGGTAGTCGCCCATCCAGCCCTTTATAATGATGTCCTTGTAGCGGGTGATTTTCAGATCCCTCTCCTCCAGGGCGGCCGGCAGGATGCTGAAGCCATCCAGGGGGGCCGGACGCCCGTGAATGAGCAAATGCTTTTTGGCCAGGTTGGCGCCTACCAGTTCGGTAAAGCGGGGTTCAAAGGGTGCGTAGTAATAGGTGTAGAAGCGCCCGTCATGCGACTCCATGGTACTGTATACCACCACCGGAGAAAGCATCCGCACCCGTACCGGTTGTGTTTGCACCCGGGGGCTGGCGGCGGACATCTCCTTCACTTCCAGCCGGGCATCACCCAGGCGGACCTGCCCCTGCCGCAAAAAACCGGTGCCCAACTCCTGCAGGATAAAAGGAATGGGTGAACAGATGACCAGCTTGAGCGGCGGTGAATAAATCAAACGCCCGCTATCCCGGTCATACCTCACTGCCCGGCCCATCAGCCGGGAAAAGGTAAAAAGCTTGAAACGGCGCTTTTCCAGGACAAAGCCCTGCTCATGCAGGTAGGTGCGCAAAACCGGGTTTTGCATCTGGTGATAGATGAGCCCCTGGAGGAGAGTGCCGTAGTGCACCGGAATGGCCACCGGGCCGGGGGCGTGGAAATAGATGGTTAGCTGCATCCTGCTACCTTCCTTTCTGATAACTGCCTGTATAACCGGGGGCAGGACAGGCCGGAATCCACCGGCCATAGGGCTTTATTATGGATTATCATTAACATAATCATGTGAACCCACATGGCGCAAACGCAGGATATTGCCTTCAGGACGGCAGGAAACCCGCCAGTCCTGGTTAAGACGGAAATGACCGATGTTTCCCGGCCTGCCCTCGTAAGTTTCGTAAAGAAGCCCTGTATCCTTACGTAAACCCGCCAGGCCCTGCTCGCGAAAAAGCAGGGACACTTTAGCCAGGGTAGTCTGGATATCCGCCCGCCTGGCTTTGTCCGTGATGTCCAGGAAATCTTTCTCGAAGCTTCGCTCATAAACCAGGGCCGGGAATGGCAGTAGCTGATCACCACCCAGAATTTTTTGCTTGTGCCGTTCCCACATCAACAGTCCCCAGGTGCTCAGGGTATAGCTCCCCTCCCCGTCGTAGTATAGATAGATCTCAGGGATACCCTTTACCTCTTCCTCCTTCGCCATGTAACAGTTTTCCATCAGGGCGAAAAGTGCCGCCTTCTCCTGTAAAACCGGTATTTCGTCCAATACCACCGGCAGACGGGGAATACGTATGAGATCCGCCGATGGCGCTTCGAAAATATAAATTATTTCATCGGCGTAAAACATCCCCAGGGTATTCATATACCCCTGCAAGCTCTTAAAACCGCCCACCAGATTAAAAACAATATGATAGCGGTGCTGCCGGTAACCGGCCAGCGTCTGCTCACACCACTTCACAACCTCGTTTACCCCGGCGGTAAAACTGCTGCAGTCCCTGGTGCTCAGCCCCGGCGGTATCAGAATCTCCACTGAATTAAATCCCAGCCTTTCTAAATGGTCCGCAAGTAAACGGGCCGCTTCCCGGCCCTGATAGGTGTCGGTGGACACAAGGACATGGTGATCCATGCCGGCGGTCCGGGAGTAAAAATCGCGGCCGTAATAACCCAGGAGCCCTCTCAACTCGGCACTCAACTGTGGTAATTCCCCATGGGTAGCATTCCACAGCTCAGCATCCACTTTCCCAATAATTTCATCGATCACATCCCTCTGGTGGGATGTGAGCTCTTTTTCCCCGGCATTGGCCGTGTCTCTGAAGAGCAGGCTTAAATCCTGGTTTTTTTGCCTGTTGACATAATTAGTTAACAGGCTGGTACCCACTGTGGAAACAATCAAGTGAGGCATTTTGTTTCACCTCTCTGGGAAAAGAATCAGTTTATTGCCGCCAGTATATGACCTGGATTGCCGGCTATTATAATCGTCTGGTCTTTTAGCACTGTTTTGAAATATACCGGTAAGACATTTATATATCCATCGTTCTCTTGATCGCTTCGATCTTGGATGTGTTCTTTTTGTTGGGTTTTTTCCACTGGTCTGGTTTAGTCTTTTGGTACCACTCGGCCAGGAGTTGGGCAATCTCACGACGGTCAGCAACTTCCGTATCTACATTTTGCATCCTGGGGAGCCATTTGGTGGTCAAAGCATGCATGAATTGCTCCGGATTGCTGCTGTAACCGTCCTGCTCCATGGCGGCCCGGATGGCACTCACGGGTTCCGGAATTGACGTTGCAAGTTCAGGGGAAACCCCTTCCCCGGCATCACCATCTAGCGGTTCATCCCCCTTCACCCCAGTCTCACTTTTAGGCCACCGGGCGGACCATCTTTCCTCCAGGTCCAGGCGGCGCGTAAAGCGACCGTAACCAACAGCCGTCTTAGCTCCGGCACCGATCCCCGCCAGGGCTTCCTCCAGCCATTCTAGCGCCAGCACACAATCCCGGCGATCCTGCGAGCACTCCGGCCGGCGCGGTGCGATTGCAAACAAAAAGGGTTGGCCGGGAGCCACGGTCAGAAAGGGAATGGGAACAGGATCAAACCAGTCCCCGGGCGGCTGCGGTACCCCCTGCGGCTGGTAGTATGGGGCATAATGAGGTGTCATCACGTCTGCCTGGACCTTTACCGGTCCCGCCGGCAGGGCATCGAAAAAGAGTACACTGCCCACCCTTTTTTCATCTATCCAGCCTGGCGGACCAAAGATGCGCCGGACTTCGTTCGGTTCTACGCCCACCCAATTTTCGGCCCAGGCCCGCACCACCCCCTTAACCGAAGAGCCGGGTAAGAAAGGTACTCCCAACAGGTGGTGCCACGCAAAACCATTTTCCACCGGATGCTCCCGCCCCAGGCCGGTGACAAAGCGCCAGTCGGTGGCAAAGCAGCGCAGTTCACCCTTTAACGCTGTTACCAGGCGGCCCATCCGGTCAATCATCATTTCCAGGTAGGCAGGGGAGCCCACCTTTTTATCGTTTAATTGATCAATCCATTCCTTTTTACCATTTTTCCCATTGGATTCAAGGGACCATTCCCTTTTTTTGGGCAGCCACCGGTTACAAAACTTGTCATACCAGAGGCCGGCATTAAATTCCGCCCTAAAATTGTCCGGAGCTCTATTGCCGGCATAAAGCGGACGCACCAATATTATCGCCTCCCCACTGCTATTCCGGCTTCTTCTTCAAGAATGCAACGGCAAACTTTTTCAACCACTCCAGCCAGGCCAGGGCCTCGGCCTGGGCGTGAAGGTAGGCCTGCCGGTCGTTGCTTACTATGGCTTCCATTAGATCTTTCGCCAGGCGATAGGGCGCCTCGGGCGCATCACGGCAAAGCCATTCCTCCAAAAAGCGATAGATTTTGTAGTGGGGATCGCTTTGGACTCCTTTGGCCTGGGCCAGCAGGGTAGCTGCCGCCTGGCCCAGGCCGTTGGTAAGAATGGTGGCCGGCAGGCTTTCTACGTAGGAAGCGAATTTATCGGCCTTTTCCTCATCACCGGCAAAAGTTTCTTGAACAGCCCGGATTTTTCCCAGGGCATCGGCAGCCCGTATTTGTTCCAATGTTCGCATTATTCCCCTTCACCCCCTGCGGTTAGCCAGGACACGGCGCACCAACCCTGACCCACTGTTTCGTTGGCGCCCACCTGCAGGTAAGGCCGTTCTTTAAATATACCGGCCAGGTTGGCCAGTGCCCCTTCTTTGCCCGCCCGGGCCAGCAAAAGGGCATAAAACAGGCTATCGGGTGGTAGTGTTTCTTCATACCACAGGTTTTCGCTGGTCTTGGTCTCATCATTCAAAACATTGCGGGCGTTAACTGCCAGTCCATAACGGGCGAAATAGGCAAACTCATCGTCACTGATGACCACCAATGAGCCGGACAGCCGCTCCCGCACCGCTTGATGAAGGATCAGGGGTGCAATTGCCCCGGCCAATTCACTCATATCGGTGGTGACAATATCAAAGGACAACTCCTCCAGGAAAAGACGGCCTTCGCCAGCAGCCAGAGCCTGGCCGGGTTCCGGGTGCAGCGGCAAATCAGGCACTGTTACCGGGACAGCGGCCAGTTCTCCATCCCGCCGGCAGCGCTCCAGCAGGTAAGGACAGGTCACCCATTTATAGTGGCCGCTTAAGCAACGGACGGGCAGGAGCAACAGGCGGGCATCGGTGACAGCCACCGCCCCGGCATTTTCCTGCCTGCCAAATGCCTCGTATACCTTTTCATTATCCCGCCCCCACAACTGCTCGGCCCGCTCCCGCAGGGCACCTTTCAAACTGGAACCAACAATAACCGGGTAACCGGTGGCCGCCTCCCGGGCCACGGGCAGATCAATGACTCCTGCAGTCTGGCCACTGCCCGGATGAAGGCTGGTTTCGGCCAGTAAACCAATAAGGGCACTTTTCATCAAATTTCCTCCCTCCACTTACCAATCAGAATCTGTCCAAAGCCGTAAGCAGTTCCGGCACCAATACACTGGCCATGCAGGTTGGCCAGGTCATCCACTTCTGCAACGTCTGCTGCAAAGAACCAGGTGCTACCGGCCGGCAGGAGCTGCACCAGGGGGCGGGGCTCCTGGTTGGCCAGGTCCCAGCCGCCCACCTGCACAACTTTGCCCAGACAGGCAGACACGCATTTTCCCGGAATCCCCGGTGGGCCTTCCCGGATTACTCGTTCCAGGTCTTCATACCACCCGGGGGTAATTAAAGTTGCGGTAAAGTACAGCCTGCCATCGGTATGGGGTGCAGGAATTCCGGGTGGTGGAAGCAGCGCCTGCTCTGCGGCCAGGAGATCTACTTTCACTTCCGCCATGCGCCCCTCCCCGCCCAGGTTTAGCACCCGTCGGGGCGCCACCGGCCATTCTTTTGGAATACCACATACAAGAACGACCAAACCCAGCCCCCTGTCCGGCCGAACGTGGGCGCAGTTATAAAGCATCCCCTTCCAGGCAGTTCGGGTGTTATCATCCCGCTCCAACCCGGTACGGTACTCGGTGGCCCAGAGTTTTGCGCTGTCCTGCACTTCACTGGTTTCTGGCAATCCCCCCTGCAGTACGGTCTGCAGGCCGGAAGGCAAAAGAAATAGATTTTCAGGCAGACCGGCACCGGCCAACGGTGGATCAGGCACCGTAAGACGCACTTCACCCAGATCGCATTTTACCGGATCGCCGGGTATCAGTCGGGTAAAGGCATAGCTTACATCCTGCATCTTTTTTACCAGAAGATGCAGCGGCATGGGAAAGAGCGGCCCTTCAGCCGTCCAGAGATAGGGCCCCCGGAACTGGAGGTCACCCGGATCATCTGGACCACCCAGTTCAGCCGGCCAACCGTTTTTTTGACCCGGTCGCCAGCCCCGTTCTTCGGCCAGGCAGGTACGGATGGCACCCTGCAGGGTGGTTATAAAGGGCGGGAAAATTGTCCGGACCATGGTGTAACCGCCTTCACCAGCATGATAGGGAAGCCCGTCGCGGAAAAAACAGGTGTCCAGAAAACGAAAGGTCCAGCATTGCCAGTTCACCAAACCACCCCCTTCTGGGCCAGGAATTTCACCAGCATGGCGCCATCAAAGGTCAAAGCCCCTTCGGCCTTATGCACCTTGCCCTCTTCGTCCCGCCAGGACCGGCGGCAGATTCCCAACAACCGCTTCATCCTTGCCCTGGCTTCCTCGGGACTGCACTGGCGTTCCCGGTTTTTCAGATATTCGGCCGCCAAAACATCCTCCATGTCCTGGGGAGAAAGATTTAAGCCCGTTTCCTCTTTTAAAATGGCGAAACGTTGACGCAGGTTGTAAAAAAAGCTGCTGTTGAACTCCCTGCTTCCGCGGTCGCTGCCCTGAAATCCTTTAACCAGTTCATCAAATACATTGTTTTCACTACCTCCAATGACAGCCCAAGGAGCGGCCCAGGTCAGAACCCGCCCGGCCCCTTTCCAGACGGTGACGGCCAGACTGTCCCGCCCGGTTTCATCCTTGGCCACATCATCTAAAAGACGGTGGGCTTCACGGTAAACAGCGGTAAGGGGTGTAGAATAGTGGGCGAAAACGATGGCTCCGGAAATGGTACCCCCTCCGGTACCAATACCGCAGTTAGCAAAACTTCGAGTATACAGGAAACGCAGGGCCAGGGCCGCTGGAAGGGCCCCGTCCACCGGTAACAGAGCCAGAACATCATCACCGCCGGCAAAAACAGTAACACCGTTAAAATCTCCAATGACATCTTTTACGGACCAGCTGAAATCGGCCAGGGCTTTGCTGATCACCTCCGGGGAATTCTTCCGTAGTAAAGCTCCAAGGCGATCCCCGTCCATAAGGAGCAGGGCATAGAAAGGGGAGGCAGGTGTTCCCAATTTTTCGAGCTGGCTGGCCAACTGGCGGCGAAGGACGACCGTATCCTCTGCCCGCACCGTCCCCCGTTCCCAAAGATTATTATTGAAGAGAGCGGCTTTATGAAAGCAGTTACCATCCAGGGAAGCAAACTCCCGCCCTTCGGGATTCCCGGCAAGGGCCGCCTGCAGGCAAGCAAAGTGTTCCGGCTCTTCCCGGCGATTGGCACCGGGCAGCCGTCCGGCTTCAACGGCATATTTCCTTGCCTCCTCCGGGTGGTTTGCACACACGCCGGCTAGCCAGGGTATAGCGGCCAGGTACGGTGTGGAGGGATAGCGCCGCGGCACCGGCCAGAGAATTTCCGCCGCCACCAGGGGGAAAAGACGTTTAACCAGAGCCACGGCACAAAGCCGCTCATCCCCGGCCAGTTCATATTCACCCACTTTATCCCGCAGGGCCGCCCAGAAGGATTCCTGCTGCTCTTTTTCCCGTATACGCAGGTAGCCGGAAAGCTCCTGATAGTTCCCCATCAACGTACACTTGTCTCCGGGTTCCACCGGTGGCACGTGGCTGCGCCAGTTTTTGCGCCGGTCCAGAAGGGCCGGGTCATCACCCATAACCCAGCTCATCTCCCAAAATCCGGCTATCTGCCGTTCCCAGATTTCCCGGGTACCCCGACCCAGGCGGGCCACCGGTTGCACATAATCCTGCCACACCTTTTCGGCCAGAGCCCCCCAGGCCCGATTCACCGCTTCCACACAGGCGGAAGGGTTGAAATGATCGGGCACCCTGGCTTGAAAGCGGTTGGGCAGGGTGGCAATCCCCGGCCCCTGGGAGACAATCTTACCCTCCTCCCTCTGCTCAATGGCCGCCAGCAGGCGGTCGGTGATCTTGCCGGATTCATCGGTCACCGCCGGCAGAATTAATTTTCCGCCTGCATTATGCACGGCCAGCATGGCCTGTCCGGCCAGATAGGAGAGGATAAAGGAACCGGCCCAGAAATCCCGGGTCCGCCGCGCCTGGGCCACAAAACCCTGCACCGGGCCGAGGGAAAAGTGCAAATATATTTTATCTTTCACGGCCAGACCACCACCCCATCACGAAAGGCAGATCGGGTTAAAAAGTTTTCAATTTCCTGATAGTTTACCTGGCAAGCAACTTGTACATTATGTCCACCGCCAGACATTTTTATTAATTCTCCCTCTGGCAGGAATATGGCTGGAAGCAGACTCAACACCGCCGCATATTCCCCCGTTGACAGAGCGTGAATATGAATGAAAAGGGGGCTGGCACGCCGTTTGTGGTTGGCAGCATCAACATTTGCCTTTTGCCTGGTGGATAAAAAGAAATAGTTGTGGGGCAGGCCAAAAACCACCCGGCGAGGGTGATCCGGTGGTTGGAGAGTTCGTCCATTAATAACATTCAGGATCATATCGTGATCGTCGGCAAAGTTCTGTTCGGCCTTTTCCCTCCAGGGAAGAACGTGGATACTACCGCTTGCGCGGCCATAGCTGCGGTAGCGCAAAAGCTCTTTTCCCACCTCATCCAAAAGTTGAAGAGGATCGCGTGCTGTTTTAACAATCTTTACCTTTGCCGATAAGCTAAAAGCCGTATAATCGGGGAGGTTCCCTTCTTCATGGCGGTTAATGCTCATCTCCCCGAAAATTTTGCGTATGCCTGCGCAAAGTTCCTCAATGTTTCCGGGAACCACCCATTTCTCTTCTCCGTTATGCCGCAGGGACTCTAAGGACAAAGAACCGAAACCCTTACGCGCCCTGGCCCCTGCGGCACCAAAAAGACCGAGGGCCTTTAAAGCAACCGGCAACAAGCTGCCGATTTGCGGTGAAACGTTATCTTTGAGCATGACTTTTAACGTAAATACCCCGCCATGTTTTAAATACGGCTGCCGCGTCATACCGCGATCAACTACTCCATAACCAAGGTAACCAAGACCATGCCACTTTTTCCAATCCTGGTCGGGCTGCACCTGTTTTAATCCATGGGAATTCATAATGCTGAGAATGAAACCCGCTTGTCCATTCGTACTACCGAAAAGTTCATTTTCTACCTTCTGGACTGCCTGCCAGCTTCCCAAAGAAGGCAGGGCCACCGCCCGAAACCAGAAGCGTAACAAACCCTTGAGCGAAGGTGGACGCAGTTCTGCTTCTGTAGTGGACGATGCCCCGCCCAGGAACAAAGGGGTAGTTACCCGATAAGTGGCCTCCCAGGTATCCGTAAGCCATCCCTCCTTTTGCTATCTCTCCACTCCTCCTGCATCTGCATTAAGGCGGCAGGTGGTTTATAAACCGGCCATTATAATATTCCATTAAATCACCGCTTCCCCCGGGCCCGCTCCCTGATGGCCTGGAGGTTTAAAATCTCAGCCACGACAAAGCGCGGTACCAAACTGTCGGTATCAGGACGCAGGCGCAGGATGGGTGGAAAATAGCCCATGCGGCCGTGCAGCAGGGCCAGCACCACGGCAGCACTGCAGGACAGGGAGGGCAGGTTAATCAACAGCGGCTGTGTCTGCCATTCCTGCGCCGTTAACCCCAGGTTTTCCAGCCGGGAAGCAATTTGTGGTTCCAGGGGTTTGGCCGGATCGATCTGACTGGGGACTTCCACAACCTCCGAGACTTCACAACCGGCCAAACTTTTGATTTCCTGCAAATTGCTTTCCGTTAAAGGGTGGGCAAAGTTGATCACTTTCACCTTCATTGTTCCTCCACCAGAGTAAAATAGGGGGCAAACCGGGCTATTAACACAGAGCGATCCACATTGCCGGCCGGGTAACCCAACCATTCCCGCAGTTTTTCATAGACGCCCCGGAGCTGGTTGGCCACCGTTTGCTCCTGCTTGCACAGCGCAGCAGCAATGGCGGCATTATCCAGCCCCCGGCAGGCCAGGCGGACCACCTCCCTTTCGGCCCGGGTCAGCCAGCGTTCGATAAACTCCCGCTGTCGTTTTACTTCCCCGGCCCGGCTTAGTTTTTCGTACCAGGCTACCACTTCGGCGGGGTCATTCATCTCAGCCACGGCCTGCATCAGGGTGCCGGCCTCGCTCCAGCGCAAAACAGGCACCGGCACCAGCCACACCTTTTCTTCCTCCGGCAGGTGCAGGTGCCGGCCGGCACCGGGCCGCCAGCCTTCCGTGATCAGGTGCCAGACATGATCCTCCGGGCCAAACAAAAGCTGGGCCACCACCATGCCCACAATACCCATCACTTTACGCCCGCCGGAAACACACAGGTGGACAATGTTCCCGGCCTGCCGGGCACGGCGCACTTCCGCGTAGAGGGTACGCAAAAGCCCGCGCAGATCCTCATCGGTACGAAAGTCCCTGACCGCCCCCTCCCTGGAAGTGACCGGAACGGAACGGAGCACCATACCCGGATATGCCGGCCGTGCGAATTCATCCTCAATCACTTTGAGCGCCTCGTAAACTCCGGGGCTTTCCGTATAAATCACCACCGCCTCACCGATATTTCTGCCGCCGGCCAGCAGGCAGTCCAGGGTTATGGTTACCACCTGGGGCTCCACGCCCAGGGTGGCAATGAGCGCTTCAGAACGTCGCCTGCCCTTATCCATATGGCCTAATGAACTGCCCATACCATCACTCTTTCTGTTCAATAAAGCGCATCTTCTGCCGCCAGGAGTGCTCGTGTCGGCGGTGCGGGAAAGCAGCTGTAACCAAACCATCCCCATGCACCCATCGGTGTACGGACACGGCCGCAGCTGCTACCATCCTAACCGGCACGGGTGAAGCAGACCAGGATGGCCTGCTACCATTTTTTCTGGTAACCAACTACCATAAACTTTTAAACGGATCTGCCTTTTTCCAGTTATTCTTTAAACACTTCTTTTAGATCAATTCGCAAATCGTCAAAAAGGTCCGTGCTCACCTGATCGTTTTTCGAATAAATTATAGCTCTCCCGTATTTTCGGTTGTCCGTTAGCATATAGATCATTACTACCTCATCTACCGGATGCACTATCCAGTATTCTTTTACTCCGTGCTTTTCATATAAAGCCAGTTTCTGAATATAATCGATGGAAGCCGTTGACGACGTAATAACCTCCACAATTAAATCCGGGCTCCCCTTGCAACCCCGTTCATCCAGCTTTGACCGGTCGCAAATCACTGCCAGATCCGGCTGAACAACAGTTTTAATCTCTTCGTCCTTTTCGTTTCCTTCCGGCAGGCGGACGTCGAACGGGGCGCAGTATACTTCACAGTCCTTTTCTTTCAGATAATTGTAAAACTCATTGAGCAAGGCAATTAAAACTTTCCGGTGTCTTCTTGATGGGGCGGAACTCATGTTATAGGCAATCCCCTCGATTATTTCCCACCGCTCATCGCCCGGCCATTTTAAGTAGTCCCCATATGTATAACTCCCGCTTTCCTTTTTCCGGGGGAAACCCATCCAAGGCCACTCCTTTTTGAATACCTTTTCAGTAATAATAATTCATCCAATGGATATTATAAACCAATTTCCAGAATAATTTAATTCCAGCTCTTAAGGGGCACTTGTAATTCCGTTTTCTTAATATCAGTAGCAATATATTTTAAATATTTCTCTGGATGATACGGCCAAGGCCGTTCGCTTTGGACAACACAACATCTAACCAGCGATAGCGGATTAATTAAACATTTAAATAATTATTTTAATATGAATTTATAGATCATATTTCATTTAAGTTTGATTTGGGATTATAGAAAACCTTTTCAACCAAATACTCCTGGTTATCATTGCGTATGGCCAAGCCAACACTGCCTGGTCT
Organism: Desulfofundulus thermobenzoicus; assembly: GCF_009428905.1. GTDB lineage: Bacteria > Bacillota > Desulfotomaculia > Desulfotomaculales > Desulfovirgulaceae > Desulfofundulus_A > Desulfofundulus_A thermobenzoicus. Next base: position 7,909 of record NZ_WHYR01000048.1, on the reverse strand, counting down.
TATCACTTGCTCACGTAATGTTTCATCTATATCATCTTTCTTTTGCGATTCAAGGAAAAAGTGACTAATCGGCGAACCTGTATCTTGAGCTGATTGCAATAAATCCGTTAAGATTCCTATTACACCGGAACTAATATGGAATTCCTCCATCTCATTATCTCGGTAATCAGTCAGATTGGCAATTTCATTGGTCTGCTCGAATACTTTTTTCATAAGGTCTTCTTTCATCACGTGCCCTGATAACCTGAGGCTACCATACGTTTTATCGTATATGGCCACAAACCTGGTGCCATCTTGGACAATTGGTGGCCTATTTATGCGGAACTTACCGACTGCAAAGTCAATGTCCTGCCGTTCAAATGGAATTGACATCAAAAACGCCTCATATAACAATTTTGCTATGGTATTAATTTCTGGCTCCTGCATATTATTAAAACTGGGGTGTGTCAGGATGACGCCACTTGTAAAGTAATTTCGCGTAAAACGAGGTAAATCAAAATAAATATTCATTCTATGCTCATTAAGGGGATAGTGATAGGATTCTGGCTGTTTAGATCCGCGTTTTTCCTTATAACCAACAACTGATTCCCTGACCTGTATATTTGACTCGAATACTACCAGATCGCCATGACGGCGCGCTTCGTAGATATTACCGCTCGTTAAATTAGGGAAAACCTGGGTGGGAATCATGTTTGGAGTAGTGGTGTATCTCTTTTCCTTACGCACAAGAACCAGACGTGACTTGTTAATAATTTTATATACTCTAAGGGATTGCGTCGCATAATAATATACAGCTCCAGGGTATGCTTCACGTAAAAGTTGACTATAAGACAAAGACCCTTTTTCTTCCTGTATAGGTCCTTGCTTAAGCTGTACTCTAAACTGACTTTCCACATCTCGTAACGGGTACGTATGATTAGGATCATCTCCAGCTTCGGCCTTCATCGCCTGAAGGTCGGCCGGTATTTCCCCAATCCTTTCAGATTTACATAGTGATATAAAACCCTCCGGCCAGACAATGGGACTGGTAAAATCACTTTCATCTACACTTTTCCCGAGCATATTACACATTTGGTCGTGCTCACCGCCTAAACGCGCCAGGCAGAGTGCGTGAATATACTGCACTCTAGGATTTTGTAAATACAGGGCACTTTCACTCAAGGGACGATTAAGTAAACGAAGCGGATCTCTAAAAATAACTTCATCAAGAAAACTGCCGGAATGGATTATATATACCCTGCCTTTACCATGACGCCCAATTCGTCCGATTCGCTGAAATAGGCTCGTCGCTGAATATGGTACTCCAATTAGCACCGCTGTTCCCAGGTGGGGAATATCCAACCCAAGTTCTAACGCACTGGTGCTAACAACCCCTTTCAACATTCCTTTAGTTAATCGTTTTTGAATTAATTCCTGGTCATATTCTTCGTAACCTGCCCTGTAAGGAAGAATGCTTAACGTATCTAACAGATTTCCATCTAACCTGCCGATTGATCCGGATTCATCATCATCACCAACTTGACCGCGTGATAAAATAGACGATATCATTTCTGTCTACTTACGACTATCAATAAAAGCGATAAATCGGTCGGGCTCTTGAGCAATTTCTTTCATAAATCTGGTAACTTCAGTCAAAAATCGGCGATTCTTGGCGGCTTAACTAATAATATCTCAACCTCATATCTGGGTGAAGTGTCAAGCTCAGATCCAATTAAGTAAAACTGCACCCCGAAAAGATTTTTTAGATGAACTTCAGGATTCGCTATTGTTGCTGAGGCACAGATAAATTGAGGACTATTATCTGCCACGGCCATCAAATGGCGGAGCCTTCGGAACAGAAAGGCTGAGTTGGATCCGAAAACGCCAGTGTATGTATGAACTTCGTCAACTACTACAAGCAAGATACTGGCCACAAACTTCATGATCTCTTTGTCGCCAATGTTCGCCAATAGCCACGCATGAATTATATCTGGCGTCATTATTATTACCTGACAGTTTTTAATTATATTTTTTTTCTGCTTAACGGCTAACGTCCCCGTCAATCCGGCCGACTTTAACGTAATCCATACCCGCTTTATGAAGTGCTTCCTGCCATTTGTTTTCCTGTTCTCTACCCAGGGCTTTTAAGGGGTAGATGGCAATGATCTTTGCAGCATGGTTTTTGGCCAGGATATCAATAGCCGCGGCGTAGAAAACCATACTTTTACCGGAAGCCGTCCCCGTCAAGAGGCACACATTTTGAGCTATTTGCGTTGTAAACATTTTTACCCTCTGAGGCTTTTGCGTTGCTCTTCCGTCACGCGCCCGGCGAGAGTGAGCCAGGTGGAAAGGGCCACCAGCTCCGCCACCAGCCTCCCTTTCCTCTGGAGAAGCTCGTCGAGCCTCCTGGAAAGCACCTGGGGGTCCTCTGCATGCATCTTTTTGAGGTAAGTTTCGGCCTTGCGCCACTCCCAGACCTCGGTGACGTTTTCCGGCGGTTTTAAGGAGCTGCCCTTCCCGCCTTGAAGCACGACCGTTTCGGCCCACTTCGGCCACTGCGGCAAGGCGGGACTGCAGCGACACCAGCTCAGCCTCCAGTTTCCCCACGTCGTCCTGCGACCGATGAATCTCCTTAACCAGCGCCTTCAATTCCTTCCACGGCGGCAACAACCCCGGGTCGGGCAGAATCTGCCCGGCTTGAACACATTCTTCTCTGTCACTTACGCCAGCCAATTCGTAAAACCTGGCAATTTCCTGGAGTGTCAGGGGCAGAGCTGCGCCTTCAGGCAGGTCGTCGGGGATCCATCCCAGGCGGGACTCATTTTCCCTCACCCACCTGGCTAGCTCAGGCGGCACCCCTCGCCCTCTGGCAAGTCCTTCTCCCAGCGGACAATTTCGTACTTTTCAATTTCTCTTACCGGCCTTTCCAGGCAGTAGGCCCTGAGTAAAAACTCGACAAGATTGCAGGCCTTTACCGAAAGGCGTTTGTGCCTGGATTATTGAAAAGGTCGTCGCTCCGTGTACTTTTCTCCATCATCCTTGCCAGATTTGGAACGGCCATCTATTCAGCTCCCTTCATTTCTTAAAGGCTTTCTCAATGTTTTTAAAGAGGGGGGCTTTTATGTATATATATATATATGGAATTAAATTACAGCCGTTGCCAATGTTTGAACTATTTCTTCGATCCCGGAATCCATGGGTATAGCTGCGAGGACCAGGTTGACACTCCTTTTACCGGCACCAAGGCAAGCCTTATGGTAAAGCAAACCTCGTTTCTTTAAAGAATCCCAGGTCTGCTTTTGGCAGGGATACACCAAGCTGGTAATTTTCTTTGCCTCAAATAATGTCGAATATGCAAGAACCTGCAATAAATCTGCCCTGTGCCTCTCGCGCAGCTCTTCATCGAGTTTGCCCCACTGGTCACGGCTTAAATCTTCCCAGTGACCTTTATATTTAGCATCAAAAATAATAATCTCCTTTTCACCATCCTGGGCGGATAAACGCTCAAGGACTAAATCCGGCAATAAATATTTTTGTGATCCCACGTAAGGAGGATCCCAGACCAGCGGGGCAACTGTTTCCCTTTTTCTGCCTGTGTGCAGGACTCCCCCAATCCGCCTGGTGAGAGCCGCAGCAATGGTTTCCGCCCAGGCTTCAAAGAATTCTTCCATGGACATTACCCAGGGCAACCCCTGCAAATCACCTAGTCCGGCCAAACCCCGGTCCTCAATGGTCCATTCCATGGCCTGTAAGCCGTCCCGAAAAATCCTGGTCCGCAAGGGCCCCCGGTACCAGGCATTAATTGTAGGAACTGAGGGTTGTTTGGGTGAAACGCTACGAACACGCTCCAATAAAGATTGACAAAGGCCGATTAGCTGTAATACAAACGCACCTGCACTTCTCTGGCTTTCCAAACTGGCCTGTTGTTTACGCAGGGTATAATGGACCGCGGCGATGAATTCCCGATCATCCCGAAGATCAGGATAACGGCAAGGGACATGTAAAAATCTGGCTCTCGTTATCGATGATGTTATATAGCTGGGCCATTTCACACTACCGCGCGGAGCGCTCAGGTCTAATTCGGCAAACTCAAAACGTCTCTCCAGACATTCCAGTAGTTTTTTGATGCGTAAAAGGACAGTTGCTGATAACACCCACGGAGGAATCTTTCTATCGGAGCGCGGAAGCAAAGGTAACTGCAGCAGGGAGGGAATAACCCGCCACCCCATCTTACCAAGCATAGAGCCGATTCCTGGCCAATCAAAGCGTGGCTTTACAATAAGCCCGTAGTCCGGCCTCCCTGAGGTTGGTGAAAGAAGAGGGATAGCGCCTATTTTTGTGCCTGCCTGAAAGATTACATCCACCGAGTGACCATCATAATCTAAGTTTGCAGAGATATTAAAATTCTGAAGAATACCGCTGTTTTGTTGGATAAATTGGTTTGCCAGGCGCGCTGCCTGGGACTGTGGTTCCCGGTGAAGTTGCCCTTTAAGCAGAAAAGTCGCAGGGAGACGAGCAGTTGAGGAGTCAATAACTTCAAAGCAAGGAGATTCCCTTAATTTAACAGGTAAAATGGGGGCACCGGTAAAACTTCTGCGACGTCTCATCGGAGCTCTCATCCCTGCAAGCTTTCTATCCACTGCAATTATTTCATCAATATGGAGTAGGAATGGCTGTTCTGGCTTTTTTAGCGCTTCCGTTGCTGCTTTCATTAAAAAACCAGGTTGCGGCGCAAATCGAAAACCCAGTACATCACCAGATAGAACCGGTGCCAGCCCGCCAATAAAATTTTCATAGGTAGTGTTCGGATGAAACTGAATGGAAAAACCATTTGCCTGATAAGCCTTTTGTAAAATTCGTAAGGCCAACCGGGTCTTTCCTGTCCCCGGAGGACCCTGCAAAACAACAAAACGGCGTTCCCGGAGTAGTTCCTGTACCTCCTCTTCAGTAACATCCGGCATTAAATGGGCAAAATACTCGGACCGGATTTGCTCACTTTCTTCCGCAGCTGCTTTTAAAGGATATATTCCGCGTTCTTCAAACATCAGATCCAGAAAAGCTTTCAGGGCGTCTGCAGTGGCTGCCGTGTCGCCAGTGGGCTGAAAAAAACCATAAATCACTCTCCCGTACCGCTCAAAAACAGCATTATAATCCGGGAAAAGCCGTTTAATGTTACCAGGCAGATCCAGATCTAGGCGAACAGGGTCCTGTTTTGCCCAGGCAATCAAATTCCCTTTGCCGTATTTCTTATTGAGCCAATTACAAATAGCTGAAACCTTTCGGCCATGTCCGGGACGCGCCAGAACCTCTTCATCGGGACTCAGTCCCTGGGTACCCACAACCATAGCCAGTAGACAGGGGGCGTCCGGAACTGGAAAAAGAACGAAACTCATCCCCCCATAAGCACCGGAATCAGGATTTGCGGGATGAATCAGGGAAGCAAAAGTAACACCCTTACCTGCCTGAAAAACTGGTGCTCGAAGGGTTACGGCTTTTTTTGCCTTATCCGGGTAACGTCCTCCATCGGCACCAAAGAGTTCTTCGAAAGCTTTTTTACATCTCTCAGCCCAGTTTTCTACTCCCTGCTTGTGAATTAGATCAATTAACTGCTTCATTTTTTATATTAGCCACTTCTTTCTCCTTCTTGGTGCTTCTGGCTTTGTAGGGTTAGCCTTCCTTGAATATGCCACCCCCAGACACAAAAGCTACCTTTTTAGAAAGGACGCGGGCGTATTCTCCGATCTGGCGGCCAGTTCGCCGGCCTTTTCCCGGATCAGCCCGGTTAAAAATTCTTTCTTTTGCCACCGGTGGGTAATTGGGTCAGCTGCCAGCCCAGGGCCACCGGCAGACAGTTCCACCTGCCGCATGGGGCAGAACCAGATCCTCAGAACTCCTGCCCGCCAGGGCATCCAGGGCCGCTCCCACCTGGTCAAAGTACATTCCTTCTTCATGGCCGGCCAGAAGCATTTACCTTCCCCCCAAATTAAATCCGTACATCGATTATAAGGGGGAAGGAGTGACAGGTGTTTGTCGAAGGAAAAAAGATTTTTATCATCCTCGCTGCAGGCAATTAAACGCCGGAAACATCGAGTCACTCGCCTGCCTACCGCATTAGGAAAGCATTGTAAGACCGAGAAAAGATCAAAAGATTGACACGATGCCTTTTGAACAGGACTATCGTACCCCCTATCCTAAGTATTGCTAAGTTCGCTATATTATAACAAATTTCCTTCCTGATGAAGGAAATTTCAAGGAGTATTTAAGATTGATGTGCGGGTTTTGGGATAAGCATAGAGGCCGGTAAAGACCAGGCCTCTGGCGTTCCGTAATATTTTGCATGATACAGTCCTTTTTATGTCATGCAAAAGTGAACCTCCTCCGGGACAAGCCCGGAGGCTTCTCCGCGAAGGTTTTCCTCATTTCATAGAAATGCTGCCTGCTAAAGCGCAGGTCTTACGCTTTCCTCGTGAGTGTCAACCCGGCGTTTACCGGGAGGCCCGGTCCATAGGCGTCTACTACTTCGCCTTTCGGCTACGTAGATACGTTAAGCGGCTTTTTTCGGTGTCAATACTTTCGGCCGCAGGTAGTTCACCGTTGCGGGCAACTTGCGCCCCTTGGTGAACCCATCGTTTACGGACTTATCCAGGATGCCGCTCGCTCCCAATACATCCCGGTGGATGCCTGTGAACCCGCAAGAAGCATTACCGCACCGATACACGCGCGCATTTTGTTTTGGTGTATTCCCCGCATACCGGGGGCAGGTGCCGGAGGTGCCGCGCTCGTCCACCGCCGTCAGCTTAATGCCGCGGCGCTTGAGCTTATATTCCAGCAGGTCGCGCAATTTGCCAAAGGCCCACTGGCCAATGCGCTGGTTATGTTTTTTGCCGCAGTCCTTCTTGCGCACGCTTTCCGGGTCACCGATGTAGACTGTTTTGACGTTCCTTTGCAGGCACCAGCGGACGGCGTTGGCGGATATGGTGTGCAAAATGTGTTCCTTTTGCCGCTCAATCCAGTTGAGAAAGCGGTATTTTTTAGCCAGCAGCCGTTTGCGTTTCCGGGAATTTTTCTTCGTTTTGGAGATGGCCCGCTGGAATTTGCGCAGTTCCTTGTTTTTCAACCGATTGAGTGACCGGAGCAACCTGCCGCTGATCACTAAAGCATCATTGCCGTCGGTGATTGTCACGGCATGCACTTCGCCCGGGTCAATGGCCGCAGTAACGTCGCCTCGGACTTTTAACGGGGCCGGTTTTTCCACCGTTACGTGCAGCCAGTATTGATTCCGGTGCCAGACCAGTTGCGCTTGATGGACTACGGTGTCGGTAAGCCTTTCTGGCAGTTTTACAACCAGAGGTTCCTTGCCCCGGCCGTTGGAAAGCCTCAGTATCCGCCCCATATGGTGATGGCTGGTTCTTTCCAGGTGACTGTGAAAAACCTTTTCCGGCGGTAGGGATATTTCCAATCGGTGTTGCCCTGTACGTGCAATTCCCTGGTACGTTCACAGCACTCAAAATAGGTTTCAACCAGGGCCTGTACCGACTGGGAATGGATGCCGTATTTGTTTTTGACCAGGGTTTTAATCGCACCCTCTTTCAGCCAGTAATGATATCTGCCGTATACCGTGCGGTGAATGTTGCAGGTGGCGTTCCAGACTTTGGCCGCTTCCATTTGCAGGTTACGGGCTAAAACGGTTTGCTTTTTGGTGAGATGCAATGGAAATTTTTCCACCAGGATGTCCACGGTTTGTTTGGTGGTCCGCTTTAGTTTCTTGACCGCATTGTTTTTGCATCGGCTCATTTGGTTTCACCTGGTTCAAATAACTTAACAATTCCTGATACACTGTACCATTTCTTGTTAAGCGGCCTCCCCATGACCAGGCTTTACACCTCCGTGGAAATATTTCCTGGGGTGACAGAGAGACCTCGGCCCCGGG
>NZ_WHYR01000047.1 GCF_009428905.1 Desulfofundulus thermobenzoicus | reverse complement strand
CCCCCCCCCGTGGTTGCCGGGCAGGTATGATTCCCTTATCCGGTTTTTTAATGTCCCCTGTGTCCATTATTTAACCTGTTACCCCGTTATTTTCGGTTGAATGTTTTTTAAGCATCCAAATACGAAGCCAATAGATTATTGAAAATACAATGTATAAGCACACAATGACTATACCGGTACCTACCCAAAAATAGGCTTTTTGGAGCATCTTTTGAGCTTCACCTATACTTATTTCAGGAGATGGTGGTGCATTCCCAATTATTTCTACTGCTTTCTCCTTTGCCTTTTCCTGTATATATTTGTCAATGTCTTGCTTTGCTATTTTTATGTCGTTATAGGTTACCGTATGCGATCTATCTGCTATTACCAACGCCATAGCTACGGCTTTAGCTCTCTTTTCCCGTAATTCAGCAGCTTCATCTGATTTGAGCCAATCGTCAACAGCTTTCTGATATGCTTCCTGATACGCTGTAGCTTGTTGCTGGTAGTCAATAACTTCCTGGTACACATTATAATACGAGCCACCACTAATGATCATCACCATGCTTAAACCAATAACCACTATCGTAATCACCAGCCACCGCATTCTTTTCACCCCCCAGATATATTTTACTCACTGTGCTCCTGTAATCCTCCTTGATAGAAGATTTTATTTCAAATCCAGTATTTGGCTTTTAAAATTTAGAAACACGTGTGGCCGCAAACACGTCTGCGAGATGATAAAAAGGGATCACCCCTGTTCAATGGTGATCCCTAACCTCAAATCAATAGCCGATCCACTTTGACCAGTTGCCAATATTTGGTATCCTGGACGGATGGTCGTACCTGGCTTTGATATACCTTATTGCAGCTATGGCATTATGCAATGGATTGAATATATCACTATAGCCTGGTAGAGCGTACTCCCTGAACGTCGAAGGAATGGTCTGGAACACCGGTTGCCTGGTCTGCTCTGCTTCACGCAACCGCCTGGTACGGTCAAGCGCCCTCTTCAAGGTGGCATTAGCCTGCCACTGTTTGAATTTGCTTTTAGGAACTTCATAACCTTGTTCGGATTCAATTTTTCTTAAATCACCAAAACCAGGCATGTATTACACCTGCCTACTACAATTGATTTAATAAATTCAAGAAGTAATCAAGCTCATCATAGCCCTGCTGTGCCTGTTGCGCTAACCTCTGACGCTGTATATCCAACCATGCTTGCTGATAAGCGCTTGGCTGTTCAAATTTTAAAATATCGAGATTCAACCGTTGAGCCTCCGGAGTAGGCTGCCCAGTCCACGGGTCCACACCGGTAATCTGAGCTTCCTTTAAACGCTCCTCCAGAGCGTCAAGCAATGCCTTACGACGAGCTTCATCCTGTTTTATTGTCTGTCCAACCGTATAGTTTCCCCCAGTATACGGTGGAGCATATTCCCCAATACCAATTTGAAATCCAGCCTGTGGGTTATCTCCCCAATAACTTCTTGGCAAATCATAAGGGCTTCCACCGGCCTCAATAAACGCTTTCCTGGCCTGACTAGCCCTCTCATTAAGTTTCTTACGCGTCTCCGGATCAGCGGTAGCCCACTGACTACCATATTCTTCTATAGCCTTCGCGTATGGCCGCATCCTCTGCGCTTTTTGCCAATTAATAATAGCTTGCGCTAATGCGGGTGCTTGCTCAAAAGCATTGTAGCGCGGTACTTCGTTGCCATAGCTTCCAGAGGCTAATTTGTCCAATACATTCTTAAGCGCCATTATTTCCACCTACCTTTTAGCCGTAAAGTAATTGTTGCAACAAATTCAACAGGTACTGTTGCTGGCTGAGATTTGCCGCCTGCGCCATGGAAGCCAATCCCGCAGCCCTGCTCCAAATATCACCTTGTTGTTGCACCATTCTTTGGGCTATCTGGTCGCGTAGCTGTTGCAGCATATAAGATTCAAGTTCCCCCTGACGTTGCATGGTTTCCTGCTGCTGCCGTTCAGCTTCCTGCTGGATCTGTGCCAGGGTATTGGCCGCCGCCGCCAATTTAGCCGCCTTCTCCTGCTCGGACTGGGTAGCCTGCTCCATAATGGGAGCACTAAGTTTGGTAGTCAGCCACTCCACCGCGCCGGAACGGCCCATACCCCGGGCTATAGCCTGCTCAAGGGCACTCTGCCGAGCCTCTTCAAGCAACCGTTGCGTTGTTTGGGGCACGGTGGAATAAGCGGCCTCGATAGCGGCCTTCTGGCTTTCATAGTCCTTCTGCGCCTGCTCCAGCCTGGATTTTATAGCCGACAGCACCGGGTCTGTCTGCAAAATAGCGTACTGGTGTGCCTGTTGCTGCAATTCAGATTCCGTAGGAGCAGTATACGAAGTTTGAGCCTGCGACAACAGGTCACGCAACAGTTGTTCATAAGGGAAACTGTACTGCGACACACTGCCACCAATCAACGGCGAGCTTCTAGGTACGTTGGGCGTTTCGGAGTAAGTCGGCTGATTGGTGGTAAAATAATGCGGGTAAGCCTGCATAAACGCTTGAGCTGCAGCCGGATCGGTAAACGGTATCCCAGCCTGTTGCTTGCGCTTTATCTCCGCCGCATACGCACCATAATCACCACCGAAATAATTTTGCAGAATGCTTTGGTAATCGGCACCGGAAGATCCGCTACTACCACCGGTAGGAGACAGGCTACCCAGCCCAGCCAGCTGGTTGCCGCCGGTGTACTGCACACCTTCCCACGCCCGCGTACTCTTACCGGTAACAGGGTTGGTGATTGTGTAATAGCTACCCTGCTTTGTTACCTTATACCCCTGGCTTTTTGCCCAATCAGCTAACGAAGGCATCTAAAAATCACTCCTTTCGTCTGCTACAGCATCCTTCCAAGCCTCCAAAAGTTCCAGACGCTCACTTTCGGACAGGACAAGTTGGGTATTGTTTACAAGTGCAACCTGGCTTTGACCACGCTGCGCAAGCAGGCCAGCAACCTGCAAAACCATTTGCGCCGCCCGGACGTTTCCGCCAACCGCTTTTTCGATCAACGCTTCGACGATTTTGGGAGATGCTTCCACGCAAAGGGCCACAATCTCATCTCGTTTTTCCCGCAGTTTAGCTTCATCCATTTTCTGTAAACAACGCTCAGCCATCATTAAGCACCTTCTTTCCTCTTTTTGCCAATTGCTTGAACCAGGTTGATGGTTTGGCCGGTTTTCTGTGGTTGTTGTTAGCGTTCCACAAATCCCGGTAATCGCCCAATCCGAGGCAATGACGGCAGTAAAACCCTACACCCGGCACCAGCAACAGGCTCCAGGTGCGTCTACCACAGGAGGGGCAGCTAAACCAGTGTACAAAACGCTGGTTGTGTTTATACCGTTTGTAACTAGCCTGTACCGGCACACGTTGAATTGTTTGAATCCCGCCGCCGGGGAAATGAACGGTAACCTGCTGCCGGTTATATTCGACAGGCAACCCGGCTACAACAGTTTCGCCTTCGCTGTCTAAAGTGTATGCGAAAAATCTCTCAATCATTTGGGTAATAGTCTCCTTTGAAAATAAGGTTAATTTTCGCGCCAAACCTTTAGAAACTGCCCGGCGAAATTGAAATAATAACCCCTATCATTAAGATATTCCTGTGCAGCTTCCATGTATTTCTTTAATTCCTCCATACTGTCAGCAGGAATGAGTGATTTCAACGGCAGATTCTTCCAGTTTTTATAGTAAAAGCAGGACGGAAGCAGCTCTAACCAGTTAATTAATGTGTATAGCGGCCATGTTAAGGGGTATTCTACTTCCCAGCTATTGCCACAATTGCAGATGTATCGGGCAATCTGCTTGCCGTTGCGTATTTCACAGTCTACAGGGGGGTACTCACTTAGAAACTTAGGACATGCCGAAAACGATTCTCTGTAAAGCTTTTCACCAAATAAGCGGGCAGCCAGCATTAAGGCATTCTTATCCACAGGTTTCCTTCCATTGCCATTACGCGCAGAATTTTTGATTATAATTTTCATTAAAATTTCATCTCCTTTCCCAAAGCCTCCAAACCAGGACTTTGCCTGTCCGGATATCCACCCTTACAATTGGCCGGGCAGTCAAACGCCATATCGCTAATTTAAGTGCCTCTTTGGTCCTTTTTTGCTTAAACTTTTTACTCGTTGAGCATCACCTCTTAAACATCATGCGGCCTGATTGTGTGTCAACCACAGGGGGGTACCTTTTTGAGGTTGCGGTTTTAATGTGGCCAGTAATGTGGCCACCCTTTTGGCCACATTAGAGCCCTACAGCCATGCGGGTTTGAGGGCAATGTGGCCATTATATATATATGGGATATGTCAAATATATATATATTTCTCTCACCCCCCCCGAGATTTGGCTACAAAAGCCTCTCAGCCCAGTATTCATGCGGTTTCGCAATGTGGCCAACCCCTGGCCACATTCATGGCCACATTAAACGCCCCACTCCTGTGGATGTTCACCCAAGAAGTAAACAGAGCCACGCCTTCCTTTTTTTGCCATTAAAACTCCAGAGTTTTGGAGATTCTTCAAAGCAGTTTCGTAGAACCATGTTCCATAACGCTCCCAGTGGACGGCTTTACGTAATCGCCCATCTGGTAGAGGACCATTTCTCATCAAAGTTCGCATAATACGTTGTTCCATGGCTGCCATGCGATTGTCGCAGTCAATCGGGTCATATGCCTTGCGAACGTTATACTGCCAGTCAACCAGTTTGATAACCTTGTTCACTGTTTCGCTGTCAATTGATTCGAGATTATCCTGAGAAACTGCCAGTAGAATCATTAGTCTTTTCGCATATGCGTCTAGACGTTTACTGTGTTCACTTAGTGGTCGGCTGCAATACCATTGTTCAAATAAGTCTCGGGCTTTATCTGTTAGTTTGAGTCTAATTGGTGTTACAACCTTAATTTCAGCTTCTGTCCCATTGGCGTAGATTTTGCCTTTTTGTGACGCTTTAGTGTGAATAAACGCAACAATATCAGCTAAACGCTGCGCCAGTGCTTGTTTTTTCTCAGACGGAATGGTTTCTGGAAGCGCTATGCGTTTTCTGGCTTTATCAGGTACGAGCCACAAGCGGTTGACAAAGCCGATGTCAAGAAATTCGGATGTCCACATTGATTCAAAAGTTTCCGTTGTGCAAGCACTAAGTAGTGAAACATGCACACCACGCAAGTTTATACGGCTTTTGCGAGTTGAATTTGAAAATTCGTTCTTGTGAAACAGGCTTGTGAGCATTGGCAACAGGCTTGAATGCTCAATTCTGGCTTTCTGTGTCAGCAATTTGAGTTCATCAAGCGCAATTATGCAATGTTTGTTATCTTGTAAAACCTGCGCTAAACCTTCACCGCTGCCAAGTCCGTGTTCGACATGCGGCATGTATTCACCAAGCGCATCTTTGAAAAATACCCCAACCTTGTCAATAACGGTTGACTTTCTACTGTCAGCCGAAGGGCCTATAATTGCCAGGTAAATCCTGGGCTGAATAATTTCCTCTGAATCTAATTCAATGTAACCCGAAATTGCCGCGCTCAGGTAAGTTAGAGCTGCAAAAAACCAGTATGAAAATGGAGCTTCAAAATGCTCTGAGAACATCTTAGCTATGTCAGCGCAGATTCCAACGGCACAGTCCTCCGGGAAATCGAGATCACTACGGTCTGCTTCCATGATGAAGTATCTACCCCCACCTGTGGTGGCCATTTTAAGTGCTCGTTCAGCTACTCGTACAGCATCTTTCCAGCCGTCTGGGCGGTCTTTGAACTTGTCATGGTGGGCAGCACTCGTGAAAACAACGCTAGCAATGTCCAGCAAATCTGTAATGCCGTTTTCAACGCACAACCGGGCCAGGTTGTATGCTTCACCGCTTCGATCACCGGAATTACGGCCTGACTGCCAGATTTCTGTTACAAAATTTGGCAGTTTGCTCATAGTTTGCTCCGCTCGGGCCTCAATATCATCCGGCAGGTACGCATAAACGGCCTCCTGCTGTTCGTGCTGATGGATCAGCTCAATAACAGGCTCTGGTGGTTCGAGAATCTCACTAAACGAACCACTAATCAGCTCATAAACCTGACCGCTCTGGTGCTGTGAACCGGGGGCTAAAACGAAGCCGCTTGCCTTCAAATCGCCCAGTCCATTTGGAAGTTTGAATGACGTGGTTTTAATACCGGGATTGCGGAAATATAAGTGGTAACCGCGCCCCGTTTTGACGGTTGTTGTCCCAGGTGGAATGTCGAGCAATGTATGCAATTCATTAATTCGAGATCCATCGTCCAGGTCAACCACAAGCAGCCCGGATTTGGCCAGATCAATTCCAATATTTGCTTGCGGCCATTTGCTCCACCATGCTGAAATGATTGTGGGATCGTTGATCGATCTGCCTGGCCAATCCCGGAATAGTGGTGCTTTACCAATTTCACGGCCTATGTGTCCTTTACCGCAGCCGCAATTGCCGGTTTCATCAGGCCAACAGCACGGTAATACGTAAAATCCGTATTCCGATAATTCAATTGCAAGTTGACTTTTTGTAGTGTTTTCTGATATAATCACAATAGAACGCCTCCTTGCTCAACAAAAATGCCTTTCCCATTCCCGTGCACTGCCAGATGCCCCACCAGCATACTGGCATTTGCTTTTTACTGGCCGCTTTCCATCCATTTCATCAGACCGGTCTTGCTGATGATGATCTTCTTCTTCCCGATGCGCTTCGCTGGAAACCCTGGACTTTTGGCCAACTTATATGCTTTGTTTACGTTAATTCCTAGGATACGACCTAAAATGACCGGGTTAAAGAAGTCTGGCGCTTCGTCTAAAGGTAATCTACTCTTTGCCGTACCTATACACATAGTGTAAAAACCCCTTTCTTTATAGTTTCGCTCCAATTTTATCACATAGTCCAATGATATGCAAACGGGTGTTTAGGTCTTTCGTTGGTAGTTAAACCTCTATACCTCCCGCTAACGCGGTTCAGCTACTATTTTGGCGGCAACGTTATCCTATATGTTGGTGTCAGTGTTAACTTTAGTGTTATCTATTCCATCTAAATTAGTTTAGTATTATTTTATATGTTATTTTGTGTGTTAGTTGAAAATATTCGTTGTTAGTCTATCTTTTATTGCATCGTGCCTCCCCCCTGTGGCTGCTCGTTCATTGGAATGCGCCATAAATGGCCGAAAATTGAGAGAAAAACACCTGGGTAATAGGGTAATTACCTGATTGAGGGTATCTCTTAAAATTAGGCCCTTGTAGCTCGTCTAAGGGGCATGTATGTTTTCCGTTGCATGCAACCTGACTGCTTAACCAGCTCGGTATTTATGAAACCGGCTTGAGAAAACTTGAGAAAAAGTTGAGAAAAAGACTGCCTGGATTGCCTTGGAATACCCTGTAAAAGAATATGCCTTGACAGACAAAAACCCAGGCATATCAAGGCTTTCAGTTAGAATGGATTTTTTGATTTTGTAAAGGATGGACAGAATTAGGCATCTCCAAAACCGTAGGCTGCGGGTTCGAGTCCTGTCTCCCCTGCCAGGGAAAAGTCAAGCCCCGCAAGGAATTGCGGGGTTGTTCATTTTGGTGCAAAGTAAGCCTTTTCCCCGGATTGGGGACAATTTGGTGACACTCACTTTCAAACACTACCCAGCGATACCTAACGGAACCAAAAAAGAAGCGGCCCGGTGGCCGCCTATTTCCCCTTCGCCTTTATTTTCACATTGAGCAGGCTATCCAGTTTGTCCGCCGCCTCCCTGTCGGCGCTCTTATCATGGGGTTCTGCAAAAAAGGGCACTTTGGGAGCAATTGGGAGCAAATGATTGGAACCTGGTTATAAATAAAAAAGCAGGGTAAATAAATCCCCTGCTTTTTCGGTGAAAGGCTTATTTTTCCGCTTCGGCTTCCGCTTTTGCCTTTTTGATGATTTCCTCCGCCAGGCGGGCTGGCACTTCTTCATAGCCGATGAACTCCATCCGGAAGGAGCCCCGGCCCTGGGTCATTGACTTCAGGTCGATGGCGTAACGGTACATTTCGGCCAGGGGTACCTGAGCCTTTACCCGGGAGTTCTTCCCGGCCGCTTCCATGCCCAGGATGCGTCCCCGCTTGGTGTTGAAATCACTGATGATGTCGCCCATATAACTTTCGGGCACGGTTACTTCCACATCCATAATGGGTTCCAGCAGTACCGGCTTGGCCTGCTGCTGCCCCTTCTTAAAGGCCATGGATGCGGCGATTTTGAAGGCCAGTTCCGAGGAATCCACCGGGTGGAAGGAACCGTCGTAAAGGACCGTTTTGACACCGGTCACCGGGTAACCGGCCAGCACTCCCTCCTGCATGGCTTCCTTTACACCCTTTTCTACGGCCGGGATGTACTGTTTGGGCACTGACCCGCCGAAAATTTCTTCAGTGAATTCATAGGGTGTGTCGTGCAGGGGTTCCAGTCGCAACCAAACATGGCCGTACTGGCCGCGGCCGCCGGTTTGTTTCTTGTGTTTGCCCTCCACCTTCACTTCGGCGCGAATGGTTTCCCGGTAGGGAACCTTTGGTGAATCCATGGTTACTTCCACACCGTACTTTCGTTTCAGCCTTTCCAGGAGAATGTCCAGGTGCAGTTCTCCCATACCGGTAAGTAGTGTTTGCTTTGTTTCCGTATTCTTCTCCACCCGTACGGTGGGATCTTCTTCCAGTAATTTGGATATGGCATCGCCCATCTTATCTTCGTCGCCTTTGCTCCTGGGTTGAATGGCCACAGTCAGGGTTGGAACGGGAAAATCAATGGGCGGGAGCTTTACCGGATGGTCCTTGTCACACAGGGTATCACCCGTGCCCGTGTCCTGTAACTTGACCAGCACAGCGATGTCCCCGGTGGGCACTTCGGTGGTGGGAGTGGAAGTTTTACCCCGCACATACAGGATCTGACCGACTTTTTCCTGTTTCTCCTTGGTACTGTTTAAAACAACGGCGTCACTTTTTAACGTGCCCGTAAATACCCGGATAAAATTCATCTTACCAACGTATGGGTCGGCCAGAGTTTTAAAGACCAGACCGGAGAATGGTGCTCCTTCTTCCACCGGCGGAGCGGGGCTGTTTTTAACCAGGAAGTCCATTAAGCTGGTTACCGCCATATTTCTGGTGGCTGAACCGCACAGGACCGGCACCACCTTGCCGGACAGGACGCCCTTGTGCAGGCCGGATTTTATTTCCTCGGTGTTTAATTCTTCCCCCTCCAGATATTTCATCATTAACTCGTCATCGGCTTCTACGGATGCTTCGATTAATTTTTCCCTGAAGGATGATATGTCGGGCGCCATATTTTCCGGAACGGGCACTTCTCTGGCCTTGCCGTTTTCAAAGGTATAGGCTTTTTTTTCAATCAGATCCACTATTCCGGTAAAATCATTGGCCTGTCCCAGGGGTAGCTGCACTGGTGCAAAATTGGCGTCGAACTTTTCTTTTAAATCGTCCATAACTTTGTAAAAATTGGCATTCTCCCGGTCCATCTTGTTTATAAAGACAATGCGGGACAGGTTGGCCTGTTCAGCCCGGTCCCAGATGATTTCCGTTTGCACTTCCACCCCGTCCACGGCGGAAACCACGAAAAGAGCCGTTTCCACCACCCGCAGGGCCCCGTACACTTCACCGATAAAGTCGGAATATCCCGGGGTGTCCAGCACGTTGAGCTTGCAATCCTGCCATTCGCAGGGAACCAGACTGGTATGAATGGTCACCTGGCGGTTGATTTCCTCGGGATGATAATCGGCGGTGGTGGTTCCATCCTCCACCCGGCCCAGACGGTTGATAACCCCGGTATTATAAAGCATGGCTTCAACCAGGGAAGTTTTGCCCGCTCCACCGTGGGCAACCACCCCAATGTTACGAAGATGGGAGCTTGGATAATTCTTCAAATCCCAGTTACCTCCTTTTGTAAATAATGGTTTCCTTCAGTTTTATATTCTATACTCTATTGATGCCAGGAATGGGTGTTTCCGGATGAATACAAAAACAGCCCCTTTTTGAGCTGCCCATGCCAGCAGGCCCGAAATCCCCTTTCCTGCGGCTTGTATAACCTATATTCTACGTCGGAAAGGCAAAATCCTTGTCAGTAGCAATATTTTTTCGACAGTACATTGCCCGGGCCCTGACAAGGTTGGCCACATAGGTCCACCGGTACAAACATAGATATAGCAAGAGGTGGCGGAATATGACCCGGCAATCCTTTGTCTACGGGGCCTTCATCCTCCTGATGGCCAGCCTTCTAAACCGCCTGATCGGTTTTGTTTATCAAATTGCCATGATCCGGTTGATTCGTCCGGAGGGAGTGGGCCTTTTTAATATGGTTTACCCTATTTATGTCCTGGTGCTGGTCCTGGCTGCCGCCGGGATTCCGGTGGCCATT
Source organism: Desulfofundulus thermobenzoicus (assembly GCF_009428905.1). Classification (GTDB taxonomy): domain Bacteria; phylum Bacillota; class Desulfotomaculia; order Desulfotomaculales; family Desulfovirgulaceae; genus Desulfofundulus_A; species Desulfofundulus_A thermobenzoicus. Next base: position 19,584 of record NZ_WHYR01000047.1, on the reverse strand, counting down.
TCCAAGCTGGTGGCCGAAGAGGTGGGCCGGGGCAGCCTGCGCGGTGCCTACCGGATATTTTCTATTGCCTTTGTTTGTATTATTGTCAGCAGTCTTTTTTTTACCATTCTGTTGATTGCCGGTTCTCCCTTTTTGCAGAGATACGTTTTTCCCAATCCCCAGGTCTATTACTGTTTTATCAGTCTTGTGCCGGGAGTGGTGATTGTTTCCCTGTGTTCCGCTTTCCGGGGTTTTTTTCAGGGGCTGCAGCAGATGACGCCCACGGCGGTCACCCAGGTAACGGAACAGATGGTGCGGGTGGTGGCCGGTCTGGTGATTGCATACCTCATGTTACCCAGGGGTGTTGAATATGCGGCCATGGGCATTTCCCTGGGGGTTGTGCTGGGCGAGTTGACCGGTTTTCTGTTCATGCTTTCCATCTATTTCCGCCGGCGGCCTCAACCCTCCGGGTTTGTTCTGTACCTGCCCGAGCCGGGGCTGAAAGTGGCCGGGCGAATATTTGAGCTGGCCGTACCCGTTACTTTGACCCGTTTTGTTTCCACGGCCCTTTTATCCCTGGATGCCATGCTTATTCCCCGGCGCCTGCAGGAGGCGGGCTTGAGTATCACCGAAGCCACAGGGGTATACGGCCAGTTTGTGGGCATAGCGGAAACCCTGTTATTTACCCCCGGTATTGTCACCATTTCCCTGGCCACAGCGCTGATACCGGCTGTCAGCGATGCCCTGGCCCAGGGGGACCTGCCCCTGGTACGGGGACGTACCGAGGAGGCCATTCGCCTGACCATGCTGGCCGGGTTACCGGCCGCCGGAGTGTTTTTTCTTTTGCCTCAGGAGCTATGTTCCGTATTGTTTGGTTACGCCGATGCCGGAGCAGCCCTGGGCATGCTGGCCATAGGGGGGCCCTTTCTTTACCTGCAGCAGACCACCACCGGCATTCTCCAGGGGTTGGGCCATGCCGGCCGCCCCTTAAAAAACCTGGTTTTTGCTTCTTTGTTCAAGGTGACCGGCATTTACTTTTTAACACCCGTTCCCGGTTTGACCATTCGGGGGACGGCCCTTTCCCTCTGTGCCGGATATATAATCATGGCCCTGCTGAATTACCGGGATCTGAAGGAATTGACTGCCTTGCGCATTGACCTGGCCTATTGTTTGGGCAAGCCCCTGCTGGCCACCCTGGGTATGATGGTGGTGATGTGGTATGCCCGCAGCCATATATTTCCTTTTGCCGGTGTAACCCTGGCCGGGTTGATGGGGGTACTTTTCCTGGGCGGTGCCGCCTACCTGATTATTTTGTTGCTTTCAGGGGGCATGCACAGCTACGACCTGCACCGCCTGTCATCTTTCCTGGGCTGGCGACGGTAAGTGGGGCAATGCGTTTTTTCACCTGCTTTTGTTTTCGACGGCTGTAAGTTGCAAAAGATGCCCCAGTGAATTCAGGGAATGATAGTCGGTTAAATCCAGCTGGATGGGTGTAATGGAAATGAAATTGTTTTTAATGGCCTGCACATCGGTATCGTCGTTATTTTCTTCCACATCCAGGGGCTCCCCTGCCATCCAGTAATAAATCCGCCCCCGTGGGTCGGTACGTTTGTGAAAGATGTTGACGTATCGCCGGTGACCCAGGCGGGTGATCCTTGTACCCCGGGGTTTGGCGGCCGGGACGTTGATATTTAGCAAAACACCCCGGGGAAGCCCCTGTTCCAGTATCCGGGTTACCATTTGCCGGGCCACTGCCGCCGCGGTGGAAAAGTCGTGGTGGCCGTAACTGGTCAGGGATACCGCCAGGGCGGGACAGCCGTTGATTACCCCTTCTATGGCTGCGGAAACTGTTCCGGAGTAAAGAACGTCGGTCCCCAGGTTGGCCCCCTGATTGATTCCCGCCACCACCAGTGTGGGTGGTCCGGGGAGTAGATCTTCCACTGCCAGTTTGACGCAGTCGGCGGGTGTGCCGTCCACAGCCCATGCCTTTGCCTTCAGGTCCGGCAGACTTACCGGTTCCAGGCGCAGGGGCCGGTGAACGGTAATACCGTGGCCGGTGGCGCTCCGTTCCCGGTCCGGCGCCACCACGTATACTTCGTCCAGATCCTGCAGGCATTGGACCAGTGCTTTCAGGCCCGGAGCATGGATACCATCATCGTTGCTGATCAATATGGTCATGGAAAACCTCCGCTTAAATCTCATAAATGGAAATGTTCATAGTACCCTTTTCCGCATCTTTAGTTAACCCGAACATAAGCCTTTTGTGCTTGAGGCTTTTGTTTAAAAAGTCAACTACTTTATACATATCCTGATAGGGTGTAAAACTTTTCGTGGCAATTAACTCCAGTTTTCCTTCCTGTTTCCCGTCGCTTTGTTTCATGGTCAAACCTCCGTTAACCTTAGCCGTTGATCAGGGATAGCGCCTCCGCTCTGGTCACTTCACTTCTCTGGAAGGAGCCCCTGACTGCCGATGTTACTGTTTTAGAACCCGGTTTGCGGATGCCCCGCAGGGTCATGCACATATGTTCGGCCTCTATGACCACCAGGACACCCTGGGGATTCAGGCGGCGCATGATACTATCGGCAATCTGAGTGGTTAAACGCTCCTGCAACTGGGGACGTTTGGCATATCCTTCCACCACCCGGGCCAGCTTGGACAGGCCGGTGACCCTCCCCCGCCGGGGAATATAGGCCACGTGGGCCTTGCCAAAGAACGGTAAAAGGTGGTGTTCGCACATGGAGTAGATGGGGATATCCTTTACCAGAATCATTTCTTCATGATCTTCGCTAAATATTTTTTCCAGGTGTATCTCCGGATCTTCCCACAGGCCGCAGAATATTTCTTTATACATTCTGGCCACCCGGACCGGTGTTTCCCGTAATCCTTCCCTGTCCGGATCTTCCCCGATGGCCTCCAGGATCATCCTCACTGCCTTTTCAATCTTTTCAGTATCAATCATGCCTCTCCCTCCACATATTACAGCTGACCCAGAAATTTATGCGTCTGGGGAATGATTCTGACGTCTTTTAATCTCTGCAAAGCCCGTTCCTGGAGGGCCAGTAATTTTTCCGGAGTGATGCCTGGTTGCCCTTCCGGCAGGGTTACCGGTTGGATTACCAGGGGAATATCGGCAGTATTCCGGATGATACTTATGGCCTCGTCCAGTTCTCCGGGTGGCACATGTTCGTTTACCACCATTTTGACAAAGATATTTTTTTTCCTGGCCAGGCGGATGAATTCGCGATGCTCCGGCCAGCAGGGGGCCATGCGGGTCACCGCTGGCAGTTTGATGTCCATGGCAATGGTGTCCACCAGTGTTAACACCCGGGACAGCATCTCCGGCAGGGTGCCGTTGGTTTCCAGGTAGATTCCCTGCCGGGAACCACCGATCAGGGGGATCAGGGCCAGGAGAAAGTCCGTATGGAGTAATGGTTCCCCGCCCGTCAAACTGATGGAGTGGTGCAGGGCCGGGTTCAGTTCCTGTACCCGCCGGGCCACCTCCCGGGGGGTCAATGGATTGGGCAGGTATTGAAAATCACGGCTGCCGGGCTTTTTTTCCCAACGGCAGCAATCCGGTATTTCCCGGGGTGTATCACAGTAATGGCAGTGCAGGTTGCAACCGGCGAAACGCAGGAAAATCTGACGGCAGCCCACCAGGGGTCCCTCACCCTGGATGGAAGAAAATATTTCCACCAGGGGTGCCTGCCGGTCACCCACCTAACCCACCCCCCGTACTTTGCAGCGGGCCCGGTGGATGGAAGCCGTTTCCGCGGCATAGGCCTGGCCAATCTCCCGGGCCAGGGCGGGAACCCTTTCGGCGGCATATCCCAGTTCAACCAGTCCCGTTGCCGGGATAGGGGTATCTTTGGCGGTGACATTCAATGCCGTATGGATCATGGTGGATATGGGAGTGGCGGTGGCAATGGAAATGGACAGCTTTCGTTGATGATGATATAAATCGTCCCCCGAGCGCTTGAGGGTAATGCCCTTCTCCTCCAGTATTTCCTTTATAATAACCACCAGGAGCCTTTGTCTGGTCACCGTTTTCTCCAGATCCCCATCAAAATGTTCGACAATGAAGTGGAGCATATCTTCGCCGTAAATGGGCGACCGGGCCAGCACATCCTCCACATCCACCATGTGGTTGAAATCCAGCCGGCAGGGCCCCCGGAAACTGACAATGCTATCTCCTAAAAGGCCGAAGGTCCGGTAAGCCCACAGGGATGATAATTGTGTGCCGTCGTAAATAATGGTATCCGGGACAAAATGAACATGCATTAAAACCCTACTCCTTCCCGGTCGGCGGCGGCCATGGCCCTGGCCAGGCGCCGGCAGCTTTCGCATCGGCCACACATGGTCTCACCACCATAATAACAACTCCAGATTAAATGCCAGGGAACGCCCAGGCGCCGACCCAGAGCTACAATTTCCGTTTTGTTCAGTCTGGCGGTATAACTGACCACCCGTACGCCGCTGGCGGTGGAAAAGGCCAGGGATTGATTGATGGCCTGGATAAACCTTAGACTGTTGTCAGGAAAAGTGGCCGCTTCTTCCCGGTTGAAACCGGTAACCACCAGATCACAGCCCAGAGCTTCGGCAAAACAGGCCGCAATATTGATAAACAGCCCGTTGCGGTTGGGCACCCATACTCTGGCAGCGGTGCCGGCCGCTTTTTCTAAATCGTCCAGGTCCTCCGGACGGGGTTCCGGTACGACCCGACCGGTATTAACCAGGGCGGTGTCGGTGATCCCGGCCAGGAAGGGCAATTTGATTACCCGGTGCTTCAAGTGATAATGGGCGGCCAGGGTTGCGGCGGCGGCAATTTCCCTTTGGGCCGCCCGCTGGCCGTAATGCATGGTCAGGCAAAGCTCCACCTTTCCTTCTTGCAGTGCCTGGGCCATTGACACGGTGGAGTCCAGGCCGCCGGAAAGCAGTACAATGCTTTTCACTGTGTTCTACTCCTCCCGGTAACTGGCACAGGCATCCGGGGATTCCCATACCCGTACCTCGTTCAAGGTCAGCGCCGGGTGTAGACGGGCCTTAAGCTGGCGGAAAAGGTAACTGGCCAGATTTTCGGCAGTGGGATTGTGATCGGGTGTATTGAAAGGGGGCAGCTCGTTTAAATAGCTGTGATCCAGTTCCCCAATCAGCCGGGCAACCATCTCTTTGAGGTCACGGAAATCCACCAGCATACCGTTGGCGTCCAGTTGCTCCCCCTGGACGGAAACCTCTACCGTCCAGGTGTGGCCGTGCAAACGGGAACATTGTCCCCGGTAATTGATCAGGCGGTGGGCTGCGGCAAAACGTTTAATTACGGTTAAGCGATACATTCCCTCAGAATCCTCCGGTAAATAGTAGTATACCTCAGCCACCTGAATTTTAACTTATTCGCCGCCTCTCCCCAACGTCCTTCTTTTTTGACGAAATAAAAACAAAAAAGGGGGCCTCCTTTTTCCCCTTACCCTCCGTTTCTTTCGGTTTTAGATTATTTTTTACCGGTTGCTATATTAAACCGAGTCCCCGGCGGTAGCATTTCACTGCTTCGGTGATACGGCCCATTTCATTGAACAGGTTGCCCAAAAGGCCCCAGGCTTCCACACAATCCGGTTGTCTGGACAGCAATTCCTGGCAAAGGAGGGCAGCTTCCTGGTGCCTTTTCAATTTTTGCAGGCAGGCAGCCTTATTGAGCAGGCAGGTGCGGTTCCCGGTTTCCAGGGTCAGTGCCTGTTCATATAATTGCAGGGCTTCTTCATGTCGGCCCAGTTCATCCAGGCAGAGGGCGTAGTTGTTATATGTGGTGGCATCAGTGGTACTGCAACGCAGGGCATTTTCATAACAGGAAATGGCCCTGGTATACATCCGGATCTGCTGGTAACAGGAACCGAGATTGGTCAATATGGAAACGTCCCCCGGGCACATTTCCCGGGCCAGTTCGTAACAGGTGATGGCCTCTTCAAAACGCTCCAGGTGGTAAAGGCTGAATCCTTTATTATTCATCACCTCGACTGTATTTAATCCACCCGCCTGGGCCCTTTCATAATACTCCAGCGCTTCTTTGTGACGGCCCATCTTGCTTGCCGCCAGTCCCATATTGAAAAAGAGCTCCGGGGTGGAGCCCCGGCAGATCTGGACCTGCTTGAACAGGGCCAGTGCCTGTTCCGGACGGCCCATTTCCAATAGCTGCACCCCGATTTCGTCAAGGGGCGGGCTGCCGTTACAGGGTTGGACCAGATCGCCTAATTTCCCTTTCAGGCCCCTTTTCGAGCCGGCGTTATGCTCAACAGGTGGAGAGGTTATTTCCACGCCATAGATTCCATTTTTCTGAATCAACCTGGAGGCGTGAAAGGCCTGGCGATTGGTGCGGTTTAACCAGTACAGGAGGCTGGTTTTCCCCTGTTCTCCGGCTGCTTTTTTCCAGTGTAAAACCGCCCGATCCAGCCGGCCCCTTTTCAGGCAGAGTCTGGTGGCCGCCAGGTGGAGTGCCGGTCGCCTGGGCTCCAGCCGCACCGCCCGGTCGATCCAGCGTAGAGCCTGTTCTTCGGCTCCCAGGGCTTCTAAAATGCGTGCCCCTGCCTGCCACAGGCCGGCCGCGATGGTCATCTTGCTTACCATGGGCAACGGGTTCCACATGCCGGTTCACTCCTTTTCCACGATCTGCCTGTGCTGACTTTTCTGCATTGTCCGGCCCATTTCCTGCTCCTGGCAGGGATTTTATTCCATCAAATAGTGCTTTGTTACGACACCGGTCCGGGGTTTAAACTACAGGTTTCGTAAAAATAACCCCGGCGGTGCAATGATACGGCCAGGTAAAATTGTTTATAGAAAATAATAAAGAAACCGCCGGAGCGGTTTCTCTGCCCTGATTGTGTGCTGCAAAAATTTTAAGGGTAAATGGATAATGTCGAAAATAAGATGATCTTGGTACTACAGCGTAAATTCATCCTCTGATCTTTAGCAATTATCCGTATCTCAGGGGCATCAGCTTCTTTTTTTGATGAGATTGGTGGTTGACAAATCTGGGTGTCTTATAAGTCACATCTTTAAGTTGCGCTGTAGTATTAGCTTTGGTACCTTTTATTGCCCTGGCACGATGGGGACGATTCTGCCAGGCAGGTGTTGTCAAACCACGGTATATCCCGCCTTTTCCACCGCCCGGGCCAGTTCTTCCCGGGTAACTCCGGGTCCATGAGTTACCCGCGCACTTTTTTTATCCAAATTTACATCCACTTCTTGAACTTCCGGTATTTCCTTCAGAGCCTTTTCCACTGCCATCCGGCAGTGGTTGCAGGACATCCCTTCCACACGGAGAATGGTTTCCGGCATGGTATCCTTACCTCCTGTCATTTTTCACCTTTATTCCGCCTCTGGTGGCACCGGCCGGAAGCCCGGGATGGTCCCCGTTACCGGCACTCCCGCCAGGGTGCTACAGAAATAACGGCGATTTTAAGGTATTATTCTCCTTTCGCCGGGGATTTCCTTTAGTATACCCCGGCCCGGCGCTGGTTACTTTTATATCAGGATCCGGCGTCCCCGACATGAAAAGAAGGGAAAGGGGTGAAAAACCAAATGGGAGACAGGAAAAGAAAAGAAAACTTTGACCGGGGCGATGCCTTTGTCTTTGAAGCCACGGGCTCGGCCACCATGGTCAATCTGGACGGTCAATGGGAACATGATTTTACGGACGATACCACTCCCCCGGGCACAAGGATGGAAAAAAAGACGGAAAACCCGGACAGAAAAGATTCCCGGTAAGTGATGAAGGCGAGTTCCCTTAAGGGAATTCGCCTTCGCGCTACCCACAGATGATTATTATCCATGGAGGCTTACCTCGCCGATATCGTATCCGTCCTTGATTTTAATCTTCCGCTGAACTGCCGCAGGCGAAACTCCGCCCCCAGACCGGTAGCAATTTGCCGGCATTGTTCCACGTTTACCCCTGGCCATTGCACCACGGAAAGTATCACTCGTGGAATTTCTTCTTCCACAGCCAGACGGGCAAAATCCAGCACGGCCCTGTAGGCCGCCGCACCCCTTGACGGCCGGCAGATCCGGATATACTGCTCCGCCGACTGGGCGTTCAGACTGATATTTATGGTGTCCACCGTACCTTTTAATTCTGGTATAACATTCCGCCCATGGATCAGATTGGCCTGGCCGTTGGTATTGATGCGGATAATGCCCCCCCTTTTTTTGATTTCACTCGCCGCCTCCTTCACCAGATCCACCCGCATCAGCGGTTCCCCGTAACCACAAAAAACCACTTCCCGGTAACGGGTGGGGTCTTTAACGGCGTTGATTACTTCATCCAGGGAAGGTTCGTGAGCCAGCCAGAGATCATATCCCACTCCATCAGCGGTATTACGAATACAAAAAAGACAGTTGTTGGTACAGCGGTTGGTTATGTTCAGGTACAGGTTATACCCCAGTTGATAAGCGACTATCTGCTCTGCCATTTTCTTCTTCACCTGGCCATTTTCAGTCATATTACCCATGGTTATCCACATAAATTTTTATTAAAACCGGAGGTGAGCCATATGGCGGTGCTCAATCAGAAAACAGGCGGCTCCTTTAGCCTGTGGGCAGTGGTATGGGGTACCTTTACTGGACTGGTGATTTCCCTTCTGGGCAGTGTAATCATTGGCGCCGGTTATTATTTTACCGGCCTATCCGAATCAACCATGCCCTGGCTGGCGGCAGGCCTGCTGTTTATCAGCGTGCTCACCGGCGCCTGGACGGCCGCCTGCCGGGCCGGGAGCATGGGGTTGCTGCACGGTCTGGGGGTGGCGGTGCTCCTTTTCCTGCTCTCCTGGTTGTTTACGGCCACTGTAATACCCGCACCGGTGGTGCCGGTATCCATGGCCCAGAAACTGGTCCTTACGCTGGTGGCCGGCGCCCTGGGTGGTGTTCTGGGGGTGGGGTCCAACGGTTAAGGACCGCCGCTTGCCGCGTACTATTTGTTCCCCTGCGGCAGGCCGGAACCGGGAAACGGTTGGGACACCACAGGTATTATAACGCATTTCGACTATAATGACCATCCCATGTCGTGGAATGGGCGCGGTAATCACGGAACTGCAGGTGAAAAAAAGACACCGGTCCCTGACGGGCGGTGTCTTTTTCATCCCTAAAATTCCGGGGGCAGATTTTTCAGCTGGCTCAAGTAAAAAACCGGTCCGTCCAGGCAGACATATTTACTGCCGATATTGCACCGGCCGCACTTGCCGATGCCGCATTTCATCTTCATTTCCAGGGTGGTGATCACCTGGTCGTCGGTATAACCCATTTTTTCCAGGGCTTGCAGCACGAATTTAATCATAATGGGCGGCCCGCAGGTAATGGCGTATTTATTTTCCGGAGTTGGGTTGATTTCCTCCAGGTAGGCCGGCACAAAGCCCACATGGCCGTCCCAGCCCAGTTCGGCCCGGTCAATGGTGGTGTAAACGGTAGTACCGGGAGCCTGGGGCCAGCGCTCCAGGATGTCGTATTTAAAACAAAGATCGTCCATGGAGCGGGCGCCGTAGATGATTTCCACCCGTCCGTAATCTCCCCTGTTTTCTTCGGCCAGCACAAAATCAATGAGTGCCCTTAAGGGAGCCAGGCCGATGCCACCGCCGATGAAGAGCAGGTCCTTCCCCTTCATCACTTCGTAGGGGAAGTGATTGCCGTAGGGGCCGCGGATGCCCACCTTGCAACCCACATCCAGCTGGTGCAGGGCGCCGGTTAAAAGGCCCACCTTTTTCACGCTGAACTCCAGCAACCCCCGCCGGGTGGGCGAAGAGGTAATGGAAATGGTGGCCTCCCCCACGCCGAAGATGGAAATCTGGGCCACCTGGCCGGGCTTTTGTTTGAAATTTTCCATTACCGCCGGATCATCGAAAACCATTTGAAAGGATTTCACATCCGGGGTTTCATCGATAATTTTGGTGATGGTGGCCGGATAGGGCCTTAAGGGGTTTTGACAGCTGCAGTTACTCATGTCTGGCCACCTCCTGCAGATCCGCAATCACTTGCCGGATGTCAATATTCACCGGACATTTGGTCACACACCGGCCGCAGCCCACACAGCCATCCAGGTTATAACGGTCCCGGTGGTATTTCAACTTGTGCAGGAAACGGTTCCGCACCCGTTCCTTGCGGGTGGGCCGGGGGTTGTGACCGCCGGCCATGCGGGTAAAGTGGCTGAACATGCAGGAATCCCAGCAGCGGGAGCGGGCTCCCGTATTGTCGCCTCTGGCCTGGTCAAAAATGTCAAAGCAGTGGCAGGTGGGGCAAACATAGGTACAGATGCCGCAGCCCAGACAGCGGCGGGCCAGCTCCTCCCAGTAGGGCAGCTCAAAATGCCCGTTCAGGAATTCCTTTATCCCGGTGGTATCCACCCGGCGGCTGAATTGTCCGGCTACCCGGCGCCCCAGCTCTTCCCGGGCTGTGGTCACCTGGTTTTCCCCGGCCGGAGTGAACAGGTCGGCGTAACGGACCAACAGCTCTTCGCCCCGGGCAGTCAGCACTTCTACACCGTAGCCGCTGTCCATGGCCGTCAGCAGAATATCGGCCCCCTGTCCGTCCGCCGGTCCGCCCCCCATGGCGGTGCAGAAGCAATGGGGTCCGGCCGTGGTACAGCTCAAAGCCACCAGGATGGTATTTTCCCGCCGGCTCTGGTAATAGCAGTCCTGGTAAGGGCCGTTAAAAACCGGATCCAGGGCCAGAATTCCCTTCACATCACAGGGGCGGACGCCGAAAAGAACTGCCGGACCCGTGGTTGCCGGCTCCTTGAGCTGGATTTCCCCTCCGGCGGTATTAAAGAAAAACATCTTTTCAGTCTGGGGAAAAATCCACCCTTTGGGCGATACCGTGCTGTTGGCGTAGTCCAGGGCTACGGATGCCGCACCGGGCACTGGTTTAAACAGGGTAACTGTTTCTTCCTCGGCCACCGGTGCAACAAGTGTATAGTCCCTGGCCAGGCTGTCCAGCCATGTGAACAGTTTTTCCCGTGTAATGGTGTATTCCTTCATCAGACGCCCCCCTTACATGAACTCGTCGGGATCGGCAGGGCTGAAGGCGCCCAGGACCGGTAGTTCTTCCAGAATGGTACCCGGGGTGGGGACGTGGAACAGGTCCTTGATGTCCTTTAAGATTTTCCGGTTTAGCAGTCTTAAAGGTATATCCACCGGACAAACCCGGTCACACTCGCCGCAGTCCACGCAACGGCCCGCCACGTGGAAGGCGCGGATCAGGTGGAAAGCCGTATTTTCCGAAAGGTTGTTGGCTTTGGCCACCCAGCAGGGCTCGGCCTGGTCGAAAATACACTCCCGGCAGGTGCAGGCCGGGCAGACGTTCCGGCAGGCGTAACAGCGCAGACAGCGGCTGAACTGCCTGTCCCAGAAAGCGCTTTTCCCGGCTACGGGCAGTTCCTCCAGGGCCTTCACTGCCTTGAAAGGGTCCGCCGGCGCCTCATCCGCTATTCCTTCCCCCAGCATGATGTCGGCCAGCACCGGGGTGTGATTTTCACATTCCCGGCATTTGGCCAGCAGGCTTTCTTCCCGGTTTAGATTTACGGTTCCCCGGTCCGTTTCCAGATGGAAGGCCTGCCCGTCCTCCCCGGCAGATACAATGCGGGCGGCGGGATCCAGTTGAGTGGCTGCCGCGGCGGGGTTAACCAGCCCGGAACAGGGTATGCCCAGTACCACCACCTGTTCCCGCTGGATTTGCTGGTCCTGGAGCAGGCGTACCACGGCCCGGGAGTCACAGCCCTTGACCACTACCGCCACCTTGCCCGGGTGGTTACGGTAATCGGTTAGATATTTGGCCAGGTTGTTTACGCACAGGGGGTTCCACACCAGCCGGCTGGCTTCTTCCGGTTTGCTGATAAAAAGGGGTATTACCCGGCCGGCTTCACTGCCCGGCCCGTAGCCGATGACCAGGTTTACCTGGCCGCTTTCCAGCAATTGTTGTGCCGTTGTCCGGAGCCTTTCCTGTATGGCTTTCATTTCATCCCTCATTCCCCATTCACCCCGGGCCACTCAACTGTCAATGGTTCTTCTTTCATTTTGGTATTGGGTCCCAGGGCCTTGATTTTCTCTGTAATGTCCTTTACCGTTGCGGCAAATTTGGCGCCTTCGGAACCGCTGATCCAGCGGGCCTGAAAACGTCCCGGCTCAAACCCCACAAACTCCAGCAGGCGTTTGAACACCAGGTAGCGCCTGCGGGTATGGTAATTGCCACTAACATAGTGGCAGTCGCCGGGGTGTCACCCGCTGACCAGGACACCGTCGGCTCCCCTTTGAAAGGCCCGCAGGATAAACTCCGGCTTTACCCGCCCGGAGCAGGGTACCCGGATTACCCGTATGGTTGATGGATAGTCCAGGCGGCTTACACCGGCCAGGTCGGCACCGGCGTAACTGCACCAGTTGCAGCAAAAACCAATTATTTTAGGCTCCCATTCTTTCTGTTCATTTACAGACACAGGGCATCCACCTCCGCCAACACCTGATCGTTGGTAAAGCCTTTTACATTAATGGCTCCGGCCCGGCAGGCCGCCGTGCAGGCGCCGCATCCCTGGCACAAGCCGGTATTTACAGCAGCCACGGTCCTCTCCAGAGTCTTTCCGGCCACCCGCTCGCTGATGGTTTTAGGCTCAATGGCCCGGTAGGGACAGACGTTTTTACACTCCAGGCAGCCGGAACAAATGCCTTCATCCACCCGGGCAATCAGGGGATCCACGGCCATTTCACTTTTGGAGAACAGGGCGCATACCTTGGCGGCGGCGGCGCTGGCCTGGGCCACCGTGTCGGGAATGTCCTTGGGTCCCTGGCAGGTGCCGGCCAGGAATACACCGGCGGTGTTGGTTTCCACCGGACGCAGTTTTGGGTGGGCCTCCATGAAGAACCCGTTCTCATCGGCAGAGAAGCCCACAATACGGGCCAGTTCGGCCGAACCGTGGCTGGGGATCATGGCCGTGGCCAGGACCACCAGGTCGGCCACCACTTCCACCGGGCGGCCCAGGAGGGTATCCACGCCCTGGACCACCAGCCGGTCACCTTCCGGGTAGATTTTGGAAACCCGGCCCCGGATATACTGGGCTCCTTCATGTACCGTGCGCAGGTAGAATTCTTCATAGGCCTTGCCGGGGGTGCGCACGTCCATGTAAAAGACATAGGCTTTTGATCCCGGAATCTTTTCCAGTACCTGGTGGGCATGTTTGGCCGTATACATGCAGCAGGCCCGGGAACAGTATTCCTTGCCCTTGGCCGCATCCCGGGAACCTACACATTTGATGAAAACTACGTTTTGGGGTTCCTTACCGTCTGAGGGCCTTAAAATCTTGCCCCCCGTAGGGCCGGAGGCGTTGTTTAACCTTTCAAACTGCAGGCCGGTAATCACATCGGGATACAGGCCATAGCCGTATTCCCCGTAGGCCTGTGTCCAGTCGAAGAGGTCGAAACCGGTGGCGAGAATAATGGCGCCCACCTTTTCCGTGATTATTTCGTCCTGTTGTGCGTAATCGATGGCACCGGCCGGGCATACCTTCTGGCATACACCGCACTTGCCTTTGGTAAACTGGCGGCAGTGTTCCCGGTCGATCACCGGCTTGTTGGGTACGGCCTGGGGAAAGCTGACGTAAATGGCCTTTCTTTTGCCCAGACCCAGGTTGTACTCACTGGTTACTTTAGTGGGGCATTTCTCCCAGCAGGTGCCGCAGCCGGTGCACTTGCTGTGGTCCACCGAGCGGGCCTTCTGCCGGATGGTAATATCAAAGTTGCCGATATATCCCTCCACCTTTTCCACTTCGGCATAGGTAAAGAGCTTAATGTTGGGGTGCTGCGCCGCAGCAACCATCTTGGGCGTGCTGATTCAGGCCGAGCAGTCCAGGGTGGGGAAAGTTTTGTCCAGCATGGCCATCTTGCCGCCGATGGTGGGTTCCCTTTCCACCAGCACCACCTGGTAACCGGCATCGGCAATATCCAGGGCCGTCTGCAGGCCGGCAATCCCCCCGCCAATGACCAGCGCCCGCTTGGTCACCGGAATGGTGGATTCAAATAGGGGTTCCAGCTTGCTCACCTTGGCTACAGCCCGGCGGATTAAATCTATGGCCTTGGCGGTGGCTTTCTCCGGTTCCCCTTTGTGCACCCAGGCGCACTGCTCCCGGATGTTGGCCATTTCCAGCAGGTAAGGGTTTAAACCGGCCCGGGCCAGGGTTTTGCGGAAGGTGGCTTCGTGCAGGCGGGGCGAGCAGGAGGCCACCACCACCCGGTCCAGCCGGTGTTCTTTTACGGCTTGAATGATGGTTTCCTGACCCGGTTCGGAACACATATATTTATAATCGGTGGCATAGACCACCCGGGGGAAAGTGGAGACTTCTTTCACCACCCGGGGCACGTCCACCACTGCGCCGATGTTCGAACCGCACCAGCAGACAAAAACGCCAATACGTTGCATGCCGATCGCTCCTTATCCCTAATTCTGATGTATTCCAGCTAGCCAACCAGTTTCAATACCTGTGCTGTATCCATAAAATGGGTGTTGAGGCTCAAATCCCGGGAATCCAACCCCATGGCCACTCCCAGAAGCTGGGTGAAGTAAAAGACGGGCAAATGAAAATCAGTACCCAGGGTTTGGTTTACCTTCCCCTGACGCATGTCCAGGTTGAAGTGGCACAGGGGGCAGGCGCAAACCAGGCAATTGGCGCCGGCCAGGGACGCTGCCTTTAAAATGCGAAAAACCATGGGGATGGCCACTTCTTCATTGCTTACGGCCAAAGAGGCGCCGCAGCATTCGGTTTTATGGGACCAGTGCACGGTTTGGGCGCCGATGGCGGCCATGATTTTTTCAATTATTTGAGGATTTTCCGGATCATCCACCTGGACGGAACGGGGCCGGACTAAAAGACAGCCGTAGTAGGCGGCAATTTTCAGTTCCGTTAAGGGGCGGACCACCCGGGTGGCGATCTGTTCCAGGCCCACGGAGGTAATAACCTCCAGAATAGATCTCACCTTAATGGTGGCATTAAATGGCCTTCCGGTAATCTGGTTTACTTCCTCCCGTAGTTCCTGATTTCCAGTCAGTTCGTGGCAGGCCAGGGCCAGGCGGTGATAGCAGGCCGCACAGGGGGCGGTCACATTCAGACCGGTGCTTTCAGCCAGGGCCAGGTTCCGGGCGGCCAGGGACAGGGCCAGCAGCTGGCTGGTGCTATGCCCCGGGCTGGCCCCACAACAGCTCCAGTCGGGGACCTCAACATACTCAATACCCAGGTGCCTGCTGACCGCCCGGGTGGACAGATCAAATTCCCTGGCGCTGGAATCAAGGCTGCATCCGGGATAATAGGCAAACTTCAGCATTATTTATCAACCCTCTCTTTCCGTCCGGTTCACATTATCGAAAATACGGTGGATTTCCTCCATACCCCGGGGCCTGTGGACAGTCAATTTTAATTTCCCTTTTCTAAACATGGTTAAGCCTGTTTCTAAATCCTTAAAAGGCTGTCCACTTTTCAGGTTAAAAAGGGCCATGGTGGCAAACTCAAAAAGCCGGCCGTATCTTCTAATGGAGCCCAGGAAGTTGTTATTAAAAAGGGCCACGTTCCGCCCGCGGCCGGGGGCGCTTATACCCTTGCGCCGGGCCATGATCCGCAACGTGTCCATTACGGCGGCCACGTCAATGTTGCGCGGGCAACGGGCGGTACAGGTAACACAGGAGGCGCAGAGCCAGATGCTCTGACATTTGAGCACCTCGTCCCTCAGACCCAGTTGCACCAGGCGCATAATCTGGTGGGGCATAAAATCATAGGCAAAAGCCACCGGACAACCGGCCGAGCACTTGCCGCACTGGTAACAATTCTCAACCGGCTGGCCGCTTTCCGCACGCACCTGTCGGGTGAATGCACTTCTCTGTTCCTCATTTTCACTGAGCCTGATTGCTTCCATGCGAGCCACCTCTTCCGTTCGGGGGTTTTAAGCCTGTTTCGAATATGATGGATTTCTTTTTCGCTAACATAATTTATGCTTTAAAAAGTTTTAACACTTTTTAAGGTAGACTTGTTCGACGCTAAAATGGGAAATCCTTTTTTCCGGATAAAAAATATTTATTTTAAAAAAGCAAAAGTTCCCGGAAAGGGAACTTTATGTTAACAAAGGACAGGGACAGGCCTCAGGGCCGGTCCCCGTTCCTTATTTCCATACTTTCAGTAACAGATTTCTCAAGAACGACGGCAGGCGCACGAAGTAAACGCGCAAAGTCGGTCACCCCTTTATTTTATTGCTCCTTAATATAATATGAAGTGGCGGCCCAAATGTGACGTTTTCCCAAAATATTTTACTGCTGAAGAGTCTTTATATCATGTTATTTCGAAACATGACGGGATTCCTTATTGAACCACCGGGCTATCTGGCGGGTAATCAGGTGCATGTCGCCGCGGATGTGACTTTTTAAGGGCAGGGAATTGAGAAACTGGCGGCCGTATTTTTTGGTCAGCAGGCGGCCGTCCAGGACCACCACCACTCCCCGGTCCTGTTCCGTGCGGATGAGGCGGCCGAAGCCCTGTTTAAAACGGATAATGGCCTGGGGCAGGCTGAAGTGGCGAAAGCCATCCTTGCCCTGACGGGCCAGTTCTTCCAGGCGGGCTTCGATCACCGGAACGCCCGGTGACCAGAAGGGCAGTTTGACCATCACCACACAACTTAAGGCCGGTCCCGGGATATCCACTCCCTCCCAGAAACTGGAGGCGCCGAATAATATGGCCCTGGTGGTGGTGCGGAACTCTTCCACCAGATTCCATCGGCTGCCATCCAGGTTGTGTCCCAGGAGCAGGATGTCCCTTTCTTCACAAACCGGTTTTAAACGGTTGTAGGTTTCCTGCAACATCTGATGGGAGGTAAACAAAACCAGCATTCTGCCGCCGGTTATTTCGGCCAGATCCAGCAGGCTGATGGCCAGGGCCTCGGAATAGATGGCACCGGAGCCTTCCCCGGGCAAGGGCAGGTTGCGGACCACGCAAAGCAGCGACTGGGACTCATAGGAAAAGGGAGAATCAACCTGCATGGTCATCACCTGGCCGGCAGGCAACAGGTTCAGGCCGGCCCTTTCCATGAAATGATCAAAGGATTCTTCCACTGAAAGGGTGGCTGACGTAAAGATGATCGCTTTTTTGTCTTTATACAGGTGTTCATAAAGCACCGTATTGACCTGAACCGGTGCCGCTCTCAAAATTACGGCGGCGTTTTCTTTCCCCCGCTCCACTTCCACCCAGTAAACGTGGTTGTCCAGCTCCCCCTTCATAATGCAATCCAATTCTCCCGCCACTTTGCGCCCCGTGGACAGGACCTGGGAAAGATCCCGGGCGTGGCCGGCCCAGATTTCCTCTTCCGACCAGTCATCCAGCAGGCTGTTAATCTTCTCCAGGCCGGATAACAACTCCTGGATGTACAATCTTAAATTACTGTATTCCCCCTGCAGATCATTTGTGAGGTCACTTTTCGAACCCGGCCGGAGTCGCAGTTGATAACGGGGGGCATTGCCTTCCCCTTTCTTTTCGCAATGGGAAATAACCAGTTGCTGCAGCGTATTAAAAAAAAGTTCCACCCCTTTTCCGGCCCTTTGCCGTCCCTCCTGTACCTGTTGTAGCAGGGCCGGCCATGCAGGACTGTTTTCGCCGGAAGGCACATCGGAAAGACGCCCCAGCAGGCGGTTTAAGGCATTCAGCCAGCGGGAGAGCCCGGACCGGGAGACGGATAATCCCAGTTGTTCGGTGGCTGCATCCTCCAGGTGATGGGCTTCGTCAATGATCAGGCAGCCATAGGCCGGGAGGACCCGGTTTTCGGCCCGAATATCGGATAAAAGCAGGGAGTGGTTAACCACCACCAGGTTGGCGGCTTCGGCCAGTCGCCGCGACCGGGTGACGTAGCATTCCCGGGAAAACCAGCGACAGCCGGTACCCTGGCACGCTTCACCGTCGGCGCAAAGGGAAAGCCATAGTTCCTGTTCATCCCTGGTCAGGTTTAATTCATTTTTATCTCCCGTGGCGGTTTCCCGGGCCCAGACCAGGATGCGCCCGTAAAAGGCCGCTTCCCGGGCCGTCCAGTCCTGTACGGTCAAGCTATGCAGCCATCGCCTGAGGCATAAATAATTCTGCCTTCCCTTCACCAGGGCCGCCCGGAAGGGCCAGCCCAGGGCTTTTTTAACCATGGGGATGTCCTTTTGCCAGAGTTGTTCCTGCAGGTTAATGGTATGGGTGGATACAACGGCCCGCTGTCCGGTCTTCAGTGACCGTTGCAACGCGGGGATAAGGTAAGCTAGAGACTTGCCCGTACCCGTTCCCGCCTCCAGAAGCAGGTATTTTTCTTCCGCCAGTGCCCCGGCAATGGCTGCCACCATCTTTTTTTGCTGGGGCCGGTATTCATACTTTTCCAGATGGGTGGCCAGGGGTCCGCCGGGTTCCAGCAGGGCACACAACTGTTCCGGGTCCGCGGGGATATTGGGATCCCGGGGCGGTTCAGCTTCTTCCTCCACCCGGGACGGCCGGAAAGGGGCCCTGTCGTTGATACGGGAATGGCGGGACTGCCAGGCCAGTTGGCCCATTTCTTCTGCCCAGGGGGAACCGGCCCGGGTTAGAAAACCGGCCAGATGTAAAAGCAACTTCCCTTCCATTTGCGCCGCCCTGGCCATAAGCCGGCTGTAAAGAGCGGCGGCGGCCCGGGCATCCCATAGGGCCCGGTGACTGCCTTCCATTTCGATTTCCAGGAGGCGGCATAGATCACTCAGCCGGTAACTCCTGGCTCCGGGTAACAGGATGCGGGCCAGTTCCCTGGTATCAAAGAGGGGGTTGTCCAGGGTGCGGCCATGGGCGGCCTGCAAAAAGCCGGCGTCAAAGGAGATGTTGTGTCCCATCAGTGGATGGGGGCCAATGAACCGGATTGCTTCTGGCAGGATCTCCTCCAGGTAGGGAGCGGCACCAAGGGCCGCATCATCAAGACCGGTGAGTCGCCTTATGGTCACTGGAATTTTCCGCCGTGGACGGACCAGGGTGTGCATTTCCCTGGTAACCCGCCCTTCTTCCAGCTGTAACAGGGCGATTTCAATTATTTCGTCCCGGTAGGGGTTTAGACCGGTGGTTTCCAGATCGCAGACGATACATGATTGGGGCACAAACTTCACTCCCGTTTTTTATTTGTTGTGGGGCGGGGCAAAACAACAGTCTCATTCATAACTTTATAGTATCAGATTCAAGGAGGGGTAGGTAGATGGAAAAATCATCTCTGGATCCAAACATGTTACCGGAACCCTGGCGCAGTATGCTGCAGAATATTGATCCGGCCGCCATAGAACAACTGCGGGCCAGCATTGATCCGGCCGCCCTTTTGGGGATGTTGAACGGGGCAATGGATTTTATGCGCCAGTCTTTGAACGAAAAGGATGGCCAGGCGGTAAACGAGCTGCTGGCCAGCCTGATGCAGTTGCTTAACCAGAAAGGGAACTCTTAAAAAAAACGGGCCGCCCGGGGCGGCCTCCTTTGTTTCCGGTCATTATTTCTTCCGTTCTTCCGGTGACGGTGGGCTGAAAGGGAAGGGCCAGGGGAAAGGGGCGGGAGAAAGATGTGGTTTTTTCTCCTCCTCCTCCTC
>NZ_WHYR01000046.1 GCF_009428905.1 Desulfofundulus thermobenzoicus | reverse complement strand
GCCCGACCCCGGCGTTATGGCCCGGGCCGGGTTAATTTTGCGGCGGGGCGGGCTGGTGGCCTTTCCCACCGAAACGGTTTACGGTCTGGGGGCCGATGCCCTGAACGCCCGGGCTGTGGCCCGCATTTTCGAAGCCAAGGGGCGCCCCCAGGACAACCCCCTGATTGTCCATGTGGCTGCCCGGGAAATGGTGGACCCCCTGGTCGCCCGGGTGCCGGCCCACGCCCGGCAGCTGATGGACGCCTTCTGGCCCGGTCCGCTGACCCTGGTGCTGCCGGCGGCGGCAGCCGTTCCCCGGGAGGTGACCGCCGGGCTGGATACGGTGGGTATACGCATGCCCGACCACCCTGTGGCCCTGGCCCTGATCCGGTCCGCCGGGGTGCCGGTGGCCGCTCCCAGCGCCAACCTTTCGGGGCGCCCCAGCCCCACCAGCGCGGAGCACGTGCTGGCGGATTTGGGCGGGCGGGTGGAGGTCGTTCTGGACGGGGGACCGGCGGGTATAGGTGTGGAGTCCACGGTACTGGACATAACCGGTGATGTGCCGGTCATCCTGCGTCCCGGCGGGGTTACCGCGGAGGAAATCGCCGGCATCACCGGGCGGGTGCGCCTGGATCCGGGCGTTGACGGCAGGGCCGGTAACGGTGGCCGTCCCGCGGCCGGCTACCGCCCCCGCTCCCCGGGAATGAAATACCGTCATTATGCCCCCAGGACTCCCCTGATACTGGTAGAAGGGGATCCCGGGCGGGTTACCGCCCGGGTGCAGGAACTGGCCCGGGAATATCTTTCCCGGGGCCGGCGGGTGGGCATTCTGGCCAGCGCGGAAACGGCCCCTCTGTACCGGGAGGGGCAGGTGGTGGTGGCCGGCCAGCGCAATAAGCCCTCCACCATTGCCGCCCGGCTTTTTGCCCTTTTGCGCCGGTTTGACGAAATGCCGGTGGACATCATCCTGGCCGAGGGAATTGAACCCCGGGGAATGGGTCTGGCGGTGATGAACCGGTTGCGCCGGGCCGCCGGCGGAAATATTCAGCGGGTGTGAATCCCCATGTGTGTCAGTGTGTCAGGGGACGGTTCTTTGACACGCCCGCCGCCGACGGCCCGATGGCACGATGGCATACGGCAGGGCGGGAGCTGCCGGATAGTATGCCCTGCCGGGTGATAACGGCTCCGGGGCAGCACTTCCAAATTATCGCATCGCCGGACCGGCCCTGGCCGCCATGGCCCGTGATTGCTGTTCAGGCAGCTTTGCGGGTAAAGTATTGCTGGTGTAATTCCGCCGGTCGACGGGCAAAAGGGCCCCTGCCGGGGGCCCGGCGGCGGTTGCCCGGTATGAGGTTGTGAGAAGTTTGAGCGGTGGGGGTTTTGGGGTGGAGTTCGCAACGGTTTTTTTGCTGGCCGTGGCCCTGGGCACCGATGCCTTTTCCCTCTGCCTGGGCATCGGCATGGTCGGGGTCCGGCATATGCAGATATGGCTGATCACTTTAACGGTGCTTTTTTTTCACATTGCCATGCCCCTGGCAGGTTTTGCCGTGGGGGAACTGGCCGGTACCATCCTGGGCCGGGCGGCCACCGTGGCCGGGGCGCTGCTGCTTCTCTACCTGGGAGTGCGCATGATTTACAACGCCCTGCGGGGGGACCCGGAGGATGCGCCCCGCATTATGCTGTTGAACACCGGGGGATTGTTTCTGCTGGGAGCCAGTGTAAGCATGGATGCCCTGAGCGTGGGCTTTACCCTGGGCACCCGGCGGACGGGCCTTTTGCTGACGGTGGTCCTCTTTGGTCTGGTGGCCGGCTTAATGACCCTCTCCGGTTTATTGCTGGGCCGTTATCTGGGGCGCCGGGTGGGGGAAAAGGCGCAACTGCTGGGGGGATTAATCCTTCTGGGCATCGGGGTAAAACTATTTTTGTAACGGGAACTGCCGTTACTATGGATTTTGGCCGGCTAATACCGGTACAAACCGCTGCCGGTTCGCCAGCCCCCTTGAGGGACGATTGCCATATCTCCATTTGGTGTATCAACAGTCTCCCAATGTTAAATCGAAGCGGCCGGGGTGTCTTATCCCCGCCAGGGTGATTGGGGGAATGGTTTATGACTAAAAAGATCCTCTTTGTCTGTACCGGCAATACCTGCCGCAGCAGCATGGCCGAAGTCCTGGCCAGGGATATGCTGGCCGGGAAGGGGCTGGATCGGGAGATAACGGTGGCTTCAGCCGGGGTAGGTGCCCTGCCGGGCATGGAAGCCTCCCCCGGTGCCGTGCAGGCCATGAAGGAAATGGGCCTGGATCTGGGCGCCCACCGGGCCAGGCCCATCACCCGCCGGGATGTGGAAGAAGCCGACCTGGTGCTGACCATGACTGCCGCCCACAGGGAAATGGTCCGGGAACTGGCGCCGGATCAGGCGGGGAAGGTATTTACCCTGGCCGAATATGCCGGGCGGGCGGGTGACGTGCCCGATCCCGTGGGCGCCCCGGTGGAAGTTTACCGCCGGGTGGCCGCCGGGTTGCGTATGCTTGTCGGCCTGGCCCTGGAACGTTACACCGGCGGGGGTAAGGACCGGGAAAAACAATAATCCAGCCATGTCACCCTTTTAATGCCGGCCGGGGAGGCCAATGGCGGGACGCGGTCGTGTTCGGAGCGAAGGACATGGTGGAGTGCCGGCGGCGGTGCGGGGAGCTTAACTTATTTTCCGGGCGGGAATCGGGGAAGGAAAATGATACTTTTTGTAGAAATAAGTAACCAGCGCACACAACAGAAGGATATACTGAGGGAAGGAGCAATTTCCATGCGGGTGGCTGTGGCGGCCGATCACGGGGGTTTTCGTTTGAAAGGGGAAGTGGTGGCCCTCCTGGAGGAAAAGGGAGTGCCCTACCATGATTTCGGCACTTTTTCCGAAGAGGCGGTGGACTATCCGGACCTGGCCCTGGTGGTGGCCGAAGCGGTGCGGTCGGGGGAATTCGACCGGGGCATTTTATGTTGCGGCACGGGCATTGGGGTGGCCATTGCCGCCAACAAGGTGCCGGGCGTCCGGGCCGCCCTCTGCCACGACACCTTTTCCGCCCGGGCCTCCCGGGAACATAATGACGCCAATATTCTGACCATGGGCCAGCGGGTCATCGGCCCCGGTCTGGCCAGGGAAATCGTTCAGGTCTGGTTGGGCTCCGGTTTTGCCGGCGGCCGCCATGCCCGCCGGGTAAATAAAATCAGTGAAATCGAAAAGAAGTATTGCCGGTGCCAGGGGTGATACCGGCCCGGGCTTGCCATGCCGGCAGGTAGTGCCGCCGGTCCTTTTCAAGCCGGCCGCGGTGCAACATTTTACGCATTGCTAAAGAACAGGGCATTACGCCCTGGCTTTTAAGCTGAAAGCGAGAATTTTTTCGTGCACAACCGATGTGGTGGGGAGGAAATATTGATGGATTTAAACGGGCCACTGGCCGCGGCGGATCCCGAAATTGCCCGGGCCATTGAACTGGAGCTGGACCGCCAGCGCCATACTCTGGAACTCATTGCCTCGGAAAACGCCACCAGCCGGGCGGTGATGGAAGCCCAGGGCTCGGTGCTGACCAACAAATATGCCGAAGGATACCCGGGGCGGCGTTACTACGGCGGGTGCCAGTTCGTGGATGTGGCGGAGGAACTGGCCATTACCAGGGCGAAACAGCTCTTTGGGGCGGAACATGTGAATGTACAGCCCCATTCGGGCGCCCAGGCCAACCTGGCGGTTTATTACGCCCTGCTGGAACCGGGCGATACCATTCTGGGTATGAACCTGGCCCACGGGGGGCACCTCACCCACGGCAGCCCCTTGAACTTTTCCGGGAAATACTTTCAGGTGGCCTTTTACGGAGTGGAAAAGGAAACGGGGCGCATTAACTACGAAAAGGTCTTTGAAGCGGCCTTCCGGCACAAGCCCCGGATGATTGTGGCCGGGGCCAGCGCCTATCCCCGGTCCATAGACTTCTATCAATTTCAGGAGATTGCCGAAGAGGTGGGCGCCTATCTGATGGTGGACATGGCCCACATTGCCGGCCTGGTGGCCGCCGGGGAACACATGAGCCCCGTGCCTTATGCCGACGTGGTCACCACCACCACCCACAAAACCCTGCGGGGTCCCCGGGGCGGCATGATCCTCTGCCGGGAGAAGTACGCCCGGGACATTGATAAGGCAGTTTTCCCGGGCGTCCAGGGCGGCCCTTTGATGCACGTGATTGCGGCCAAGGCCGTGGCCCTGGGTCAGGCATTGAAGCCCGGGTTTAAAGAATACCAGCGGCGGATTGTGCAAAACGCCCGGGCGCTGGCCGCCGCCCTGATGGAAAGGGGCTTTGAGCTGGTCAGCGGGGGCACCGATAATCACCTGATGCTGGTGGACCTGCGCAATAAGGGGGTAACGGGCCGGGAGGCGGAAACCGTTTTGGACTCGGTGGGCGTCACGGTGAACAAAAACGCCGTGCCCTTTGATCCCCAGCCTCCGGCGGTGGCCAGCGGCATTCGCATCGGCACGCCCGCCGTAACCACCCGGGGTCTGGTGGAACGGGACATGGAGACCATCGCTGAAATTATCCGCCTGGCTCTCATCCACCGGGAAGATCCCGACCGGCTGGCCGGTGTGCGGGAAATGGTGGTGGAGCTGTGCCGGCGTTACCCGCTGTATGAGTAGCCCCTGCGCCGGCCGTGTGCAATAGTTCTGGTCTATAGTGGATTTTGCCGGCGGGGCGGCAAAGGGGGTTTGTCACTTGCCGGAGAGACCGTCCTTTGATGACATTTACATGGAAGTGGTGGATGTCATTGCTCGCCGTTCCACCTGCCTGCGCAAAAGGGTGGGGGCGGTGATTGTGGTGGACCGGCGCATCATTTCCCACGGCTACAACGGGGTGGTCAGCGGCGAGGTCCACTGCTGTGACAGGGGCAGCTGTTTGAAGGACCTGGCCGGGCGGGAAGACTACAAGCCCTGCGTGCATGCGGAACAAAACGCCATCTGCCTGTGCGCCAAAAGGGGCCTGGCCGTGCAGGGAGGCACCATGTACGTCAACGCGGACATATGCCTAACCTGTGCCAAATTGATCGTTTCCTGTGCCCTGCAGCGGGTGGTGGTGCGCCGGGACTACCGGGGCACCGACGAAGGTATAGAGTTTTTGCGCCGCCACGGCGTGCAGGTGGATTTATGGGAAAGGTAAGCCCTGCCGCGCCATGTCAGTGTGTCAGGGGGACGGTTCTTTGACACGTGTGTCAGGGGGACGGTTCTTTGACACGCATCACCCAACTGTGCGGACTGGGTCAGGGGATGGTTCCCTGGCTTACCTGGCTGTTTTATGGAATACGGTCGGAACCGAGACTGTTGTTAGATGTTATTATTTTGCCCCGGGGGGGAGAGCATGGGCCGAAAACGGGCCGTTCTTTTTGATTTGGGGGCCACACTGGTCACCGGGCCGTCCAGTGCCCCGGCCGCACAGGTGGCCCGGATGCTGGACCTGCCGGCGGGGGAGGAGCGGCGGGTGGCGGAGGTGCTCCTGTGCCGCAATTATCCTGGCCCGGCGGAAGTATGCTGTGCCCTGGCCGGCCTGGTGCCGGGTGGGCAAGTCCGGGAGGAGGAGGTGTGCCGCCTCTGGGTTGAACAGGAATCGGCGGCGGTGGAGATACCCGGCGCCACGGAGGCGGTGGTCCGGGCAAAGGAACTGGGTTATGCGGTGGGGTTGGTTTCGGACATCTGGGCGCCCTATTACCGGGCGTTTTTGCATGCCTGCCCGGAAATCGCTTCCCGGGTGGATTTTGCCGCCCTGAGCTTCCGGGTGGGGAAACGCAAACCGGCCCCCCAGATTTTTCTGGCCGCCCTGGAGGGTTTGGGTGTGGATTCCTGCCATGCCATAATGGTGGGGGATACATACGACCGGGATATATTGCCGGCCAAAAAACTGGGATTGCGTACCATCTGGGTGCTGTGCCGGCCCGAGCGGGAATACCGGGCTGCGGCTGCGGTGCTTATGGAAAACTGGCCGCGGCCGGACCGGATTGTAGCCCATATCGGCGAAGTGCCCGGCGCCCTGGCGGAACTGACCTGGTAACCAGTAGGTCAGGGAGCGGTTCCGGTGTGTCAGTGTGACAAGTGTGACAGGGGACGGTTCCTTGACACATTTTGTTCTGGTTAAATACCCATAGAGCAGGCGGCGTGACAGAGAACCGTCCCCTGACACACAGTCCCCTGACACAGTCCGAAAACTATTACTACCAGTGAGGTTAGCTCTTATGGATATGGAGATAATTAAAGTAATATCCCATTCCGCCGGCGAGTTGATGGAAAGACTGCGCCGGGTGACCATGCTTACCGATCCGGAGTGTTATATCTACCGGGATGTGTACATCTCCCTGGAAAGGTTGCACACCAGCCATCTGGCGCCGGCCCAGTCCTACGTTCTTACCGGGGAGTTGCAGAAGGTGCGCCGGCTGAAGTGGGAACTGGCCCGGCACGGGGTGGATCTGTTCGGCTTAAACGGTTACGTAACCATTTACCTGGATGGTTACGACCAGCCCGTGGATGTGCTGCCGCCGGTAATCGAGGAGTCGGTGGAGGCGGACGGATCGGTCTTCAACATTATTTGCGACGGTATGCACCGGGTTTATCTGGCCCGTCTGGAATGGGTGGTGCCCCAGGTGATTTTCATCCGGGGCGTACCGAAGGATAGGCCCTACTATGCCTTTCCCCTGCCCGGGGGCTGGGAGCAGGTAACTTTGCGGGAAGACCTGCCGCCGGGATTTGTCAAGAAGTGGCACCGTATTGCCGATTACAAGTCCCTGTACCGCAATTTTAATTCCGCCTTCCAGAATGTAGGCGGCCCCCGCGGTCATTTCAGCAAAGCCTGATTGTTCTCCAGGGCGTTACTGGCTGCGACCGGAGGCAAGAAGGTCGACGCCGGCTGTGCTGAAAATCTTTGTTCCATGCCGGCGAGCGGCCGGCGGCCCGGCCGGCATCCGTAAGGGCGACGGCGGGCGATACGCTTGCGAGAAGGTGCAAATGGCCTGGTCTGGAGGCGAATTAACATGAGTCTGGAGTTCATTCCCCTGTATTTCCCGGATAAACTGCATATGGTCAACCCCCGGGGCTATGTGGGGGTGGTCACCCTGTGGTCGCGCATATCCTGGGTGCTGGACCGGTTTGCCGCCGCCGGGGTGGACCTGGACCCCCGCACTTCCCCCGTGGCCGTCATGGGCAATCTTTACGGCAACGGCTTGAAGCACCTGCTGCGCAACCTGCTCTACAACCCCCAGATCCGCTACCTGGTGGTCTGCGGCCGCAACCGCTCCGGCTCCCGGGAAGACCTGATCAATTTCTTCACCCGGGGGGTGGAAGATTATGAAACCCTGGGTATCCGCTGCCGCCGCGTGGTGGGGACAAACCGCACGGTGGACCACCTGCTGGGGCCGGAATTGTTTCACCGCCCCCCGGAAATACTCTGCCCGGGGGACCTGACCGCGCCGGACAGCCTGGCCGCCCTGGCCGGCATTTTTGCCCGGCTAAAACCGCCGTCCGGGGAGCGACTCCCTGAACGCATCGCCCTGGCCCTGCCCCCGGTGCAGGTGAGCCGTTATCCCGGCAATCCCCGGGCACACGTGATTGTGCGGGACACGCCCCTACAGGCCTGGCGGGAATTGCTCTTCCGCCTGGTTCGTTTCGGTCATCTGGTCCATTTAAAAAAAGGAGATCGCCAGGAATTGCAGAATGTTAAAGTAGTGGTGGAAAAGCCCGGCATTGAGCGGGCGGAGGAACTGGCCCGCTACGGTTTCGACCTGGAACGCTTCAGGGCCTACCAGCGGGATATCCTGGACCCGGCGCCGCCGCCGGGGGACACCAGCTACCGCTACGGCCACCGCATCGGCGCCTACTTCGGGGTGGACGGCCTGGCGGAGGTGGTGCGCCGCCTGCAGGAGGACGCCCGGGACCGCCACTGCTACATTTCCCTCTGGGATACCCGGCGGGATCTCACCGCCACAGGCGGGCGGCCCTGCCTGGTCTCCCTGTTCTTCCGGGTCTTCGAGGAACGCCTGACTTTAACGGCCACCTTCCGCACCCACAATGCGGTGGATGCCTGGCTGGAGAATTTTTACGGCCTGATGGCCATACAAAATTTTGTGGCCCGGCAAACGGGTTTGGAAACGGGAGCCATTACCGTTTTCAGCCACTCCATCAGTGTGGATGTGCAGGAATACCAGCGGGCAAAAATGGTGGCTGCGGAAAAGAAATTCGAGCTTCTTTTCGACCCCCACGGCACCTTCCGGGTGACCGTGGAGGATGGGGAAATAGTGGTGTACCATTTGTATGGCGATATGGTGATCAACGAGTACCGGGGGAAAAAGGCCGAAAGGCTGCAGCACGAGCTGGCCCGGGACCTGGCCCTGTCGGACATCGGCCACGCCCTCTACCTGGGCCGCCAGCTGGCCCGGGCCGAGATGGCCCTGGCCCGGGGGGAACCCTTTGAAGAAGAATGAAAAGGAGTTCCGTTATGCTCAAAATTCTCACCGTCTTCGGCACCAGGCCGGAGGCCATCAAAATGGCCCCCCTGATCAGGGAATTGCAGGGCCAGAGGGAACGGATAACCTGCCGGGTGGCCGTCACCGCCCAGCACCGGGAGATGCTGGATCAGGTGCTGGAACTGTTCCACATAGAGCCGGCCTACGATCTGGACATCATGGCCCCCGGCCAGAGCCTTTTTGATATCACCCGCCGGGCCCTTACCGGACTGGAACAGGTGCTGGCCGCCGAAGAACCGGACCTGGTGCTGGTCCACGGGGATACCACCACCACCTTTGTGGCCGCCCTGGCCGCCTTCTACCGCCAGATTCCCGTGGGTCACGTGGAGGCGGGGCTGCGTACCGGGAATAAATATTCTCCCTTCCCCGAAGAAATGAACCGCCACCTGACCGGCGTGGTGGCCGACCTGCACTTCGCCCCCACGGCCACCGCCCGGGCCAACCTGCTCCGGGAGGGCGTGGCCCCGGAGAAAATCTTTGTCACCGGAAACACGGTCATCGACGCCCTGCTGGCCACGGTGGATCCCGGTTACCGGTTCCATGACCCCATCCTGGAGAGTATAAACTACCGGGAAAGGCGGGTGCTTCTGGTCACCACCCACCGGCGGGAAAATCTGGGCGAGCCCATGCGGGATATCTACCTGGCCCTGCGGGACATCGTCACCGCCTATGATGACGTGGAAATAGTCTTTCCCGTCCACCGCAACCCGCGGGTAAGACAGGTGGTGCGGGAAGTGCTGGGAGAGCTGCCCCGGGTTCACCTGATCGAACCCCTCTCCTACCTGCCCTTTGTTCATCTGATGGACCGGTGTTATCTGGTTCTCACCGATTCCGGGGGTATGCAGGAGGAAGCCCCGGCCCTGGGCAAACCCGTGCTGGTGCTGCGCGACACCACCGAACGCCCGGAGGCGGTGGAGGCCGGCACCGTGCGCCTGGTGGGTACGGGCCGGCAGGCGGTCAGGGACGAAACCGCCCGTTTGCTGGACGACCCCGCCCACTACCGGCAGATGGCCGAAGCGGTGAACCCTTACGGGGACGGCCGGGCGGCCAGGCGTATCTGCCGGGCCATTCTCTACCACTTCGGCCTGGCCGCGGAACCGCCGGAGCCCTTTCAACCGTCCGGATTCTGCATAAAGGGATCGGCCCTTTAACCCCGTTGACCGGGGGCTTTCCCGGAAAGGAGCCGGCTTAAACCTCTCCTTTTCCAGACGTTTCAAGAAATGTTTTCCGTGGTGCAAAAAAGTCTTTTCCGGGTGAAGGAATAAGCGACTTTGTGTAGAAGAATACTTGTGATGAGTGTAACGCAGACGACAATAATCCGGTAAAAGTTGACAAAATCCCTTTGCCTGTCCGGAGTGCTGCCTCCCTGGGGCGGTAATAATAACAGAATGCCTGGAATAAAATAGCTGTGCTGGAAGCCGGGCAGATAAAACGGACCGGAAGGGGAAAGGGGATATCCGCATGGGCGAGCGGCGGGTGTGGGGTCGTGTCCTGTCCGCCATGGCCCTGACCACCACCATTGGCATGGAAATGGCCATTATGGTCACCGCCGGTTTTTACGGCGGGCGGTGGCTGGACCGCCAGTTTCATACGGAACCCTGGCTGATGACGGCGGGCATCCTGCTGGGCATGGCCGCCGGCATCTGGGGAGTCGTCCAGACAGTGGGGCGATTTTTTAAAAACGAGGAGTAAATGGTCATGCCTTCCCTACCGTCCATACCTGAACTGGATAACCAGTTGAAACGCACCCTGCGCATCACGGGGGGTTTGCTTGTCCTCACCGCCCTGGCCGTGGCGGCCAGTCCCCGGGACCCCCTGGCCTGGGGCCTGCTCCTGGGGCTTTTGACCGGCATGTACAATACCTATTCCCTGGCCCTGCGCATCGGGCGCCTGGGCGGCCTGTCCCGGCAGAGCGCCCGGGGTTACATGCGCCAGGGGCTGGTCATGCGCCTGGCCCTGGTGGCCGCGGTGGTCCTGGTGGCCGGACGGGTGACGGGGGTAAACATCCTCTGGCTGGGGGCGGGCATGCTGCTGGTCCCCTGCATTACCGCCGTGGACGCCGCCGTATTTGCCGCCCGGCAAAGCCGTTCCGAAGGGAAATATTTTTCTGAAATAGAAAAAATTTAAAAAAGAGGAGGTGAAATCGTGAAAAGCCTGGAACAGGTACACGAGGAGCTAAACGTCTGGGGGTTTCCCCACCACCCCTGGGAGTTCACCCTAGGCGGCACCCACGTCACCCTCAATCCCAAAACACTGATCATGACCTGGGTGGTCATGCTGCTGGTGATCCTTTTCACCGTATCGGCCACCCGCAACATGAACATGAAAAGGCCGGGCAAACTCCAGCTGATGGTGGAGGAGATCTTCCTCTTCCTGCGGGGCCTGGTGTTTGAAAACATGGACCCGCGCAAGGGTGCCGGTCTTATGTCCCTGATCTTCACCCTCTTTATCTTCCTTTTGTTCAGCAACCTCTGGGGCCTGGTTCCCACCATGCAGTCCCCCACCGCCGACGTAAACACCACCGCCGGCATGGCCATTATGGTCTTCTTCCTGGTGCAGTTCATGGGCTTGCGTTACAAAGGAGCCGGACACTTCAAGCACTTCCTGGAACCATTTCCCTTCTTCCTGCCACTGACTATCGTTGAAGAACTGGCCAAACCGGTAACCCTGGCCTTCCGTCTATACGGGAACATTTACGGCGGCGAGGTCCTCATAGCGGTGCTGCTTGGGCTGTTGGGCCTGAACACATTCTTCTTCGGCGGGTTTATTCCGTCGGTGGTCTGGCTGGCCTTCAGCATTTTCGTCGGTTTTATCCAGGCCTTTATTTTCACCATGCTCACCATTGCTTACATTTCGCAGGTGGTGCAGGAACACCATGAGCACTAACCCATTCACCGGCCAGTCATCTCATAAAAAGATACATTTCCGAAAAGTAGCATTTTAGGGAAAGGAGGGGAGAGTTTATGGAAGTAGGAGCTGCTGCTGCCCTCGGTACCTCTCTGGCCGTGGGACTGGCCGCCCTGGGCGCCGGCATCGGTGACGGTCTGGTCACCGGCCGCACGGTGGAATCCATGGCCCGTCAGCCGGAACTTAGAGGTAACCTGCTGACCACAATGTTCATCTCTGTGGGCTTGATCGAAGCCCTGCCCATCATCGCGGTGGTTATCGCCTTCATGCTGTTTGGTAAAATTGGTGGTTGATGCAGGAAACAGTGGGTGAAAGGTGGCATAGCAGGATGCGGGTCAACCTGCTATTGCCTTCCTTTTGCCCACGGCAGCGGGTAGAAGGAAGGAGGGGAACTGGTGGAAGCGCTGGGAATTAATTATACCCTGCTGGCCCAAATTATTAACTTTATTGTTTTATTAATCTTCCTTCGTTTGGTGGTTTACAAGCCGCTCGTTAATCTCCTGGAACAGCGTCAGCAATATATCGCCAGTAATGTGTCCGCTGCCGAAGAGGAGCGCAGGCAGGCCGAAGCCCTGCGGCAGCAGTACACGGCCGAAATGCAGAAGGCCCGCGAGGAGGCCCAGGCCATCATCCAGAATGCCACCAAAGCCGGCGAGGAAAAGGCCCAGCAAATTCTGGACGCCGCCAAGGCCGAGGCGCAGCGGATTAAAGAAAGCGCCCTGGAGGAGATTGCCCGGGAGAAGGAGAAAGCGGTTGCAGAATTGCGCAACCAGGTGGCGGACCTGTCCGTGCTGGTTGCCGGGAAGATTATCAACCAGACCATAACCCCCGAGATTCAGCACAACCTGATCAAGGAATTCATTGACGAGGCAGGGGGTCTGCCATGTTAAAAGGGGCGGTGGGCGCACGATACGCGGAAGCCCTTTATGATCTGGCCACGGCCGCGGGTCTGGTGGATCAGGTGGAGCAGGAACTGAAGACCGTTGACCGGATTATCAAAGAATCCCCCGATCTGCAGAAAGTGCTCTATCACCCCCGCATTACCCCTGCAGATAAAAAGGACGTTTTAAAGGGGCTTTTTGCCGGGAAAATAGCGCCGGTAACGGAGAATTTTCTCTTTTTACTGGTGGACAGGCAACGGGAAGCCTTCCTGGGGGACATTGTGGACCACTTTTCGCAAATGGCCAACCGGGCGCGGAACATCGTATCGGCCCGGGTGGCCAGTGCCGTGGAATTGTCCAAAGAAGAAAAGAAAAAGCTGGGCGAAGTGCTGGCCCGCATCACCGGTAAAAAGGTACAGACCACCTACAATGTGGATCCCGCCCTGCTGGGCGGAGTGGTGGTCCGCATCGGCGACCGGGTGATCGACGGCAGCCTGCGCACCCGCCTGGCCACGTTGCGAGAGCACCTCAGGCAAATAAGTTAATGCGATAGGGGTGAACCAGTAGAATGAATTTGCGACCGGAAGAGATCAGCTCGATCATTCGGCAGCAGATTGAAAAATACCAGGCGCAAATTGAAATGCGCGATGTGGGCACCGTAATCCAGGTGGGTGACGGTATCGCCCGGGTATACGGCTTGGAAGACTGCATGGCCATGGAGCTGCTGGAGTTTCCGGCCCCCACCGAGGGAGGAGAACCCACCCTGGGTATGGCCCTGAACCTGGAAGAGGATAACATCGGCTGTGTTTTGCTGGGCGCCTATACCCACATTAAAGAAGGGGATACGGTCAAACGCACCGGCCGCATCGCCTCCGTGCCCGTGGGCGATGCCCTCATCGGCCGGGTGGTCAACCCCCTGGGTCGGCCCCTGGACGGCAAGGGCCCCATCAACAGCAACAAGTACCGTCCCATTGAACGGATCGCCCCGGGCGTCATCACCCGCAAGCCGGTGCACCAGCCCCTGCAAACCGGCTTGAAGGCCATCGACTCCATGATTCCCATCGGCCGGGGACAGCGGGAATTGATCCTGGGCGACCGGCAAACCGGCAAGACGGCCATCGGCGTGGACGCCATCATCAACCAGAAGGGCAAGGACGTCATCTGCATCTACGTGGCCGTGGGCCAGAAGGCTTCCACCGTGGCCAACGTGATCCAGAAGCTCACCGACGAAGGGGCCATGGACTACACCATCATTGTGTCCGCCACGGCCTCCGACCCGGCGCCGTTGTTGTTCATCGCCCCCTTTGCCGGTGCGGCCATCGGCGAGGAATTCATGGAGCAGGGCAAACACGTGCTGATTATCTACGACGACCTTTCCAAGCAGGCCGTGGCCTACCGCGAGCTGTCGCTGCTGCTGCGGCGCCCGCCCGGCCGGGAAGCCTACCCCGGCGACGTGTTCAACCTGCACTCCCGCCTGCTGGAGCGGGCCTGCAAGCTGAATGACGACCTGGGCGGCGGTTCCCTGACGGCCCTGCCCATTATTGAAACCCAGGCCGGCGACGTCTCGGCCTACATTCCCACCAACGTCATCTCCATTACCGACGGCCAGATCTATCTGGAGCCGGACCTGTTCTACGCCGGTATCCGCCCGGCGGTGAACGTGGGCCTGTCCGTATCCCGGGTGGGCGGTGCCGCCCAGATCAAGGCCATGAAGCAGGTGGCCGGCCGGCTGCGCCTGGACCTGGCCCAGTACCGTGAACTGGCCGCCTTCGCCCAGTTCGGTTCCGACCTGGACAAGGCCACCCAGGCCCGCCTGACCCGCGGCCAGCGCATGGTGGAACTGCTCAAGCAGAAGCAGTACGCCCCCATGGATGTGCAGGATCAGGTTATGGTTCTTTACGCCGGGGTCAACGGCTATCTGGACGACCTGCCGGTGGAACAGGTGCTGCCCTTTGAAGAGCAGTTTTTAAACTACATGCACACCAGCCACCCCGATGTGGGCGAAGCCATTGCCAGGACCGGGGAACTGTCCAAAGAAACGGAAGAAAAACTGAAAGCGGCCCTGGCCGAATTCAAGAAGGGCTTTGCCGCCAAAATTGCGTAAGTCCCGGGGTAAATTCCCGGAAGGTTCGGGCAAAAACGGGAAGATGCCCCACCTTAAGGGTCGCTTTAAAGATGCACGCGAGGTGGTGAGAAGGATAGATGCCCAGTTTACGGGACTTGAGGCGTCGCATTAAGAGTATCAAGAGCACCCAGCAGATCACCAAGGCCATGAAGGCCGTGTCGGCGGCCAAGATGCGCCGGGCCCAGGATCAGGTGCTGTCCGCCCGGCCCTATGCCCGGCGCATGAAGGAAGTGCTGGGGCGGGTGGGCACCGCGGCCGGCGGGGTACAGCACCCCCTGCTGGAAGTGCGTGAGGCGCAGAAGGTGGCCTACGTGATCATTACCGCCGACCGGGGTCTCTGCGGCGGCTTTAACGCCAACCTGATCCGGAAAACGGCCCAGGAAATCAAAAACGTCAGCGGTGATCTGAGCCTGGTCTGTGTGGGGCGCAAGGGCCGGGATTACTTCCGCCGCCGGGGATACAGCATCGCCCAGCAGTACGTCGGCCTGGGTGAAACCATTAAAATAGAGCAGGCCCGGGAAATTGCCCGTTACCTCATGGAGCAGTACAGCCAGGGCACCTTTGACGCCGTTTACCTGGTGTACAGCGAGTTCGTAAACGTGCTGGTGCAGCGGCCCCGGGTGATCAAACTCCTGCCGGTGGAACCGCCGGAAGGACAGGAAAAGGAAGAGGGCAAACCCGGCCGGGTGGAATACATCTTCGAGCCTTCCGCGGAAAGCGTGCTGGCCGAGCTGTTGCCCATGTATGTGGAGAACATGATCTTCCACGGGCTGCTGGAATCCAAGGCCAGCGAGCACAGCGCCCGCATGACCGCCATGGACAACGCCACCAAGAACGCGGAAGACATGATCGCCCGGTTGACCCTGTCCATGAACCGGGCCCGCCAGGCCGCCATTACCAAGGAAATTTCCGAAATTGTGGGCGGCGCGGCGGCTCTGGAATAAGCGCGCCCCGCCGGAAGGATATTTCAGGGTAAGTTTTCAGTTGTACCGTTCGCCCGGTTATTATAGCTTTCGCGCGAAGGAGGTACGGAGTAGCTAATGAATGTTGGTCATATAGTACAGGTCATCGGCGTGGTGGTGGACGTCCGGTTTCCGCCCGGCCAGGTGCCCGACATCTATAACGCCCTGATCATCAAAAGGGAGGGGCAGGAAGACCTGACCCTGGAGGTGGCGCAGCACCTGGGCAACAACTGTGTGCGTACCGTGGCCATGTCCTCCACCGACGGCCTGGTGCGGGGCATGGAAGTGCTGGATACCGGGGCACCCATCACCGTTCCCGTGGGCCGGGCAGTGCTGGGCCGCCTGGTGGACGTGCTGGGTCACCCCATTGACGGCAAGGGAGAAATCAAGAGCGACCACCATTACCCCATTCACCGTCCCGCCCCCACCCTGGTGGAGCAGTCCACCCGGGCCGAGCAGCTGGAAACGGGCTTAAAGGTGGTGGACCTGCTGGTGCCCTTCTTGAAGGGCGGCAAGATCGCCATGTTCGGCGGCGCCGGCGTGGGCAAGACGGTTATCGTGATGGAGCTGATCAACAACATTGCCAAGCAGCACGGCGGTATCTCGGTGTTTGCCGGCGTGGGCGAGCGCACCAGGGAGGGCAACGACCTCTACCGGGAAATGACCGAGGCGGGCGTGCTGGATAAAACCATCATGGTCTTCGGCCAGATGAACGAGCCGCCCGGGTGCCGCCTGCGGGTGGGTCTCACCGGACTGTGCATGGCCGAATACTTCCGGGATGAGGAAGGGGCCGACGTGCTCCTGTTTATAGACAACATCTTCCGCTTCACCCAGGCCGGCTCCGAGGTTTCCGCTCTTTTAGGCCGGATGCCTTCGGCCGTGGGTTACCAGCCCACCCTGGCCACGGAAATGGGCCAGCTGCAGGAGCGCATCACCTCCACCATGAAGGGTTCGGTCACCTCGGTGCAGGCCGTGTACGTGCCTGCCGACGACCTGACCGACCCGGCACCGGCCACCACCTTCGCCCACCTGGACGCCACGGTGGTGCTTTCCCGGCAGATTGCCGAGCTGGGCATCTACCCGGCGGTGGACCCCCTGGATTCCACTTCCCGCATCCTGGACCCCCACGTGGTGGGTCAGGAGCACTACGAGGTGGCCCGGGGCGTGCAAAAGGTGCTGCAGCGCTATAAGGAATTGCAGGACATCATCGCCATCCTGGGGATGGAGGAACTCTCCGACGAGGACAAACTGATCGTGGCCCGGGCGCGGAAACTGCAGCGTTTCCTGTCCCAGCCCTTCCACGTGGCCGAGCAGTTCACCGGGCGGCCCGGTGTATACGTGTCCCTGAAGGAAACCATCCGGGGCTTCCAGGAAATCCTGGAAGGCAAGCACGACGACCTGCCCGAGGATGCCTTCTATATGGTGGGTACCATAGACGATGCGGTGGCCAAGGGGAAACAACTGTTAGAGGGAAGTGCATAACATGGCGGATAAAACCCAACGCCTGGAAATTGTCACTCCCGAGCGTAAGGTTTTCAGCGGTGATGTGCGCTTTGTGGTGGTGCCGGGCGTGGAAGGGGAGCTGGGCTTCCTGCCAGACCACGCCCCCCTGGTCAGCGCCCTGGCCATCGGTGTGGTCCGGGTGCAGCAGGAGGGTAAAACCTTCAAGGTGGCCATCAGCGGCGGTTTCGTGGAAGTGCGCAACAGCCGGGTGACCATCCTGGCCAGGACCGCCGAAAGGGAAGACGAAATCGACCGGGCGCGGGCCGAGGCGGCCAAAGCCAGGGCCGAGCAGCGCCTGGCCGCCAAAACGGCGGACATTGATGTGGTGCGGGCCGAACTGGCCCTGAAACGGGCCATGGCCCGGCTGAAGGCGGTCAGCTAATGTGCGGCTAATGTGCGGTAGAAAAACGGGCACGGTAAAGGTGCCCGTTTTTATATGCCCTTAAATAAGTTGATGGTTCTAACCGGCTGCTCCAGCCAGACCGGTGCGTTGGGGGACAGGCGCCATTCGTTCCGGTCACTCCCGGCCTACGGACCGGGCTAACCGGTGGACAATGTACTGGTCGAGGCTGACTCTTTCTTTCCTGTGCCGGGTTTTATAAGCGCGCCGGCAAAAGGTATGGACATGGTCGTTCCCGGCAATACTGGCAAATAAAGCCCATCTGTCGGGGAGTGTTACCTTGGAAACGCTGGTCATCCGCGGCGGGCGGACGGTGTCCGGGCGGGTGAGGGTGAGCCCGGCCAAGAACGCGGTGCTGCCCATCATCGCCGCCTCCCTGCTGGCCCGCACCCCCTCCCGCCTGGAGGAAGTGCCTGCCCTGGCCGACGTACGGACCATCTGTGCCGTTATTCGCCACCTGGGGGCTCAGGTGCGGGAGCAGGACGGCGGGCTGGTCATTGAACCTCCGTATGAACTCAACTGGGAGGCGCCCGAGGATCTGGTGCGGCGCATGCGGGCGTCCTTTCTGGTCCTGGGGCCTCTTTTGGCCCGGACGGGCCGGGCGCGTATCTCCGTGCCCGGCGGCTGCGCCATCGGCACCCGCCCCATCGACCTGCATTTGAAGGGTATTTCCCTGCTGGGGGCCACCATCACCCAGCGAAGGGGATACATTGAGGCCTGCGCCCCCCGGTTGAGGGGGAACCGCATTTACCTGGACTTCCCCAGTGTGGGAGCCACGGAAAATATCATGTGCGCCGCCGCCCTGGCCGCCGGGCAGACGGTCATTGAAAACGCCGCCGAGGAACCGGAGGTGGTGGACCTGGCCAACTTTTTAAACGCCATGGGCGCCCAGATTAAAGGGGCCGGTACCCGGGTAGTCCGCATCCAGGGAGTGGGTGAACTGTACGGCGCCACCTACAGTGTCATTCCCGACCGCATAGAGGCCGGCACCTTTTTGTTGACCGCGCCCATGGCCGGCGGCCAGGTGGTGGTGGAAAACGTTATCGCCGACCACTTAAAGCCGGTGGTGGCCAAGCTGAAAGAAGCGGGCGTTTCCGTGCAGGAGGAGGAAAACAGCATCCGGGTGGCCTCGGACGGGCAGTACCGGGCGGTGGACCTGAAAACCCTGCCCTACCCGGGTTTCCCCACGGACATGCAGCCCCAGTTCATGGCCCTGCTCGCCCGGGCCCGGGGCACCGCCGTGATCACGGAAACGGTATTTGAGAACCGTTTCATGCATGCGGCCGAGCTCAAACGCATGGGCGCCCGGATTACCGTGGTGGGCCGTACGGCCATAGTCCATGGAACGAAAGGGCTTACCGGCACCCGGGTTTGCGCCACCGACCTGCGGGCCGGCGCCGCCCTGGCCCTGGCCGCCCTATCTGCGGACGGCGAAACGCTGATTACCGGCCTGGAGCACATCGACCGGGGATACGCCGGTTTTGTGGAAAAGCTGCAGGACCTGGGAGTGGATATTAGCCGGCGGGGCTGACGGAGAACCGGGCCGGTTTAAAATACCCGTCCCCGGTTTTATCCGGGGCATGTCCCGGACCGGTCATGCATATACATCTGGTAGGGGACAGGTTATCCCGCCCGTATATGGTGCCGGTGGTAGCGGTTTGACTGAACAATTGCCATGGAGAGCCGGAAGTTTACTGCCCGCTCTTTCCGGCGTCCGACGGTGGAAGGGCGGCGGGCGGCAGGGGAGGTGGTACGGGTGCGCCGGCTGTTCCTGGGCGTTATCTGCCTGGTGGTTTTTCTCAACCTGGGCCTGCCCTGTCTGGTGAACCTGCTTTCACCGGTGCAGGTGCAGGCCAGGGATGCCCGGGTGCGCCTGTACCTCCACGGTACCGGTCAGGTCATGGAACTGCCCCTGGAAGATTATGTGGTTGGTGTGGTGGCCGCAGAGATGCCGGCCGCCTTTCCCCTGGAAGCCCTGAAGGCCCAGGCGGTGGCCGCCCGTACCTTTGTGGTGCGGCGCATGATGGGCGGGCCGGTCATAAACAGCGAGCACCCGGGGGCCGATGTGTGTGACGACCACAGGCACGGCCAGGCCTGGATCTCCCGGGAGGAAATGCACCGGCGCTGGGGCCCTTTACGTTTTTACGAATACTATTATAAAATCCGCCGGGCGGTGGATGAAACGAAGGGCCTGGTGATTACTTTTCAGGGGCAGCTCATAGAGCCGGCCTATCATGCCTCCTGCGGGGGGCGCGGCACGGAAAGTGCGGCGGCGGTCTGGCAGCAGGATCTGCCCTACCTTAAGGGAGCACCCTGCCCCTACGACACCGACACCCGGGCGGTGCAGAGCGTAAGCCTGCCCCTGGAGCAGGTGGACCGGGCCCTGGGCGTGCGGCTGGAGGCCGTGCCGGTGACCGGGGGTAGCGGTGGCCCTTTGCAGGTGCTGGAGAGGACACCGGCCGGGCGTCCGAAGTTAATCCGCATCGGTGACAAAAAGTTAAGTGCGGTGGAGGTGCGGGAGCGCCTGGGGTTGCGTTCCACCGATTTTACCATGGCCCTGACAGGCGGGCAGGTGGAGATTACCACCCGGGGTTACGGCCACGCCGTGGGCCTCTGCCAGTACGGGGCAAAGGGACTGGCCGAGCACGGCTATAACTTTGAGCGCATATTGCAACACTATTATACCGGCGTGGAACTGGTCCAGATGACGGGCAGGCGCTAAAACATGTTTGCTGAAACCGGTGGTTAAAATTAAGGATACGGCCCGCTGAACTGTCGCCGCACAGGTACTCTGCTTCTACCCCGGCATTGACTGATAGGAAAAATTTTTGATCCTCTGCTGGTGCCACTTTTTATGGGGCAGGGGTACCTGATGTAAAAATCCAGAATGCACAGCAGAACCGTGCCTCATATGACAGCAGCATGTGACAGCAGAACCGTCCCCTTGACACACCTGTGACAGCAGAACCGTCCCCTTGACACACCCGGCAGTCCCCTTGACACACCCGGCACCGCATAACAAACCTTTTTCCCGGCCAGAATACTCTTAAAGGTATTAATGGTGGGAGGGATTAAATTGTGGCCCTTTGGTGAACGCCTATCCGGGCAGGATCCGGTGGAAAAATACCGGCGGTGGCTGCGGCGGTGGCTTCTGGGTAGCTGGTTGCGCTATGCGGTGGTGAGCACGGTGGTGGTGGCCCTGGTGATGACCCTGCTCTGGGCTATTTTAAATACCTGGCGCCCCGTTGGACCTGCTCCGGGTTAAGGAAGTAAAGGGTTCGCCGGTGGAAGTGATGCAGTCCTTACCCGGGTGGGAGGGGGGCATTCTCAGCTGAAAAGCCAGCCATAGGGCTTCATCTTACGCCATGGCCGCCCGGTGAAGGTGGGTAGTGCGGCGCCCGGGCATGGTGCGGGGATCTTTTCCGGCAAAAGATGGCTGTAAACCGGCCCCGACGACAAAAAAGGTAAAACCGCGGCGTTGTTCCCCATGTGGTGGGAAAAGGTGAAAAACGTGGCGGAAAAACAGGCTGTCCGGGCCTTTGTTTTTGGTCATCCCGGCAAGCGGCAACTGGGGATTTTTTCTTTACCGCGCGGCATTTCCCCATCCCCGGCGCATATACATTTAATAGGTTTTGAGCCGGGGAGGTAGGGCGATGCAGGAATACATCCAGAAAAGGGTCCTGGATATCTGCGCCTATATCCTGGAAACCCAGGCCACCGTGCGCCAGGCGGCACAGGTGTTTCAGGTGAGTAAAAGCACCGTGCACAAGGATATGACCGAAAGGCTTCCCGCGTTAAACAAGCAACTGGCCCGGGAAGTGCGCAACATACTGGAACATAACAAGGCCGAACGCCATTTGAGGGGCGGGGAAGCCACCCGCAAAAAGTACAAAGAAACCTGAAATTTTTTCGGCCGGGCTAGAGGAATTTGCCTCCATATGTAGAAACATACCAATCATGCCTTCGGGAAAAAAGCCCGAATTATTGCTGTCCTTAATTGCCCTTAGAGCAACGGCGGGCCAGAATGGATGGTCTGCCGGGACGCGGATGCGGGACCGGGCATGGGCCTTAAGGCGATGGTGAAAGGAGAAACGCACGGATGCTCGGCCTGAATAACGATATTGGTATAGATCTGGGCACGGCCAACGTCCTGGTTTATGTGAAAGGAAAAGGCATCGTCTTGCGGGAACCTTCCGTGGTGGCCATTAATAAAGAGAATTCGCGGGTTATTGCCGTGGGCTCCGAGGCCAGGCGCATGCTGGGCCGCACGCCGGGAAACATTATCGCCACCCGCCCGTTGCGCAACGGGGTTATCGCCGACTATGAAGTGACGGAAAAAATGCTGCGCCATTTCCTGAATAAGGCCGGTGGGAAGAGGGGCCTATTCCGCCCCCGGGTAATGGTCTGCATTCCCTCCGGCGTAACCAGCGTGGAAGAGCGGGCCGTGCGCCAGGCCGCTGTTCAGGCCGGTGCCCGCCAGGCCTACGTCATCGAAGAACCCCTGGCGGCCGCCCTGGGAGCCGGGCTGGACATTTCCGAGCCCAGCGGTACCATGGTGGTGGATATCGGCGGCGGTACCACCGATGTGGCCGTCCTCTCCCTGGGCGGGGTGGTTTGCAGTTGCTCCCTGCGGGTGGGGGGAGATAAGTTTGACGAAGCTATCGTGCGCTATGTGCGGCGGGTGTTCAACCTGGCCATTGGCGAGCGCAGCGGTGAGGAAATAAAAATGGCTGTAGGGAGCGCCGATCCCGAGTGCTCACCGCGCCAGGAAATGGAAATACGGGGAAGGGATCTGGTTTCCGGTTTGCCCCGGGCGGAGGTGATCACCACCTACCAGGTGCACGAAGCCATCGCCGAAAACCTGGAGGCGGTGGTGGGAGCGGTAAAGGAAGTGCTGGAACACACGCCGCCGGAGCTGGCCGCCGATATCGTGGACAAGGGGATCGTCCTTACCGGCGGCGGGGCGCTGCTCCACGGCATAGATACGCTGCTCAGCCGGGAAACGGGGGTGCCGGTTTACCTGGCGGAGGATCCCCTCTCCTGTGTGGCCCTGGGCACCGGCCGGGCATTGACCATGTTAAACGTCCTTTCCGACACTTCCCGCCGGAAAAAACCACTGGTTCTGAAAAAAAGCAGTTAACCAGGAAAAACGGGTGGCCGCCTTTTAATTGCCCGACGGCAGAAAAGGTGGCCGTCCTTTTTTATGGGCGCATTCTATCGGTGAAAAATTTTTTCCAGGCGTGAAACATTTTCGCCCTTTCCACCGTCTATATTCTAAAGAATCATTCCGGTTGAAAAACGTTCTCCGGCATGGCAATTAGTTAAAAGAATTAAGGAATTTTTCCTGACGGCAGGAAAAGCCGGATCTGTGTCGAATTATCATTTCTTGTAGAGGCAGGAAACAACCTGCTCTTCTGGTGTTATACACCAATGACCATATATAAGGGGAGCGTAGAATGGGCAAATGGTTGCGGCGCTACCAGTGGCCGGTAACGCTGTTACTTCTGGCGGCACTCATCTGCGGAGCGGGCTTTGGTATTTTTAGCCTGGTAACCGGGGCAGGGGGGCAGGGAACAAAAAACCTGGCCAATGCCGGACCGCCGTCTGGCCCCGCCGGTGGTCACCGGGAGGAAACCGGCGCCGCCCGGGACGACCGGGGGCTGTACATGGTAACTTTTAAACAATATCCCGGCGCGGCGGAATGGGAGAGCCTGGGCCGGCTGGTTGAAAAGGGCGATTTCACCGCCGCAGGGGCGCTGCTGGTGCGTTGCCCCGCCGGCCAGGCGGAGGCTGTGGCAGCCCTGCCCTTTGTACGGGAGGTAAGGCTCTATACAACGGACGATAAATTAAAAACGCTGGTACATAACGGTTTTTTTGAGGGAATAAAAGATGCGGCACAGCCGGCGGCGCAGGACGCGTCCGGTGCCGGCCGGATGGAGGGAACGCCCCGGGAGCAAGCTGACGCGAAAACAGGTGCAGGGGCGGTGAACGGGGGAACCGGCACGGCGGCAGCGGTTGAAAATGGCGGCCCTGCTCCCGGCAAAGGGGAACAGGTTACCGTTAATCTGGTGGTCTTTCAACCCGGGGATAAACAATCCCTGGCCGCCCTGGTGGGCTCCGCCGGCGGGCGGGTGCTGCGGGGATTGGAAGAAGAGGGAAAAGTGCTGCGTGTGCAGTTGCCCCGGGCCGGGCTTGAGGCGCTGGCCGCCTCGCCCCTGGTGGTGCAGGTGGAACCTTTCACCGCCCCCGGTTTCCTGAACGACCGGGCGGCGGCCATCGTGGGGGCGGCCCCCCTGCAGGCTCCAAACTTCGTGGCTCCCGCCGGGTTGAACGGTGACGGGCAGGTGGTGGCCCTGGCCGACAGCGGCCTGGGCAACGGCGACCCGGACAACCCCCACCCGGACCTGCAAAATGTGCCCGGACGGAAGCCGAAAATAATTATGCTCAAATCCTGGGCCGGGCGGGATAGGGCCGACGATCCGGTGGGGCACGGCACCCACATGGCGGCCACCGTGGCGGGCACCGGCGCCGCCTCCGGGGGAAAATTCGCCGGACTGGCGCCGGGAGCCAGCATATATTTCGAAGGCATCCTGAATAAGGAAGGGAAGATCGATC
The DNA here is from genome assembly GCF_009428905.1 of Desulfofundulus thermobenzoicus. Lineage (GTDB taxonomy): Bacteria > Bacillota > Desulfotomaculia > Desulfotomaculales > Desulfovirgulaceae > Desulfofundulus_A > Desulfofundulus_A thermobenzoicus. The sequence goes on along the minus strand of NZ_WHYR01000046.1, from coordinate 6,129 downwards.
CCCCGGCGGATCTGACCGCCCTCTTCCGCCCCGCCTATGCGGCGGCCGCCCGCATCCACGTGGACGGCTGGGGCGCGCCTGTAAACGCCTATTTAAGCGGCGCCGCCCGCACCGACGCCTTTGTGCGGGAGCACCCGGACTTCCTGGTCATCTTCGGCGCCGGTAACTCCGGCCCGGCCGCCGGCACCATCACCGCCGAGGCCAACAGCAAGAACGCCCTGGTGGTGGGGGCCAGTGAAAGTGTGCGTCCCACCTTTGGTCCATACAGCGACAATGCGGATGAAGTGGCCTCCTTTTCCAGCCGGGGACCGGCCCGGGACGGGCGTATACGTCCCGATCTGGTGGCGCCGGGGACGGGCATCATCTCCGCCCTTTCTCCCCTGGTGAAAGGCAATTTCCCGGCCAATCCCCGGTACACCCGGCTGCAGGGCACCAGCATGGCCGCGGCGGTGGCCGGCGGGGCGGCGGCTTTACTGCGGCAGTATTTTCAGCAAAGGGGGGTGGCGGACCCCCCGGCGGCGCTGCTCAAGGCGGCGCTGATCAACGGTGCCGATCCCTTGAACCAGGCCGGGGCCGGGTTCGGGCGGTTGGACCTGACCGCCACGGTGCTGGGCCTGCAGGAAAAAGGCTTTCTATACGCCAATGAATCCACACCCCTGGTACAGGGAGAACAAAGGGTTTATCGCTTTATGGTGGAGGATACCTCCCGTCCCTTTAAGGCCACCCTGGCCTGGACCGACCCGCCGGCTGAAGCGGGGGCGCCCCGGGCGCTGGTCAATGACCTGGACCTGGTGGTCATCGGCCCGGACGGAAAGGAATACCCGGGAAACGACACCGGCCAGGGCCGGCGGGATGATTTAAACAATGTAGAGCAGGTGCTTATTCCCCATCCCGTCAAGGGTGCCTATACGGTCAGTGTGCGGGCCGCCGCCATACGCCGGGGCGTGGGGCCGGGAACGCAGCCCGGGCAGGACTTCGCCCTGGTTTACGGCCAGCCCCTGGCTAAAAAGATCATTGCCGCCGCTGATGAAAAGAGCGGCCAGGTCCGCTTTACCGACGGCAGCACGACCCTGTTCCCCGGTCAGGGTCATATCGCCCTGGGCAGTAAAGCTCCACCCTGGAGCGTAAACCACGCCCTGCCCGGGGCGGAAGTCTACCTGTCGGATAACCGCAGCCTGCTGTACCTGGTGGGCGGCGTCTGGCGGCAGAACGCCGCGGAACTGCTGCCCCTGGCTGCCGGCCCTTTGCTCCAGGAGGTCAATCCCGGCAGCCGGGAAGGGGGTTTTTACCTGGACGGGCGGGCCACGGAGCCTTTGTGGGTGAACGACAAGCCGGCCGGCATGCGGGACATTCCCCCGGGGGTGCGCCTGTGGGCTTCCATAAATCCCACCACCCAGAAGGCCTGGCGGGTGTGGTCCTGGTACCAGGAAAAGAGCGGCGTTATCGAACGGGTGGACGGGGAAAACCGGCAGGTTTACCTGCTGGGCGAGCAAAAACCCTATAAACTGGCCGCCGATGTGGCCTATGCCTTTGACGATCACATTCAAAATGCCAGTCCGGAGGATTTACCCTATGGCTGGCCGGTGAGCGGGGAAACGTTCCAGCCGGCGCCGGGGATGAAGGTGCGGCTGATGCTTTCCCGGTCCGGGGATGAAGTGGTTTACCTGGCGGTGCAGCGCGACCTGGCCGTGGGTACGGTGGAATCCCTGGACAAGGGCGCGGAAGAGTTGAAACTGCTGGGAGGGGGGCGCTACCGGCTGATGCCCGGTATGCCGGTTACCCTGGACGGGAAGCCGGCCGCCCTCAAAGAGATCCGTCCGGGAGATCACGTTTCCCTGCTCCTGGCCGGGGAACAGGGGATTACCCTGAACGCCTGGCGGAGGGTGTGTTACGGCCAGCTGGTTTTTTATAAAGAAACAAACCATACCATTCTGCTGGTGGACGATCGCAACCAGATGCGCACCCTGGAGGTGGATCCGTCCGTCCAGTTTTTCCGCTGGGGCAGACCCGGCGAGCCTTCATCCCTGCTGCCGGGCGACTGGATGCGGTTGACCCTGGACGGAGAAGGGAAAAAAGTGGTGCGGGTGGATATGGCCGAAGTGGCCGGGGGAGGTACGGCCATTCTGGCGGAGTTGAACACGGACCGGGGAATGGTGGAACTCTCCGGCGGACAGCGGGGCCGCCTGACCACCCGCAGCCTGATCACCAAAAACGGCTACCCGGTACGACCTGAAGACCTGCGCCCCGGGGAAGAGGTGGAATTCACCATCCTTTCTTCCTCTGAAGGGGAAACGGGCGTGGTGGCCGTCTTAAAGGCCCGCACCCGGGAAGGTGTACCGGCACCGGCCCTGCAGGCGCACGTCCGCCTGCAGAACGGCGCCCTGGTGGTGGCGGGAACCACCACGGGCACCGGAGTGTATATTTATGCCCGGGAAGGGGATTTCGTGCGGGCGGTTCCCGACGGACGGGGAAATTTTGCCGCCAAAGTGGCCGGGGCCGCCGGTGATACGCTGCAGCTGGTGGCGGTGGATGGGCGGACCGGTGGGGTGGCCGGACAATACCTCACCGTTCCGGAAGAACCATTTGCCGATATCCGGGGCCACTGGGCGGAAAAGGAAGTAACGGGGCTGGCGGAAAGGGGTTTGCTGAACGGTTATCCGGACGGAAACTTTTATCCGGAGAAAACCGTCAGCCGGGCCGAGTTCACCGTCATGCTGGTGCGCGCCCTGGGGTGGAAGGATGGCGGCGGCGGGAGCCCGGATGCCGGAACGGCCCCGGCGGCAAAGGAGGAGCAGGCCGCCACTTTGGGGACCGCCCCTTCCGGCAAGGACTCCCCGGCACCGGCAGCTTCTTCCGGTGCGGCCGCCCCTGCGGGCAGGAGCGGTATTACCGGCGCCGCATCCATGGGTGGTGAAACACTGCCCGTAATTGGCAATCATTTGCTCGGTACAGGTACCGCAGCAGAGCCCGGTTCCGGGGCGGCCCTCAACGGCAGGCAAACCGGATCCGCCCTGCCCCCGGACCTGCCATCCTGGGCGGCCGGGGATATACGCCTGGCCCTTGCCCGGGGCATTGTTTACGGCTACCCCGACGGCACCTTTAAGCCGGACCGGCCCGTCAGCCGGGCGGAGGCGGCCTGCATCCTGGACCGGGTGCTGCCGGTGGCCGGACCGGCCGGTGTGGCGGCAGGCAACCCTGCAGCCGCCGGCTCCGGGGATTCTCCTGCCGCCACCGGGAAAACGGCAGTCACGGCGGCAGACGGATCCGGATCTTTGGCAGCTGCCTACCGGGACTGGCCGGCCGTACCCTCCTGGGCCCGGGGAGCGGTGGGGCGGGTAACGGCGTCGGGATTGATGGGCGGCTACCCAGGCGGCCTCTTTGCCCCGGACGAGCCCCTGACCCGCGCCCAGGCGGCGGTGCTTGTGTGGCGGTTGCTGGCGCTGATTAAAGCCGCCGGGTGAGACCCGATCCGCCGTCAAAATAGTTTTGCAATAAACAAACGCCCGTGATAAGATTGGATTGAGGTAAAATGGTTGGCTGAAAAGCCAAGTCCTTTGGAAAGGAGGCATGGCCCGAGTGAGCACGGCGGCCCAGAGATTAAGCGCACTGGAAAAGGCCATGATGGAACTGGCGTACGAATCCAGGCTTACCGAAATAAAACTAAAACAGCTGGCGGAAGGTATGGAAGAATTTAAAGCGGAGATGAGGGTTTTTAAAGATGAGATGAAGGCCTTTAAAGACGAGATGAAAGACTTCAAAGACGAGATGAGGGTTTTTCAAGACGAGATGAAGGCCTTTAAAGACGAGATGAAGGACTTCAAAGACGAGATGAGGGGGTTCAAAGACGAGATGAAGGACTTCAAAGACCAGACGTTGTCTTTCCAGGAAAAGGTGGATGCTTATATAGCTGAAAGCAAGGCCTCCAGGGACGAGATGAACAAAAAATGGGGGGAACTGGCCCGGAAAATGGGTACCCTCATTGAAGACATTTTTGTGCCCTCCCTGGACCTGGCCATAGAAAAATACTTCCACGTGGCCGTAAAAGACGTGATGCCCCGCCGGAAGATCCGCCGGGATGGCCAGACCTTCGAGGTAGATATCCTGGCCCTGGCCGGGGAACTGGCCTTTGTGGTGGAGGTAAAGGCTTCCCCCAACCGGGTGGAGTACGTGCACGATTTCGTGGAAAAGCTGGAAAAACTGCCCCGGTTCATCCCGGAACTGAAGAGTTGTCAGGTTATACCCATATACGCCGCCCTGGATATGGCGGAAAACACTGTAAACCTGCTCACCAAAAAGGGCATCTACGCCATGGTGGTGCGGGGGGACATCCTGGAAATAGTAAACTTTCATGAGATCGGGCGCTAAATCCCATAACCCCTTTTAAAAGCTGGAATCTGGGGCTGTCCGGTGGTTCTACTGCTATGATACGAGGGGGGACGGAAGTGGAAGGCTTAATCATAAAGAGCGACCGCCGGTACACTTACGCAGATTACCTGAAAATGGATGATGACCGCGATTACGAAGTTGTCGGGGGTAGGTTGATCATGGTCCCCAGGCCGCGACCACGCCACCAGAAGATAGTCGGTCGTTTTTTTGCCGTTCTGGAGAACTATTTCCGGCAGACTGCCGCGGGGGAAGTATATATAGATGTGGACGTGCTTTTTGGCGACCAGGTGGTGTCCCCCGACCTGGTGGTTGTTTTAAAAGACCGGCTTTCCATTGTCCAGGAAACCAATATCAGCGGCGCCCCGGACCTGGTGGTGGAAGTTCTCTCCCCATCCACGGCCAAGTACGACCGCAAGGAAAAAAGCCAGCTGTATTATGACAGCGGCGTGCAGGAATACTGGCTGGTGGATCCGTCCCTGCAGCTGATCGAAGTGTATGAGCGCGGCGAGAAGAATTGGAACCGCAGCGGGATTTACGACGAAGAAGATACCCTGATTTCCCCGCTTCTGCCGGGGCTGCAGGCGGCATTGCGGGATATTTTCAGCGAATAGCCCGTTCATCGGGGGCTGACTTTTTCTGCCGTGGTATCACCCCAGCGGCGCGCCTTGATAACAGTGGGCAGTAATCATGCCGTATACTAGGGCACCGTCAATTGCGGCGCAGGTGCAGTTACATCAGGTTTGAAACCCAAAAACGAAAGCCCCGTTAATGGTGACGGGACTTTATTGATTTCTGCTTTAGATAACCATATACGGGTTTAACTATCATTTTGCGGTGAAACCTAAAGTTGACGTTATAGGCAGTGGCATGGCGTGCCCCTGCAAGGCCTTTATCTCCGGCTTAATGCTTCGTTAGGCCATATATCTACTGCTGCAGCCACACCACCACCACCTGCCGGCCCGCTTCCGCGTCCCATGTGGACAGCTGTTGCTCCAGTTCCCGGATCTGCCGGTCCAGGTCGGCCTTCTCGGTGTCGCTGCCCGCAGTGTTGCGCCGGGCGATCAGGTCCCGGTAATGGTCCAGGCTGGCGGCGAACTGCTGGGAGATATCCTGCCGGCTGTACTGCCGGTCCACCACCCGGCCCAGCCCGGCCGCCACGGCGGTGAAGGAACTGGCCCGTTCCGCCGGGACCACGAAACGCAAGATCTCCACCGTATGCCCATCCACCTGCTGTCGGCCGAAACTCTGGTACGGCAGCCCGGCGGATTCCGCCAGCAGCGCCTTTCTGGCCGCCGCCAGGTCGGCCACCTGCACCTTTAACAGGGTGCTTTCTATGCTGCGGGGCTGGTTTAAGAACACACGCGGTGTGAGGTTGTCGCTGGCGCGGCTATCACCCTCATGAGCGGGACTGCCGTCCTGCCGCTCATTTCTCCCGGGCCCTCCGGCGGGTACCTGCCCGTTATCCGTTCCCGGCCGGTTGTTGCCGGCGGAATCTCCGGCGGCAGCCCGGCCATCAGCGCCCGGGCTGCCATGTTTGCCGCCTGTATCCGGGGACAGTGCCGGGGTGCCGGTGTCCTGCGGCCCACCCTGCTCCGCAGGCGGGGCCTCCCGCCCCTGTCTCTTATACACCTCTCCGAGCCCACGAGACTAGCGCTCATGTCGTATGCCGTCTTTTGCTTGAAAAAAAAAAAAAAAATCTCAAGATTACATATTTTATAACTCATGGAAAGAAGCTTAAACTGT
>NZ_WHYR01000045.1 GCF_009428905.1 Desulfofundulus thermobenzoicus | reverse complement strand
GTGGGTTTGTCTGACCACCTGCGGGGTGGATGTCAAGGCCGCTGCCTTGAAACTAATGTTTTTGAGCGGTGAGGTCTCATAACGGGAAAAATTTTTATGGAGATACCTACTGGATCTTGACACGGACTAGTGTCAACCCACATTTGTCAAGGTCCGAACTATGATGACGGTTGCATAAGCCATCACTTCCTTGCCCCGACGCCGTCTTTTTTCTTGGCGACGCTTGCTTTTCCATTCAGATGTGCTACACTGGGACATAGAGGCTCTCTCCCCCCTGTGTGGAATGGTATAGAGACAAAACCATTTTAACCGGAGAAGAGCCTTTTCCAGTAAGGAATTCCCATTTCTATTTCCAGCTACTTGCTTGACAAATGTCCCTTGATACTATAGTTAACATAAATAATTTTAAACAAGTTTTTTTCCCGGGGATGTTAAAAATATTACACGGGGGTTGATTTTTTTTATTTTATAATGCAATGTACCGTAAATTTCTACAGTTCCAATTTAACGATTTAACCCGGAAATTTTGAAAAAAGGAAGGTGGGAGAAGACGTGTCTTTGACCGGGGAATTAAAGGAGTTTGCCTTTCGCCTAGGGCTGGCGGACATCGGCACCGCACCGGTAAGCAGGTACGCAGAGGCGCCCTCCGGACACAAACCCGGCGATTACCTGCCCGGCGCAAAAAGTGTAATTACCTTCGCTTACCGGCTGAATGAAGGGCCGCTTCGAAATCTGCCCGCCACCAGAAACCAGTACAACGTGGAATTCAATGCCGTCAATCAAATTCTTTTGAACTGCGCCCATCAATTGGCCCGGTTTTTGGAGGAACGGGGGTACGAGAGCGTGGCCTTTGGCCCGGAAGCGGATATCGGTGACTATTCCCGTCTGAAGGGAGATTTTTCCCATAAACACTCGGCCGTTTTGTGCGGCCTGGGGAAGTTTGGCGTCAACAACTTGTTGCTGCACCCGCGCTACCGCGCCCGGATCCGCCTGGCTTCGGTGGTTACCACCGCCGAACTCGATTATACGGCCCCGGCGGCCGAGGCGATTTGCGACACCTGCCTGGAATGCGTCCGGATTTGTCCTTCGGGAGCACTCAACAACTGGGAAGGAAACTATCACCCGGAGCGCGGCTGGGTAATCAACAAGGAAAAATGCGCCCACTACATGTTCGTGACCCATGCCGGAAAACGGTGCGGGCTGTGCATCCACGCCTGTTTGCGGAGTTAGGGCGGGCCGGGGGCTGACAGGGGTTGCCCGGTGGAACAGGGGCCGGAAGGCTTTTCAAATTAATCACAAGGGGTTTGCAGATGGATTTGGCGTCAATTCTCAAGGGCCGGAGAAGTATCAGGAAATATAAAAAAGATCCCATTGCCAGGGAGATTCTGGAGGAGATTCTTACCACAGCACTTTGGGCGCCGTCCGGGATGAACCTGCAAAATTGGGAGATTTATGTCGTCGGCGGGAAAACCCGGGATCAAATTGCAACGGCAGTTTCCAGGGCAAAATCACTCATCGAACCGGCAATCAGAGAACTTTTCCCAGACAAAATCGTGCAATTTACCATGCAATTTTTTACCAAATATCTGGGACGCCCCCTTTTTAATCCTTGTTTATGTGCCGCACATTCCGGTGAACATCGATCCCGGCATGAACAGCCTCGTCAGGTACAACGACGAGCGAATGAGGTTGACCAGTTTTCTAAGTGCTGCTGCCCTGGTTCAGAACATTTTAATCCTCGCCTACGAAAAAGGACTGGGAACGTGCTGGACGGCGGATCCCAAAAGGGCAGAAGACGAGATTAACGACATTCTGGAATCAAAGATAAAGAGCTTGTGGCGTGCATTTCGATCGGTTACCCGGACCAGACCCCGCCCGTACCGCCGCGGAAGGGCGATAAAATTCACTGGATAGATTGTTAAAATTTGCTGTTCACGACGATGAACAACAAACGAAAAGGAGGAGTTGTCAATGTCTTTAGCCGAACTTACCCAGGAGAAACACGACGAGTTCTTTAAGTTGACCCATACGGCGGGTGTGATGGATCAAAAGACCAAGCAGTTGATTCATACCGCTGTGGTGCTGGCTCTGCGCTGCGAACCATGAGTGGAAGCGAACCTGGCAGTTGCCAGGAAGATGGGGATTACCGAGGAGGAACTGGCCGAAACCATCCAGCTCGCCGCTTCCGTTGGTTCCGGCTCTTTGACCGCCATGGCCATCCGGGCTTCTGCCAAATCCAGCCCGCAAATGGAAGGAAAAGTGCTCAAAGATTATCTATATTTCAGCAGGTAGGAGTTTTTTTCTAAACTGTACGTTAAAGGTGCTCCGCTTGCGGGCAGGAGCCCCTTTAAATTCTTCAGCCAAATCCTAGCACTACAGCGTAAATTCATCCCATGAACCTTAACAATTTCCAGGAGCAACAGCCTCTTTTACGGTGGCGTTGAGAGACGACATATTTGCATATTTATTTAAAGTTACGCTGTAGTAATAGCATGTTTCCCGGTGCAGCCCCGTCGGTGGTTTTGATTAACCTTGTGCGGGGTGGCAGTCAAGGTTGCCGCCCTGAATTGAAATTCATTAAAATCGTGAGCATGAAAGACTAAAAGTCTATAATTTTTCAGGAAAACAGCCCATATCCTTACCTATCGGCTCATGGACAGCGAACACAAAAAGCCCGGGCCGGAATTCGGTCGGGCTCCTGGTGGAAGCTGGTGTATCATTCTGAAATTAGCCGTGCGCAACAGGTTTATGCTGTTCTTTGGATGATGAATGGGTGGTGGGATGGATTTTCCCCTGTTCGAGAGTAGCATCTGTTTTTTCCGCTTTCCCCGTTTCACTGGTGGTTCCTACCTTTTCCGTTTTTGCCGGCGTGGTATTACCTTTTAAGCTGGTAAACTCCCTGGAATCGCTCCACATCCGTTCAAACTCCTTTTCGCAAGCAGCAGCGAAAGATTCGTCCTTGAGCGTAACCAGCATTTCATCGTTGTTTTTGGCTGTAAGCGGGTTATAGTTATAGGTGCCCGTGGCCACCAGATCCCCGTCAACAATACTCATGCGCAGGTTCATCAAGCCCGGGTGGACGTTGACCTTTACCGGGATGCCGGCTTTAACCAGTTCGTTCATGGCCTGTTGCTGGGTTTCCCCTCTGGTTTGCTCCCGATCGGTGATTACCCGGATTTGTATGCCGCGTTTTTTTGCTGCCAGCACCGATTTGATTATCTCCGGATGGGTGAAGCTGTAACAGGCGATGTCTATTTCCTTTTGGGCGCCGGTGAAAAGTTTTGTTAGCGTCTCTGCCGGATCGGTATTGGTACGGGTGAATACGGGGGTACCCAAAGGACCGGCCCCGCCCTGGTTCGGTGGGACGGCAGCGGCCTGATTGACTGATGGCGCCGATTGCTGGTCCGTGGTTTTGTACGAGGAGGCGCAACCGGAAAGCAGCAACAAGGCCAGGGCCAAAATAAACATTCTTACGCGCATACTTGCAAACCCCTTTCGGATGAGATTTTCCTGCTCCGTTGCAGGTAATATATGTATTCGGTGCATTCCATAAATTTCCTGCTGGTAGCTGATAAAAATTTTATTCAGGCCACAAGAGGCAGACAACAAAAGTGGCAATCCGATTTTCCGACCATTTGCCCACAGAAAAACCTCAGTTATGCCATACTACACATATTTCATCGTTCACCTGCGTATCATACAAAAAATTCATAGATCCCAACAGCGATCAAAATAATACCGGCTACTAAGCTGGCGTATTTACCTAACCATCGGGAGAGATATTGATGCCCGAATTTTACTGAAATTGCTAAGGTAAAAAGACTTAAAACAAAAGTCATACCAGCGGTGAGTGGAATATTTATCCCGACCATCCCTCCGCCAAAACCACTGGCCAGGTTGTTTATCATCAGCGCAAAAGCAAGCAAAAAAGCCTCTTTTCCTTCTATTTTTCTTGATAAATCCATATCGGCCACCCAAGGTTCCTTTAAAATTTGGATAATAATACCCAACGATTTGATCTGCAGCGCCAGGATTGTTTTTGCTCTTAACATTTCATTTTTTAATGGCGCAAAGGGACTGGACATTTCTTTTAAAACCTGGGGAGCCGATTCAACCTTGTTCGGGGCAATCCAGGATTGTAAAATTACCCAAACTCCGGCACCGGCGATAATAGAGGATCCTATGATTTTGGCCGGGTGGGACGAAATATAGTTAGCCGCCACGTTGCCAATGCACATTGAGATAATAGTTCCAATGGTGGTGACAATAGCTACGATCAGGTTGGACCAAAAAGGAAGGTCGATCCGGCGAATACCATAACTGGCCCCGATACCGATGTTATCCAGGTTGGATGATAATGCCAGGAAAAATGCAGAAAATAGGTTCATTTTAATTTACCCCCTCTTTGATTTTGGGCTCATACAAAATTTATGTTGGGAAAACGGATGGGGTTACAGTCAAGCTACACAAACAACAAAGATAAAATCAATACACTGGAAATTTTTTAACTCACCATTTACCAACAAACGGTAACGCTTTCTCGCTGTCAAGGCTTCCCTCCGGCGCCGCCTAGTAAAGACCTTAAAGGCTCACCAGGGAACATGCTTAGAATTTAATCAGGCAGCGGACATTATGCCGACCTGGTCAATGCTTTCAGTGCCATGGTAAGGTAGCTCACGCGCCCTTTCAAAATCGGGATATTGTCCAGTTGTTCCCTTAATTCTTTCCCGCTTTTTTTCTGCTGGTTTAATTGTTTCTGACAAATCTTAATAACTGTTCCGCCGCCATGGGCGTTTTGGGCTAGGTATATTTCTTTTATGTTTATTCAGTTGCCCTTCCATGTCCCGCAACCTGGCCATCTGGTCTGCACCCGTTTTGCTCCAACCGTCAGGCCGCCTGCTTAAGCGAGTTAATAAAATGTGGCTGACATGTCCTTCTGCACTGCATCGCTTGCTTCTCCGCAATAGCAGCCTGAATTTCCTGCTTTTCTTCTGCCCTGACATGTCCTTTTGCACTGCATTGCTTACTTCTCCCGGATATTCCTTATAGTTTTTAATCCCTTCCCACTTGTGTTTAACTTGAATTACCTCCAACCAATGGTTGGGAGCTAACCTTACATGCCGGTAACGGCCAGGGCCGACCATGTTTCCCAGCACATTTAGGAATTCTCGTTCGATACATCCCGGCCCCTGTTGTCTGGCCATGACCAACCATTCATTGGAGTATTCTTTGCGCACTTTATAATGAAATCCGCTTTTGTTTCTTCATTCAGCCAGACACATAAATTGTCAGCACTGTTATTACCTGAATCCATACGGACTAGAATGGATTGTTGGTTCAATTGCTTGGCCAATTTGATACTCTTTGATCGTAACCTTCTTTCTTGATTATAAGGGGTTTTCATTGATTATCAATATTTTTGTCCTTTTATTCCATGGATTCAGGTACAAAAAGCAGATTTGTCCAGATCGTTCATTCTTCGGGGTGAGCGATATTTTTTATTGTCACTCTACGAGCACAATAAAGTGCTAGATGCAGTCATAATTGTCCACAGGGCAGGTGGCGATTTTCTCGAATTAAAAACTTAAAATAAGGAGTCTGAAACAGGAGAAATTTGCGGGTGTGAATGTTCTGGAAAAAGCAAATCCTGTACAGGAGGGGTGCTTATGAGTTACGTTAAGGTGATGATTGCCCCAAGCAGGTATGTTCAGGGAGCGGGGGCACTGGCGGAAATCGGTGAGCATGTCAGCAGGCTGGGCAAAAATGCCTTTGTGACGGGGGGCAAGACGGCTTTAGCCCAAACCCAGGAGGATATTGCGAAAAGTTTAGAGGGGAAAGGTATCGCTTATGTTTTCGAGACATTCCGCGGTGAGTGTTGCGACCCCGAAATTGGACGTCTGAAAACGGCAGCCGTTTCTGCAGGATGCGATATGGTTGTGGCGGTTGGTGGCGGTAAGGTTATCGATGCCGGTAAGGCCGTTGCCGCTTTGATGAAGGTGCCGGTTGTAATTGTGCCAACCATTGCAGCCACCGATGCTCCATGCAGCGCTCTATCTGTAATATACACCGAGCAGGGAGTTTTTGACCGTTATTTCATCCTGCCGCAAAACCCCAACCTGGTTTTAGTAGATACCTCGATCATTGCCAGGGCACCTGTACGTTTTCTGGTGGCGGGGATGGGTGACGCGCTGGCAACCTGGTTTGAAGCGGCCTCCTGTGCGCAGGCTGCCGCCCAAAATATACCCGGCGGCCGTACTACCACAGCCGCCCTGCGGCTGGCACGGCTATGCTATGAAATTCTCATCGAGTATGGGGAGCAAGCCAAGCTGGCTGTCGAGCGCCGGGTAGTGACTCCGGCGGTGGAAAAAATAGTGGAGGCCAATACTTTACTGTCGGGAATTGGTTTTGAGAGTTCCGGCTTGGCCGCTGCCCACGCTATTCACGACGGTCTGACGGTGCTGAAAGAGACACACCACACGTACCACGGAGAAAAGGTATCTTTTGGGACCCTGGCCCACCTGGTGCTGGAGGATCACCCGAGGGAAGAGATGGAGGAAGTACTCGATTTTTGCACCCGCGTGGGACTTCCTGTTACTCTGGCGCAGCTTGGGCTGAGAGAATTTTCGCGGGAGAAAATCCGGCGCGTAGCCGAGAAAGTGTGTGAACCAGGAATGATGATTCACAATATGCCCTTCCCGGTTACGCCGGACATGGTTTATGATGCCATCCTGGCGGCCGATGCCATCGGACAGGCTTACCTGCGTCGGCACGGAATTATAACTGAAAATTGATGGTAAAACCCTCTTCCCGGCAGGACCGCTGCGGCGGGAAGCCCGGGGAAGGGGGATGCCATAAATTAAACAACCAAACAACTGCTAAGGAGGTTGAACTGCTGATGAATGGAGAAGCGCTGGGAATGGTGGAGACCCGGGGACTGGTTCCGTCCATCGAAGCGGCAGACGCCATGGTGAAAGCGGCAAACGTAGTCCTGATCGGTTACGAGAAGATCGGATCCGGGCTGGTTACGGTCATGGTCCGGGGTGACGTGGGTGCGGTAAAGGCGGCCACCGATGCCGGCGCGGCTGCGGCTAAGCGGGTTGGAGAAGTAGTATCCGTACATGTCATCCCGCGCCCGCACACCGACGTGGAGAAAATTTTACCTGCGCCGGAAAAGAAGTAACTGGAGGTGACTTTAATGGACGAGCAAGTTGTCCAGAAGGTGCTGGAGGAAGTGATGAAAAAAGTGGGGGCAGCCAGCAGTGATGCGGCAGCATCGAGCAAGCACGCCGAACATACTGCAGCGGTAAAACTTCCTTCCCTGCCCACCGAATTTGTCGGTACGGCTATGGGGGATACCATCGGCCTGGTTATTGCCAATGTAGATCCGCTGCTTCACGAGAAGATGAAGCTGGACAGCCGTTACCGGTCCATAGGCATTTTAGGCGGCCGGGTGGGTGCCGGGCCGCAGATTATGGCGGCGGATGAAGCAGTGAAGGCCACCAATACTGAGGTCGTAGCCATTGAACTGCCCCGGGATACCAAGGGCGGTGCCGGTCATGGTAGCCTGATCATCTTCGGGGCCGAGGAGGTTTCCGATGCCCGCCGGGCGGTGGAGGTTGCACTGCAAGAATTATCGAGGACCTTCGGTGACGTTTACGTCAATGATGCCGGCCATCTGGAGTTTCAGTACACCGCACGGGCCAGCCATGCCCTGGAGAAGGCCTTTGGTGCGCCACTGGGGCGGGCATTCGGCTTGATCGTCGGTGCACCTGCGGCCATCGGCGTGGTCTGCTGTGATACGGCGATCAAGGCGGCGGAGGTGCAGGTGGTTGGCTACGCCAGCCCGGCCAGCGGCACCAGTTTTACCAACGAAGCAATCCTTTTTATGTCCGGTGACTCCGGTGCTGTGCGTCAGGCTCTGATTGCCGCCCGGGAAGTGGGGATTACCTTGCTCGCTACTATGGGAGAGAAGCCCCAGTCTTTAACTAAGCCCTATATTTAAGGATGCGTGGGGGGTGAGGATTAATGGCTAAACGTTCCAAACGTTTTACGGTGTTGGCAAACAGGCCGGTCAACCAGGATGGGTTTGTGGCGGAATGGCCGGAAGTGGGCTTGATAGCCATGAACAGCCCAATGGATCCAGAGCCCAGCCTGAAGGTTGAAAACGGCCGGATTGTGGAGATGGACGGCAAGCGTCGAGAGGACTTCGATATGATTGAGCAGTTTATTGCCGATTATTTTATCGATGTTGAGGTGGCTCCGGAAGTAATGGCGATGGATTCCAGGCAGCTCGCCAGAATGATCGTGGATATCAACCTGCCTCGCGAAGAAATCGCCCGGCTGGCTCAGGGCATGACTCCGGCCAAAATAGTTGAAGTACTGGGACACATGAACATCGTGGAAATCATGATGGGCATGATGAAAATGCGTGCCCGCAAGACGCCGGCCAATCAATGCCACGTGACCAATCTACGGGACAACCCGGTACAAATCGCTGCGGATGCGGCAGAGGCTGCCATAAGGGGCTTTGCCGAGCAGGAAACCACCGTGGGCGTGGTCCGCTATGCTCCATTCAACGCCCTGGCCCTGCTGGTTGGTTCCCAGACCGGGCGGGGCGGTGTGCTCACCCAGTGTGCTCTGGAGGAAGCCACCGAACTGCAGCTGGGGATGCGCGGTTTTACTTCTTATGCGGAAACTATTTCCGTGTACGGTACGGAGCAGGTGTTTGTGGACGGTGACGATACGCCGTGGTCCAAGGCTTTCCTGGCATCGGCTTACGCTTCCCGCGGTCTAAAGATGCGCTTTACTTCGGGTACCGGTTCGGAGGTGCAGATGGGCTACGCCGAGGGTAAGTCCATGCTTTACCTGGAAGCCCGCTGCGTAATGCTCACTAAGGGTGCAGGTGTGCAGGGCCTGCAAAACGGCTCCATCAGCTGCATCGGAGTGCCGGGGGCCGTGCCGTCAGGTATTCGCGCAGTGGCGGCTGAAAACCTGATTACCATGATGCTGGATCTGGAGGTGGCTTCGGGTAACGACCAGACCTTTTCCCATTCTGATATCAGGCGTACCGCCAGAACGCTGCCACAATTCGCGGCAGGTACTGACTTTATTTTCTCCGGGTACAGCGCAGTACCCAACTACGACAACATGTTTGCAGGGTCCAACTTTGATATTGAGGATATGGACGATTACCTGATCCTGCAGCGGGACCTGATGGTAGACGGGGGAGTGCGGCCGGTGAGCGAGGAAGAAGTCGTTGCCGTACGCAACCGGGCAGCCCGGGCACTGCAGGCGGTATTTAAAGAGCTGGGCCTGCCGGAAATCGCTGACGAAGAAGTTGAAGCTGCTACCTACGCGCATGGGTCCGAAGATATGCCGCCGCGCAAAGTGGCAGAAGATCTCAAGGCGGCTCAGGATATGATAGCTCGTGGCGTAACCGGATTGGATGTGGTTAAGGCCCTGGCCAAACATGGCTTTGCAGATATCGCTCAAAATATACTAAACATGCTCAAGCAAAGGGTATCCGGTGATTACCTGCATACCTCTGCAATCCTGGACCAGAATTTCCATGTGATCTCCGCGGTAAACGACCTCAACGATTACCGGGGTCCGGGAACCGGCTATCGTTTGAACCCGGAACGCTGGGAAGAAATCAAGAATATCGCCCAGGCATTGCGCCCTGCAGATATGGAAATCTAGAGGAGGTGAAAAGGTGTGGTGAACAGCGGGTTGATTGAGAAGATTGTGGAACAGGTAATACAGGAAATGTCGCGGTTGCAAAGCAGCGGGTATGCTGGCAATGTGGACAAGGTTTCCGCTGTTTCGACAGGAGCACAAATACAGGGGCTGGTGTTGGCTGAAAAAGGGGAAGCACGACCCGGCAGTGACCGCAGCGAGGTGGTAATCGGCCTTGCCCCCGCATTTGGTGATAAATTTACCAAAACCATAATTGGCCTGCCTCACTCGGATGTGTTGCGGGAAATTATGGCCGGTATTGAAGAAGAGGGCTGCCGCGCCCGGGTAATTAGGGTCAAAAGAACATCGGATGTGGCTTTTGTATCTCATGAGGCAGCCAAACTTTCAGGTTCCGGTATCGGTATTGGACTTCAATCCCGTGGGACAACAGTGATTCATCAGAAAGACCTTCCTCCTTTAAGCAACCTGGAACTTTTTCCGCAGTCACCTCTTCTGGATTTGGAAACATACAGGGCTATAGGGCGGAACGCAGCCCGTTATGCCAAGGGTGGGAACCCGGATCCGGTGCCGGTTCGCAATGATCAAATGGCCCGGCCCAAGTACCAGGCCAGGGCGGCAGTCATGCATATCAAAGAAACACAGTTAGTGGTGCCCGGAGCCAGTTCTTTAGAACTGGAGCCCCGGTTTTCTTGAGAGGAGGTGCCGGCATGGATGCCCGTTATTTAGAGCAACTGGTGCGTGAGGTTATCAAGCAGATGAGCATCGCTACGGACGAGGCTAACGCATTGGCAGGAGCCTGCACTAAAGATGAAAAAGTCGAGGACGAACTGCAGCCCATGAAGGATTACCCGCTGGCAGAAAAGCGTCCCGAATTAATCAGAACGGCCACAGGTAAAAAGCTGGAAGATTTAACCCTCGAAAACGTTCTTAACGGCAAAATTACCCCTCAGGACGTACGCATCACGCCGGACGCCCTGCTTATGCAGGCCCGGATTGCTGAAGCGTGCGGCCGTAAACAGCTTGCCCAGAATTTCCGCCGGGCGGCAGAGCTGACCGGGGTACCCGATGAGCGTATCCTGGAGATTTACAATGCCTTAAGGCCGTACAGATCAACAAAGGCGGAGCTTCTGGCCATTGCCGATGAGCTGGAGCAAAAGTACAATGCCAGGATCAATGCTGCCTTTGTGCGGGAAGCGGCCGACGTCTACGAACGTCGCGGGAGGCTGCGCACTGCCTGAAGAGGACAAAGGATAAGGAGCCGTAGGCAATGACGATCATTGCAGGGGTGGATATTGGGAACAACTCGACTGAGGTAGCCCTGGCTAAGATAGAGGCGGGCGGACGGGTCAGTTTTCTGGCCAGTTCGCTCGTTCCTACCACCGGCGTAAAGGGGACGGTGGAAAATGTCCCCGGGGTGAAGCGGGCGCTGGAAGAGGCTGTGGTCCGTGCCGGTTGCCGGTTGAATGACATCTCTCTTCTGCGTTTAAATGAGGCCACGCCTGTAATTGCCGATGTGGCCATGGAGGCCATTACCGAAACGGTAATTACGGAATCCACCATGATCGGGCATAACCCGGCCACTCCGGGCGGCACCGGCCTGGGAGTAGGCAGGACGGTTGTCGTTGACCGGTTACCGTCCTGTACTCCGGGTGACCATGTGGTAGCCGTGGTTCCGGCAGGCATTACCTACGATATTGCCGCCAGCCTGATCAATCAGGCACTGGATAAAGATGTAGATGTTCAGGGGGCTATTGTCCAGCGGGATGACGGGGTGCTCATTTATAACCGGGTTAAAAAGCCCATCCCGGTGGTGGACGAAGTGCAATTTCTGGAGCGGGTGCCCCTATCCATGCATGCAGCGGTGGAGGTGGCCCCGCCCGGCGGTGTAATTCAAACATTATCAAATCCTTATGGTATCGCTACAGTTTTCAATCTAACTCCCGAAGAAACCCGAAATGTAGTGCCTGTGGCCCGGGCACTCATGGGTAATCGCTCTGCAGTGGTGATTAAAACCCCTGCTGGAGACGTAAGGGAACGTCGCATTCCGGCCGGACGGTTGATCCTGGAAGGGGAAAGGGGCCGGGCTGATGTGGATCTGGAGGAAGGGGCCGAACAAATCATGGCCGCTTTAGACCGCGTGGGGCCGCTGGTGGATGCCAGTGGCACTCCGGGTACCAACGTAGGTGGGATGCTGGAAAAAGTCCGGCAGGTTATGGCCAATTTGAGCGGCCAGTCCAGGGATCAGGTCCGAATCAGGGACATTCTTGCTGTGGATACGCTGGTGCCCCAGAGGGTGGTTGGCGGCCTGGCCGGGGAGTTTTCCAACGAAAACGCAGTGGCCCTGGCAGCAATGGTAAGAACCAGCCGGTTCCCCATGGAAGAGATTGCCCGCAAGCTGGAAGCGGAGCTGGACCTCCGCGTCGAGATTGGCGGGGTGGAAGCCCAAATGGCCATTATGGGTGCAATGACCACGCCCGGGGTTGACCGGCCTGTGGCCATTCTGGACCTGGGTGGTGGTTCCACTGACGCAGCCTTTATTAATCAGGAAGGTAGATTAAGTTTTGTTCACCTGGCTGGAGCCGGTGAGCTGGTAACCATGCTTATCGCTTCGGAATTGGGGCTGGAAGATCGCCTTCTGGCCGAAGAGATCAAACGCTACCCGCTGGCGAAAGTGGAAAGCCTGTTCCACATTCGTATGGAAGATGGAACGGTGGTTTTCTATGACCGGGCCCTGGATCCCGGCGTTTTCGGCCGGGTTACGGTGGTTAAAGAGGGGGGCGAACTGGTTCCCGTTACGATAAATGGATCTGTCGAAAAAATTCGCGCGGTGCGCCGAGCGGCAAAAAAGAAGGTATTTGTCACCAACGCTTTCAGGGCTTTAAGCCACGTAGCACCAGGAAAAAACATCCGGCTTATTGATTTTGTGGTTCTCGTGGGTGGATCTGCCCTGGACTTTGAAGTGCCGCACTTCATATCCGATGCGCTGGCCCATTACGGTGTGGTTACGGGTCGGGCCAATATCCGGGGGACGGAAGGGCCGCGCAATGCGGTGGCCACAGGCCTGGTTCTGTCCGCAGTTAATGGTCAGGCGGGGGGTGCACGCCGATGAGTTCAGTTTACAACCGGTGGACTGGCGAACGCCCGAGGGTGGTATTAATGCGTCCCTTACGAAACGTTTCCGAGGTTATGGTGCGGGAGGTTTTGTTGGGGCTGGAAGAAGAAGGGGTGCCGGTAGTGGTGCAGGAAGGAAACGGGGATGCTGAAGAGTTGGGCCACCAGGCAGCCCGCCTTTCGCCGCTTGAAGTAGGTATTGGGCTTGACGGCCAGGGTAAAGCCGTGATTCACCACTGCAAGCTCCGCCGGCACCAGCCTGTGTTTACTGCCCATCTCAATTTAAGGCCGGAAGCAGCACGGGTAGTGGGCACAAATGCGGCACGGCTGGTAAAAGTGCTGCCCTTCAAACCCTTATAAGCAATTGTTTTTTATAGGAGGAGGTGACCGGGAATTGGCCACCATGGCTTTGGGACTTATTGAAACTGTGGGATTGGTAGCAGCGGTGGAAGCTGCCGATGCTATGGTCAAAGCTGCTAATGTGGAGATGGTCGGCTACGAGCTGACACGGGGCGGCGGAATGGTAGTGGTTAAAATTCGTGGAGACGTGGGGGCAGTAAAGGCTGCTGTCAGCGCGGGAGTATCCGCTGCTTCGCGGGTGGGTAAGGTAATATCTTCACATGTTATTCCTCGTCCCCATCTAGAAGTGGAACATCTTATCATCGGCCCCGAAACCAGAGGCGGTGGTCGCTTCAAGGCAAAGCTGACCGCCAAAGACGAGTCGCCCGTGACTGCCGCTACAGTTTCCGTGACAGGGGAAGAAGCAGGAGACGAAAAAGCGGAAGTGGAGTCTGCTACAGAAGATTTGGAGCCTGAGGAAAAAAAAACACACAACTCCGGTTCTGGAAACAGAGAAACCCGAAGCGGACGCGAGCGGCGTCGCAGGCACTGAAACATGTAACCTTTGCGGTGATCCGATTTGCTCCCTACACAAAGGGGAACTACACTCCTTCTGCCTGCATTATGGTACCGGAAAATGCTGACATAAAACTGGTGAAGGGTCACCGGTGCTCCCGGAATAGGGGAAAATACAGGTAGGTGAAGCGGCTTGGAGATGAAACAGTCAATGACTGCATTGCCGCAGGAAATTTCCGAGGACATCATGCGTGCCGTGGTGCGTGCGGTAGTGGCGCAGGTCCAATGGCGGCAGCAGGCGGCGGAACACGAAATCCTGCGGGTGCCGGTGGGAATATCAGCCCGTCATGTTCATCTATCGCCTGAGCATGTTGAGGCAGTTTTCGGCCCTGGATATAGCCTGACTCCCATCAGGGAGCTGCAGCCCGGTCAGTATGCGGCCAGGGAATGTGTAACAGTGGTTGGGCCGCGTGGTGTACTCCAGAACATGCGCGTCCTTGGTCCACCGAGGGGACAAACACAGGTTGAAATCTCCCGTACCGATTCGTATGTTCTGGGCATCGATCCTCCAGTTCGGGATTCGGGTGATCTGGCGGGGACTCCCGGGGCAGTTCTGGTTGGTCCCAGGCAGGCCATCAACCTGGAGGAGGGTGTAATACTGGCCTGGCGCCATATTCACATGCCTGCCGATGTGGCCGAACGCTGGGGGCTTAAAGACAGGGATCTGGTGCGGGTACGGGCGGAAGGATTGCGGAGGGTAATTTTCGACCGGGTTTTAATCCGTGTGTCACCCGCGTACCGCCTCGAAATCCACATCGATACTGATGAGGCCAATGCAGCCGGTCTTAATAACGGGGATTACGTGCAGGTGATCATTGATGTCTGAGGAACAGCTGGTCCGGGCGAATGAGCTAATCAGTTCTTTTAAGTCCCGTATGGGTGAACCGCTTAAAACCTGGCAGGGGCGCCTGCGTGTAGGTGTCGACCTCGGTACGGCCAATGTTGTGGTGGCGGTGGTTGACGAGACAGGCAGACCCGTTGCCGGGGCAATGAAACCGGCACAGGTGGTGCGGGATGGTCTGGTGGTGGATTATGTGGGGGCCGTGGATATAGTGCGGCGCCTGGTGAACAACCTGCGCGCAGTGTTGGGAGCGGAATTAACCATAGCATCCACTGCCGTACCTCCGGGAACCGGAAACAGGGATTCCAGAGCTACCAGGCACGTGGTTGAAAGTGCGGAACTTCAGGTGCTGAGTGTGGTCGATGAACCTACTGCTGCATCCGCGGTGCTGGGGGTGCGGGATGGGGCGGTGGTGGACGTAGGTGGAGGGACGACGGGCATTTCCATCCTTAATGAAGGGAAGGTAGTATACACTGCCGATGAGCCCACAGGCGGTACTCACTTTACCCTGGTGATCAGCGGTCATTATGGCCTGTCTTTTAACGAGGCAGAGGCCATGAAGCTGGATCCCGGCAGGCAGCCGGATCTGCTGCCACTGGTCCGCCCGGTGATGGAGAAGGTGGCGGCTATCGTGCGGCGCCATCTCCGGGGATGGGATGTCTCCAACGTCTACCTGGTTGGCGGTGCGTTTTCTTTTCATGGTTTTGTTGACGTAATGCGGCGTCAACTGGATGTCCCCGTGCTATGTCCGCCGGAACCCCTGCTGGTGACCCCGCTGGGAATTGCCCTTTACTGTCCGGCCGGCTAAAGGAGGCGAGATTAAATGCCCAATGATGAGCTGGTGAGTCGAATAGTGGAAGAGGTATTACGCCGCCTGAACAGGCCACCAGTTTCTGTACCACCTCTTCCCGGGCACCGCAGGATAATGGTGGTAGTTACGGGCGGAACTATCGGGGCACGGGCTGCCCTGGAAGGATTGGCGCACCTGAAGAAGAAGCGAGGGGTGGGACTGGAATACTTCATCCTTTTTTCCCGGTCGGCGACGGCCATTCATTCACCTGAAAAGTGGGGACAGGAACTGCAGGCTGTTGAGGTTCTGGTTGAGGGAGAAAACAGTCGTGGCAGGAACACAGAGGTCCTTAAGCTTTGTGATCTGGTGGTTGTACCCATACTTACCCGGACCACAGCAGCCCGCCTGGCTTCGCTGCTGCTGGACTCGGCAGCGGCAGAGGTGCTGGTGGATGCCCTGATGCGCGGGTTGCCGGTAGTAGCAGCCAGGGATGCGGCAGACCCAACCGGTGAGGGTTTTGCCCGTTTGGGAATGAATCGTGGTCATCCGGCACTGGTACAGGCTATGAAAGATAATCTAGAAAAAATTGCGGGTTACGGGGTTACCCTGGTATCAGCCGGGGAACTGGGTTGTGTTCTGGAAGAAAGGATTCAAAGGCTGGCTGGGCACGAAACTACTCCTCAGCCGTTACTGGAGGAGAAGAACGTGCCTGAAAGCCTCTACCAGTTGCCTGAAGTTTTATCCAGGGTGCCGGCAGTGGAGCAGCGTTCCGACCGGCGCATGGTGATCACCCGCATGGAGCTGGGTGCACTCGTGAACAATAACGGTGTGGTCAGAATTCCCAGGGGAACACTGGTTACACCACTGGCCTGGGATATAATCCGGGATGCCGGCTGGCGGGTTGAAGAGATATGAACCTGATGAATTTCAGGGTAACCGGTTTTAAAGAGAGGCAGGCGAAAAAAAGGATGATTTTGGGACGGGTGATTGGTACAGTTGTTTCCACGCGGAAGGACGAGCGATTGACCGGCTTCAAGCTCCTGGTAGTTGAACCCATGCAACCGGGGAAAAAGGCGGAATCAGGGGAATTTGTTGCTGTGGACACCGTTGGAGCTGGTGTAGGGGAAATAGTCCTGGCAGTTATGGGGTCACCTGCCTCAAGAACAATGACGGACGCGGACGGTCCGGTACCGGTGGATGCGGCCATTGTGGGTATTGTAGATACTGTGGAGCTAGCCGGCAGCCGGTGAGGAAACGGTAAAAAGTGGGTGGTCGGATAGTGGAAAAAAATCGTGCGCCAAGGGTTTATACCCGTACCGGTGACCGGGGAGAAACATTTCTTCTGGGTGGAACCCGGATAGGCAAGGACAGCCTCAGGGTCGGCGCTTATGGTACAGTGGATGAAGCAGGGGCGGCACTGGCTTTGGGACGTTCGCTGGCTCGCTGTACATGGGTTCAGGAGGTGGCCGCCAGGGTACAAAAAGAGCTGTTTGTGGTGGGTGCCGAGCTGGCCCGTCCGGAACCGCCTGCAGGGGGAACCCGAGTGGAGGATGCGATGGTCGGCCGTTTGGAAAAGGACATAGACGGGGGACTTGAGCGAATTCCCCCGTGGCGCGGGTTCGTGGTTTCCGGGCATATCCCCGCCGAAGCGGCCTTTGACCTGGCCCGAACCATCACCCGCCGGGCAGAACGCCTGGTGGTACGGCTCTCCAGACTGGAAGTTGTGCGGGGAGAGGTAATCAGGTATTTAAATCGCCTTTCCGACCTGCTGTATGTCCTGGCGAGGGTGGAGGCATATGAGCATCTCGTACAGGTGGTCATGGCCGGAGTACTGGAAAAAATTAAGGAGGGTGGTACTGTGAAGGAAGCGATTACTCTGGAAATAGCCAGACAGATCGCAGCTGTGGCAGAAGAGAAAGCCCGCCAGATTGGGGTGCCCATGGTGATCGTGGTGGCCGATGGAGCAGGCAACCCCGTACTGCTGGAACGCATGCACGGGGCACTGCTGGCCAGCCTGGATATTGCTGCAGGTAAAGCCTTTACGGCGGTGGCCTTGAAGATGGAAACGGAAAAGCTTTCTGTGCTGGCTGCTCCCGGCGGGCCGCTGTACGGCATCAATACCACCAACGGGGGTAAAATTGTTCCATTCGGCGGGGGCATTCCCCTTTATCAAGAAAACAGGATTGTAGGGGCCATCGGCATCAGCGGCGGAAGCGTTGAGGAAGACATAGAAGTGGCCCGGGCGGGAGCGGAGAAATGGAATCAGCTGCTGTGCCGGTAAAGCTTGCGGGTTTCGGCCCCCTGAAGAAGACATCACAGGGAGGTTTAAAGTATGCAGGTAGCACAGGCTGAGATATACGCCATTGTAGAAAAAATTGTGGCCAGGTTAAACCAGCAGGAAGAAGGTGTGCACGGCGCCTTCTCCAGTTTGGATGATGCGGTGGAGGTTGCCAGGCGGGCGCAGGAAAAACTGGCTCTGATGGACCTCACCCGGCGGGAAGAGCTGGTGCGGGCCATGCGGGAGGCGGCGCTGGCCAATGTCCGTCTGCTGGCTGAAATGGCCGTCCAGGAGACCGGAAGGGGACGCGTAGAGGACAAAATTATGAAGAATACCCTGGCGGCACAGAAAACACCTGGCACCGAAGATTTAAAGGCCACCGCTTATACCGGTGATTACGGTTTGACCCTTGTCGAAATGGCTCCAGTAGGCGTAATTGGTGCCATTACCCCGGTAACCAACCCGGCGGCCACAATCATCAATAACAGTATTGGGATGATTGCTGCCGGTAATGCGGTGGTTTTCTCCCCTCACCCTTCAGCCGGGAAGACTTCACTGAAGACCATCGAAATTCTTCATGAGGCCATCATCCGTGCCGGCGGTCCTTCCGGCCTGGTTGTGGGCCTTAGCGACCCATCCGTGGAAAAGGCCGGGCAGTTGATGCACCATCCGGGAATCAACATGCTTGTGGTGACCGGCGGTTCTGGCGTCGTCAGGGCAGCCCTGGGTTCCGGTAAAAAGGCCATCGGGGCCGGTGCCGGTAACCCGCCGGTGCTGGTAGACCACACGGCCGACATAGACAGGGCCGCCCGGGATATTGTTATGGGGGCCAGTTTTGATAATAACATGCCCTGCATCTGCGAAAAAGCTCTGATTGTAGTTGATGAAGTGGCTGACAACCTGATCCGCCAGATGCAGCGAGAAGGAGCCTGTTTGGTACGGGGGAGCGAAGCAGATGCGTTGCTCGAACTGACTTTCCAGGAGGACGGAGACGGCCATGCAGTGCTCAACCGGGACCTGGTCGGCAAAGATGCTTCTTTTATTTTGAAGCGGATCGGTGTGGATACGGGTCGTGATACCCGCCTGGTGATCATGGAAGCGGACCGGGACCATCCATTTGTAACCCATGAGCAGATGATGCCCGTCCTGCCGGTTGTCCGGGTACGTGATGTGGAAGAGGGGATTCAACTGGCCGTGCGGGTGGAGGGTAACAACCGGCATACAGCCATTATGCACTCCAAACATATCGACTACATGACAGAATTTGCCCGGGCGGTTAAGACCACCATTTTTGTAAAAAATGCACCTTCTTATGCCGGTATCGGCGCCGGTGGCGAGGGCTACTGTACTTTTACCATTGCCGGCCCTACGGGGGAAGGCCTGACTTCGGCCAGAAGCTTTACCCGTCAACGCCGCTGCGTGCTGGTGGACGGCTTCCGGATTATTTAAATAATAGGTGGGTTGACCAGTGATTGGGCTAATCAGAGAGGAAACAATAAGCCTGTTGCGGCAGTTCGGGGTTGTAGGGGCGGGGGGTGCCGGGTTCCCCACTTATGTAAAGGCTTCAAGCCAGGCCGAGTGGGTGATTGCCAACGCCGCTGAGTGTGAGCCGCTGTTACGGGGTAACCAGGAGTTGCTCCGACGGGCTGCACAGGAAGTGGTTGGCGGGCTGAAAACCATGATGCTTGCTACCGGTGCCGCCAGGGCCACCATAGGAATTAAAGCCAAGTATAAGGCTGCCGTAGCCGCCCTTCAGGAAGCGCTGGCTGAAGATCCTGAACCGGTAGTAGTGGATCTGCACTTTTTGGGGGACTTCTATCCTGCCGGCGACGAGCATGTGCTGGTTCATGAGGTTACCGGGCGGATTATCCCCCCCGGCGGTATCCCCATCCAGGTTGGAGTGGTGGTCAATAATGTGGAAACCCTGTTTAACGTAAATCAGGCCGTAAAAGGCCGCCCGGTAATCGAAAAAGTAGTTACCGTTACCGGAGCGGTGCACAGGCCGCTGACCCTGCGGGTGCCGCTTGGGACGTCCGTTAATGACCTGCTGCCCCTGGCCGGCGGGCCGGAGGTGGAAAATTTTGCAATTATTGAAGGCGGGCCGATGATGGGCCGCCTGGTGGATTCCGGTGCTGTGGTTACCAGGACTACCGGCGGGTTCATCATCCTGCCGGCTGACCATCCCCTGATCACAAGCAGACGGGTGGATATAACCCTGGACTTGAGGCGGGCGCGGGGGATGTGCTGCCACTGCAGTTACTGTACGGAACTCTGCTCCCGTTACCTCCTGGGGCACGGCCTGCGGCCGGACCGCAATATGGTCGGCCTGGCCTATTCAACCGGTGAACTGGTCGCCCGGGGTGCTCCCTGGCTGTGTTCGGAATGCGGCCTGTGTGAAGCTTTTGCCTGCCCCATGGGGCTCAGTCCCAGGAGGGTGAACGCCTGGTTGAAACAGAAAATGGCCCGCCGCGGGTTTAAACCGCCCGGAGGTGAATTGCATGGTGTGCATTCCCACCGGTCGTACCGCCTGGTACCTGTGGCACGCCTGGTAGCCCGGCTGGGATTGATCCGGTACGATCGACCGGCGCCATTTCTGGACGAGCGCGTGCAGCCCCGTCAGGTGCGGTTGTTGTTAAAGCAGCACGTGGGTGTGCCGGCGGTGCCTTTGGTCGGCCCGGGGGAACGCGTGGCGGCCGGCCAGGTGGTGGCGGAAGTACCGGAAGATGCACTGGGTGTGCCGATTCACGCCAGCGTCAGCGGTCGTGTAACTCAGATATCCGCGGATGCAGTGGTAATCGAGGCAGAAAGAGTGGGTGATGGAGATTGACAAAGGCTTTAGGCGTGGTGGAATGGCAGGGCATTGCCCGGGGCATAGCAGCTGTTGATGCACTGCTCAAATCTTCACCGGTAGAGCTGGTAATGGCCACTCCCGTTTGTCCGGGAAAGTTTGTGACCATGGTCTGCGGGGAAGTGAGTGCAGTGCGCAATGCCGTGCGTACGGCAGAGGAGTTTGATGCCGGGAATGTGGTGGATTCGCTTGTGCTGGGCACGGTGCATCCGTCGGTTATTCCGGCCCTGACCGGCACGGCGGCCGATCCTGCTGGACGAGGGTCGCTCGGTATTATCGAAACCTTCGCCTGTGCGGCTGCTGTCAGAGCAGGAGATGCCGCTGCCAAAGGCGGTCAGGTTCAATTGCTGGAGATCCGTCTGGCCCGCGGCCTGGGCGGTAAATCCTTAGTATTCCTCCAGGGTGAGGTAGCCGCAGTGCAGGCGGCGGTAAGACGGGCTACGGCGTCTGTAGAAGATGGTCTGATCGTCGGCGTAGAGGTAATTTCCAGCCCCCATAAGGCGCTGTGGGAAAAAATATTTTGATCTTGCAGCAACAGGGGAGGAAGAATTTTTATGGGGGATTTAAAGATAAATGAAAGGCTTATTGTAATCAATCCTGGTTCCACCTCAACCAAAGTTGCTTTTTTTACAGGCGACGAAAAACAATGGGTGGAAAATATCGCCCACCCGGCGGACGAACTGGCGGTTTTTCCCAGGGTGGTAGACCAGCTTGACTACAGGCTCGACGCCCTACGCCGGGAGTTGCACAACAAAAATTTCGATATGAGCGGGGTCACCGCCATTGCGGCCCGGGGCGGATTGCTCAAGCCGGTTTCCGGCGGTGTATATGCAGTTGATGAAGTCATGCTTGAAGACCTGTCTGAAGAACGTTTCGGACAGCATGCTTCCAATCTGGGTGCCCTGCTGGCCCATAAACTTGGTTCCCCATACGGCATCCCTTCTTATATCGTTGATCCTATCTGTGTGGACGAGCTGGAACCGGTGGCCCGGATTTCCGGTTTGCCCCAGATCCGGCGGCGGAGCGTGTTTCACGCGTTGAACCAGAAGCGCCAAGCCAGGTGGGCGGCGCAAGAGCTGGGTAAAAAATACGAAGAAGCAAATCTGATCGTGGCTCATCTGGGTGGCGGGATCACCATCGGCGCACACCGCCGGGGACGAGTGGTGGATGTAAACAACGGAGTGGACGGGGAAGGGCCGTTTACACCCGAGCGCAGCGGCTCCCTTCCGGCGGCAGATGTGGTGCGCCTGGCTTTTAGTGGCCGGTACACCTGGGAAGAACTGCTCCGCCTGATCAACGGGCGGGGAGGATTTGTCGCTTACCTGGGGACCAATAGCGCCAGGGAGGTGGAAGAGCGGGCCGCTGCCGGAGATGAGGAGGCTGACCTTATTTTTACCGCGTTGTGTTACCAGGTTGCCAGGGAAATTGGGGCCTGTGCGGCGGTGCTTGCGGGCCGGGTGGATGCCGTCGTGCTTACCGGAGGGCTGGCCTACAGCCGACGCGTGGTGGAAGAAATAAGGACGCGAGTCGGGTTTATTGCCCCGGTGCTTGTTTTCCCCGGCGAGGACGAGATGGCAGCCCTGGCCGAGGGTGTGTTGAGGGTCCTGCGGGGGGAAGAAGCGCTGCGTTCTTATCAGTACGAGGGGGTGGGATGGGCGAACATGGAAGAAAAAGTGTCAGGCGACAATTAAGTATGTGGGAGACCGGCAAAGGAAAAATAAATAAGGAGGCAGGTTGAAATGAAAGATTCGCTGTCCCGGCAAATGCTTGCCGAAATGATGGGTGTGGCCTTTTTTATCTTCTTTGGTGATGCAGTAGTAGCCGCCCTCATCCTGGTGGGTGCGGTTAAGGATTTCGTCGGCGTGACCCTGGCCTGGGGTCTTGCCATCGCTGTCGCCGTATATATGACGGTCCCGATCAGCGGTGCCCACCTGAATCCTGCAGTAACCGTTGCTTTTGCTGCCATGGGCAAGTTTCCCTGGCGCAAAGTTGTTCCCTATTGCCTTGCTCAAACGGCGGGAGGGTTTATCGGTGCCGCCCTGGTTTACGCCCTTTACTGGCCGGCGTTCAGGGCTTTTGAAGCCGCCCAGCATATAATTAGAGGAACGGACCCCAGTATTTTAACTTCGAAAGTATTTTGTACATTCCGCAGCGATTTCGTGCCGGACAATTTGCATGCTTTTATTGTAGAGGTTGTCTTAACTGCATTATTGATGTTTGTAATTATGTTATTAACCGATCCACTAAACGAAAGTCTTCCTTTGGCTAATTTATGGCCTTTTATGCTGGGTCTGTATATAGTGGTAATTGGTCTTTCCGCCGGTTGTATCACCGGCTACGCAATGAATCCGGCCCGCGATTTTGGTCCCCGTCTTTTTGCCGCAATGGCTGGATGGGGACGGGTGGTACTGCCGGGTATTGATGGCTACTTCTGGGTGCCCATTTTGGGTCCCATTGCTGGTGCTGTAATCGGGGGATTTTTGTACAACCTTACCATTGGAAAGGCGCTTGGTAACCTTCACACTGCTATTTCGGCGAGTAAACCCGCGGAGAGTGCCGGGGAAAAAGTTGCTTGAAATCATAAAAGATCTTTGCAATGAGCCTTCGGCGATGTAATCTAGCGCTGAAGGCTTTTGCCATATAGCAGCAGCTTTTTCCGTTGACTGTTGAAAAATAAATGTTGATAATAAAAGCAATAAGGAACAGTGGAAAGAAGGGTTCCAGGGATGGTAGAATCCATTTATGGCCTGCCGGTGCACGGATATTTGAGGGAAATAATCGAAGTATCGATAATGCAGGAATTGGTTGATAAATTTGCCAGGGCCACCAGCGTGGCCGCCATTGTTGTGGATGTGGACGGGTCACCCGTCACCATTCCCAGTAATTTCAGTGAGTTCTGCCAAATGGTGCGCTCCTCGCCGGTGGGTGAGAAAGGGTGTTACGAATCGGACCGGCGTGGTGGTGAGGCGGCGGCCAGGTGGAACAGCCTGAGCCTTTACCAGTGCCACTGTACACTGATCGACATGGCTGCCCCCTTGATTGTAGACGGTGTGTATTGGGGGGCTGTTCTCTGCGGGCAGGTATTGCTGGAGCCACCATCTCAGGAACAGCTGCAGCAAATCAGAAGCTTAGCCCACCGGTTCGGTTTGGATGAAGAAAAACTGTGCAACGCCCTGAAGAAAATAGAGGTGGTCACGGAGAAAAAGATCCGGGCAGCGGGGGAACTTTTGCAGATCGTGGCCAACTATATAGTGGAAATGAGCGTCTCCCGCATTACCAGCCAGCGCCTCACCCAGCAGCTTAAGGAGAAGGCCGATATGGAGCGGGTGATGCACCAGCTGGAATTGCGCGCCTTGCAGTCCCAGGTCAACCCCCATTTTCTGTTCAACACGCTCAATGCCGCCTGCCGGCTGGCGATGATTGAGGGGGCCTCCCAGACCGAAGAGTTGATCCATGCGCTGTCCCGGCTGCTCCGGCACACGCTGCGCAAGATTGATCAAATAGTTCCCCTACGGGAAGAGTTGGATTATATTTCTAACTATCTGTTCATTCAGAAAACCCGGTATGGAGATCACATTGATGTACAGATTCAAGCCCAGCCTGAGGCACTGGACGCCGTGATTCCGATCATGACTCTGCAGCCGCTGGTGGAAAACGCCATCGTGCACGGGCTGGAACCCAAGGAAGATGGAGGAACTATTTTCATTACCGTCCAATGTTACGGAGAGAAGGTTTGCATTGAAGTTCGCGATACCGGGCTTGGAATGGAACCGGGGGTCGTATGCCATGTTCTGGAAGGCAACAGGTCCGGGCAGGGACATACCACCGGCCTTGGGTTGAGCAACGTATATCAGAGATTGCGGCACTGCTTCGGTGAAGATTGTGGCTTGGAAATCTTCGGTTCACCGGGAGAAGGTACTACAGTGAAAGTGTTGATTCCGGCCCGGCATAAATAATCCGGCAGGTGGTGTTTATGGACAATACAAATAAAATGCGGCTTTTAATTGCTGAGGACGAATACCTGGAAAGGCAGGCTATTCGCCTTATTTTGGAACGGGCCGGGGAACCCTTCGAAGTGGTGGGCGAAGCGCGGAACGGCCGACAAGCCGTGTACCTGGCTAAGGATCTGCAGCCGGATATCGTTTTGCTGGATATTAAAATGCCGGGGATGGATGGTTTATCCGCCGCACGGGATATAAGAAATATTTTACCCTCCAGCGCCATCATTTTCCTCACCGCTTATAACGAATTTGATTACGCCCAGGAGGCCCTGCGCATTGGGGTAGTAGATTACCTGCTCAAGCCCATACGCGCTCAGGAATTGGTGGAGGTATTGAAAAATACGCGGCTGCAACTTTTGCGGGAGCGGGAAGAGCAGGAGGAACGAAAAAAGATTCAGGAACAACTGGCCGAGGCCCTTCCATGGTTACGGGTCAACCTGGGTCTGAGCCTTATCTGGGGTTTATGGGAAGAACGGTCTGCAGTAGAACGGCAGGCCCGGCTGGCGAAGCTGGATGTGCTACCCCGGGTTGCTTTCGGCGTGTGTATGGAAAACCGGCTTGAGGATAATCCTGCTGTCCTGACCAGGTTCGAGTTGCTCCGCTATCAATTGCAGGGACTGGTGGAAGAAGCTTTAAGCCGTCATCCCTGCGGGATATGTCTACCGATCAGCGATCGCATGTTGATCGGTCTCTGGGGAAGCCGGGAACCGGAGCAGGAACAGTGTTTATGCTGTCTGGCGAATGATATCATTGAAACCGCAGCCGACAAGCTTTCCCTTGGAGTTACTGTTGGGCTGGCCCGTTTCTGTGAAGATATCAGCCAGTTGCCCCGTGCGGCCTGGGAAGCTCAAGCCGCGGCCCATCTGGGCATGTTCTATCTAGGCCCCGAGCGGGTGGTACACGTGGACGAGTTGGAGCATAAGGTTGACAGGGATGGAGGAGTATATACGGCCCGTGAAAAAGAATTGTTAGAAGTTTTGCGCAGCGGCGACGTGGAAAAAATCCGCCAAGTGTTTCGAGAATTTCTGATTTCTGTTTTCGATAACCCCAGTGCCGACCTTTACCTGATTAAAGCTAGGCTAATGGGTGTACTGGTGGCATATTCACGCAGTATGGGGCACATGGGGGATCAGGATGAAGAAATGATTCAGGTGTACAATAAATTCGCCCGGCAGCTTTCCCTATGCCATTCAGTTGAAGAAATGGAAAGCTGGCTGATGGAACTGGTGTTAGCAGGAAATAGTTATTCCGGTGATCAGGGCGGCAAACCGGTGACCGAGGCAATTAAAAGAGCCCTGGCTTATATCCATGAAAATTATCAGCGTGAGCTTTCCCTCACCGATTTGTTGCGAGTAATTTTCCTGAGTCCGGGTTATTTCAGTCGAGCTTTCAAAGAACAGGTGGGATGCACTTTTTCAGATTACGTGCTGCGCCTGCGCATTGAAAAAGCTAAAAAATTGCTGGTCGAGACGGATTTGCCCGTGGGAGAAGTGGCTCGGCAGGTGGGGTACCCTGATCCCAACTATTTCAGCCGGGTTTTCAGCCGTGCCATAGGCATGTCCCCCAGTCGCTACCGGCAGATGTAAATATTTAGTAGAATACGCTATCCCTCCAACACATCTTGTCCCGAAAAACAAAATTTTTTCACACCCCCTGAATGTATTTGAGATTCGGGTGCGCTTTTTAAAAAAACTGACCATGCTGCAGGCCTATCGCCTAGTTGGGGCGGCTTTTACCCGGGACCCGGTGAGGATCCGTACGGCCCTGGCAGAATTAAGATACCATTTAAGACGTAACTATGTCGCTTACCAGTCTCACCGGAAAAAGAAGCTCTTGGAATCTGGGTAATTGTCAAGGTTCAAAGAAGGAATTTACGCTGTAGTACTACCCGGAATTGAAAAGCCGGGGGGATACCTACTACCTCCTTTATGATTACTGCCTGGGCAGGCAGGAAAGTAGGCGGCCTCGAATACCTCACCTGGCCGGAGATGCGGGAAATGCAGGAAAATGGAATCAGTTTTTTCGTTCATACGGACCACAGCCATTATAGCGCGCCTACCACCCCGGAGGGTAACCCCAAACCGGTCCTGGCCAACCGGATCTGGCTCCGCAGGGAAAATCGCCTGGAAACGGAAGAAGAGTACCGGCAAAGGGTTGTCAGCGACCTGGCCGCCGCCCGAGACTTATTGGAGAAGAAACTGCACCGGCCGGTGGAGCAAATTGCCTGGCCATACGGGGTTTATAACGAAAGGCTGGTCGAAATAGCCCAGTCGCTCGGTTACCGGTTTTGCTACACCACCCAGCCTGGCATGGTAACGGCAAAAACCGGTCCCTTCGCCATTCCACGCCTGGACGTCGGGAACCCCCGACGTTACTGCGCAAGATCTGCTCTGGAGGGTTCAATATACCGCTTTCAAAGAAAAACTGTTTACCAGGCCCGGGCTGCGCTATTGGGACAATTTCTACCACCGGCTCAAGAGGATGCGGCTGTCCGTATTTGACCCGAATGTTCCATCCCATTACGCCGGTGCGGGTACCCACCAATCACATGCGTCAACGGAATGAGTGATTTTTCCCCCACCTGCTTGTGGGGCAAGATGGGCCAACTGTAATCCCCGGTCTCGTTAACAATACCGTTTCTTGCGCTTGTGGAACAGGGTATTGCCGCCGCGTTCCACTGACGTTACGCAACATTCCTGGTGGTACTAAAAAAATCATTCCCGCGCATCAGATCAACGTTTTTTTTCCGAATCCGCCGGGATCCTTTCTTCCGTTATGATCGCCTTGTAGGTCACCCCCAGGACCAGACCGAGGAAGACTCCTTTCAAGCCCATAACATCGTATCCGACGTAAACGATCACTAAAATGGCCAGAGGGCTCAAGCCAACTTCATCCCCCAGCACTTTCGGCTCCAGAGTATGCCGAACTAAAGCCGCGACAACCATTAAACCGAGCAACTCGGCGGCCATCAGGCTGTTTCCCGAAACAGCGGCCCAGATCGCCCACGGGACCAGGACAAGGCCGGTCCCCACCAACGGCAGAATACTGCATGGCGCAGCCAGGAGCGCAACGGCCAAAGCGTAGGGTGCGCCTGCAATCAGAAGGCCGGCGAGAAGAACCAGGGCAACGGCCCCGGTCAAAATTAGTTGTGCCCTGAGAAATCCGATTAGGGCTACGAAAACACTACGAGCCAAATTTCCAACCAGTTCCCGCCAGGATTCCGGTAAGGCCAGGCGAATCCGCTGGCGGTAAACAGGTAAGCCGGCGCTTAAAAAGTATGAGGCGAGAAAGGCAAAGAGGAGCATGATTATTTTACCTGGAAGGCCGATGGCAAATCCGATCAGTTTACGGCTGAAAACCAGCATTTCCGAAGAAAGGGCCTGCCCGGCCCGGGCCATTTCCCTTTGCCACCATTCAAAAAGAAAAGGGGGAAATTTCAACGTGAAAAGCTGCAGGTGATTGGTTAAAAAACCAATTTGCCTTTGCAATTCTTGAGTGGAAGACATTAACTTTTCAGCCAACCGGAGGATCTCGCTGGCCACCAGAGCGGGGATTGTTAAAGCTAACCCGGCCAGAACCATTACCACGACGATTAAGACGAAAAGAGAGGCGAGTTTCCGGGGAAGCTTCAAATGGCGCTCCAATAGCACCACCAGGGGCTCAATACAGAGGGAGAAAATGCCCCCTAGAATAAAAGGGAGGAAATGGCTGCCTAAAAAGTATGTAAAGAAGATGAGCACGATGGCCAGCACAAGAAAAACGAACAAGCGTTGGCGACGGTTAAACATTTCCCTAGTCTCCAGCCAGCTGTTTCGCTACGGCGGCAAGGCCGGTTCTATCCACGATTTTTGAAATAATTATATCATTATCCTGGCGAAAAATAAAAAGCTTTTCGTCCGGGCAATAAAGTCAGGATAAAGAAAATTCTAGCAGCAGGTCAACTTTAAGTAACCTTAAGTTAGGAATTCGAAACCCGCAGATGGTGGCACCCATTTATTACATAACCAGACCGGCTGGTTCCTGCGGACTTATTTTATCTCCCATCAGGACGTAGTTAGAAGCAGTCACCAACCGGTTCCGGGCCAGTTTTCGTGGGTAATGTCTGTTAATTTTCCTTTGAGGGCGCCTGGAATCCCTTGGTTACGAAGTTATTCCGAAAGGCGGGTAATTGATAAGGAACAACAATTATTCTTAACAGGCTACTTTTTAAGTTGTTGTCTTTTTATGCCTTTTGTTGACCTCAGCTCCGTTTCATATTAAAGAAAATGGGGTTGTACAGATTGGCTCAAGGCTGACCTGCGAATGCCTTACGTGAATGGTGTCGGATAGCCGTATGCGGGAAAACCGCACGTACGGTTAGATGAGGGGCTATCTGGCACACTTTCAGATTCCTGGTATAAGATGGCGCACCCGCTTGAGGGGGATACTCGCTCGAAAGGGGAGAAACTGCTTGGCCTCACAAGGTCTGTACTGCTCTTGTTCTTATGCTTGAAACTGGTTTGTGCCAGGGCCTACTCTACTTAAGAAGTCTGCTGAAAAGTCTCCTCTCCGAAGAATCGGAGGCCGCCAGAGGGAATCCGGCGGCCTTCATTTTCGACCCTGTACATAACCGCAGGTTCCCCTCCAGTGTTGAGGGTGCTATTCCTAGCAGAACTGCTTTTCATCAAGACGGCGCCCTCCATCCGGCTGGTCCCCGCCCTGGTGCTGGCGGTAAACGGGGCCGTCCTGTCCGGCGCGTGCTACGTCTTCTGGAAATCGGGTGCGTCCCCGGCGTTGCTCGCCGCCGGGCTTGTGCCCCATGGTGTACCGAAATTTTCGGCGCTGTTCCTGGCGTGTGGCGCCGGGATGTACGGGGCCGCTTTCGAGCGGAAGGCCGCGGTGTTCCGGCGGACAGTGGTTCCTTACTCGCGGTGGCGACGGTGATAGAAATATGGGCCACGCCGGAAATGATGCGTTTCGTGGGATAGTAAATTGCGGGAGGAATGATGTTTGGAACTGCTCAGGGTATCTTCCAGAACAGACGCCAGAAAACTCTGCAGGGCTGTGTATAGAGTGCTGAGAAAGAACAGCGGGCAGGCCGCGCTCCAGGCCATTGGTGCCGGGGCGGTTAACCAGGCCGTCAAGGGGGTAGCCGTGGCACGCGGCTTGGCGGCCCCGGAGGGCGCCGACCTCAAGGCAGTGCCGGGGCTAATGAAGGTAGAAATGAACTGGATTGAAAAGATGGCGGTGCAATTGCACGTGTTCTGGCGGTAGTGCTTGGCGGGTCGGGTGTCCCCTTTGGGGGACCCGGTTTTTTATTTTTGGGGCTTTTTTCTTTGTTCAATCTTCCGGGGGAAAGATGTTGCTTTCCGAGCAAGATAGGTTCCTGCTGGGCCTGATGAAAAAGCGAACGATTAAGCAGAAAAATCCCGGTTTAACCGGGTTGTCAATCATCATTTTAATTTAGCCCACCCACGGCCCATTTTCGCAGATTGAACAATCTGCAACAGTTTCTGATACCAGAATAATCAGCAACTGCTTTGCATATTGTTTTGGTATTTCAGGTCAGTCAGTCCGTCCACCAGAATGTGGCAATCAG
>NZ_WHYR01000044.1 GCF_009428905.1 Desulfofundulus thermobenzoicus | reverse complement strand
GGTGCGGCGGTGGGTGCCGTGGTGGGGGTCATTCCCGGCCTGGTTTATACCACCGTGCCCATTCTGGTGGGCGCCCATTCCTTTGCCGGGCTGGTGGCCGGATTGTGCCGCACCTTCGGCCGTCCCGGTGTATCCATAGGTTTTTTAATGGGCAATATCATCCTGTCGGTTTACCTGAACAATTTTGGCCACCCGGGAGCGGTGCTGGCCGAAACCGGCCTGGCCGTGCTCCTTTTCATGCTCATCCCCGGCAGTTGTATCGGCCTGCTGAACAGGTCCCTGGGCAGGGTGGTTTTCAATACGGGGGAGGATGCGCCCCGTACCACCGGCCGGGAGAGATCCGTGGTGGCCGGCCATATGCGCCACTGGTCCCGGGTATTTGAGGAACTTTCCCGCAGTTTCGGCCATGCGGCGGCTGTGGAACCGGGACAGCGGGAGGACCCGGCGCTGCAGTCCATGTTCAATGAAATTGCCGGCAAAGTGTGTCAGGGGTGTGGTTTATACCGCACCTGCTGGGAGCGGGATTTTTACCGCACCTACCAGGATATTCTGGATCTTTTTACCCTGGTGGAAAGTTATGGCCAGGTGACCGCCGCCGATCTGCCCGACGCTTTAAAAAGGCGTTGTTCCCGGCCTAAAGAGCTGGCCATTACCGTTACCTGCATGTATGAGGCCTATAAACTCAATCAATACTGGATGAAGCGGATGGCCGAAAGCCGGGAGATCGTTTCCGAGCAGCTCAAGGGTGTGGCGGAAATGATCGAAAACCTGTCCGCGGAGCTGGAAAGCACGGCGGAAGCCCCCGCCGGTGCGGAGCAACTGCTCAGGCAGAAGCTAAAGAGTGCGGGCGTTCCGGTGATGGATGTTCGCCTTTCCCGTTCGGGTGACGGCCGGCAGGAGATCCTCCTGGCCCGGCATTCCTGTGAAATGAATCCGGAATGTCCGGCCCTTCTTTCCCGGATGGTGTCCCGGGTAATGGGGGAACCCTTTGCGGCGCCCTTTACCGCCTGTCCCCACGCTTCACCCGGGGAATTGTGTATGCTGCGCCTGTACGGCGGGCTGCAATACCGCCTGTCGGTGGGCGTGGCCGCCGCAGGCAAAAATGGCAGTGCCGTTTCCGGCGACAGCTATGCCTTTATCCCCTTGCGGGACGGCAAGTGCGCCCTGGTGCTGAGCGACGGCATGGGCAGCGGCCCGGCGGCCGCCCTGGAAAGCGGTACGGCGGTATCCCTGCTGCAGAGATTGCTGGAGTCGGGCCTGGACCGGCATCTGGCCATCAAGACGGTGAATTCCATCATGATCCTGCGTTCCCCGGGAGACAGTTTTGCCACCCTGGATATGACCATGGTGGATTTAAAGGAAGGACAGGCTGAATTTGTGAAGATCGGCGCCCCGCCCGCCTTTCTGGTCCGGGGCCGCCGGGTGAGTGTCATCCGGGCCAGTTCCCTGCCCGTGGGGATTATCAAAGACATCGATGTGGCTTCCGTGACCAGAAAGCTGGCCGCAGGAGATATGCTGGTCATGGTCAGTGACGGGATCCTGGATTCCTGCCGGGGGCCGGGGGACCGGGAGGACTGGGTGGTGGACGTATTGCGGGAGGTGACTGATTTTTCACCCAGGGATTGTGCCGCCCTGCTCCTGAAACTGGCCCAGACCGGGGCCGGGGGGGAATGCCGGATTCCGGACGACATGACCGTGGTGGCGGCCCGGGTGGAAAAGATTTAGCCGGCGGGCTTGACCAGTCGGCAAATGGTATGGCTTATCCCGTGAGTGCCGGGCGGCCCGGTTCCCGGGGTCGTCAACGAAGAACGTCATAGAAATGCCCCGGTCCGCTTCAGGGGCTTTTTTTGTTTTATACATGGCCGTATTTTTTCCAGCGGGGAGGAAAATATTTATGGCTGTGGAATTTACTAAGACGAAGTGATTAAAGGGGTGCGGGCATGGATTTTGAGGAAAGGGTGCGTGCTTTCATATCCCGGTTTAACATGCTCAATCCGAAAGACACGGTCCTGGTGGGCGTTTCCGGCGGCCCCGACTCCATGGCCCTTTTGCATTTCCTGTGGCAATTGCGCCGGGAATTTTCCCTCAATCTGGCCGTAGCCCATTTAAATCACCTCTTTCGCGGAGAAGAGGCCCGGGCCGACGCCCGCATGGTGGAGGAATACGCCCGGGGCCTGGGGTTGCCCGTTTATGTGGAGGAATTTGACGTGCCCGCCTACCGCCGCCGGACCGGACTTTCGGCCCAGGATGCGGCCCGCCGGGTGAGGTACCGCTTTTTTGAGCGCCTGGCCGGGGAAACGGGAGCCGGCCGGGTGGCTCTGGGGCACCACGCCGACGACCAGGCGGAAACCATTTTATTTAATTTTCTGCGGGGGGCGGGGCCGTCCGGCTTAAAGGGGATTCCACCGGTGCGGGGCCGGTATATCCGCCCTTTTCTGGATGTGCGCCGCCGGGAGATAGAGTCCTACTGCCGGCGTTACCAGTTGCCCGTGCGGGAAGATGCTTCCAATAAAAAAACCATATATACCCGCAACCGCATCCGTTTGGAACTGATCCCCCTGCTGGAACAAAAATACAATCCGGGTCTGGTGGATGCCATGGTTCATCTGGGACATATCTGCCGGGAGGAAGACGCCTACCTGGAAGAAGAAACGGCCCGCCTTTATTCCCGCGTTTTACTGGAGGAAAGGGAAGACCGCCTGGTTCTGTCCATACCGGCCCTTCTTTCCGCCCCGGTGGCCCTGCGCAGGCGTTTGGTGCGCCGGGCCTTCGCCTGCCTGGCGGGGGAAGGGGGCTATTTGTCCTTTCTCCGGGTGGAGGCCTTGCTGCTGCTGGTGGAGAACCCGGTGGGGGGACGGGTGGTGGAACTTCCCGGAGGGGTGAAGGCCCGGCGGCAGAAATCCCGGCTTTATTTATGGCTTGACCAAAACGGGCCGGCAGTGCCCTTTTACAGTTACCCGCTGGTGGTCCCGGGCGTAACCTGTATTCCGGAGACTGATCAAAGGATCCTGGCCCGGGTGATTCCCTCCGCGGCAGCGCCGGATCCCCGCCGGCTGTCCCCCGCCGAGGCATTGCTGGACTACGATTCCCTGCCCGGGGACCTCCGGGTGCGCCGGCGCCGGGAAGGGGACCGTTTTCACCCCCTGGGCATGGCCGGGAGCATGAAATTGAAGAAATTTCTCATCGACCGGGGGGTGGCCCGGGAAAGGCGGGATGAAATCCCTCTGGTGGTGGCGGGGGATCAGGTGGTCTGGGTGGGTGGATTACGTCCCGGTGAACCCTGGAAGGTCACTCCCCATACAAAAAGGTGTCTTTATTTGCAAATGCTGGAGGGGAGGGACGACGAAAGTTCAACTGAACAGAGATAATTGAAACAGGACCGCAAATATGTTACAATTAAACCCATGGGTTACGTGATTGGCATGCTTGAGAGGAGTGGCTTTTTTGAGCAAGGTCCTGAAGAATTTAACCATCTACCTGCTCATAGTGCTGGTAATCATTGTTCTGATCAAATATACTCAACCTACCAGTGGTGCGGTGGAACAATGGCGTTACGACGAGTTTGTCCGGGCGGTGAACCAGGGGCAGGTCCAGGAAGTGACCCTCCAGGCCCGGCAAAATACCAACCTGATCACGGGCAAAACCAAAAACGGAATTTCCTTTCAGGCGGTGAGCCTGAAAAACGACTCCCAGCTGCTGACCATGCTCATGGAAAAGGGGGTGCAGATTAAAAACGAGGAGCCGCCTTCCCCGGGATGGTGGGCCAACATTCTGACCAGCCTTCTCCCCATCCTCATTTTTGTGCTGCTCTTCTTCTTTATGATGCAGCAGACCCAGGGCGGGGGTAACCGGGTGATGTCCTTCGGCAAAAGCCGCGCCCGGCTGCACACCGACGAAAAAAGACGGGTTACCTTTTCCGACGTGGCCGGCGCCGACGAGGTGAAGGAAGAGCTGGAAGAGATAGTGGAATTCTTAAAGAATCCCAAAAAGTTTACCGAGCTGGGTGCCCGCATTCCCAAAGGGGTGCTTCTTTTCGGGCCGCCCGGTACGGGTAAAACCCTGCTGGCCCGGGCGGTGGCCGGGGAGGCCGGTGTGCCCTTCTTCAGCATCAGCGGTTCCGACTTTGTGGAAATGTTCGTTGGCGTGGGTGCCTCCCGGGTACGGGATCTGTTTGAGCAGGCCAAGAAAAATTCCCCCTGTATTGTTTTTATCGACGAAATCGATGCGGTGGGCCGCCAGCGGGGTGCCGGCCTGGGCGGCGGTCACGACGAACGGGAGCAGACGTTGAACCAGCTGCTGGTGGAAATGGACGGGTTTGCGCCCAACGAGGGGATCATCATCATAGCCGCCACCAACCGCCCGGACATCCTGGACCCGGCCCTTTTGAGGCCTGGGCGCTTTGACCGGCAGGTGGTGGTGGATATTCCGGATATTGTCGGACGCAAGGAAATCCTGAAGGTGCATGTACGGGGCAAGCCCCTGGCGCCCGACGTGGATCTGGATGTGCTGGCCCGGCGTACACCGGGCTTTACCGGTGCCGATCTGGCCAACCTGGTAAACGAAGCGGCCCTGCTGGCCGCCCGTTCGAACAAAAACATGATCGGCATGCAGGATCTGGAAAACTCCATTGAACGGGTCATTGCCGGACCCGAGAAAAAATCCAAGGTGATCAGCGATCCGGAAAAGAAGCTGGTATCCTATCACGAAGCCGGTCATGCGGTGGTGGGTTACCTGTTGCCCAATACGGACCCGGTACACAAGGTTTCCATCATTCCCCGGGGCCGGGCCGGTGGCTATACGCTGTTGCTGCCCAAGGAGGACCGCTATTACATGACCCGGTCCATGCTTTTAGACCAGGTGACCATGCTTTTGGGCGGCCGGGTGGCCGAAGCGCTGGTGTTGAAGGAAATCAGCACCGGCGCCCAGAACGATCTGGAACGGGCCACGGAAATTGTGCGTCGCATGGTGATGGAGTACGGCATGAGCGATGAGCTGGGTCCCATGACCCTGGGACGCAAACAGGAAACGGTCTTTTTGGGGCGGGATCTGGCCCGGGACCGCAACTACGGCGAAGAGGTGGCTGCGGCCATCGATAAGGAAGTGCGCCGGATTATTGAAACCTGTTACCACCGGGCCGAGGAAATACTGAACAAGCATATGGATACCCTGCACCTGGTGGCCAAAACCCTGTTTGACAAGGAGACCCTGGAAGCGGAAGAATTTGCCCAATTGATGAAACAGGCCGGTGAGGAAGAGCACAGTACCAGGAATTAGCGGCCGGGGTGTCAACCCGGCGGACGGCCGCTCCGACGTTCCACCGGCCGCCAATTGGCGGTACTGCCATGGAAGAAAAATTTTCGCAGGAATTGCCTGAGGAACTGTTATCAGGAGCCGTCTATGGGAACCTTGTTCCCTGTATATAGCCTGAAAATTTACCTGAGGAGAGGATGCATCTTTGGAGCGCACTTTTGTAATGGTCAAACCCGACGGGGTGCAGCGCAATCTGGTGGGCAACATTATTGCGTGCTTTGAGAAAAAGGGTTTGAAAATTATCGGCCTGAAAATGATGCGTATTCCCAGGGAACTGGCGGAAAGCCACTATGGTGAACACCGGGACAAACCCTTTTTCGGCCCCCTGGTGAATTACATCACCTCCGGCCCGGTGGTGGCCATGGTCCTGGAGGGTAAGGATGCCGTGGGTACGGTCAGGGAAATGATGGGGGCCACCAATCCATTAA
This sequence comes from Desulfofundulus thermobenzoicus, assembly GCF_009428905.1. Taxonomy (GTDB): domain Bacteria; phylum Bacillota; class Desulfotomaculia; order Desulfotomaculales; family Desulfovirgulaceae; genus Desulfofundulus_A; species Desulfofundulus_A thermobenzoicus. Next base: position 24,533 of record NZ_WHYR01000044.1, on the reverse strand, counting down.
AGGCAGCCCCGGGCACCATCCGGGCCACCTACGGCATGGATATCGGCCGCAATGTGGTGCATGGTTCCGATTCCCCCACCAGTGCGGAAAGGGAAATAAACCTCTTTTTCCGTCCCGAAGAACTGGTGAATTACCAGCGGGACGTGGACCGCTGGATTTATGAATAAAACGGGGCAGCCCGTTGGCGGGCTGCCTTTTTGTGTCCAGTATACGTGACTTTTGAACACACAAAAAGTTTTGTTATAGCAGGAATTCTCTGATAAGATAACGAAATTATCCATGAGGAGTGAAAATTATGGGTTCCCTGGCAGTGGGATTAAAAGGGGAGGCCACCATTCCGGTCACCGAGGAAAATACGGCGGTGGCCTACGGGAGCGGTTCGGTGAGGGTTTTTGCCACGCCGGCCATGATCGGCCTGATGGAAAAGGCGGCCCTTTCTTCGGTGGACCCCAGGCTTCCGGCCGGCCAGACCACGGTGGGTGTCAGGGTGGATGTGGAACACCTGGCCGCCACCCCTGTGGGCATGCGGGTCACCGCCCGCTCGGAGCTGGTGGAGATCGACGGCAGGCGGCTGGTCTTCCGGGTGGAGGCCTGCGATGAATGCGAGATTATCGGTCGCGGCACCCATGTGCGCTATATTGTCACGGTGGATCGTTTTCTGTCCCGGGCGGCCGGGAAAACAAAAAAATAATCAGGCGTATAGCCGGAAGGCTTGCAGCAAATATTTTCTAAAGAAACAAGGGGGGAGGAGAGTCTTTCGACGAAGAGGAACCGCAGAAAAATAACCGGGCAGATTTTAAATTCTGAAAGGAGAGGATACTGAAAAATGGCCTACGATGCCACCAAGTTAAAAGACTTTGAAATAGCTGAACTGGCGGAAAAGAATATGCCCACCCCGGCAGAATGGGTGGAGAAGCTGGGATTGGAAAAGGATGAGGTCATCCCCTACGGCCGCATCTGCAAGCTCGACTTCATGAAAATTATCGAGCGTCTCAAGGACAGGCCCAACGGAAAATTTATCGAAGTTACCGCCATCACCCCCACTCCCCTGGGCGAAGGTAAAACCACCACCACCATGGGTCTGGTGGAAGGCCTGGGCAAGCGGGGCATGAATGTGGGCGCGGCCATCCGGCAGCCCTCCGGCGGTCCCACCATGAACATCAAGGGTACGGCCGCCGGCGGCGGCAACGCCCTGGCCATTCCCATGACCGAGTTTTCCCTGGGCCTGACCGGCGACCTCAACGACATCATGAACGCCCACAACCTGGCCATGGTGGCCCTTACCGCCCGCATGCAGCACGAGCGCAACTACGACGACGCCGAGCTGGCCAAGCGCAACCTGCGCCGCCTGGATATCGACCCCACCCGGGTGGAAATGGGCTGGGTCATCGACTTCTGCGCCCAGGCCCTGCGCAACATTATCATCGGCATCGGCGGCCGCATGGACGGCTACATGATGCAGTCCAAGTTCGGCATTGCCGTGAGCTCCGAGCTGATGGCCATCCTGGCCGTGGCCACCGATTTAAAAGATTTGCGGGAAAGACTGGGCCGCATCATTGTGGCCTACGACAAGAAGGGCAACCCGGTGACCACCTCCGATCTGGAAGTGGCCGGGGCCATGTGCGCCTGGATGCGCAATACCATTAACCCCACCCTGATGAGCACGGTGGAGTATCAGCCGGTGCTGGTGCACGCCGGTCCCTTCGCCAACATCGCCATCGGCCAGTCCTCCATCATTGCCGACCGCATCGGCCTGAAGATGTTCGACTACCATGTGACGGAGAGCGGATTCGGTGCCGACATCGGCTTCGAGAAGTTCTGGAACGTGAAGTGTCGTTTGAGCGGTCTGGTGCCCAACGTCTCCGTGGTGACGGCCACCATCCGGGCGCTGAAGATGCACGGCGGCGGCCCCAAAGTGGTGCCCGGCCGGCCCCTGCCCGACGAGTATACCAGGGAGAACCTGGAGCTTCTGGAAAAGGGTATCCCCAACCTGCTGCACCATATCGCCACCGTGCGCAAGGCCGGTATCAACCCGGTGGTCTGCATCAACTCCTTCTACACCGACACCAAGGAAGAAATTGCCATGGTCAAGCGGTATGCCGAGCAGGCCGGCGCCCGCTGCGCCGTTTCCCAGCACTGGCTCAAGGGCGGCGAAGGCGCTCTGGAACTGGCCGATGCGGTTATCGATGCCTGCAATGACTCGGTGGACTTCAAGTTCCTCTACCCGCTGGAAATGCCTCTGCGGCAGCGGGTGGAAATCATTGCCAAAGAAGTATACGGTGCCGACGGCGTTTCCTGGACCCCCGAAGCGGAAGCCAAGGCCAAGCGGTTTGAATCCGATCCGGCCTACGCCGATTTTGCCACCATGATGGTGAAGACCCACCTGAGCTTGACCCACGACCCCAACCTGAAGGGCGTGCCCAAGGGCTGGATCCTGCCGGTGCGCGACGTGCTGGTCTATGCCGGGGCCAAATTCCTCTGCCCCATGACCGGTACCATCAGCCTGATGCCCGGCACCAGTTCCGACCCGGCCTACCGCAGGGTAGACGTGGACGTAGAGACCGGCAAAGTGCTGGGCCTGTTCTAGCAGAACTGGATGAAAAATGCCCTTTACCCGTCCGGAAAGACGGGTGGCGGGTTGTTTTGCACGAAAAGGGGATCATGCTCTGCACCCCGGGGAAACCCGGGGTGTTTTATTCCCTGCGGGTTATTCTTACGGCGGTTCGGTAAAAGTGCAAAATGGCAAACTGCACGGCTCCCGGAATGAACAATCCGGATTATGCAAATTGACATTTGTTCAGGCTGCCTTTATAATCTTGATATCGAATAGCCACTATTTTTCAGGCAGAGTAGCCTGGCCGGCCCGGTGCGGGGCCAGGGTTTTCCGAACAAATTTTTTAGTTAAGGAGTGTTTGTCATGTCCAGACCGCCAAAATGCCGGCGGGTAGAGTTTCTGCCCCGGCTGACCTTTTTCAAGCCGGCGGGGGTTCCCCTGCGGGATCTGGAGGAGGTGGGCCTGACCGTGGAAGAACTGGAGGCCATTCGCTTGAAGGACCTTCTGGGCCTGGAGCAGGAGGCCTGCGCGGAAAAGATGGGGGTTTCCCGCCCCACCTACCACCGGATCTTAAGCGCCGCCCGTTCCAAGGTGGCCGAGGCGCTGGTCAACGGCAAGGCCATCCGGGTGGAAGGGGGCAACTTCCAGGTGGTTATGCGCCGTTTTCACTGTGATCGCTGCGGTCACGAGTGGGAACTGCCCTGCGGCGAGGGTCCCCGGGGGTCCGAGATGGTCTGCCCCAACTGCGGCAGCGCCGACTTTTACCGCATTGATGAAGAAGGCAGGGTCTTTGGCTGCCAGCGCTGGCAAAAGCGTCAGGGCCAGGAGCAGGTATAAAGAGTTTTGTTTTACTTCCAGTTACGGGTTTTAATTTCCCTTATTTTTGTCGGTGGCGCCGGGACTTTTCCCGCCTGCCGGCGGGTGCGGTGTTTAAGCGGGGAAAAACCGGAGTGTTCCGGTTTACGCCGGGGCCTTTTTCCGTCCGTAATCGTCAGGGCCTTATTCGCTGTCTTTTCTTTCAAATGGGGTGGGTAAGATGCAGCGGGTGGGAAGAATTCTGGCGGATGATTTTTACCGCTTTTGTCTTGCGCAGAATGCAACCCGGGAAGTGGACAGGCCCTTCTGCCGCCACGACTTTCAGCATATGCTGGACGTGGCCCGGATCAGCTATATTTTGCTGGTGGAAAGCAATCAACTGGCTGATTTTATCCGCCGGTACCGCTTGAAAAATCGTCAGGCGGCCAGAGAAGTGGTTTATGCCGCCGGTCTGCTGCACGATATGGGCCGGTGGCAGCAGTACGACCACGGTGAAGATCACGCCCTGGCGGGCGCCCGCCTGGCCCGGCCGGTTCTGGAACGGGCCGGTTTTGCGCCCCAGGAAATTACTGTGATCGTCCGGGCCATTGCCGCCCACCGCAGGGGAGAACCCGAAGGAGGGCTTCTGGGACGATTTCTATGCCGGGCCGACGACCTGGCCCGTCCCTGCGCCTTTTGTGCCGCCCGTTCCGACTGTTACAAGGTGGAGCATATGGAAACGGCCCGGGAAGTGCTCATCTATTAACGTACCCGGTTATTGACTTTTTTGTTTTTATAGGGAGTGGGAACCTTGACTGTACAGGTGCGTAACGTGGAGATAAAAAACCGGGCTCAGGCCCTGGCCGAGATTGCCGCCGTGGGGGCGGACCGGGCCGGCTGCCGGCTGATGGCTCCCAAGGCGGTGCACCGGGTCTTAAAAGTCAGCGGCTTAACCCCCATCCAGGCCAATATCCTGAAGCAGGAAATGCTGGCCAGGGGCGGGGAGGCCGCCGTGGCCCGGGGCGTGGTGGAGCACCGGGTGAATCGTACCGACGTTTTGCTCATGGGTACATTAAAACAGTTTGAAGGCCTGCTGGCCAAGTTGAAAATGCAGCCCTTCGGTTTGCCCGCCCTGGCGGAAGAAATCCGCCGGGTATTGCAGAATCTGGAGGGACGCCGTGTTTTCCGGTTGGACTGCCGGGGCAGGGAACTGGTGCTGGGCGAGCGCACCCTGGTGATGGGTATTCTCAACGTTACCCCGGATTCCTTTTCCGACGGGGGGCGGTTTAACGATCCCTCCCGGGCCCTGGAACATGCCCGGCAGATGGTGGAAGACGGGGCGGATATCATCGACCTGGGCGGCGAATCCACCCGGCCCGGCTATACCCCCATTCCGGTGGAGGAGGAGCTGCGGCGGGTTACCCCGGTGCTGGAGAAGCTGGCGGGGGAAATCCCCGTGCCCATCTCCGTGGATACCACCAAGGCAGAGGTGGCCCGGCGGGCCATGGAAGCAGGTGCCCACATCATCAACGACCAGTGGGCTTTAAGGGCCGACCCGGAGATGGCGGCGGTGGCCGCCCGGTACGACGCGCCGCTGATCCTGATGCACAACCAGCAGGGGACGGAATACCGGGACCTGATGGGGGATATGATCCGCTTTTTCCGGGAAAGCATAGCCATGGCCGAAGAGGCCGGGGTCTGCCGGGATAAAATAATCATCGACCCGGGCATCGGCTTTGGCAAGACCCTGGAGCAAAACCTGGAAGTGATGTTCCGGCTGCGGGAACTGGACTGCCTGGGCCTGCCCGTTTTGCTGGGCACTTCCCGCAAGTCGTTGATTGCCAAAACGTTAAACCTACCCGTCGACCAGCGGGTGGAGGGCACCGCGGCCACGGTGGCCATTGGCATTGCCGCCGGGGTGGACATCGTGCGGGTGCACGATGTGAAGGAAATGGTGCGGGTGGCCCGCATGACCGACGCCATGGTGCGCCGGGGCAAAAGGGACAATTATTAGAGCCCGTTCCCCGTTGACCGCAGGGGGGGCCTGGCATTGATGCTGGCAAAAGCCGTTTTAACTTAACGAGCTGTGCATTCACCACATTTCCCTTCATAGTATCAACCGGGCCTGTTACTGTAGCAGGCCTTTTGAATATGGTTTACAGGGGTAATGAGCCGGTGGACAGGATCATTTTAAAGGATATGGAGTTTTACGGTTACCACGGTGTCCTGCCCGAGGAGCAAAGACTGGGCCAGCCCTTCGTGGTAGATGTGGAGCTGTTTCTGGATCTGGCCCCGGCCGGGCGGTCGGACGACCCGGAGAGCACGATAGATTACGCCCGGGTTTTCCGGGTGGTGGAGGAAGTGGTCACCGGCCCACCCTGCCGCCTGATTGAGGCGGTGGCGGAAAGGGTGGCCGCGGCCGTTTTAAAGGAATTTCCCGTGGCCGAGGTGCTGGTGCGGGTGAAGAAACCCGCCGCCCCGGTGCCCGGCCGCTTTGAGCATATGGCGGTGGAGGTGCGTCGCCGGCGCTGAGGGCATGTCCGTTTTTTAGCCGGTACTCCTTACCCGGCGTCCGGCGCCGCTGTTCCCCGGATGAGCTGAACCGGCATTTATCCTCCGGTCAGTTATCCAGTGGACAAGAAGCGGTGAAAAAAACCATGGCTTATGGGATTGGTAATGTTCCATATTGGGGGGCTTAAGATGGAAGTTATAGCCTACACCGGCCTGGGGTCGAACATGGGGGACAAAAGGGGCAACATTAAAGCTGCCCTGGAACTGCTGGGCCGGGTGCCGGGGGTTAAGCTTTTGCGGGTGGCCCCCTTTTACCGCACCGCGCCGGTGGGCTACACGGAACAGGACTGGTTTGTGAACACCGTGGCGGAAGTGGAAACCACCCTTTCCCCGGCGGAGCTGCTGGCCGCCTGCCTGGACATAGAGAACCGCCTGGGGCGGGTGCGGGACATCCGCTGGGGTCCCCGGGTAATTGACCTGGACCTGCTCCTTTATAACGGGCAGGTCATTGATGAACCCGATCTTGTGGTTCCCCACCCCCGCATGCACGAGCGGGCCTTTGTCCTGGTGCCCCTGGCCGACCTGGCCCCGGAACTGGTCATACCGGGCCGGGGGAAGGTGAGTGAGCTGCTGGCCGCCGTGGGCCGGGAGGGCGTGGAAGAAATTGTGGGGACACCATACTGAATTATGAGAATCATAATTCAGTATGGTGTCCCCCGTATTATCCCCCCGAACCATCCTGCATATTATACGTTTTTTCTTTCCGAAATTAATAAATCCCGCAGGTTGCTGCGCAGGAAATACTCCATGTCCAGGTAAATGTCCCAGGTTCTTTCCACCCATTCGTAGCGCAGCTCTTCATTGCGGCTGAAAAGCAGCAGGCCGCCGCTGGCCGAGTGGCTTAAGGGTACGGGGGCGTAGTTCAAAACCTTAACGTCCAGCGGATAGTGAATTTCCCCTTCCAGCTCGACTCCCAAAGATAATTCATAGTCCAAAGCCCGCTCCCGCGGTATACTTTCCTCCCGCAGGTAAATCCCGATGTCGATATCCCGGAAAAAGGGTTCGGTTACAAAGGAGCCAAAAAGATAGGCAAAGACGATTTCTTCCCGTTTAAATAATAGCCCCTTTAGCCGCCCGGAAATTTTCGCCTTTTCATGTTCATTAAGGGTGAACCTTTTATCCACGGACAGTCCCGCCCTTCACAAAAAAACCATGCCACTTCCAGCGGTGTAATAAGTAAAATATCCTTTACATTGACTGAAGGATTTGTCCCGTTTTAAAATCTGCGCCGGGTGGGCCCGGCACGGGGTTCGGGTATTAATAACTGCATACATTATGGGAGGTCTGCCTTGAGCAGGGCGGCAATTTCCGTCAAATACAGGTCCAGATCATCCAGGTTGTAGCAGATGATCTCGTGCACCTTCCGGTCGTCCACATCCCCGTATTGATGAATCAGCAGGTTGCGGAATCTGGCCATACGTACCAGGCGTTCGGCCAGGGGTGCGGAAATAATGTTTTTTTGGGCCAAAATCTCAAAGCATTCGGCATAACTGTCGGGGGCCTGTTTGGCCAGCCGGGCGGCCAGGTGATTGCAAATATCGATGGCCGCTTCCGTGGCCACCAGCAAATAGTATTTGCTGGCGGCCACCCGGTCCCTGTCTTTTAAGTATTGGTCCACTGCCATTTCGGCATAGGGGGACAGGTCTGCCAGCGCACGGCGCATATCAGCGGCCTTTTGTCGCAGCTTTTTGAGGTTTACGGGTAAATCCACTGCCCTCACCCCCCGGTGGGTTCAGTATACCTGATATTGCCTTTACAATCAATAGTTGCCGCTGGTTTAAGCGCCGCGAGATCCGGTTACCCTCGGTATCTATCAAAGTTCTGAAGCAACGGGAGTATAGAAGTATTCTGGTGAGTGCCGGGCGGCACATGCCGGTGATGGCGCTTTTACTGAGCTGTTTCCCGCCTGACCGGGTATACGGTTTAAGCCGCCCCGATTACATACTTCATCCGCCCCAGGGCACTTATGTCCTCCCACGGGTTCCCCTGCACGACCACCAGGTAGGCCGGCCGGCCCGGCTCAATTTTTCCCAGCCGGTGGTCCATGCCCAGGATGGCCGCCCCGTTGCCCGTGGCGGCCGTCAGGATATCCGCCGGGGAAAGGCCGGCCTCCCGGTAAAGAAGCAGTTCCTGCAGGTAGCTGCCGCCGTGGGGTACGCCGGCGGCCCCGGCGTCGGTGCCCACGCCCAGGGTGACGCCCATTTCCCGGGCCAGTTTGATCATCTGCAACTGCCGCCGGTAAGTCCTGGTGACAACGGCGATTTCCGCCGGGGTGTACGGGCTCGGGCGGTCGCCTGCCGGTGGGCGGGTCTGCCGGGCGGTCTTCTCCCGGGTTTCGTTACCGCCTCCCGGAATATCTTCTTCCGGCCCGCTGACAGGGGCGCCGTACCGACCCGCCGGGTCCTTCTTTAAGTTCGGGTTTCCCCTCCCCCGGGCCGCCACCGGGATCACCGTGGGCACCCAGGGGATCCCCCTTTCAGCCATCCGGTACAAAGACTCTTCGCTGAGAAAGTAACCGTGTTCGATGGAGTCCACCCCGGCCTCCACGGCCAGGCGTACCGCTTCGTCCCCGCTGGCATGGGCCATTACCTTCAGGCCGTGGCATCGGGCGCGGTAAACGATGCGGCGCAGCTCTTCCAGGGAGAATTGGAGCCCCCCCACCCGGCCGTATTCCGTAAAGCTGACTATTCCGGACACCAGCACCTTGACCAGGTCCACTCCCAGGCGGGCCAGGGAATCCACGGCCCTTTCCAGTTCCGCCGGGGTCAGGCCCGGCCCCAGGAAGGATCCGTATTTACCCTGCCGGTGCAGGGCGTAACCCGCCGCCCTGACCAGGGGGCCGGCCACTGTGCCTTCCATCACCCACTTCCGGGCGGTAAGGCCCACACCGGCCCGGTCCCCGCCGTCCCGCACGGCCACAATGCCGTGCTCCAGGGTGCCGGACAGGTCAGCCGCCACCCGGCGGTATAATGCCGGCTTTTCAGACCACTGCTGCTGCGCCAGGGCAAAGTCCCGGCCGTCCAGGGCCAGGTGCACGTGGCAGTCGATGAGCCCGGGGAGGATGGTGCAGCCGGGCAGGTCCAGCAGCAATACCTTCCGGCCGGGGAAGCAGGGACGGGGGCAATTGATCGCCGGAGGCCGGTCCGGTGCATATTGTCCCTGCCGGTCCACCGGGCGGGTGTACCGGCAGTCTGTCCTTTCATTGATCGATTCCCGTTGGTGGATGGGGGGAACGGTCCAGCCGGTGACGGGCGGCCATAACGGACATTCCGCGTTTTCTGCCGGGTAATGTTCCCGGCATACCCCGTATTCCTGCACCTGTGCCGGTCCGGGCAGGGATCCGGGGCCGTTGTCCCCGCCCCGGCCATGGAAAAGTTGTTTCACCCGGGACCAAACCCCGGTTGCAGGTTTTTCAGACTCCAGGGCGGCCACCGTTCCGTTGTTCAGGCAAACCAGCGCTTCTTTTTCGGGGGAGCGGGGCGCACCGCGCCAAATGCCTGCGGCATGGATGATCATTACCTGCTCGGGTTGTAAAGTGATTAACCTGGCGGGAGCCAACGAAGGTCACCTGTCTTTAAAAAAGGGGACTGTCCTCTTTTTGCCCTTTTTATTCCGAAAGTTGCCTGTCTATTTCTGGCATGGGGGCGCGAGGGCAATAGCCTTTCCCCAATTCATTGGATGGATACATGTTCCCTCGCCGGGCGCAAGCCCGTGGCAAGCTGTTCCTGCCGCTTTTTACCGGAGCCCGCCGGCCATAACCCGGCTTACCGGCAGGCGGCGCAGGTAGATCATCAATCCCATTCCCAGCAGGGCCACCAGGCCCAGGCTGGAAAAGGCCAGGGGCCAACCTGCCGGTCCGGGATGCAGGTCCAGTACCAGCCCGAAAAAGGGGGGCGCGGCGGTGGCCAGGGCGTAACCGGCAAAGGTTTGCCAGGCCATCATCCGGCCCAGCTTTTCCCGGGGGGCGATTTCAGCCAGGCCGGTGGAAAACATGGGCGATTCCGCCGTTACGGTCAGACTGTGTACCACACCCACCAGCAGCAGCAGCCAGAGGGGTGCTCCCAGCAGCCAGCCTATGGTCAGGGAGCAGGTGGCACTGATGAGCATGATCACAATGGAGGTGGCGGTGCGCCCGTAGCGGTCGGAGAGCCAGCCGGCGGCCAGGGTGGCCGGGGAACCCAGCATTACCGCCAGGGCGGTGCAGGTGGCGGCCAGGGACGTGGCCGGGGCGTAACGTTCCTGGAAAACGGCGGTTAAAAAAGGGGTCAGCCAGGAACGCAAACCGTACATCTCCCACATGTGGGCGGCATAGGCCAGGATGATCAAAGCCATGGCCAGGTTGCGCTGGGCGGCCGGTATGACCGGTCCCCGGGCTTCCACCGGTACCGTTTTCGCACCCGATCTATCCGCCGGATCATTTCCCTGTTCGGAACCGGTTTGCTGATTGCCGGCGGGTCCGGCCGCCCGGATCTCCTGCCACCGGTCCCGGGGCAGAAAGGCACCGCCCGGCCGGCGCCACAGCCAGAGGGAAAGGATTACCGCCGGAAAGCTGGCCCCGGCCAGGGCCAGGTAGGTCTCTTTCCAGGGCATGAAGGCGGTCAGCGCCCCGGTAAAGGCAAAGGAAAGGGAGGTGCCCAGCAGGTAGGAGGAAACGTAAAAACCCACGGCCCGGCCCCGGGATTGGGGGGCCAGGGAGATAATTTTCACCCCGGGCATGTAGATGCCTCCCAGACCGGCACCGGCCAGCGCCCGCAGGAAGGTGCCCGAGAGGGCATCTCCGGCCAGGAGCGGGAACAGGGTGTGGGTGATGGCCGACAGAACGGCCCCCCCGGCCATGACGTAGCGGGCGTCCAGGCGGTCGGTGAGGGGCAGGGCCACCAGGGCCGCGGCTATATAGCCGGCCTGAAAGGCGGCCACCATCAGCCCGGCATTGGAATGGCTGATTCCCCACTCCCTTTCCACCAGGGGCAGTACCGCCGGCAGGCAGTAGGCCGGCAGCAAAACCAGGAGCTGAATCAAGGACATGGTGGCCACGGGGATATGGGCACGCTGTGTCATCCGTATCTTCCTCATAATAGTATGGTCGTTGTTTTCCCGGAGATTAACCTGTAAATTATTTCTGTGTCCGGTTCCCGTTCCCTGCCGTCCGGGTAATTTTTTAAAGCCCTGCGGTTATATTTGATTTGTTGACTGAATTGTTATTGTCATTGCTGCCTGCCTGTGTTAAAATGACTGCAACGGGGTGGTATCCTGCCGGGAGCCGCACCTTTGGCCATGCAGCAAAACAGCATATGGGGAAACCGCTTGGAGCCGGGATGGACCGAGACGGGGGTGGTAGATGCCAGTTAATGCCTTTCGGGATGCCCGGAAGGCATTTTTTATTGTTGAACCATGGGGCGAAAAAATGCGGGCGGGGGTTGACCCGCTGTAACCATGATAGCTTCGGTGCTCACTGCAAAAAATATGGCTTGGGGTGGAGTCGATGAATAAACCGGCGGTTGTCGTGGTGGGTTGCGGCAAGGTGGGCAGTGCCCTGGCCCTTTTGTTGAAGGAACGGGGGTATCCGGTGGCGGCGGTGGCCGGCAGGACGCCCGCCCCGGTCCGGAGGCTGGCGGAGGCCGTGGGCTGCCCTGCCTGTGATTATCCCTGGGAGGCAACGGTGCAGGGCGATCTGGTTTTTATCACTACCCCGGACAGGGAAATTGCACCCGTATCTGCCGCCATAGCCCGGAAAGGCGGTTTTCGCCCCGGGCAGGTGGTGGCCCACACCAGCGGCGCCCACCCGGCCGGGGAGTTACAGGGCGTGCGGGAGGCCGGCGCCCTGGCGGTATCCATCCATCCGCTGCAGTCCTTTGCCGACGTGGCCGGGGCCAGGGAAAACCTGCCGGGTTCATACTTTGCCCTGGAAGGGGACGAGGGGGCCATGCCCCTGGCCCGGCAGGTGGTGGCCGATTTACAGGGGCACTGCTTTACCATCCGGGCGGAGGATAAGCCCCTTTATCATGCGGCGGCCTGTATAGCCTCCAATTACCTGGTGTCCCTCATGCACCTGGCCACGGGATTGTACGGCTGCTTCGGCCTGTCCCGGCGGGAGGCCTTCCAGGCGCTCTTTCCCCTGGTGCAGGGTACCATCAACAATATCCGGCGGGTGGGGCCCGTGGAGGCCCTCACCGGCCCGGTGGCCCGGGGGGACGTGCCCACCATCCAGGGGCACCTGCCGGCTCTGGAGCGGGTGGGCAACGAAGAGGAAGCATTATATCGTATGCTGGGTCTTTACACCATCCGGGTGGCCCGGGAAAAGGACAGCATTACTGCGGAACAGGCCCGGCAGCTGGAGCGGGTGCTGCGGAACAGCAGCAAATATGCTGACATTTGTTGAAAAGTCCGTGTGACAGGGGACGGTTCTGTGACACATTTAAAAGGGTGCCCATGGGAACGTTCGTTATCTTCATAAACAACGGGCGCCGACCGGTTATACCGCCCGTGCAGGGAGCGGCCGTATTCCCGAGGGTCGGTTTTCCGCCGGAGCCCGGAAGGTCCGCTGCGTGGCTTTAAGCCTGAAACAACGATAAGTACCTGATTATTGCTGCCGCGGGGCCAATATACTGGGGAGGGATAAATTGTGACGCAAAAAGTAACCACCGCCTATTTCCGGGAAGCGAAAAAAACAGGCAAAAGGATTACCATGCTTACGGCCTATGATTACCCCATGGCCAGGATGGTGGACGAGGCGGGCATCGACGCCATTCTGGTGGGGGATTCCCTGGGCAATGCCGTTTTGGGCTACGAGTCCACCATTCCGGTCACCATGGACGACATGGTCCATCATATAAAAGCCGTCACCCGCGGGGTGAAAAGGGCCATGGTCATCGGCGACATGCCCTTTTTATCCTACCATGTTTCCCGGGAAGAAAGCCTGCGCAACGCCGGGCGCATTCTGCAGGAGGGGGGTGCCGCGGCCGTGAAACTGGAAGGAGGCCGGGAGGTGGCCGGCACCGTCCGGGCTATGGTGGCGGCCGGCATCCCGGTGATGGGCCACCTGGGGCTCACCCCCCAGTCCATCCACCAGATGGGCGGCTATAAAGTGCAGGGAAGGGATGAAGCGGCGGCCCAAAAGCTATTGGATGACGCCCGGGCCCTCCAGGAAGCGGGGGTTTTTGCCATCGTGCTGGAATGCGTACCCGTACCCCTGGCCAGACTGCTCACCGAAACCCTGGAGGTGGCCACCATCGGCATCGGGGCCGGTCCCCACTGCACCGGCCAGGTGCTGGTGACCCACGACCTGCTGGGCATGTTCATGGGCAAATCTCCTAAATTTGCCAAGCGTTACGCCAACCTGCACCAGGAGATTATACGGGCGCTTACCACCTACCGGGAAGAAGTGCTGGGCGGCGCCTTCCCCGGGCCGGAACACGGCTTTGACATGCCGGAGGAAATGCTGGAGAAGTTGTATTGATTAACCATCCGGGGGGAGTGCCATGCTTCTTTGCCGTACCATCGGAGAAATAAGGGAATTCGTCCGTCAGGCCCGCTCCCGGGGGCAGACGGTGGGGTTTGTGCCCACCATGGGTTACTTCCACGCAGGGCACCTCACCCTTATGCGCCGGGCAAAGGAATCCTGCGACGTGGTGGTGGTGAGCGTATTCGTCAACCCCCTGCAGTTCGGCCCCCGGGAGGATTATGCCCGCTATCCCCGGGATCTGGAGCGGGACCTGGCCCTGGCCCGGGAGGCGGGGGTGGATGCCGTTTTTCACCCCTCCGTGGCGGAGATGTACCCGCCGGGGTTTGCCACCCATGTGGAGGTGGCGGGGCTGACGGAATGCCTGTGCGGCGCTTCCCGCCCCGGGCATTTCCGGGGGGTGACCACGGTGGTGACCAAGCTTTTCAACATCGTCCAGCCGGATAAGGCCTTTTTCGGCCAGAAGGACGCCCAGCAGGCCCTGGTCATCCGCCGCATGGTCCAGGACTTGAACATGCCCCTGGAAATTGTCGCCGTGCCCACGGTGCGGGAATTTGACGGCCTGGCCATGAGCTCCCGGAACGTCTATCTTAGCCCGGCGGAAAGGCAGGCGGCCCTGGTGATTCCCCGCAGTCTGGAGGCCGCCCGGCGGGCTTTTGCTGCCGGTGAGCGGGATGGGGGCCGGTTGGCGGACCTGGTGCGGGATGAGCTGGCGCAGGTGCCGGGGGCGGAGGTTGATTATGTGGAAATACGTTCCCTGCCGGATCTGAAACCCGTGGATAAGCTCGATGGCCCCGCCCTGCTGGCCCTGGCCGTGCGCCTGGGGGGTACCCGGTTAATCGACAATACCGTTCTGGGCGGGCCGGAAAAGCTCTTTTAAATCCAGTTGTTCAGTATAATTGATTCCTTGACTAGAAAGCGGTTTGACTGAACACTGCCGGGATAACTGCCGGTGTGTTATGGAGGGACAATACCATGTTCATCACCATGTTCAAGTCCAAAATCCACCGGGCTACCGTTACCGAAGCCAATCTGAACTACATGGGCAGCATCACCATTGATCAGGCCCTGCTGGAGGCGGCCGGGATCCTGCCCCACGAAAAGGTGCAGGTGGTGAACAACAATAACGGCGCCCGCCTGGAAACCTATGTTATCAGCGGACCCCGCCACTCCGGGGTGATCTGCCTGAACGGGGCGGCGGCCCGGCTGGTCCAGCCGGGGGACACGGTGATTATCATCGCTTACGCCCTGATGACTCCGGAAGAGGCGGCGGGCTTCACGCCGCGAGTGGTGCTGGTGGATGGCCGGAACCGGGTGATGGAAGTCCGCCGGGGTGAGGTCCCGGGAAAGGTGGGTTGATGGCTTTTCGGGGGGCGGCCCCCGGCGGGACGGAATTACCAATGCAAAGTTGCTCCCGGCCTGCCCTGTGGCTCGCCGGGAGTGTTATCTGTGGTACTATGGAAAATTAAATTCGTATTAAGAACTGTCCTTGACAAGGGGCGAAAATGGTGGTTAAAATAACCTTATGCATATTCTGAGGGAGTGAAACCATGACCACCCCGGACAAAATTCAACAGCTGTCACAGGAAATAAAACAATTGAAAGCAGAAAGGAATGCCGTTATTTTAAGTCACGTCTACCAGCGTCCGGAAGTGCAGGAAGTGGCCGATTTTGTGGGTGACTCCCTGGGTCTGTCCCAAAGGGCGGCCAAAACGGAAGCCGACGTGATTGTCTTCTGCGGCGTTCATTTTATGGCTGAAAGCGCGGCCATCCTATCCCCCGACAGGATCGTCCTTTTACCTGAAATCAAAGCCGGCTGTCCCATGGCCGATATGGTCACCGTGGAGGAATTGCGGGCTAAAAAAAGGGAAATGCCCGGTGCCGTGGTGGTCTGCTACGTGAATACCTCGGCGGCCGTCAAGGCTGAAAGCGACATCTGCTGCACCAGCGCCAACGCGGTGAAGGTGGTCAACTCCGTTCCGGAGGACCGGCCGGTACTCTTTATCCCCGACGAAAACCTGGGCCGGTATGTGGCCCGGCAGACGGGGCGCAAAATATATCTGTGGGAAGGTTACTGCAACACCCATGAAAAACTCTTACCCGAAGACGTGCTGGCCGCCAGGGAGGCCCATCCGGAAGCCCTGGTGCTGGTGCACCCGGAGTGCCGTCCGGACGTGATCGATCTGGCCGATGCCGTGGCCAGCACCACGGGCATGATCCGCTATGCCCGGGAAAGCGGGGCGAAAGAATTCATCATTGGCACCGAAACGGGTATTTTGTACCAGTTCCGCAAACAATGTCCGGGTAAAGAATTTTACCCGGCTTCCGATAAATTGCTGTGTCCAAATATGAAGGCCACCACCCTGGAGAAGGTGCACCGGGCGCTGGTTACCCTGGAGCCCCGGGTGACGGTGCCGGCGGATATCCGGGAGAAGGCCCTGCGTTCCCTGGAAAGGATGCTGGCGGTGACCTGACGGAAGGGAGAGCCCGATATGACTGTCAAATACCTGGTTAACTTTGATACCCGGCAGCTGCCCCGGGAAAACTGGGATTATGTGATCCTGGGCAGTGGTATTGCCGGGTTGTATACTGCGCACGCCGCCAGCCGCCACAACCGGCGGGTGGTGGTGCTAACCAAGCATACCGTGGAAGACAGCAACACCGACCGGGCCCAGGGAGGCATCGCCGCCGCCCTGGGTCGTTCTGATTCGCCGGCGCTGCATTTGAAGGACACCCTGGCGGCCGGGGCGGGGCTTTGCGATCCCGAGGCAGTGAATGTGCTGGTTAATGAAGGGCCCGGACGGGTGCGGGAATTAATGGCCATGGGAGCGCAGTTTGACACCGAGGACGGACGGCTGGCCCTCACCCGGGAGGGTGCCCACAGCCGGCGGCGCATTTTGCACGCGGCCGGGGACGCCACCGGGGCCGAAATCCAGCGGGTGCTTACGGAACAGGCCCGGCTGGCCCGGGACATAGACGTGCGGGAAAACCACCTGGCGGTGGACCTGCTGGTGCGGGATAACGTGTGTTATGGCGTGCTGGCCCTGGATCAAAGGGAAGGACGGCTTAAAGCGTTCTACGGCCGGGCGGTGGTACTGGCCACCGGTGGTATCGGGCAGCTCTTCAACCACAGCACCAACCCGGAGGTGGCCACCGGCGACGGCATTGCCCTGGCCTACCGGGCCGGCGCCGAAGTCATGGATATGGAGTTCATCCAGTTTCACCCCACGGTTTTGAGCCTGCCCGGAGCGCCCCGTTTTCTCATTTCCGAGGCGGTGCGGGGCGAGGGGGCCTATTTGCGCAACCGTTACGGCGAGCGCTTCATGCCCCGTTACCACGAACTGGCCGAACTGGCCCCCCGGGATGTGGTGGTGCGGGCCATCCTGGCCGAAATGGCCGGCAGTGCCGCCGACAAGGTTTTTCTGGATCTTTCCCACCTGGACCCGGAAATGATCCGGCAGCGCTTTCCCACCATCAGCCGCACCCTGGCCGGCTACGGGGTGGACATAACCAGGGACCCCGTACCCGTGGCCCCGGCCGCCCATTACATGATGGGGGGCGTGAAAACCAACCTCCACGGGGAAACCAGCATTGAAAGGCTCTATGCCTGCGGTGAGGTGGCCTGCCAGGGGGTGCACGGGGCCAACCGCCTGGCCAGCAATTCCCTGCTGGACGGCCTGGTTTTTGGCGGGCGCATTGTGGAACGGGTGGAAGCCACGCCGGCGGTGCCGGTGGAATGCCCCGATTTTTCCTGCCGGGCCATGGATGAGTCCGGCGAATTGAATGTGGCCGAACTGCGGAAAAATATTCAAAATGTCATGGGTAAATATGTGGGTCCCATGCGTACCGCCGAGGGACTGGAAAAAGCCCTGGCCTTCTTTGAAAAATGGGAGCAACTGGAGGGCCGGCACGCCGGGAGCGTGGAGGAAATGATCACCCGCAACATGCTTCTGGTAGGCCAGCTGGTGGCCCAGGCGGCCTTAATGCGCACCGAGAGCCGGGGCGGCCATTACCGGCGGGATTACCCGGAGCCCCGGGCCCGCTGGCAAAAACATATCATTTTACGCCGCTGAAAAGGGGACGGGCTGCTTTTTAAGCATGGAAAAGGGCCGGTTTACCTTCAATTACCTCAAGGGGGAGCCGATATGCAGAATATCGTTCTGGAAGAACTGATCGACAGGGTGCTGAAGGAAGACATCGGCACCGGCGATGTGACCACCGGCTGCATTGTACCCGCCGATTACACCACCATCGGCTTTATTCGCGCCAAAGAACCCGGCGTGGTGGCCGGCCTGCCGGTGGCCCGGGCCGTCTTCCGCCGCCTTTCTCCGGACATTTCCTTCCAACCCCGGGTGCGGGAGGGGGACCGGGTGGCGGCCGGACAGCTCCTGGCCCGGGTGGAAGGGGAGGCCCGGGCCATTTTGAGCGGCGAGCGGGTGGCCCTGAACCTCCTGCAGCGCATGTCGGGGATTGCCACCTATACGGCCCGGATGGTGGATTTGATCCGGGACTACCGGGCCAGGATTGTGGATACCCGCAAGACCACCCCCGGCCTGCGCATGCTGGAAAAGTACGCCGTGCGGGTGGGGGGCGGGATCAATCACCGCTTTGGCCTTTATGACGCCGTTCTGATCAAGGACAACCATATAAAGGTGGCCGGGAGCATTACCCGGGCCATAGAACTGGCCCGGGCCGGTATACCCCACACCATGAAGGTGGAAATCGAGGTGGAGAGCCTGGCCGGGTTGGAAGAAGCCCTGACCGC
The DNA here is from genome assembly GCF_009428905.1 of Desulfofundulus thermobenzoicus. Taxonomy (GTDB): domain Bacteria; phylum Bacillota; class Desulfotomaculia; order Desulfotomaculales; family Desulfovirgulaceae; genus Desulfofundulus_A; species Desulfofundulus_A thermobenzoicus. The sequence continues at coordinate 6,389 of NZ_WHYR01000044.1, read as the reverse complement.
CGGGGCCGACATCATCATGCTGGACAATATGGATATACCCTCCTTAACCCGGGCGGTGGAACTGACGGCCGGCCGGGCGCTGCTGGAAGCTTCGGGAGGAATAAACGAACAGACCATTGTGGAAGTGGCCCGTACCGGGGTGGATTTCATCTCCCTGGGGACGCTCACCCATTCGGCCCGGGCGCTGGATATCAGCCTGGATGTGGGGGAAATGAAGCCCCTGTAAAGAAAAACAAAACCCCTTTACAGGGGTCGTCTTTTAGCTTATTATTTAACTCAGTGAACTAATAATCCCTTTAAGTAAAGCCCCTTCCGGCCGGCAAGGGCGGATGGCGGCTATCCGGCCATGCTGGAAAGAGATACGGGTAAGGAGAAGGATGCATGAGTGGGGAAAGGGAAAACGGCTCCTTCTGGGTGCCTTTGTTTGTGGTGGTTCTGGGGGCCTTTACGGCCATACTGAACAACAGTTCGGTAAATGTGGCCGTACCCAAAATGATGGCCATTTTCGGTGCTGATACCGATCAAATTCAATGGGTGGTCACCGCCTACATGCTCACCTCGGGAGTGGTCATTCCGGTGACCGGCTTCCTGGGGGACTACCTGGGCACCAGGCGGCTGTATCTTTTCTCCCTGGGGATTTTTACGGTGGGATCGCTGTTCTGCAGCCTGGCCTGGAATCTCAACTCCATAATTGCCGCCCGGGTATTTCAGGCCATCGGGGGCGGGGCGATCATGCCCGTGAGCATGGCCATTATTTACAAACTGGTGCCCCGGGAGAAAATAGGCACGGCCCTGGGGGTTTGGGGCGTGTCCGCCATTGCCGCCCCGGCCATCGGCCCCACCATGGGCGGGTATATCATCGATCACCTGAGCTGGCGCTTTATTTTTACCGCCAATATTCCGGTGGGCGTATTTGGTTTGCTCATGGCCTTTTTGTTGCTGCCCGATGGGGAACGCCGCACGGATCGCCGTCTGGATCCCTGGGGGTTTGTCCTGTCCACCGGGGGTTGTTTTGCTTTGCTGCTGGCCCTGAGCGAGGCGCATAAAGAGGGCTGGGGGTCCCAGTACATCGTCACCCTGCTGGCCGTTGGTTTTGCTGCCCTCACCCTTTTCGTGCTGGTGGAACTGTCCCACGAACAACCCCTGCTGGAATTGCGGGTGCTCAAAAACCCCGTTTTTGCCCTGAGTACCCTGGCCGCCAGCCTGATCACCATCGGTCTTTTCGGGGGCGTCTTTTTAATTCCCCTGTTTACCCAGAATCTGATGGGCCTGACCCCTATGCAAACGGGTCTTTTGCTCATGCCGGCCGCCCTGGCCACTGCCCTGATGATGCCCGTGTCCGGGTTTCTGTTCGACCGCATCGGGGCCATCGTGCCGGCGGCCATCGGCCTGACCATCACCGCCTGGGGCACCTGGGAACTGCATACCCTGAATTTAAACAGCAGTTTTGAACATATCCGCAATCTGATGATCATTCGCGCCCTGGGCATGGGTCTGGCCACCATGCCCATCACCACCGCCGGCATGAATACGGTGCCCCGCCGCCTGGTGGGCGAAGCATCGGCATTAAGCAATGTCTGCCGGCAGATTGCCGCGTCCTTTGGGATTGCCCTTTTAACCTCCATCATGCAGCAGAGGCAGGTCTTTCACGCCGCCAGGCTGGCCGAAGGGATATCCCCCTCTTCACCGGTGGCGGAGAATGTTGTGAAGCAACTGGGCCGGTGGCTGGGGGGAGGCGGCCAGGGCACCGCCGGGGCGCTGGCCATCCTGTCCGGGCTGGTGCAAAGGGAGGCCTTCGCCCTGGCCATTGGTGACGCCTTTATGATTGCCACCCTTTTTGTGGCGGCGGCCATTCCCATGGTCTTCTTCCTGCGCAGCCACAGGCCGGTGCCGGCTCCCGAAACCGCCTCCGGGCCGGGAGCACCGGGCTTACAGGTCCAAACATCTTCCGGTATAACTGTGGAAGCGGGTCGGGCGGCCGGCTGATCCCGTCATGGAGCGGAAAAGGTGGTTGCCCGGCGAAATTGAAATAATGGTTATTATGGTCTATAATAACCGAAAAGGGTGATGGGGAGATGGACCATGTACGAGGCCTTAAAACCCATTAAAACAAAGAAAATATACGAAGAAATTATCGAGCAGGTCAAACAGCTGATCGCCGAAGGTGTGCTGAACCCCGGGGACAAGCTCATTTCTGAAAAGGAGCTGGCGGAAAAACTTCAGGTGGGGCGCTCGGCGGTGCGGGAGGCCTTCCGTGCTCTGGAAGCCATGGGCATTGTGGAGATCCGTCCCGGAGGGGGTACCTATGTGCGGCGGGTGGAGCCCCAGGCCATTATCAGCGTCCTGTCCCTGGTTTTAATGATGGACCGGGACACCACCGGGGAGCTCATGGAACTGCGCAAGATCCTGGAGGTGGAGTCGGCGGGTCTGGCCGCCCTGAGGCACACCCCGGAGGAACTGGCCCAGATGGAAGAGGCACTGAATCAGATGGAGGCGGACATCGCCAGCGGTGAAGTGGGGGAAAAGGCCGACTGGCAGTTCCATTATGCCGTGGCCGAAGCCACCCATAATTCCCTGGTGGTGGAACTGATGAACACCATTGCCGGCACCATGCAGAGGGTTCTGCGCACGGCCCGTATGCAGCTCTATATGACCCCGGGTACTCCCCAGCGCCTTTTAAAGGAACACCGGGCCATTTTCCAGGCCATCAGGGAGGGGCGGGACAAAGACGCCCGCCGGGCCATGTTCGACCACCTGGACAAGGTGGAAAAGGGATTGCGGATATGAATATCCCCCGGGGCGGACCCGGGGGTTTCTTTGCTTTGCGGAAAAACACTACGGGGTAATTGAATAAAGCCGGCGGTGGTGAAATGGATATCAAAAGCAAAAGTTTTCAAACTCTCCAGGACTCCTTTTCCAGTTTAACCAGGTAATGATCATGCCGTTCTGCCGGGTCCGGTGTGTTACCGGTTCCCGGGCCTGCCATATCCAGGGCTGGATTCTGCTGGTCAAGTTCCCTTTGCAGTCCCAGGTAGAGGAGTTTTCTAATCAGTTCCGATTGGGATATTTTTTTTTCTTCTGGCCACAAGGCGCAATTGTTCGTGTAAAGAATGATCAACGTATACTTGAACTGGGACTTTTTTCATGATATAAGTCACCACCATTATTGGTTCATGAAGTTATTATAAGTGAATATACAAAAAGGGCAAGGGGGATAAAAAAACCCCGGCCTGTATTGGTTCCTGGCGGCAGGTGACCGGGGGGAAAATGCGCCCCTCGCTTTCCAGGGGTGCAGGTATTTTGGAGCTATTGCTCAGGCGTATTGGGGCAGCGGCCGGTGAACTCCGGCAGCCGTTTCCCGGTAGCTGTCCACCAGGGCCTGCAGCAGGGCTTCCCAGGACCGGCCCAGGGCGTATTCCCGGGCCCGGCGGCCCATTTGAGCGCGCAGTTCCCCGTACCGGGCCAGCTTGAGCATGGCGGCGGCCATGTCCGGGGCGTTGCGGGGGCGGCAGGCCAGGGCGTTCCGGCCGTCCACCAGCAGGTTTTTCACCCCGCCGGCGGCGGCGGCCACCACGGGCAGTCCGGAGGCCATGGCTTCCAGCACCACATTGCCAAAGGTCTCGGTGGTGGAGGGAAAGACAAAAATATCACTGGAAGCATAAATACTGGCCAGTTCCTCGCCATGCCGGTAACCGGTGAAAATAACACCGGGGCCGGCCTTTTGTTTTAATTCCTCCGTCTGGGGTCCGTCGCCGGTGATGATCAGGGCGGCTTCCGGCAGCCCCGGTGCCACCATATCCCAGGCCTTCAGGAGTATGTCCAGGTCCTTTTCCGGCGCCAGGCGGCCCACATAAAGGAAGAATAGATCTTTTCCCGGAGCCAGTTTTTTCAAGATGTTGCTCCTTTTATCCGGCGAAAAAAATTCCGTATCGATGCCCCGCCCCCAGACGGTCAGGTTGCGGAAGCCCTTTTTGGCCAGCATGGTCTGGATGGCCTGGGACGGGCAGTAGTTCAACTGACATTGATTGTGAAACCAGCGCAGATACAGCCATGCCCATTTTTCCAGGAATCCCACCCGGTAATAAGCCAGGTACTGGGGAAAGTTGGTGGTGTAGGAGGCCACCACCGGCAGATGGTGTTCCCTGGCAAACTTTAAACCGCAGAGCCCCATGGAAAATTCCGTCACCAGGTGAATAAGATCGGGTTGGAAGTGGTGCAGGACCTCCCGGATCTGAGGGTAGGAGGGCAGGGCGATCTTGCATTCCGGGTACAGGGGCAGGTCCAGGGCGGGAAAGGCATGCACGTTTTCATTGCCCGGCGGCAGGGGTCCGTATCCGGGGGCAAAAATCAGGTGCGGGATGTTTTCCCGGTGTAAAAAAGCGGATATTCTGGCTATCGTCCTGGCCACGCCGTTTACCTGGGGCAGGTAAGTGTCGGTAAAAATAGCCAGCTTCAAGGAAAAGACCTCCTGAAAAATAGATTTTTATGCTTTATGGAGGGAACAAACGTTCCCATAGGCAACTCCTCAGGAAAAGTCGTCGGTCGTCGGATTGGGCTGCCCAGCACTCACCGGTATAACCCGTTACGTGACTTAAAAATTGTCCTTGCCAGGAAGTAAATATATTCACGGCAGGTTAAACCGGTATTATCGGCGGGCTAAGTTTTTGTTAATTAAAGAAACCCATCTTTAACAAAAAATGCGATAATCCTTAACCAGGGTTTATTCTTTCTCTGTTATTCTTTTACTGAATCAATAATACACGAATACCAGGGTAATGCTCTTTAGAATTCCTGAGCGCCGGCGGTTTCATGCGGCAGCCGGCATCCTGCACGGGTAATGCTCTTTAGAAATAACCTCAGCGGCCGGGTGGAATGTAATTGTATGTGAATGTATCCCTTCACGATGTTTCGCCGGTCTTTGCCGCAGAAATGAAATATCTGGTGGATTTTATCCGCGGGCTGGGGGTATCAAGGGGAACCATCCTGGTGGTGCCCGATTTTCACGGGTGCTCTCCGTTAATCCCCGGTTCCCCCTTTGTCACCTGGCTTGATTCCCTGGCCTCCGGCGGCTGGGAGATGGTTTTGCACGGGTTGACCCATAAAGAGCCTGCAGGCCGGGAGTCCCGGCGGGAAAACAATCCTTTACGGTACATGGTGTCCCGCTGGTATACCAGCGGGGAGGGAGAGTTTTACCGGCTGCCCGGAAGGGAGGCCCGGGAACGGATTGAACGGGGCCTGGCCATTTTAAAGGGATGCGGCATTGAGCCGGCCGGTTTTATTGCCCCGGCCTGGCTGCTGAGTAAAGGGAGCTACCAAATTTTAAAACAGTTTCCTTTTGCCTTCACCACCACCCTGGCCGGTATTCATGACCTGCGAACCGGTTCCTTTTATCCCGTGCCGGCGGTATCTTTCAGCAGCCGTTCTCCTGTCCGGGTTAACCTTTCACGCCTGTTCGTTCCCCTGCTGGCCGGGTTGGCCGGTAGCCGGGAGATGGTGCGCCTGGTCCTGCACCCGGCGGATGCCCGGCACCCGGCCATTATGGAGATAGCCCGGAGAATATGCCGGCGCATGTTGGAATGCCGCCGGACGGTAACCATTGGGGAGTATTTGGAAGAGGCTCGGGGTGACAGTTAAATGCGGATTTGTGATATAACCAACTTCTACCATGAACAAAGCGGTGGGGTCAAAACCTACCTGCATGAAAAGATTAATTATATCACCCGGCACCGTCATGATGAACATCTGGTCATTGTTCCCGGTCCGGCCGACCTGATAAAAAGGGAAGGGAGAAGCATTTTCTGCCGGGTGAAGTCCCCGGAACTGCCCTTTGCCCGCCCCTACCGGCTGATGGTGAACCTGCGGCGCATAGACTGGCTGATGGAACAGTTTCGCCCGGAAGTGATGGAGGTGGGCTGCCCCTACTTGCTTCCCTGGGCCATGGCCGCCAGGCGCAAATACCGCTGCCGCCTGGTGGGGTTTTATCACAGTGATTTTCCCCGGGCCTACGTGCGCACCATGTCCAGGATAATCGGGAAAATCCCGGCCGCCCTGCTGGAAAAGGGGGCTTTTGCCTATGTGCGGGCCATGTATCGGCGCATGGACCTCACCCTGGCACCGTCATTAGCGGCTGCGTCGGCCCTGGCCGTTAACGGGGTGAGAGGGGTGCAGGTTTTACCCCTGGGGGTGGACCTGGAGCAATTTCATCCCCGGCGGCGTACCCAGCGGCTGCGGCTGCGCCTGGGTATCCCCGGGGAGCGGGTGGTGCTGCTGTATGTAGGCCGTTTTGCCCGGGAGAAGGGGCTGGACGTGCTGCAGCGGTCCTTTGCCATACTGGCGGATGAAAGTCCCGGCTGCTTTCACCTGCTGCTGGTGGGGGAGGGGGATTTGGG
>NZ_WHYR01000043.1 GCF_009428905.1 Desulfofundulus thermobenzoicus | reverse complement strand
GCCGCCCCGTCGGTGGTATTGATTAACCACGTGCGGGGTGGCAGTCAAGGCCGCCGCCCTGAATTGAAATTCGCTAAAATCGTGAGCAAGAAGGACTAATTGTCCAATCTTAGGGGGTCAGCCCGTGTAACCGGCAGAGGCCGCTCGTTATTTTTGTGTCAAAGAACCGTCCCCTGTCACAAACAAATGTCCCCTGTCACAAATGCTCTGTCACAAATGGAGCGGGGCTGAACCGGGTTCTGAATCGTATACCGGCAGTGAAAAGAAAAAGCTCCGCCGGTGCGGGACCGGGGGGCGCTCGATAAGTTAATAAGTTAAGTGCCTGGCACCGTCAATTCTCATAAAAGTTAATAGGTGCCTGGCACCTGCCGGCCGCCGTCCACAATGGCCTGCGCATCTTCTAGCGAGCCGGCGGTGTAAATTTTGTTGATGATTTTGTCCAGTGCCTCCAACCTGCCGATCTGCCGGACCCGCTCCTGCAGGCCCCGGGAGTCATCCCCAAATCTGGCGTCCAGGTACTTGCAGATGGCCTCCTGCCTGCCCTTCGCCTCGCCCTCGGCCCTGGCGCCGGCCAGGGCGGAAATCTCGTCCCGCAGGGCCTTTTCCCGCAGCTCGTAAATCCGCCGCTCCTTCTTGTTCTGCCAGAAGGCCTGCTCGATGGTCAGCGCTTTCCTGATCCCCGGGTTTTCCACGGCGATTCCCTCCATCTCTTCTCCTTCCAGGTTGTTCAGATACATCATCCACGCTTCCAGAGCGTTTACCGGCCGGCGTTTGATTTTCTTTATCTTTTCCAGTTCCAGAAAGTGTATCTCCAGGTCGTCATTTAAGAGGTCTCCGCTTTGGTCGTCCCGCACGTGAAAGGTCCGGTGATACCGATTGTCGTACCGAAACCAGTTGAAGGACAGGATATTTATGGTTACGGTTTTGCGCAGGTCGGCGAATTGCTGGCCGCTGGTCAGCTGGCCGTGGTACAGCCCCGCCCAGTAATACATGGTCCTTTTGTCTATGTTGTACTGGTTGGCCACCTGCACTTCGATGTTGATCAAGACGCCTTCTCCCGTCCGGGCCAACACGTCCAGCCGGGCTCCCCGGTCCAGCAGGTGTTTGGGGTCTATCTCCCGGTCCAGCAGTTCCACCCCGGTCAGTTCCCGGCCTGACGGTAACTGCAGTACCGCATTGAGAAAACTGAGCAGCGCTTCTTTCCCTTCTTCCGACCCGAAGATCCGCTTGAAAGCGTAGTCGTTGGTCCGGTTGATCCCTCTGATTTCCGCCAGGTCCTTCACCTCTTCCCGCCAGTAATCATCAGCCTTATTATACCAGATTCTGTGTTTGATCAAAATCCTTTGCTTTCTGGAGGCAGTTTGATTCCGGAACGCCATACCGGTTCACTGGCCGTTAACGTAGCTACGTAAATTTTGCTGGTATTGCCAAAGGGGTTTGTTCCTTCCCGATCTGACCCGGGTCTTCCCGGCCGTTCTTGCTTACCGGGTGGGGTTCAACCTGCCGGAGCGCCGGTCACTGGCACACCCTTATCAATAAGTTAATATGTTAAGTGCCTTGCACCAAAAAAATGCCCCGCCGTTGTGTGACCGGCGGAGGCCGCTCGTTATTTTTGTGTCAAAGAACCGTCCCCTGTCACATACCTGTTTGGTGCGCCTGGCAGGAATCGAACCTGCATCCCCTCGGCAACCGCCCAACAAAACCCCCGCAAGCCCTGACAGCCTGCGAGGGCTTCTATTCAGTTCACTGAGCTAACTTCCCCATCCCGTCCCCGATGATGGCCCGCGCCTCTTCCAGGGTGTCAGCCGCAAATAGCTCTTCCATCACGCCGTCCAGCGCCTCCAGGCTGGTCACTCCCTGCACTACCCGCTGCAGTTCCTCGGAAGCAGCCCCGAACCTGCGCTTGAGGTACTTGCAGATGGCATCCTGCGCTTTCTCAACTTTGCCTTTGGCTTTACCTATGGCTTCACCCTCGGCCCTGCCCTCGGCCCTGCCCTCGGCCCTGCCCTCGGCCCTGCCCTTCAGCAAACCGCGCATCTCCGCCTGCTGCTGCATCTCTTCAAGGGTTATTTCCAGGTTCGTGATCATCTTTTCCACCTCCCACGGATTGACTTCGCCTATTATCCTGTCAACCTTATCCCGCAAAGGCTCGGGCAGCCTGGCCTTGAGCACGTGACCAAGCCACGCGGCAAACCGCCTGAACTCGTCCCGGCTCAGGTTCTTCAGCACTCCGGCCAGCTTCCGCAGCCGCCTGACCAGTTCCTCCGCGTCCATCTTCTGGTCAAGGGCAAATATGCTGGCTACCAGGTTGGCCGCCCGGTAGAGTTCTTCTGCGTCATACCGGTTTACGTCAAACAGGACGTACCGGAAATCCAACACGTGCTCCTCAAACTGCCGGTACCCGGCCAGCATCTCTTTGAAACTCAGGGCGGCGGTCCAGTTGTTCGCTCCGTTGTACAGCACCGCCGGTATTATCGCGGGCAGCCGGAACCCTTTGCGCTCCCGCTCGCTTTCGGATGTGTTATTATAAATGTCCCGCCATATCTCCACCATGTACAGCAGCAGCCGGAAAGGCATCAGGTGGTCCACGGTGGACTGCAGCTCCAGCAGGACGTAGAATATCACGTCGCCGCCTTTCGCCTTCAGCCGGTAGATGATGTCTGCTTCTTTCTCGCTGAAGTCCTGCAGGATGTAGGACTTTTCCACCCGCACCAGGCTTTCTTCGTCTATATCTTTTGCCCAGTCCTCCCGGACGAAGGTTCTGAGCAATTCCAGAAAGGCCCGCTTGCTGGAGAGAAGCTCTCTATATCCCTTATCATGGGTGTGGTGGGGCTGTCTATCGGGCACGGGATCAGTCCTCCTGTGCCTGTATTATACCACATCGGCCGGGAAATTGACATGGGGCAGAGCTGGGGCGAAACTGAACCGCGCGGCTGGCGAAAAAAAGATGTCCCCACCGGTGTGTGACCGGTAGGGGCTTCTCGATTTTTGAACTTGTCAACTTGTAAACAACGCCCCCCTCAACTTCCCAGCGATTTCTCAAGCAGCGGTTCAGTCAGTTTTCCAGTTCACTCTTCAATCCCAACACGGTCTCCCTGGACAGCCCGGTTATTTCCGCCACATCCTCTACGGAAAGGCCTTTCCTCAACGCTGCCCTTGCAACCTCAACCTTGCCTTTGGCTTTACCTATGGCTTCGCCCTCGGCCCTGCCCCTGGCTTCAGCTTCCGCTCTCTCTTCTTTGACCCATTCCTGATAAATCGGCGATTCCATGACCTTCCCTCCTTATCATCGAGCATACCAGTTCAGCCGCATATCTGCCGCCTGCCAGTATCCCCATTCTCTAAATTTACCGGGTAGCAACCGCCGGGGTCTTCTACTTCAAACACGTTGTCCAGCCTGGACTCCGCCCTGGGAATGTATTCGCTTTTGAACGGACTGATCCGGTCTTCCGCACATACGGGGTTCAGGTATTTTACCCAGTCACCCGGCCTGCGCTGAACTAGGCGCTTGACGGGTATGTCTATTTTGGGCATTGGCGGTGTTTCACCATCTTTGTTTTATATTTTACCGCATGATCGGCTTTTTCGTCTCTCACGCCGCTTGCTGGCGAGAAGCTGCTTGTATCCTTTGTCGTGGGAATGGTGAGGGTATCTTTTGTCCGGCACGGGTTCATTCCTCCTGTGGCTGTATTATACCACATCCGGTAATTCGGGGGACACCATACTGAATTATGCTTACTGGAAATTCAGTAAGGTGTCCCTCGATTCTCGGCCTATTCATATAGCTTAAACCAAATACCACCCTTACCATCGTAATCTCTGCCGAAAGTTAATAATGGCTTATCATCTATAACTTCGACTTGATAAGCAGCCCAGCCTTCACATGAAGCACCTGGATACAGTCTGTAATCTAAATCTGGTTCTGGTTCTACGACAGAACAATATTCGTAATCTCTTCCCGCTTCTGAGACGGCTGTAAAATCATACCCACTAATATGATATTGAGTATCCGGGTCTGGTCCCTCTAAATATTCAAACTTAATTTTTGCCAAAATATACTCGTGACCTGATTGAGGTGGATCATTAAAACTGTTCGCTTCCTGGATTATCTGCCATGCCTGCTCTCCGCGAATAATATCTACTAAAATAATTTTCGCTTGATGACTACCTTTATAATCATTCCACCTGGCAAATAAAGGAGTACCAATTGAAGCAGGGTTGGTTCGGGAATAACCCTCATCACCCGACGGTGGGGTAACTGGATTGTCCTCTTCAGCTTTAACAACGATATTCAAATTATAATTTTCCGCCAGCTTTTGACCCGAGATGGCGGTCAGGCCGGCATCCACCCGCAGGGTGTAGGTCTGGCCGGCGGTCAGGGCATCGCGGGGCTTGAGCCAGAAGGTGGTGTAGCCCCCGGTTTCGCCCGCGTTCACCTCGCCTACAAAATAAAGGGTGCAGGGCAGTTCAGCACCGGCGGCAGTGAGCAAGTGGAAATGGGCGGCGGTATTCCCGTCTATTTTCACCGGCTGGTTAAAAACGATCTGCAGCATCTGGGCCGGATCCATTTCCACGGCCCCGCTGCCCGGGGTGCCTGCATCCGCCAGCTGCGCGGCCACCAGGTCCAGGTCCAGGCGGCCGTAGCCGGCGTAGTCGTCTCTGCCCGGCGGGCCGATGTCCACCACACCTTTTTTGATCATCTCCGCCACCTGGTCCGGTCCGGCACCGGGCAGCTGGGATTTAATTATGGCCGCCGCGGCCGAAACAAAGGGGGTGGCCAGGGATGTTCCGCTGACGGGGGTATAGTTGGGATACAACACGTCGGTGGTGAGGACAGTCATCCCACCGCCACCGCCGCCACCACCATATCTAATGTCAGTGGTGAGGATATCCACTCCCGGTGCCGCCACCATCACTTCCGGACCGTGATTCGAAAAGCTTGCCACCAGGTCGCCACCGTCGCTGGCGGCTACGGCAATTACCCCGGGGAAAGCCGCCGGGTAGGACACCGCATCATTTTCCCCCTCTTCGTGATTGCCGGCGGCGGCCACCACCACCACGCCGCGCTCCCGGGCATAATCAACCGCATCGGCCAATGCCTGAGAGTACTGGGGACCGCCCAGGCTGAGGTTGACCACCTGCGCCCCGCAGTCAACGGCGTGGTATATGGCCTGGGACACCAGGTATGTGTCCGCCTGTCCATCTAAATTAAAAACCCGCAGGGGCAGTATCTGCACGTTCTGCCGCCCGGCGGTACCGGCAATGCCGGTGGCGTTGCCGGTGGCGGCGGCGATCACACCAGATACCGCTGTGCCATGTCCATCAAGATCCAGCGGATAGTTATCGTTCCATACAAAGTCCCAGGCTCCATCAAGCGAGATGCGCCCCTGCAGATCTTCATGATAAAAATCGATGCCCGAGTCAACCACGGCCACAATCACCGGGTCCTGATTCGGCGCCAGCTTATCCCAGGCCTTGGCGGCATTGATTGTGTGCAGCCCCCACTGTTCAAAAAACAGGGGATCGTTTGGGACGTCCAGCATCTGCACGGGATAATTGGGCTCCACAAACTCTACGCGCCCGCTCCGCTTTAATTCTGCAATGGCCTTTTCCCTGTCTTTTACCCGGAGCAGGGACAAATCCCTTTTTTCGTGAATTTTTTCGGCAGCACATTTATTGAGAAGCGCCTCTTTGCTTACTTCGTCCGCCGACTTTTTCCATTTCACGATAATCTCCCGGCTGTAGTCCCGGGGAGGCATTTGCTTCTCCCGCTGGAGACGTTCTTCAATCAACTGACGAACATTTTCTTTTGAGGCGTATGTATGGCCGGCTACCGAAGGCGCCTGGAGATTTCCGGACATGTATTTTCCGGCGGCCAGGCTGCTGCCCGGGGTACATGAATAGTGATGATTGTCAGAAAAATTAGCAACCCCGCCACCCACAGGTAAGGAAACCTTTTCGGCGACATAAACATTCCTCCCCTGGTATACAGTTTCTCAATATTTCGATAACATAAGACCAAATTCCTTTAAAATTTCGGGTAAAACTTCCGTGTGGCCGGGACAGGTGTTTGCTGCGCGACAACAGGGCCTTACCGGCTATACCTTTCCTCCCTTGACCTTCTGGCGAAAAGATAAGGCTCCCCCGTGAGGACAAGCACCGGGGGCACCGGCCACAAGCATATGATTGTGAATAAGTTAAGTGCCTGGCACCATCCGATTCCTTCGGCCCTGGCCCCTTCCAGCATGACGAGTTCGTCACGCAATGCTTTTTCCCGCAATTCATAGAGGCTTCGCTCCCGCTCGCTGCGCCAAAAAGCTTCCTCGATGGTCAAGGCTTTTCGAATGTAATCCAAGCAGCGAACCGTATCCGGTAGTACAACTGATAAATACGGTCCGAAAAACACAAAAGGACCAGCCACTCGTTTACCGGTAACTGGTCCTGCTTGAAATTCTCCCGTATTTCAATTTGTGGCGCCGTCAATGACGGCGTTCGCCACTTCCAACGCCGGTAGTGTAAATCCTGTTGAAGATTTTGTCCAGTGCCCCCAGCTTATCGATCTGCCTGACCCGCCCCTGCAGGTCCCGTGAGGCCTCCCCGAACCTGGCGTCAAGGTATTTGCAGATGGCTTCCTGGGCCATCGCGACTTTGCCACCGGCCTCACCTTCGGCCCTGGCGCCGGCCAGTGCGGAAACCTCGTCCAGCATGGCCTTCTCCCTCAGTTCGTAGAGCCTGCGTTCCTTCTTGCTCTGCCAGAAGGCATTCTCGATGGTCGGCGCTTCCCTGATCCCGGGGTTCTCTATGGCTATCGCCTACTGCACAAACCTCTCAATGCCGTCCCGGATGATGGCCCGCGCTTCTTCCAGGGTGTTTGCGGCAAACAGTTCCTCCATGACGTCGTCCAATACCTCCAGGCTGGTCATCTCCCGGACTTTCTGCTGCAGGCCGGCGGATGCATCACCGAACCTCCTCCTGAGGTACTTGCAGATGGCGTCCTGTTTTGCTTCAACCTTGCCCCTGGCCTCTGCCTCGGCGCGCTCTTCCCTGACCCACTCCTGGAAAATCGGTGACTCCATGACCATTTCCCTCCTTATCATCGATAGTACCAGGTCCGGCGGGTACTTACCGCCGGCCAGTATCGCCATGGCTGCCAGCAGGTCCTGCCGCAGCGATTCGTCCTCTATTTCCTGCACGGCATCTATACATTTCTTCAGTGCCTGCCCGGGGCTTTCCTTTGCATCCTCGCCTTTCATCAACGGCAGCAGGGGGTAAAGTCCCACCAGTTTGGCGGTTATCACCTTTTGCCTGCGCTCTTCCCACACCCGGATCACCGTATAGGAATATTCCAGCCCTCCCGTATCCCACCGGTCACTTAACCGGTGCAGTCCGTTGTCGTCTTCCTTGTAGAAGAACATCACCACCTGGCGTATGGACGGGGTGCCCCTGCCGCCAGCCAGCATGGCCTCCCATATGTCGCTGCGGTAGCGCAACATGCGGGCCGGCAGCACTTCGTCGCGGTAGCCCATTGGCTCGAAGTGAAGCAGGTACGGGCCGCTGGGGTCATCTATTTCCAGTACGTTATCCAGCCGGGATTCCTTTTTGGGAGTGTACTCCGTTTTATAGGGCCTTACCCATTCTTCCCTGCAGCCCGGTTGCACGTATCTGGCCCAGTCGGCGGGCCGGCGCTGAAACAGCCGCTTTATTGGTATGTCTATCCTGGGCATTTACGTTCGCTCACCCTCTTCTGGATAACTCGTAGGATCCCACCAGCCTCTAAAAAATTAGCTTATGTCCTCTTGGGATGGGGCTGTCTTTTGTCCGGCACGGGTTCATTCCTCCTGTGACTGTATTATACCACATCCAGCGGGTAATTGACATGAGGCAGAACTGAACCGGGTACTGAATCGTGTACCGGCAGGGAAAAGAAAAAGCCCCGCCGGCGTATGATAGGCAGAGGCCGCTCGTTATTTTTGTGTTTTTGTGTCAAAGAACCGTCCCCTGTCACACTGGAAACTGAACCGCGCGGTTGGTGAAAAAAATGCCCCCGCCGGTGTGTGACCGGCGGAGGCCGCTCGATAAGTTAATAAGTCAGGCGCCTGGCACCTGCCGGGCGTCGTCCACAATGACCTGCGCCTCTTCCAGCGAGCCGGCGGTGTAAATTTTGTTGATGATTTTGTCCAGTGCCTCCAACCTGCCGATCTGCCGGACCCGCTCCTGCAGACCCCGGGAGTCATCCCCAAATCTGGCGTCCAGGTACTTGCAGATGGCCTCTTGCCTGCCCTTCGCCTCGCCCTCGGCCCTGCCCTCGGCCCTGGCGCCGGCCAGGGCGGAAATCTCGTCCCGCAGGGCCTTTTCCCGCAGCTCGTAAATCCGCCGCTCCTTCTTGTTCTGCCAGAAGGCCTGCTCGATGGTCAGCGCTTTCCTGATCCCCGGGTTTTCCACGGCGATTCCCTCCATCTCTTCTCCTTCCAGGTTGTTCAGATACATCATCCACGCTTCCAGAGCGTTTACCGGCCGGCGTTTGATTTTCTTTATCTTTTCCAGTTCCAGAAAGTGTATCTCTCCACGGTCTGGTCCAGGTAAAACACGCTGGACACCACGTTGGCCGACCGGTACAGGTCCTCTTCGCTGTAGCGGACGACGTCGAAAAGGATGTAGGAGATAACCGGGGAACCGCTCGTGCCCCGCCTGGTATTCCCTGAAGCTCCTGCAGGCCGTCCAGCTTCTCCTGCCGTTGTAGAGGACGGCGGGAACGATGGCCGGCAGCCGGAACCCCTTGCGCTCCCGCTCGCCCGCGAGGGTGTTGTTGTATATGTCCCGCCATATCTCCACCATGTACAGCAGCAGCCGGAAGGGCATCAGGTGGTCCACGGTGGACTGCAGCTCCAGCAGGACGTAGAATATCACTTCGGTTCCCCTGAGCCGCAGCCTGTACACGATGTCGGCCTCTTTCTCGCTGAAGTCCTGCAGGACGTAGGACTTTTCCACCCGTACCAGGCTTTCTTCGTCTATGTCCTTCGCCCATTCCTCATGCACAAAGGTCTTGAGCAACTCCAGAAACGCCCGCTTGCTGGAGAGAAGCTCCCTGTATCCTCTGTCGTGGGTGTGGTGGGGCTGTCTTTTGTCCGGCACAGGTTCATTCCTCCTGTGGCTGTATTATACCACATCCAGCCGGAGATTGACATGGGCGGGGCTTAAGCCGGTGACTAAACCGTGCGCCGCCGGTGAAAAGAAAAAGCTCCCGGAGGTTCGTTCCCACGGGAGCGCCATTCGTCAAATTTCGGAAAGGATCAGACCCCGTCAGGGGGGAAATGGAAGGGCGGTTGGCCCCTTCCATTTTCGACCGAGCAAAAAATTCACCCCCTGCCACCCATTGTACAACCCTTCAACTATAAGTTAATAAGTTAGGTGCCCGGCACCAATTATAAACTGCATTTTTACCGCATTCTTCAAACGTAGGCCGGATGTGGATTTAATACCCCTGCCAATATACAGGGTGTAAACCTGCCCCGGGGTGTACCCCGCCGGCGGCGGCTTAACTATAACCGACCTGCCGTCATTGCCTATTTCTACTGTGACATTTACTGCATTACCGCTGGTATCTTTGACACTTATGTTCTGAATGGTTATGGTACCTGGATCCACAGGCATATTGAATTTAATAGTCCACTCCTTATTGGGCGGCACATTTACTTGCGGAGCCCATTCCCGGGCATCGTCTCCTTCCCCATCATTGCCGTATTTCACTGTTACCCCCCTGCTGATCAGCCTGGCAATATCTTGATAAGCCTGCGACCCTTCTTTCAGATCCAGGGGATTGTCCCGCAAGTCCACCACCGCGCCCCATCCTAAACCGCCCTGTTCTCTGTTTTTAACCAGCGGACTTATGTCCCGGATATTGTTGTGGGCAAGATTGAGGTATTTTAAGTTCTGTAAATTCTCAATCTCCCGGATGTTTTCAATCCGGTTCCCGGCAAGATTTAAGGAAACCAGGTTAATGGCAAACTCAAGCCTGGCGAGATCAGCAATATTGCGTTGACTGGCATCCAATTGCTGTAAACCCTTTATATCCTCCCTGGTAATGGCCCCGGCTGGTTTATTCAAGCTTTCCCGGACGGCCGCCTCCAGGCCGGGGTCCGGAAAGCCGACGGAATCAATGACGTGCACTATCCCCCGATCACCAACCGCTACACAACGATGGTCACAGGAGGCAATGTCATTTATCCGGCCAAAGGGGAAGCCGGTGGGGTCTTTTATAACATGATCCCAACTGGTTCCGTCCGGTGAGGTTAGGATGCTGTTGCCAGAAAAAGAGGGAATGCCGACCCACTGGGAACCGCCCCAGGCAATGTGTGCCGGCGCATCAAGGCAATCATATCTCTTCCACACCACACCATCGGCCGAGGTAAGCATCTCGTTTTCCCCCGCCACCAGCCACTGGCTGCCATCCCAGGCCACGTCACGCAAGTTGCCCGTGGTGCCGGAAATCCGCTCCGTCCAGTTCAGCCCGTCGGAGGAAGTAAGGATTAGCCCTTTATCGCCCGCTATTATCCACATCTTCCCGTTCCAGGCAATGGCATTGAATGTACGCGGCCCTTTTTCGTTCAGGTCCCGCCACTCCCAAACGTACCCGTCCGGGGAAGTAAAGATGAGGCCGTCATCGGAAATGGCCACCCAGAGGGAAGGGCTTCCCGCAACTCCCACCAGGTAAGGACTGACAACGGACGTGCTTCTTTTATCCCATTTTACCCCGTCCCTGGAGACAAGGAAGTGCTCTCCAACGGCCACCCACATCCGGCCGTTAAAAGCCACGGCCCGCAGCATTTCCCTTGTCCCGGCGTCCTGTTTGGTCCAGCTAAACCCATCGGGAGAGGTATAAATGGTACCGTGATCGCCCACGGCTACCCAGAGGTTCCCGCCGGCAGCCACTCCCCACAGCGCCCCCGTGTCATCTTCTATGGGTTCTAGTGGCGCCCAGTATGTATCTACCAGCTTTTGCCTACCTGCCACTGTAAGGTTATAAGTTCTGGTATCGCTTGCATTTCCCCTGGTCACGGTAGCTGTTAAATTCACCCGTTCCTCTTTGATTACATTCACACCAGAAAGATAGTCATCTATTAACCAGCGGGACATTACCGGCCGGGATACTTTTCCGTCTGCGGAGATGATCTCCGGCCTGTCAGATTGCCACCGGATGGTGGAGCCGTATTTTCCTCGCACCGGTAGGGTTAAATCACGGGTGACGCCGGTGCTGCTGTCTCCCGGGGCAAACCCGATGACCAGGGCTGCCATGTCTTCGGCCACCGCGTAAACGTCGCTGAGGCGTATTTCGTATTTGAACTCCGCAACGTCGCTGACGTAATCCCAGTTGCCCAGCACCGCCACCGCTTTGATGGTCGTGTCGGCGGCCATGTGCACGGACTTCCCCTCCCAGAGGCGGGCTGTGCCCGGCCCGGGAACACTGCCGTCGGTAGTGTAGTAAATGGCGCTCCAGGGATTGTCTTCCGCGCGCGGGCAGTCCAGGCTCACATCCAGGGGCCGGTCGTATTGGCCCGGGGGGATGCTTGCCAGGGGAGGGCGGGGCTTTTGGAAACCAGAGGGCAGGAAATAGACCGTAAAGTCAATCTCCAGTTCACGCCGGTCTTCAATACTATTTCCTACTGAAATAGTGACCCGCATGCCGCCCTCTTTCAGGTCAAAAATCCGGCATCCTCCTTTGGGACTACCCCAGTAGCCCCCTGAAGGACTGCGGGACCAAACCGTGACCCCCACCGGCTCTGCCGCAATGAGGAAGCCGGGTATATAATTGCCCTTCTGGCCATTCAGAAAGTAGGCGTACATTTGTTGAGACTCCTTGTCTAAGTGGATGTCCACCAGGACCCCGCGCTGGGAGTCAAAGAATTTAATCCCTTCGTTAATGTGAATAAAAGGTATTTCCACATAGCTGACCACCCCCTGGGGCACCACGGCAATGGCCTTGATGGTGGTGCCATTGGTGATGGGCAGCGGGGTGGAGTAAAGGGTGGAGTTGCTGGTTGGCTCGGAGAGATCCAGGGTGTAAAAGATTTTTGCCCCCGCCTCGTCACAGGAAAGTTCCAGGTCCAGCTCTTCCCCCTGGTAATCAAACCAGTCTGTGTTGACCTGGATTTTATGGTGATTGGCAGAGAATTGCTTTTCGTCAATCAGATAATATTCATAATGTTCCAGGTAATAATCAATAGGAAAAGGATATTCCGGTTGGTGTTCCATTAAATCATGATACCTGCATGAATCCCAGGTGACATCCACGCTGTACCACTTACCATCAATGTAAATCTCATTCCAGGCATGATTTGTCTTCTCCGGCAGGCGGGGCCACCCAAATGTCCCATCAGCAGCACCACAAACGTATTTCGCCGGTATGCCTCCTGCCCGCATCATGGCCGCCAGAAGGAGGGAAAACCCGTTGCAGACCCCCTTGCGGGCGTGTAAAGTGGGCAGCGCTTCGTAAATTGAATAACTATTGTCATATTCAATGTTCTGGACCACCCACTTGTAAATGGCCGCTGCCTTTTCTTCATCACTGGTCAGACCGCGGGTTATTTCCTGCACCAGGCCGGTTATTTCCGGATCATCACTGGGAATATCCCAGTACGGATCCCAGGGACCCGGTCTTAAATAGTCCCAGGGGCTCTTGGGCAGCTCACTTGCCGACGTTCGGAAAAGCTCTCTTTTTGCTGTCTTAAGCTGATCCCCGAATAGTTTTTGGCTTAACTCCGGCGGCAGGGTGGGCCGGAGCAAACGTTCCCCCTGGGGTACTGCCTTTATCTGGCCGTACGCCGCGCTGGTAACGGAATCCGCGGGTGGAAGAGGTTTTATGTCCTGCTGCCCTGCCTGCCCGGACTGGCTAACCCCTGCTTTTCCATCAAAAGTACGTGCCCAGGCACATCTGCCTGCCCAGGATGGCAATGAAATACTGACCACAAACATTACCAGCACCATCAGGCCTGTAAGAAATACTTTTTTCATCGCCCTCACCTTGCCCTCAGTTTTTCAGCACCCAAACGGCCTCTCCGGACAGCCCGGTCAGCTGGTTCCCTTCGCCGGCCATTTTTCGACCGCCACAGGCCGTCTTGCGGGGCGGTTTGTTCCCGGCCACTGTCGCGGCGATAAGATAAGGCGCCCCCGGAAGGACAAGCACCGGGGGCACCGGCCACGGGTACACGCTTATCAATAAGTTAATAAGTTAAGTGCCTGGCACCGTTCATTCCATCCCCGGTTGCATAACGACTATGACCGCCCTGCCGTTTTCCACGCGCAGCTCCTTTTGAACCTCCGGCCTGCCGGTCTGGTAGCCAGGGTCGTTAATGATTTCAGTGAAGCGCTTGCCTGCGCCAAGGGCCTTCTGGTAGTCCAGGACCACCTGCGTATCGGTTTCCACAATTACGGGCGCGCCGCTTTCTTCGGCCTCACCCACGTACTGCTTGACGGCATTGTACAGGGTATCGTCATCGTTCATGGCATCGTTTACTGCTTTGGCATAGTCCACCATCACCATATCGCTGCCGATCTGGAAATATACATACCGGGGCACCGCTTTCTTGTGGGTGGCCGCGGTGGTGAAGCTGAAAGCGTAGTCTCCGGCCAGGCTGTTGCCCGCTGCATCCTGCACGACACCGGCAGGGATGGTGACGGTGTACGTGGTGCTGTAGGCAAGGGTGGCATTCGGCTTGATGGTGAGGATCCTGCCACCGATGTTCTTGGTCACGGACACGGTGCCGCCTGCCGCGTTCTTCAAAGTGATGGAATCATAAGCCGGTCCCGGTTGCACATCCTTGCTGAAGGTCACGGTGATGGTCCTGTCCACCGGCACATCGGTGGCTCCGTCGACGGGTTCAGTACCGGCCACAAAAAGCACTTCTACAGTGTACTGGAGGACTCTCGTTGTTTCATTTCCGGCCATGTCTTCTACCCGCAGCATGATTACGTTGTTGTCCGGCAAAAGAACGCTGCCGATGAAACTGCCATATACGTCGACGGCAACTGACTGATCATTTATCGTTAAGCTTCCGCCGGGGATGGTTGTTCCCTGAATGAGCAAATAAACCAGGCCGTTTCGCATTTCCTCTTCCACCTTGTTTATCTCCAGGAAGGGCTTTATTTCGTCATAGTAAATTTCATATTCTTCTTCGGCTTCGTCACCCTCCCGGTCAACGGCGTGCACCCGGAAGTAATTGCACCCTTTATCCAGGATAAATGTCTCGCTGATGTTCCCGGTTAACCCGGTGCGGACCGGTTGCCCCTGGTGATAAACTGTAACAACCACGCCTTCATCGAGGGATGCCGTTAAAGTTCACTGGCCGTTAACGTAGCTACGTAAATTTTGCTGGTATTGCCAAAGGGGTTTGTTCCTTCCCGATTTGACCCCGGGTCTTCCCGGCCGTTCTTGTTTACCGGGTGGGATTCAACCTGCCGGAGCGCCGGTCACTGGCACACCCTTATCAATAAGTTAATAAGTCAGGTGCCCGGCACCGTCAATTTCGGTCGCCGCCGGGCAAAGATTACGGCCCGCTCTTTGACACGGGGCGGGGATGAGGTGGAAACTGAATCGTGCGGTTGGTGAAAAGAAAATGCCCCGCCGGTGTGTGACCGGTAGAGGCCGCTCGTTATTTTTGTGTCAAAGAACCGTCCCCTGTCACACCCGTCCCCTGTCACACCCCTTCAAACACGTTGTCCAGCCTGGACTCTGCCCTGGGGACATATTCGCTCTTGAACGGCCTGACCTGCTCTTCCGCGCACCCGGGGTCCAGGTATTTTACCCAGTCCCCCGGCCTGCGCTGGACTAGGCGCTTGACTGGTATGTCTATTTTGGGCATTGGCGGTGTTTCAACTTCTTTGTTTTATACTTTACCACATTATCAGGTTTTTCGAATCTACCGGCCAAAATCCTGCTGAACGTCAATATAAAGGACTTTCAGGTCACCGCCTGGCCGGTCATGCTCGCCCTTCTATATCCGGCGGGGAATTGACACGGGGCGGGAATGAGGCGGAAGCTGAATCGCGCAGCGCCGGTGAAAAGAAAAAGCCCCCGCCGGTGGTGACATTAACCAGGAGAATCGTCCCCTTGGTTCGCGGTGTCTCCAGGGGGCAAACTACGAGGTGGCCCCTTAACCACCGCCACGAAAAAAAAGCACCTCAGATGGGATTACTCCCCCGAAGCCCCCAATTAAATCAAGTACCTGCCACCAACATCGTAAATTCACGGAACCGTCCCTAATTTGACGACCCGGTCCAATTTCGCCGGTCTCAGGGCATCCTGGAGGACGACTGCCGCTCAGTCACGGTGAAAAGCCAGCAGGACCGTACCCCTGTCCCTCTTGATTATATTCTTCGAATCACTCCAAAACTAACGCCGGTTAATCTTTCAATTTGTCTTATTGATAATCCGTTCTCTTTACATTTTCTTATAATGTCATTTCTCTTTTCTTTCTCAAGGCCTTGGATCTCTAATGCACTCTGAACTCCAGAAATCCTTTTTATAAAATCTACGGCCTCTGGGTCTTTCAATCTTATATATTGATCATACTCTAAGCATTTATCCTTATTTTCTTCTGAATTAAATTCCTTAAATAACAATATGGCTTTCTCTCGATCTTTAGAAAAAATATTAAGAACAAAATCTATATCACAAATCTCTGGCTTTCCTGTGTATTCTCTGTAACTGCTCCATGGATATTCAGAAAGCTTATTTACAATTCCTGCTTTTATAGGATTTTGGTGAATATAACGAAGGACTGTTAAAAAATATCCATCATTTTCAACTGCTTCACTTTTATATCGGTCTTGAAATAAGTGACCGCGTCGATTATACTTCCAATTATACCAATATACATAAGTTGCTCCTACCCTTTGAAATACTTTTCCTAGATCCTCTTCTCTTTCTTTAATTAACAGATGTATATGGTTACTCATAAAGCAGTAAGCATAAATATCGTAACCACTTTTTTCCTTATACTCTTTTAACGTTTCGAATAGTTTTTCATAATCCTGTTCATCTTCAAATATTCTTTGTCTATTTATCCCTCTTAAAATAACATGATAAACTCCTGTGCTGCTTTTCTCTCTCGCTTTCCTTGGCATTTTTACACCCCTATTTATTTTATCATTTGAGTAAAAGAAAAGCAACACAAAAGAACCGTCCCCTTGTGCTGTGCTGCCTTTCGGCAGAGGCATCATCACAAACGAACCGTCCCCCTGTGTTCCCGCGTTGAGAAAACTGAGCAGCGCTTCTTTCCATTCTTCCGACCCGAAGATCCGCTTGAAGGCGTAGTCGTTGGTCCGGTTGATCCCTCTGATTTCCGCCAGGTCCTTCACCTCTTCCCGCCAGTAATCATCAGCCTTATTATACCAGATTCTGTGTTTGATCAAAATCCTTTGCTTTCTGGAGGCAGTTTGATTCCGGAAACGCCATACCGGTTCACTGGCCGTTAACGTAGCTACGTAAATTTTGCTGGTATTGCCAAAGGGGTTTGTTCCTTCCCGATCTGACCCCGGGTCTTCCCGGCCGTTCTTGTTTACCGGGTGGGTTCAACCTGCCGGAGCGCCGGTCACTGGCACACCCTTATCAATAAGTTAATATGTTAAGTACCTTGCACCAAAAAAATGCCCCGCCGTTGTGTGACCGACAGAGGCCGCTCGTTATTTTTGTGTCAAAGAACCGTCCCCTGTCACACTGCGGCCCGCTCTTTGACACGGGGCGGGGATGAGGTGGAAACTGAATCGTGCGGTTGGTAAAAAGAAAATGCCCCGCCGGTGTGTGACCGGCAGAGGCCGCTCATTTTTTTGTGTCAAAGAACCGTCCCCTGTCACACCACCTAAACCAACGAGTCTTTGTTCAATTACGGGCTGCCGGGGCTGTTCCCACACCCGGACCACCCGGTAGGTAAATTCCACCGTCTTCAGCTCTCCCCAGCGGTCGGTGAGCCGGTGGTTTTTGTTGTCGTGCTCCGGATAAAAGAAGAATACGGCCTGGACAATGGGCGGCGTGCCTTTCCGGTCATTTAAGGTCGCCTCCCAGATGTCGCTCCGGTAGCGCATCATCCTGGCGGGCAATGCCACGTCATGGTAGCCCATCGGCTCGAAATTTACCAGGTAGCAACCGCCGGGGTCTTCTACTTCAAACACGTTGTCCAGCCTGGACTCCGCCCTGGGAATGTATTCGCTTTTGAACGGCCTGATCCGGTCTTCCGCACATCCGGGGTTCAGGTATTTTACCCAGTCATCCGGCCTGCGCTGAACTAGGCGCTTGACGGGTATGTCTATTTTGGGCATTGACGGTATGTCACCTTCTTTGTTTTATATTTTACCACATTGATCGGCTTTTTCGCCTCTCACGGCTCAAAATCCTGCTGATCGTCAATGCAAGGGGGGTATTGGGCCGTCGCCGGGCAAAGATTACGGCCCGCTCTTTGACACGAGGCGGGGATGAGGTGGAAACTGAATCGTGCGGTTGGTGAAAAGAAAATGCCCCGCCGGTGTGTGACCGGCAGAGGCCGCTCGATAAGTTAATAAGTTAAGTGCCTGGCACCGTCAATTCCCTCTAAAATGACCAGCATATAAAAGAAGGGCGGGCAGCCGGCCGGCGCCCCGGCAAAACCGGATTCATAACCTACCCAGGTCCTCCGAGCTTTAGATATTGCCACGCAACAATTTAAATTAATAGGTCGCACCATTGCCTGCTTCTGTAAGATTCCACCGCCATGATGTTCATAAAGGAGGGAGGCTGGGGAATGTCAGTCAACAGACCACCTGTCGGAAAACACGGTACCGTCAAAGCTAATGAAAGGCGCCCCAGTGGGGCACAACCCACCAGGGCGCCGGCCACGGGCACGCACTTATCAGTAAGTTAATAAGTTAAGTGCCTGGCACCATCCTGGCCATTTGGCTCTCAGCCGGTAGATAATGTCTGCTTCTTTCTCGCTGAAGTCCTGCAGGATGTGGGTCTTTTCCACCCGCACCAGGCTGTCTTCGTCTATGTCTTTAGTCCATTCTTCGGGGACGAAGGTTTTGAACAGCTCCAGAAAGGCCCGCCTGCTGGAGAGAAGCTCCCTGTATCCTCTGTCGTGGGAATGGTGGGGCTGTCTTTTGTCCGGCACGGGTTTATTCCTCCAGTGGCTGTATTATACCACATCCGGCCGGAGATTGACATGGAGCGGGGCTGAACCGGATTCTGAATCGTATACCGGCAACGAAAAGAAAAAGCTCCGCCGGTGCGGGACCGGGGGACGCTCGAAAAGTTAATAAGTTAAGTGCCTGGCACCATTTATCATACGCTTATCAATAAGTTAATAAGTTAAGTGCCTGGCACCGCCTATTCCGAACGGCTTAGCCTCTTATGGGGTTCTTGTTCATCGGGCCGTGGTTTTGCCTCCGGCATCCTTTGGATTCCACCTCGCGATGGACACCCTTGCCTTTGGCTAGCAGACTCGTGCTGCCTCGCCTGCAGTGGACTTTCACCACCAAGTTAACGCCCATGCCGGGCGCACAAGAAAATGGAAGGGCACCTGACCCTTCCATTTTTGAGCAAGCAGGAACAACCGCGATTATTATTCGACTACCAAATCAGTCACAGCCGCCAAATCATTGCCAGCTGCATCTTCGTTCTGATCATTCTGTGCTGCATAGGTTACTTTAAGAGGAGCAGTTGCACTAGAAGTATCTGCCACAGTCAAGGTAATTGTATTACCGCTAAAAGCAGCAGCACTTACATCAAAATTAGCTGGAGTAGTAGCACTATCTTTAACAGTGAAGCCAGTGCCGTTAGTTAAGGTGTTCTTAGATACCGCTTCAGAAGTGGTAAGTTGTATATGTGTAGCATCGACTTTTGTTGCACTTACGATAACCGGACTAGCCTTGTCTGCGGCAGCAGTAGCAGTGGTCAACCCAGTAAATTCGTTGCCGTTAGCATCCTTCATAACACCAACGCGAGTTACGTTAGGAGTAGCATCACTGTCAGGGTTGGTACCTTCAGCAATAGAGATCAATACAGTCTTATTAGTAGCGTCAGTTTTATCTAACGCAGCACCAGTTACGGTGTAACCGCTAACTGCAAAAGTGGTTGCGCTCAGATAGTTACCATCCATAGCTTCGGTAAATACAACTTTAATCTGATCAATCTTACCATTAGAATCACTATCTACAGTGGTGATAGGATCAGTAGAAGCTAACGCAGGTGCAATCTTGTCAGTTACAGCAATACCACTAGCACCGCCAAGTGCAGTTGCGGTTAACTTGGTGTCGTCAACTGCCGTGGTCTCAAAAGTATATTCAACAGTTTGGTTAGCACGGACTTTCACGGTATTACCTAAAACTTTGCCGTCAGTTTCCCAAGTGGGAGAACCGACCTTCAGAGTTACAACGGCCTTACCGTTTTGGTTAACATAGCTAGCGTTTTGCTGGGTAAATGCAGTCCAATTGGAACCATTGTCAGTAGAGTAGGTGAAGTCGCTAGCCTGTAAAGCTTTCAGTTCTTTATCCAAGGTTAGAACTACAGTCTGTTTATCGGTTACGTTTACAGTGGTACCAGCAGCCAGAGCCAGGTTATCGGCTAGCGGATTTGTCAGAGTGGTGCTATAACCGAAGCCAGCCATCTTATTGCCAGCCAGGTCAGTTACATTGCTGGATACGGCAAACCTTGTTCCAGCCGTTACAGGTGTAGTAACAGGCAGAGTGATCTTAACTGCCGCATTAGACAGAGCAGTGATGGTGGTACCAGCGGGCAATGCCGAATCGTTATAGAGATAGTTGGCCTGGTCAGTAGTGGTGCTGGTGTTCATAGCTTCACTGTAATACACATAAATGGCATTATTTGCTGTACTATATTTTACTTCAGTTACAGTGGGAGCTACGGTATCAGCCACCACCAGGCTGGTGTTATAAACATCCATCACATTACCCGCCAGGTCCTTGACATTTTGAATAGCTACGCTGTAAGTGCCTGCTGCCAGGGCTGTGTGAGTCAGCACTACAGTATCAGTTGTCCCGGCTTTAATAACAGCACTGCTAATGGTCACAGCATTGTTTTGAGCGTCTTTTATTACATAGTTAAATCTGTTCTGAGCAGAGGCAGTATCAACCGCTTCGCTGAACTTCACTTCAGTGCTGGTGGCACCGGTCTGAACTGTCACTTTGCTAACCACCGGCTTGGTTGTGTCGGCGGCAATGGTATAGGTGATGAAGGATGTGGCAACCTTAACGCCAAACGCATCAACCAGATAATTGGTGGCATCCTGTTTTACGTTTACAGCGTGAGCACCCGCTGCTACTATTTTTGCATAGTCAGTACCGGCACCAGCAGCTTGCAGCTTCAGCACGCCGTTTTCAACGGATTTGGCAATGGTAGTAGTACCTGCATTGAAAATTGGAATTCCGTCAATGATAACAGGATCCCCAACTACATAGGCAACAGGATCCAGAGCCTTTGTGAATTTAATTTTAACGTAACTGTTGTCGGCGGCAACTTCAACAGCACTTACAGTAGCTGCAGTGGTATCAGCCTTAACGGTGAAATCCTTATCGGTTGCAAGTACCTTTAAGCCCACGAGGTCTTCAATGGCGTTATTAACGGAAGCAGTCAGCTTGTAGGTCTTGTCAGGCAGAGCAGTGGTCAGAGGAATGCGAACTTCGGCCTTTTCTGCATCGTAACTGATAGCACCTACACCATAGGATGACAGGGACACGCCGTCAATACGGTAGTTAGCTGCATTGATAGCCTCATCACCTTTTACGGGTTCAGAGAATTTGACGATGATAACCTTGTTACCTTCCATGGAGACGCCTACCACGGACGGCACGGTAATATCAACGCAAGTTATTTTCTTGGTGGTGCTTGTTATGGTTTCAAAACCGTCCTTGGACTTCACATTAGAGATGATAAGGGTAGCTTCAATCTGGTTTTGCAGGGTTTGGTAAGTCGCGTCTGTATCGGTATCCAAAGTAATGACTACTGTCTTACCATCATCCTGCAGGGTGGCCTTTGGAGTTTCGGTCCAGGCTGCATTGTTTAAAGCGGCGTTAATGGTACCGTTGTTTAAGACGTAGTTGGCCAGGGTTTCGGCAGAAGTTTTGTCCACTTCTTTATTGAACACTACTTGAATTTGATTGAGGTTAATAGCACTTACCGACACCACTTGCAGCCCGGCTGCTTCACTCACCGTCACCGCCACAGTAGCCGTCCCATCGGCCAGGCCATCCTTCTTGGCGGTCACGGTAATGGTGGCGCTGCCAGCCGCCTTGGCCGTGATCTTGCCCGTTGCGTCGACTTCGGCCACAGCTGTATTATCAGAGGTGTAGGTGACGGCGGCGTCAGCGGGATCGGTGGTAACAGTGAGCTGCTTGGTTTCTCCCACTGTCAGACTGACAGAGGCTGGATCTACATTTACGCTCACCGCGTTGGCCGGCTGCTCCACCACATTGCCGTTGTTGTCCACAATGACATTATGGGTGGGGGCCAGAGGCCCGGCCGGCGGCACCTGACCGTTTTTAACGGCTTCGACAGCCCCGGCATAGCCGCCGTGATCAAAGGTGGACTCAAAGTCTACCCTTACTCCTGCTGTGTCGTCAATAGCTACCTTTTTCCCGTTGGCAAATGCCCAGCTGAAGGCGTTCCTGAAGTGGTTGGCCAGGGCCTGGGAAGAACCCAGCGCGGTGTAATCATAATTGTACACCTGGCTGTTAGACGCTTCCACCTGAATGGCCAGAGGGGCTGCGTAGGCAACGCTGGAGAAGAGCAGCGACAGGGCCAATAAAACAGCCAGAACCGGCCAGACAGTCCTCCTCATTTTTTTCATGTAGAAATTACCTCCTACGGTTAATGTTTTTTAACCAGTGGTTAAACGCCAATGTCTACAACGGTAAACTGCTTGGTTTCGCTGCCAGCGGGCCCGCTGGCCACTACCTCAATCACGTCGCCTGCCTTGGCATCTATGGTCGCCGCCCACATATTCTTGCTGGATACGTAGCTGGCGTCCACTCCCGCCACCTTAACCGAGGTCACGTCCTTGCCCGGCAGGATGTAAATATAGGCGTTGGTGCCAAAGGTCTTACTATAGGAAATGTTGGATTTGGTCATGTCAATCAACTGCCCCGGTTCCACGGGAGGCGGCGGGGCCTGCTTGAGGGTGACGATGACCTGCAGATCCGCTTCCGTAAGGGAACCAGGCAGCACCACCCGCCATTCGGCAGGGTTGGCCGTCTGCTGGGTCGCCGGTTGGTTATTGACGGATACCGACTCCACCTGATCGACCTTGTCCGCTTTGATAAACACTTTCACGGCAGTGTTATTGGCCAGTACCGAGAGCTGAACCTTATCCACTTCCGGCGGATAAGTGGGTGTGGCCGCTTTATTTACTTCAACTGTCAGGTCATCTTCGGTGAGGGTGCCCGCCAGCACAGCCCTCCACTCGGCGGGGTTGGCCGTCTGCTTAGTCATGGCCTGGCCGTTTACGGTCACGGCAGCAACAGAGCTGACGTATTCGCTCTTAATGAACACCTTGACCGCCGTATTACCGGCCAGAACGGAAAGCTGTACCTTTTCCACTTCTACTGGCCATTTGCTGGCCGGCTGCACCGTCACCACGCAGCTGGCCGTCTTGCCGCCGTCCGCCGTCTTCACGGTGATGGTGGCCGTGCCGGGCGCCACAGCGGTGACTTTTCCGCCGGCGTCCACCGTGGCCACGGCGGTGTTGTCGCTGCTCCAGGTGACGCTCTTGTTGGAGGCGTTGTCGGGAGTTACGGCGGCCGTCAGCTGGGCGGTATCACCCACCGTCATGGTCAGGCTGGTCTTATCCAGGCTCACACCGGTAACGGGTACGGTGGTAGATCCGCCGCCGCCGCCACCGCCGCCGCCACCGCCACTACGACGTTCTACGGTCACTTCGCAGGTATCCTGGAAGCCGCCGTCCGCGGTGGTGACAGTGATGGTGGCCTTACCCACGGCCACGCCTTTAACGTTGCCCTGGTCATCCACGGTGGCGATACTCTCGTCGCTGGTGGACCAGGTCACATTCTTGTCGGTGGCGTTGTCCGGGCTGACGGTGGCCTCCAGCTGCACCGTGGAGCCCACGGTAAGGCTCAACGTATTCCTATCCAGCTTTACCCCGGTGACTTTCACTGTTCCTGCCGGAGGAGTTTCTTGGCCACCGGTGGCCCGGTCCAGAACCACCACGGCTTCCGCCCGGGTGATGGACCTGGTGGGTCCGAAGGTGCCGTCGGGGTAGCCGCCCATCAGGCCTTTGGCCACCACGGCGGCCAGGCTGCCTCTGGCCCAGCTGCCCATTTGCGCGGCGTCTTTGAATTTCGTCAGCGCGCCCTCATCGCCTCTGTCCAGCTGCAGCAGCCGGTCGATGATGGAGGCGGCCTCCTGGCGGGTGATGGCCTGGTTGGGCCGGAAGGTTTTGTCTTCGTAGCCGCTTACATAGCCGGCTTTAACGGCGGCGGCCACTTCCCGGTAAAACCAGTCGCCCGTCTGCACATCTTTGAAATCGGCCGTGGCTTCGGGGTTCTGCTTGTTCATGGCCCTGTTCACCAGGGCCACGAATTCGGCTCTGGTCACGGCCTTATCCGGCTGGAAAGTGCCGTCCGGGTAGCCGTTCACCAGCCCCCTGTCCGCCCACGCCTGCACCTGCTTCTGCGCCCAGTGGCCGTTCAGGTCGGAAAAACCGGCATAGGCCGCGCCGGCCAGGGCCAGAAGCAGGCAGCACACCAGGGTTACTGCCAGCAATCTTGACTTCATTGCGTGTAATAACCACCTTTCTTAAAAACAACCAAATCGTACCGCTTTACAAGCGCACTTGCCCACCTGCCGTCACACCAACCTTCGTTGTCTGTGGAGCTACCCATCCTTTCCGGGCCCCTGCATGGCCGCGTCTTTAGCTTCTTCAACTTCTTCCAATTGCGATTCGTGATAATCCCGGCCAAAAAAAAGCTCGTCCACGGTGACGCCGAAGAAGTCGGCCAGTTTCTTCTCCACCTCCTTGCGGGGGTGGCGGTGGCCGCCTTCAATCATGGCGTATGAACTCTGGCTGATGCCCACGGCCTCGGCTACCTGCCGCTGGCTGAGGCCCATTTGGAGCCTCAACTGGTACATCTTTTCATTTCTCACCCCGCTCACCCTTCGGCTGGTCTTGGAAAGCTAAAACCCCTCCCTTCCTGCCCGGCTGCAGCGCCGGCCGGCCCGCTTCAGCCCCGCGGCGCCGGCGGCCGCCGGTACCCTCTGACTATTAATATAATCACAATTCGCGATTGCTGTCAAGGGTCCACCGGTTAAAATTTGCGCCGAACGTAAATAATTAGTAGAAGGATTTTATTTCCTATCACATTATGCGCTCTAACGGAAAATCCGTTTTTTATTTTCTTTCCCGACTTCACAAAACGTGTTAAATTACGATCGAGGTGAATCAACATGCCTTCCCTCGGCGAAAGGCTGGCCCATTTGCGCAATCAAAGGGGATTGTCCCAGGCGGAACTGGCCCGCCTGTTGCACATGGGGCAGAGCACCATTGCCATGTACGAGAAAAACAGGCGCTCCCCGGACAACCAGTCTCTGAAAAGGCTGGCCGATTTCTTCGGCGTTTCGACGGATTACCTGCTGGGACGCACCGACCGGCCTTACGGAACCGGCGAAGAAGGTGCACCCGGGAATGCCCCCCATGACGCGAAGCTGTATGCAGTGGCGGCCGACCCCCTGTTTGCCGGCCTGCTCAGGCAGGTACCGGACCTGACGGAGGAAGAAAAACAGTCCCTGGTCGAGCACTGGGAGTGGGCCCTGCGCTTTATAAAGAAGGAGAGGGAGCGGCGCGGGAAAAGGAAGGAAGGGAACCAGAAGGGATGACAGGGCCTTTGCCGGGCGGAACGGCATAACCTCCCCCGGGCCCGGCCCGGTGGAATTGAAGGCCGCGCCGCCCCGTATGACAGGGGCGGTGCAAATGATTTTTTCATCTTCTCCAGCTATTCAACAAATTTCGACGCAACGGTGGTGTATAATAAAATCTGAGAAATAGTTCAAAGGATACGCCAGTGTTCTGCCGAGTGGAGGCGGCAGCCTTGAATTCAGCCGTCCGGCTGGCCCTGGCCCTGATCCAAAAGTATTGTCTCGAGGGGCCGCCGGGTGTTTACCAGCTGTACAGGATAGCCGGGAGCGAAGGGATCATCCTGACCCGCTTCCCCTTTAAAGGCCGGGTCAGGGGAAGGTACATGCGCACGGGGGACGGCATCGCGCTGCTCACGGTGAAAAAGGGGCTTTCCAGGCCGGAACTGAAGCACATGCTGGCCTACGGGCTGGGCCAGCACTGCCTGAATGTCACCAGCGGCATATACGTGGACGGGTTGAGCGGGAAAGGGGAAGAAGAAAACGCCGCCGAAGATTTTGCCGCCCTCCTCCTGCTGCCTCCGGGGACGGTCAGTGCAGTGGGGGGCTTCCAGGGGATCCATGAAGTGGCAGATGCCTTTCACGTACCCGCACCCCTGGTGCGCCGCCGGTTCGACCTGGAAGAGCGGCTGGCGAAGCGTGAATATATGGTTTAGATTCCTTATGGAGCAGTTGAAAGGATACGAGTAGCACTTTTTCGTAACCAGGTAATTTTTGTATGCGCACCAAACCTTTAAATACGAAGTTTTAAAATGTGCCTGCGTACAACAACAAGTTTTTTAAGTCAATAACTGCCCCAGCTTTCATAAGCAAATCCAATCCAAGAAGGGCATTGATTTTACCATCGGGATCAACAAGACCAAAATCAATTATACATTCGCTTACTTCAAAGGAACCAAGGACAACTCTGTCCACCCGCTTTGAAAATGCGTATTGCTTACCCCCTATTCCATAGCTGGTTACAACCGCATCTCCTCGTTCAAAAACTATTCCCAAATCATTGACAACGTCAGGGGAAACAATTGAATGTGTAGCGCCGGTATCAATGACTATATTATCAATTACCTTTGTTTGTCCGTGATAAGTTATTGCAAGGGAAACAAAGAGCAACCCGTCCCGGAACTTTATCCGCATAATTTAAATTACCGCCCCCCTGAGTCCGGGCATGGCTCGTAATTCCAGCACGATTCTTTCATTCCCGGTATGGTATACCAGTGTATCACCTTTACTTCTGACAAGTAAACTTGTCGCCTCTCGCGGGTCTTTAATACATCTTTCAACAGCAACTTCGTCTACAACCTCTCTATTATCTTCAATGTGTGATTTTAATATTTTGATCAAGACGTACTGGTTTGGGTATATTTCCTTTACTTCTTCCCATTTCATAATCAATCACCCACTTCCTTGGTTATTTAGATACGATCAGCCATTACCAGAGAGAGGCTGCATCGCAAATGGGAATCATTGTAATATTCGGCATTACCCCTCATTTCACACCACCACCGCCGCCGCCTCTTCCCCGCAGCGGCGGCATTTTTTCCCCTCCAGGCCCGTCACCCGCACCCGGTAGCCGGTGCGGCGGATGAGGGTTTCGCCGCAGGCCGGGCACACGGTATCGCCGCCCTCCAGCTCCGGGGCGTTGCCCAGGTAGACGTAACGCAGCTTTTCCCGGGCAACTGCCCGGGCTTTTTGCATGGTTTCCAGGGGCGTGGGGGGCAGGTCGAACCGGTAGCTGGGGAAGTAGCGGGAAAAGTGCAGGGGGATGTCCGGGGAAAGCCCGGCCACCCAGTCCACCAGGCGGCGGATCTCCTCCTCCGAGTCGTTCAGCCCGGGAACCAGCAGGGTGGTCAATTCCACGTGGCAGTGTGCGCGGCTGATTTCCACCGTGCGCAGCACCGGCTCCAGGCGGCCCAGGCACGTGCTTTTGTAGTATTCTTCGGTAAAGCCCTTTACGTCGATGTTCATGGCGTCTATGTAGGGCAGCAGCTGTCTCAAGGGCTCCTCGTTGATGTAGCCGTTGGTCACCAGGACGTTTTTCAGCCCTTCTTCCCGGGCCAGGCGGGCGGTGTCGCAGACGTACTCGTACCACATGAAGGGCTCGTTGTAGGTATAGGCCAGGCCCACGCACTTAACCCCCCGCCGGATCTCCTCCCGGGCCGCCGCCACGGCCTCCGCCGGGCTCAAATACACCGTGCGGGGGTCGGCGTGGGCGATCTGCCAGTTCTGGCAGAAGCCGCATTGCAGGTTGCAGCCCACACTGCCCAGGGAGAGGACGGCGCTGCCCGGGTAAAAATGGTACAGGGGCTTTTTTTCCACGGGGTCCATGGCATAGGAAGAAACCCGGCCGTAGTTCAGGGAGTAGAGAACGCCCCCCTGGTTTTTCCGCACCCGGCAGAAGCCGGTGTGCCCCTCCCGGATGGTGCACAGCTTCGGGCAGAGGCGGCAGAAGGTGCGGTTGTCCTCGCCCTTTTCATAGAACAGGGCCTCGTGCATGAAATGAAACCCCCCTTTACGTGTGACAGTGTGACAGGGGACGGTTCTCTGACACACCAGGTGTGACAGGGAACCGTCCCCTGTCACAACCCACCAGGTGTGACAGGGAACCGTCCCCTGTCACAACCCGTCCTCTTTTTAATGGTACCGTTTAACCTCAAAGCGGTACAGCTGCACCGGCTCGTGGGGGCCGATGCCGGCCTTCTGCCGGGCGATGTCCACCTGCCGCTCCACCGTGTCCACCCCTTCCAGGTCGGGCAGCAGCAGGCCCTGGCGGCGGCCGGACTGGACGATGACGCCGTATTTTTTGGGGTCCAGTTTATCCAGGCCGTCCACCGGCTCCGGCTCGGCCAGCACGTCCACGGAAATCTCCAGGTCCGGCAGTTCATCCTCCGTCACCGGGTAAAAGCGGGGGTCCCGCACGGCGGCGCTGACGGCGTTCCGGGCCACCTCTTCCACCACGTGTTCGTACCGGGGGGTGACGGTGCCGATGCACCCCCGCAGCTGGCCGTGCTTGTGCAGGGAAACAAAGGCCCCGGCCCGGCGGGCGAATTCCGGCGGAATTTCCGTGTCGTCGTAGAGGCGGGACCGGCCGGCAAAGTAGTTTTCCAGGGAGCGCCGGGCCACCCGCACCAGAAAACTTTCCTTATTAATACGTTCTTTTGCGGCCTTTTTCTCCTCCCCGGTCAGTTTTTCCAGCAGCCTTCTCCGGGGGTCCGGCCCGGCCGGGGCCAGGGCGGCCACCATATAGCCCACCCCAAAGGGGCCTTCGTAGGAAAGGACCTCCGCCCGCACAGCCAGCCCGTCGAAGGCGCCGAAGGTGATGATGACGGGCCGCAGGCCGCATTCCCCGGCCCCGTCCACCAGGGCGGCGTCCAGGTTCATTATGCCCTGGATGTCGGCCGCCCCCACCAAACGGGCCATTTCCCGGTCGAATTCCTTCCCCCGGGGGTCGAAGCCGGCCGGCGCACCGGGGGTGAGCCGGTGGGACATATCCCCGCTGGCCAGCACGGCCACCGGTAGATCCAGGTTTTGCGCCGCCCGGGCCAGGGCCGCGCCGAAGGCGTAAAGCCGGGGATAGGGCAAAAGCCCCATGGCCACCGGCACCAGGGGCAGGTGCAGGCCCGCCTCCCGCAGGAAATACAGGGGCACCATGGTGCCGTGGTCCAGCTCCAGGTCCAGGCCGTAGCGCCGGGCCGTTTTTGCGTCCAGGGGCAGGACGGTGACGCCCAGCTCCGCCGCCCGCCCCTTTATTTCCTCCACCAGGGGCAGGTGGTTTTGCACTTTAAATCTCACCCGGGAGGCGCCGAACCGGCCCAGGTCCCCCTCCACCGCCGGCACCGCCGTCACGGCAATGCCGTCCCGGAAGACCGGGCCGTGGGGCGAAATGAGGACCAGGGCTTCCGCACCGCTTTCCTTCACCCGGCGGCCCAGCTCCAGCACGGCCCGCCGGGAAGAGATCACTTTGTCCGCCTCGGCACCACCCACCTCGGGCACCATGATGGGCGGGTGGGGGCAGATGCCGCCGTAGACTATGGACATGAAAGTCCACCTCCTGACCTTCATTCGGGGAATGTTTTTAAACCGTAGAAGAGACCAGGTGTAAAAATCGGGCCACTTCTTTTTTAAAACGGTCTTCCAGTTTCAGGGCATCTTCCAGCACCACCGCCAGCTTGCGCGGATCCAGCTGGTAGGCATAGGCATGACGGAAGAAATGCCGGAATGCCCGCAGGTTATCCAGGAGCTCCCCCGTTTCCCTGCTGAAAAGGGCCGGCCGAACGCCCTTTATATCCAGGGTCATCCGCCGCAGCAGTTCGGTATGGTAACGAGCCATGCTGGTCACTTCATTCTCGAAGGTCCGGGCAACAATTTTAAATAAGTCCTCGAAGGCGCAGTAAAGGTTGTGCAGCTGGTATCCCAGGCTTTCCAGATGAACGGTATCCGTCATTTTACGGCGCTCTTTCACCCTGTCGAATATCCTTTCAATGGCTGCCACCTGGTTTTCTACTTCGGCCCGCAGGACGGCCAGTTTTCCCTCGTCCATTGAATGCCTTCCTCCCTGATTTTGGCGGTCAGCAGGCTTCCCGCCAGGTCCTCCATACGCACCACATCCACATCCGTTCCCAGTGCGGCGGAAAGAAAAACCATGGCCGTAAAAAAATCCCTGTCGGCAAGGCCTTCAAAGGCCACGTCCACGTCCGAAATACCCCTTTTAAAGGCACCCGGCCGGGTACAGGAACCAAAAATGTACGCCCGGCTGAAGGAAACCCGGCCAGCCAGTTCCGCCAGGGCCGCCTTCACCCTGAGCAGCAGGTTTTGCCTGGCCTCTTCATCCTGCGCCCTCCTTTGCCGGAGGGCTTTTTCCAGCAGGTGAAAAGGCCCGGATTTTGCTGCAACGGCACTACTCTTATACGTTTCCCCCACCATACCGGCACCATCTTTTCTTATCTGGCCCGGAAAAGGGTTGAAAGGGAAGTGGTGGGCAACCACCCGTTCCCCACCCCCTCCCGGGTGCTTTTCAGGTATTATAGTACAACGGGCGGGACATTAAAATGCGCCCCGGGGGAAAATTTTACCCCGGCCGCCGGGGACATGGAAAACCCGGCACAAAGGCCGCTGCAAAAGGGCCGCCGGCGGTTTTTATCCCCGCACCCCCCAGAAAATGAAAGAGCCGCCCAGGAAAATGAGAAAAAAGCCGCAGGCCACCAGGATGCCCCGGTAGAGCACAGGGGTGAGAAAACGCCGGCCGCCAGCCACCGCCGCCGCCACCAGGCCGTACCAGGCCAGGTCCGACAGTATGTGCCCGGAAAAGAAGCTGGCCAGGCCCGGCACCCCCTGCTTTAAAGAGAGGACGATATAGCCCAGGCCCACCGTGGCCCACCACAGGCTCCAGTAGGGGTTGGACAGGCTGATCAGGATGCCGGCCAGCACGGGGTGCATCCGGCCGCCCGGGGAATTGCCCTTCCCCCGGCCTCCTCCGGCAGGCGGGGAAAAGACTTCTCCCCGTCCCGCAGAACCTGCGCACCCTGCCGGAAATGTAACAGTATTATGCAGATCTTCCACGGATTCAGTTAAAACCCTTAATGCTTCGGAGGATTTTATTGCCGGCTCATTTAAACTGACCGCAGGTTCGGTTATGGCCCCATCTCCCGGCCGGCGCCCTTCCCCGGGC
>NZ_WHYR01000042.1 GCF_009428905.1 Desulfofundulus thermobenzoicus | reverse complement strand
CCGCCGCCCTTTAAAGGCGTCCCACACCCCCTCCACCAGACCAAAAACCAGATGGGATGCCGGGATGGATGCGCTGAACCACAGGGCCAACCCCGTCTTGGCCCCCTCCTCCACCCCCGGCGACAGGTAAATCACTCCCCGGGAGCCCAGAAAACGAATTAAAAGACCATTGGTGACCCAGGAAAGGGCGGCGGCCAGGACACCGGCCGGTATGTAGCTTAACGGTTCCATTTCCAACTAGTATAAACGGTAAAGCAGTGTCCGATACGCGACCCGCCGGATCACCGGGTTTGCACTCCCCGCCGGCAAAAAATACCCTTTCCTGCAGGACCGGTGAAAACGTTTCCCGAAAACCGACCGCATTACCTGACCGGCCCGGCATTAAAACGGTTCATGGCCTCCTCCAGACCCACGGTCACCACCACCCGGACGGCCTCGGCCGCAGCGGCCACCGCCTGCTCAATCAACGGCCCTTCCTCCGGGGTGAAGCGCCCCAGCACCCAGTCCACCACATCCGTGCCTTCATGGACGGGACGGCCGATGCCCATGCGCAGGCGGGCAAACCCGTTGGTACCCAGGTGCTGGATAATGGATTGCAGACCCCGGTGCCCCCCGTGTCCCCCGGCCCGGCGCAGGCGGATCCGGCCCACGGGCAGGTCCAGGTCGTCGGACACCACCAGCAGATCCGCCGGAGTTAAACGGTGCCAGCGCATGATGGACGCCACGGCCCGGCCGCTTTCATTCATGTAGGTCATGGGTTTGGCCAGCATTATCTGCCGGCCCTCCAGCTGTCCCCGGCCGGTTAAGGAAAAGAACACCTGCCGCCCCACCGGTATATTTAATTCCCGGGCCAGGCGGTCCACCACCATGAAACCGGCATTATGCCTGGTTCCGGCATATTCCGGCCCGGGATTACCCAATCCAACCACTAAAAACATACTGTCGTTAACCTCCCCTGAACATTATAACCATAAACATCCACCCGGAAAAGGCGGGAAGGAACCTTTTAACCGCTCACCGGGCACAAAAACGATTGAGGTAAGACACGGTAAGATTGGATTTTGCGGCTTCAAAAATAAAAGGCCTTGCGGCCGTTTGATCTGAGGATGTTTCTAATATTTAGATCAGCCAGATGCTGTTTCGTAAAAAAATCAAACATGACAGGGCACCCAGAAATATTTCCTGACCCGCGTTTAGAGGGAAAAAGAAGGTTTGGGCCAGGACATAGCCTTCTTATTCTCACCTCTTACATTCTCACCTCTCACATTCTCACATCTTACATTACCGGTTACAGTTACCGGCCGGCCAGAGGCGGCATAACGGGAGCGGTACCGGGAGTAATGGTCAAAGGACCACCGGTGGTTACCAGTCCGATGGCGCCGATGGGGATGATCACCTGACGCATGGGTGCGCCGGTCACCATGATATGCACTTCAACGTAGTCAATGCCCACGGCATGCAGCATACCGGTGATCTCCAGGGAACCGACCGCATGTCTGGTCACGTTGGCCACATAAACGGTAACCTGCTGGCCCGTCAACTGGCGCAGGCGCTCCATATAGGGCACCACCGGTTCCATGGTGCCGTAATATTGTAACTGGGCATCCGGCATCTGGTTATCCTCCTTGACATAATGATGGATTCACTGCCATCTTATGCAAAAAGAGGTCATATTGACCCGGCCGGCGGCATATGAATTTAGGGAGCAGGGAAGATGCCGGAGTGTGAATGGGAAAAAGGGGGGTGGACGGTGGATGCGCCGGAGCAAGCAATTCATCGGCATGCCGGTGATCAGCCTGCAGGAGGGGCAGCAAATAGGTACGGTGCGCGGCCTGGTGGTGGACCCGGAGAAAAAGGCGGTGGCCGCCCTGATCATAGAGCAAAAAGGCTGGTTCAAGGAGCAAAAATACATCCCCTTTGCCCGGGTGCACTGCGTGGGGGAAAATGTGATCACCGTGAACCGCAGCAGCAATGCCGAAAGGGCGGTCAAACTGCCGGACATTGTCAGGCTGGTCAAGGAAAGGGTTGGTATCACCGGCGCCCGCATAGTGACGGAAAACGGCGCCCTTTTGGGCCAGGTGGACGAATACTATGTGGATCTGGTGGCCGGGGATATAGTGGGGCTGGAATTCTCCGGGGGGTTCCTGGACAGCGTCATGCAGGGCCGGGCCTTCCTGGACACGGCCCATGTACGCACCATCGGCAAGGAAGTGATTGTGGCCGCCAACGAAGCCCTGTCCAATGTGGTGAAAATGGAAGGTGGCCTGTCGGAAACCATGCGTCACCTGCGCCAGTCCACCAGCCAGGCCTGGGATGCCACCCGCCAGAAGACCCGTGAACTGGGCGAAGCCATCAGCGGCTCCTGGGAAAAGGTACGCCGGTCCCGCACCCCTGACGAGGAAAACTGCACCTGTGACCGGCACCAGCGGCACTACGGCCCCAACGGCCAGTCAAAGGACGAACAGCCCCCGGAACAGCCCCGGGAGTAATCGCCGGGCCGGGCCTGCACCGTCCCGGGCGAAACCATCTTTAGTAAACCGGCATACCGGGACGGCCGGGACGAACCCGGCTCAGACTTAAGGGGACACCCGGGTGTCCCCTTCCTTCGCCCTGAGACCCGCCCCTAGTCGAACAGCTTGCTTACGGAAAGATCCTCATGAATGCGGATAATGGCTTCACCCAGCAGGGGCGCCACCGACAGAACCTTGATCTTATCGATCATCTTTTCCGGCGGTATGGGGATGGTATTGGTCACCAGCACTTCCTTGATCTCGGATTCTTCCAGGCGCTTTACCGCCGGCCCGCTGAGCACCGGATGGGTGCAGCAGACGTAAATCTCTTTGGCGCCCCATTTCTTTAAGGCCGCCGCCCCCTGGGCAATGGTGCCGGCGGTATCAATAATATCGTCAATCATAATTACCCGCTTACCCTCGATATCCCCCACAATGTTCATGATCTCGGCCACATTGGGCTCGGGCCGGCGCTTGTCGATGATGGCGATGGGCGCGCCGATGCGTTCGGCCAGGTCCCTGGCCCGGGTTACCCCGCCCAGGTCGGGTGACACCACCACCACATCCTTTAACTTCTGCTGGATGAAATACTGGGCCAGAATGGGCACACCGGGCAGGTGATCCACGGGAATGTCAAAGAACCCCTGGATCTGTCCGGCGTGCAGGTCCATGGTGATCACCCGCCGGGCACCGCTGGCAGTGATGAGGTTGGCCACCAGTTTGGCCGTGATGGGATCCCTGGCCCGGGTTTTGCGGTCCTGCCGGGCATAACCGTAATAGGGCAGCACCGCGGTAATGCGCCGGGCGGAAGCCCGCCTCACCGCGTCCACCATCACCAGCAGTTCCATCAGGTTCTCGTTTACCGGCTGGCAGGTGGGCTGGACAATAAAAACATCGGCTCCCCGTACGCTTTCGTTTATCTTTACCTGGATCTCGCCGTCTGAAAACCGGGTTACCTTGGCTGCCCCCACGCTAACCCCCAAATACTGGGCAATTTCCGTGGCCAGCTCCGGGTTGGCGTTACCGGTAAAAATTTTCAGTTCCTTGCGGGATGACATCATCCTACCTCCATCACCGATTTCAAAAAACCAGGTAGCCCGGCCGAACCGTACCGGGAAGGTCCGACCTTTTGCCGGCAGGGCGGACGATTGGTGGGCCGTCCCCACCGCCACCAGAGGAAAACCTGTGTTAATTCAGGTTTCCGGCCGGGCATCTTTCATCCTTTCCCGGCGCCGGGACCAGTTTTCGATATTTTTCTGGCGCCCCCGGGCCACGCCCAGGGCACCGGGCGGCACATCCTTTGTAATGGTGGAACCGGCCCCGATATAGGCCTTCTCCCCCACCGTCACCGGGGCCACCAGGTTGGTGTTGCTGCCGATAAAGGCCCCGTCACCGATGATAGTGGGCCATTTATTCTTTCCGTCGTAATTGCAGGTAATGGTCCCGGCCCCCACATTCACCCCGGACCCCACGGTGGCATCACCCACATAGCTCAGGTGAGGCACCTTGCTGCCCCTGCCCACCGTCGTTTTTTTCAATTCCACAAAGTCTCCCACCTTCACTTCCCCTTCCAGGATGCAACCGGGGCGAATATAGGCATAGGGACCGATACTACAATTATCTCCAATTTTACTCTCCCGGACCACCGATTGCTCGATGATTACCCCGTCCCCCACCGTGGCGTCCACCAGCCGGCTGCCCGGACCAATGATACAATTGGTGCCGATGACTGTGCTGCCTTCAATTATGGTAAAAGGGTAAACAACGGTGTCGCGGCCGATGCGCACACCGCGGTCAATAAAGGTAGAGGAGGGATCCATCACCGTTACCCCGGAAAGCATCAACTCCTCCACCACTTTCCGGCGTAAGACACCCTCCACCCGCGCCAGCTGGCAGCGGTCATTGATGCCCAGAATCTCCACGGGATCGTCCACCGCCACTGCGGCCACCGGACGGTTTTGGTGGACGTAGTGCTCGATGATATCCGTCAGGTAGTATTCCCCCTGGGCGTTTTCCGGAGAAAGAGCGGCCAGGGCGTCAAAAAGACCGGCAGCGGCAAAACAATAAATGCCGGTGTTTACTTCCTTTACGGCCAGCTGGTCCGGGGAAGCATCCCGCTGTTCCACTATTCTGCTCACCCGGCCCGCCCCATCCCGGATCACCCGGCCGTAACCGGTGGGATCGTCCAGGCAGGCGGTGAGCAGCGTGGCCCGGGCCGCCCCTTCCCGGTGGGCGTCCACCAGCCGGGACAGGGTGGCGGCCGTAATCAACGGAGTATCCCCGCAAACAACCAGGATGTGGCCCGGAAAATCCCCCAGCAAAGGGGCGGCCTGTAACAGGGCGTGGGCCGTGCCCAGCTGTTCCTGCTGGTACACCACTTCCGCCCGGTCACCGACGGTACGGGCCACCAGATCGCCGCCGAAGCCGGCCACCACCACTATTTTCGTTGCCCCGGCCCCCCGCACCGCCTCCAGCACATACTGGATCATGGGCCGGCCGCAAACCCTGTGCATTACCTTGGGCAGCCCGGATTTCATCCTGGTGCCCTTGCCCGCCGCCAGAATCACGGCCGCCAGTGACATGGTCGTCCTCCTTAAATAGTCGTCGGTCGTCAGATCTCAGCCGCCGGATTAAGCAGCCCGGCACTCACCGGAATAAGATAATTTCGAAGTGAATTGCGTTAATCCGTACATTTTCCTTTAGCAACATCCGAACATCTGTGAGTGCCGGGCACACTAAACCAGCCATAACGACTTTTTTCTTATCGAGGGAACAACTGTTCTGTGGGAAATATTTAAAAACAGTTACCCGGGCAGATCACGGCAAGGGGCTGCCTCCGGCAGCCCCGCCGTTTTATCCATTACACAAGACTTATTCAACAAAAATCGCCAATATCCTCTTGAAAAAATCATTATTAGATTTTTCACATAAAAAGAGAGCATAACGCTCTTCCACACACAAACAACACACCAACAAAACAATACACCTTTTGGGCAGGGAGCATTAAATAGCCTGGGCGTAAGCCTGCAGCACCGCACTTTGAATAATCTCCCTGGCTGTAGCATTAATGGGATGCGCAATGTCCCGGAATTCCCCGTCGGGGGTCTTACGGCTGGGCATGGCAACAAACAGGCCGTTGTTACCCTCCACCACTTTAACGTCATGAATAACAAACATGTCATCCAGGGTAACTGAAACAATGGCCTTCATCCTGCCCTCGGGGAGAACTTTACGCACCCGCACGTCGGTAACAACCACTCCCTCACCACCTTCCCTTAACCTGTCTGCCATCCCTTACCACATATTTTCTCCACAAAATAAAAAATTCCTGCAAATTTCCATTTCAGTTAGAAAATATTCCGCCTGTCTTAAACCCTCTCTACGGTATATCCTTCCCTACCCAGGGTGGAAAGCACGGCTTCCACATGGGCCGGATCCCGGGTTTCCAGAAACAGCTCCACCTCCGCCTGTTTCAAGGGCACCTGGGGTTTAATCCGGTCGTGATGGACGGAAATAACGTTTACCCCGGCGGCAGCCAGCAGGGCCAGCAAACGCTGCAGGCTGCCGGGCTGGTCGGTAACCACGGTGCGCAGCCGCAGGCGGCGGCCCGACTTGACCAGACCCCGCTCGATAATCATGGATAAAATATTGACATCAATATTTCCGCCGCTTAAAACCACGGCCACCTTGAGACCGGTCAGGGATAGCCTGCCGTGCAACAGCGCCGCCAGCCCCGCCGCGCCGGCCCCTTCCACCACTATTTTGGAGCGCTCCAGGAGCATTAAAATGGCCCGGGCAATTTCTTCATCATCCACCAGAACCACATCATCCACATACCGGTGGATCATTTCCAGAACAAACTCCCCGGGCCGGCGCACACTGATGCCGTCGGCAATGGTGGCCGCGGCCGCCAGTTCCTGCCTTTGACCCCCTTTATAGGAAAGATAAACCGCCGGCGCCCCGGCCGACTGAACGCCAATCACCCGCACCCGGGGATGCACCGACTTGACGGCCACGGCGATGCCCGCAAGCAGGCCGCCCCCGCCCACGGGCACCACCACCGCATCCAGATCCGGCAGTTCGTCCAGCAGTTCCAGGCCGACGGTTCCCTGCCCGGCGGCCACCAGGGGATCATCAAAGGCGTGTACCAGGGTGGCCCCGGTCTGCTCCCGGATTTCCCGCGCCCGCTCGTAGGCCTCGTCGTAGCCGCTACCGAAAAGAATTACCTCCGCCCCATAACCCCGGGTGGCCATCACCTTGGAAATGGGCGCCCCTTCGGGCATCACCACCACCGATTTAATACCCGCCCGGGAGGCGGCATAGGCCACCCCCTGGGCATGGTTGCCCGCCGACGCGGCAATCACCCCCCGCCGGCGCTCCTCTTCACCCAGGGACATTATTTTGTTATAAGCACCGCGAATTTTAAATGAACCGGTCTTCTGTAAATTCTCCAGCTTAAAGTAAAGATCCGTACCGGTGAGCAGGGAAAAGGTGGCGGAACGGTCCAGGGGCGTGGGGTGAATTACCCCCCTGAAGTGTTCCCGGGCCTGCTTGATCATTTCCAGATTGAGTGGAA
The DNA here is from genome assembly GCF_009428905.1 of Desulfofundulus thermobenzoicus. Taxonomy (GTDB): domain Bacteria; phylum Bacillota; class Desulfotomaculia; order Desulfotomaculales; family Desulfovirgulaceae; genus Desulfofundulus_A; species Desulfofundulus_A thermobenzoicus. The sequence goes on along the minus strand of NZ_WHYR01000042.1, from coordinate 25,223 downwards.
CAGTCACAGGATTTCGCCCTCCCCTTTACCCGGCCACCGGCCATTACCGTGAAATTTACTACCATTGGGCGTACCTGGTTTAGATTTATAATCGCCCGTGAGGATAGCTATAACACCAACAAAACCAATGGGAAATCATCCCCAAAGGGGCCTGCCCCCAACCGGCCTCCCGCATCACCGTCAACAGGCCGACTGCAGCGCCCGGGTCACCAGGGCCAGGTCCACCGGTTTATCCACATCCACACCCACTTCCGGGTAGCGGCTGATCACCACACAGCCCTGCACGCCCAGGAGGCGGGATACCCGGGCCTCGGCTTCCTTCAGGGTAACCCGGTGAAGAAGAAAACGCAAAAGAAAACCCAGCCCCACCAGCCGGCACAGGCGCAGGGGGCTCTTGCGGGCGTCCACCAGCTGCTGCCCCAGGGGCAGGCAGCGGGAAACCACCTCCGGATTGAGCAGAAAAATGTTTCCCCCGGTAAAAACCCCTTCCTTCAAGCTCACGTAGGTGCGCTGCACGCCGCTTTTAAAGCGGCTTTCCACCGCCTCCCGGGGGACAATGGGGTAGTAGAGATCGGCCCGCTGATCCCGGCACTGTTCCAGAAAATCCTCAATGGCCCCGGGAGTGATCAGAGGAATGTCCGAGCTGACCAGCAGCACCCGGCGGGCGCCGGATAACGCCTCCATCCCCCCCTGCACATTTTCCAGAAGACTACCCCCCGCGGGCACCACCAGCGCCCCGGTTCCCTGCAAATCCACACTCAGTTCTTCCCGGGGACCCACCACGGCAATGCGTGCAATGCTCCGGCTCTGGGTCAGCGCATCCACCACATAACGGACCATGGATTTGTCACCGATGGGGATCAGCGCCTCATAGGGCACCGGGCTGCATTCCTTTAAGGGCCCGTTGTTGGGACTGCCGGCCAGCACCACCGCATCCACCATTATTTCCTAGCCTCCCCCAGGGCATTCAACAGGCTCTGTTCGGCATTTTCAATATGCTCCCGGGCCAGGGCCTGGGCCAGTTCCACATTGCGGTCGCTGATGGCCTCCACAATATGCTTGTGTTCCTCCAGGGCCAGCCTGGTCCGGCCGGGCTGGGACAGGGAAGTGGTCCGGAAACGCTGTATCTGGTCCGACAGGTTGCTGATGATCTGTACCAGCCTTTCGTTCCGGCTGGCCCGGTAAATAATCTCGTGAAATTTGGTATCACTTTCCACCAGAGCATCGATACTCTTACCACTCACTTCAGTTGTCTTTAATAACGCCCTTTCCAGTTCATCCAGTTCCTCGTCGGTAATGCGCTCCGCCGCCAGCCCGGCCGCCAGTCCTTCCATGGCCGCCCGCACCTCAAAGACATCCACGATATCCTTCACAGAAATGCCGGCCACATAGGCTCCCTTGCGGGGCACCATTACCACAAAGCCTTCCAGTTCCAGCTTGCGGATGGCCTCCCGCACCGGCGTGCGGCTCACACCCATTTCCTCGGCCAGCTGCACTTCCATCAGGCGTTCGCCGGGTTTCAGACGGCCCTGGATGATGGCTTCCCTGAGGGATTCAAAAACCATCTCCCTCAAGGGCTTATAATTATCCAGCTTGATGGGAATCAGTCTCGGCTCCTCCATGGCCGCCACCTCTTTCATCAGTCATAAACACTTCTATTTTATCCGGAACAGGTAATTACTGCAAGTGGATTGCACCGGCGCACAGGCGGGTACAAATAATGCGCCCCAGCCGGGGGTCCAGCCGCCCGGCCACCCGGCGGGCCTCTTCCTCACCGGAGCAGAGGCCGAAAACGGTGGGACCGCTGCCGCTCATCTCCACCCCTGCCGCACCGGCTTCCTGCAAAGCCCCTTTAACCCGCCGCACTTCCGGCACCAGGGAAGCCGTGACCGGTTCCAGCACATTACCCAGGGAGGCACACACGGCGGCCAGGTCCCGCCGGTCCACGGCCCGCAGCATGGCCTGCGTATCCGGACGCCCCACCGGGAGCAGGCGGTCGTATTCTTTGTAAATGCGGGCGGTGGATACGGCCACGTCGGGGGTAACCAGCACCACGCCCCAGGGGGGCAGGGGAGGCAGCGGAGTGAGCAGTTCCCCCTTTCCCCGGGCCAGGGCCGTGCCGCCAGCCAGGCAGAAAGGCACGTCGGCCCCCAGCTGCAGGGCCAGCCGGGCCAGCTCTTCCCGGGAGAGGTCCAGTGACCACAGGCGGTTTAACGCCAGCAGGGTGGCGGCCGCATCGGCCGAACCGCCCCCCAGGCCGGCGGCCACCGGAATGTTCTTAAAAAGATGAATACGCACCCCCCGGCGGCAGCCGGTCTGCTTACGCAAAAGCTCCGCCGCCCGCCAGACCAGGTTTTCCGGGCCGGCGGGTACACCAGAGGCCCCGGTTTCCAGCTCAATGCCGCCGGGCAGGGGCGCAAAAACCAGCCGGTCGGCCAGAGCAATGCTTTGCATTACCGTTTCCAGCTCATGATAGCCGTCGGGCAAAAGACCGGTGATATCCAGGGTGAGGTTGATCTTGGCACGGGCCTGCACTTGCAACAACAGGGTATCCCCCTTACCTGGTACTAATCGACACCATTTCTAGAAAACGGCCCTGTGAAGAGACCCGGGCAATTACCGGTGTGAACGGGCCGGCCCTTTAGTCCAGAGAGCAGGCCGCGGCGCCGTCATCCAAAAGCAGGCAGCCGTCCCGGTCCCGGTGGGCCAGACGGGCTGCGGCCGCCGCCACCACGGCGGCCAGGAGATCATCCAGGAAGGTGTTCACTTTTTTACCCTTCCTATCGTTGACCTGGCCGATAATCCCCGGTTTCATTTTATCCAGATAGCCGAAGTTGGTCAAACCAATGGAACCATAGACATTGACAATGCTCAGGGCCAGCACCTCGTCAATGCCGTACAGGCCGTCGTCGCTGCGTACCATGGAGGACAGGGGTTCTTCCAGGAACCCCCTCTCTGCCATTTCATCCAGGGAAAGCCCGGTAAGAATGGCATTCTGGACTTCCCGCTTTTCCAGGACATGCTCCACACTACTCCGGCAATCCTCCATTGTCAGCCGGTCTATATATTTTTTCTGCACGAAATAAACCAGGGCGGCCATGTCTTCCAGGGACACACCGCGCCGCGCAAGCCGCTCCACCACCAACTTCTTGAGCTCCAGGCTGCTCAGATGCTTTTGCCTTTCCCCGGCTGTGGCCATACTCAAAACCGGGCCCTCCTTCCCCTTTCTGTAGTATTCAAGTAATTAATTATAACATATGATAAGATACCTGTCCCCGGTTAATATCTGGATAAATCCGGCACTTCCGCAGTCAAAATGGCTTCCCGCCTCATATGATGATGCTGAAAAACAAAGTCCTGCTGGCGAGGGGTGAGTTACCAGAATGTCTGGGGAAACACTTACTACCGGGACCCACCTGCTGGTGGAGACGGACCGGCGGCGGCTGCACCATTTTCAGGGGGATAGCCTGGTACGCACCTACCCGGTGGCCGTGGGCAAGCCTTCCACGCCGACACCCACCGGGAACTACCACGTGGTGTATAAAATGCTCAATCCCGGCGGCGTACTGGGCAGCCGCTGGATGGGCCTGGACATCCCGGGCGGCAACTATGGTATCCACGGCACCAACAACCCGGATTCCATCGGCCGGGCCGTATCCAACGGCTGCATCCGCATGCACAACCACCATGTGGAGGAACTTTTCCCCCGGGTGCAGATCGGCACGGCGGTGCGCATCGTGCGGGCGGAAAACACCCCCGCCGCCAGCCAGTCCGCCGGCAGCAGCTATGTGGTGCAGCCGGGGGATACCCTGTGGCAGCTGGCCCGCCGCTTCGGCGTGCCCTTAAGCACCCTGGTGGAGCTGAACGGGCTGGCGGATCCCGATGAACTTTACCCCGGGCAGGTGATCGTCCTGCCTTAAAAGGGGTCGTTTCGTCACGGTGGATCGGGTGCATATGGGCCTGCGTGATGTGCCCGTTACTTTTACCCGTATCGCAGGGTAGAGAGGGTGAAAATGAAAGCCGTCCGGCGGGACGGCTCCTCTATTCTATAAGATCAAAAAACATCCTTCAGACTTATTACAAAGTCTGGAAATATACTCACCTTTATTTCATCGCTTTCTGTGTATATTTCCGGCCTGCCGTATTTATTATTGTCGCCCTGTACAAATACACTGACCAGCTTTTCTTCCGGCTCCACGATCCAGTATTCTTTCACACCGGCTCTCTCGTATTTATAAAACTTTTCCAACCTGTCCTTCCTCGCCGAAAACGATGAAGTAATCTCAACGATCATATCGGGGGTGCCCATACAACAATATGATAATGAGAGTCTTTATCAAAGGGGGGGTCAGAATGAAGGTGGCTTTGCCAGTAAAAATGGGCCTCGTCGATAAATATTTCGAACGGGCCAAAACATTTCTCATCCTTGAGATAGAAGGCACAGCAATGAAAAAAAGTTTTTTCTCCGTCAATCCCAGCCAGAGCAACCGCAAACAAGTGATTGAACTTTTTCAGAAATCAGGAGTAAAACTGATCATCGTCGATAAAATAGGCACAAAAGCCAAACAAACGCTAAGTGAAAACGGTTTTCAAGTAAATTCACCAGAGGCCGCAGGCTTCCTGAAAAATATTCCGCCTGCGGCCGAAGGTGGTTACCCTGAAAGCTGCCCGGCGTATCTTACGTGTGCCGCCCGGAAGGGTGGTCCAGTTAATAACCTCAAGGATTCACCAGGAACATGTAAAAAGGGAGCAGCAATTATTTGCAATATGTCAACCCCTTGAAACGTAACTCATTTTACTTACTGGAACGCCTCTTCCATAAGTTTGGCAAACTCCTCTAAAGAGGCCACTTTGACGGTTTTTCTGTGCAAGGATTTTAAGAAAACGGGGTCATCAATAGCCTTTATTTTTTTACCTATATTTTTCTTGGACATGCCAAAACGCTCTTCCAGGATATCCAGAATGGCTTCCTGCAGGGCCTTGATTTCTCCCTTTTCCATGCCTTTTTCCATGCCTTTTTCCATGCCTTTTTCCATGCCTTCTTTAATCCAGTCCTGGACAATGCTTGCTTCTCTTAGCATTTTCGTTTCCTCCTTAAAAAACCCCAGTAAAAAATCTTTAGAAAAATACCTCGCTGCTAAAGTGATCGCCAAAGAAAGGGCATCCGCTTTGTATTTTTCGTTTTCACCGGAGAGGATCAGTTCCCTGGTTTTAGCCAGAACCTCTACGCTTTTCTCCCGGGTTAAGAGGATTAATAGGGGTGCCAGTTCTTTTAATTCCCCCGCGACTATTTCTTCTATGTAATCCCAGAGCTTAATTGCTTCGTAACTGAAAACATTTTCTCTTTTTCCCTGGTAGCTGACCACATATTCCCGGGGTAAATTTCTATACTCCCTTCGTTCTAAATAGATTACTTTGGAGATAACCGGTTTCCCGTTGCTCGCCGTTAATAGTGCGTTATAGATATGCATCCTTAAAGGTAGATCTGTTTCATGACGCAGTTGAAAATCCAAATGCAGGATATATTCGTTTTCTTCGTCCTGCAGGCCATAGACAAAGTCCAGTCTTTTTTCCGGCAGGTTGATCTCCGGGTTTTCAATGGTTTCATAAGTTATGTTTTCTACTGACCCCAGCGCCAGTTTAAGAAAGGCCTGTGGATACTGTTTCGCCAGGATTTTCAGGCTGCGGTCGATAACCTTATGAGCCGGCAAAAACCTCAATTCCTTTCGTTTTGATTTGATTATACCATGGTGGTTAACCAGGGAAAAGGCGAGTTTGAGATATTCCGCCGGGGAATTGTACTGCAGAAAGGGCAGGATCTAACTGGTCCGACCTGGCTATTTGCGGACGAATTCTTTACGGGCGCAGACGTAGCCTGTCTCTTCCAGCCTGGTCAGGTGTACGCATATGTCAAGGGGTGCCCGGCACCCCTTGGAATGACACCGGCCATGCTGAAGGAACTCCGGGAGCTTCGGGCTACGCTCTATGGCCAGGAGGCTTAGAGTCCGGTTCCGGCGCCTGTAGATTGCCTTCCAGATTCAGTGGCTCCAGCAGCGGCTTAAAAGCGGTGATTTCGTTGCTTTTTTTATCCACCTGCCGTTGAGCGATAACCATTTTCTCTCGCTGTAGAAACATACTGTCGAAAAACAGAAAACAAAACTTTGGCTTTAACCTTAGCAGCTATAAGACAGCAACGCGGAGCCCCTTTCTTAGCGCCCCTGAATACGCCGGTTTTCTGACAGCGGGCGTTTTTGTCCCGGAGAACCTGTCTTCCATAAAGTGCTAATCACCTGCCGGAATTAATATAATTTACCAGTTGCATTTCCGGCAGGTGAATATTTTGGGTGGTATTCTTTTCATGGCCCTGCTGGCCGGCTTGAGCACCTGCCTGGGGGCTGTGCTGGTACTGGTCTGGGGCCGCCCGGGGCGGCGGTCCTTTGCCTTTTTCCTGGGGCTGGCGGCGGGAGTGATGCTGGCGGTGGGCTATAGATGCCAGCGGCGACTTTGACGTGGTCCTGCGTGAAACCCCATGAGCTTTCAGCCCTGGGTTGATTTGCCTCGAAGCGCTCTAATTTGTCTGTCCTTCCTCGCCGTCGAGTGCAGACATGAATTCTTCTAAACTCTTTGCCTTTACGGCACGGCGGAAAAGCGTTTTAAGAACACCCATGTCCTGAATTGACCGTAACTTTTCCGCTAAGTGATCAGGGTAAATGCCTGTGTTTTCTTCCAGGGCTTCCAGAATAGCTTCCACACGATCTTCCCGCAAACCTTTTTGCAGACCTCGCTGTTCCCCCTGGTCAATCCATTTCTCCCGAATACCGTCAAACAGCGGAGATGCTTCCATTTTGCTCACCTCAATTACTTTCAAGATAATCTCCCTGGCGAAGCAAAGCGATGAAAACAGCGCCAGGCCAAGATACAGGTCCGGTTGCCACTGGACAGGCACTTCTTCTATGCGCCTGGCGCATTGAACAAGCACTTCCTCATCCGTCAGACGGTGGCGCATTAACGGCACCAAAGGAATAATTCCCACCGGGCCGTGCTTTAAAACATCTTCCCCGGGCAGGTCCGCCAGGTTGATTAACCGGTAACTGAACGACACCACGGTGAGATCCAGGCAGTCGAAACCATAACTGTCTTCCTGCGGCCGGCCGGTCAGGTTGAGCACCACCGGGTAAACAGGTTTATTATATTCCCGGTGCTGCATGGCGGTGTATTCCAGCAGCCGCCGGGGCATCTCCCGGTCGATGCGCGTCTGGGCTTCCAGGATCATTATGTATTCGTAGCCGTTCTCGCTGATCCTAAAAAGAATGTCCGAATCCCGCTTGACGGCTACCGTTTCTTTTTCCAGGCGATCCACCTTATCAACAGGTATGCCGCGCACTAACTGAACGAAGTGAGTCGGGTATCGTTCGACCAGCGCCTTAATAACAAGATCGAATTCCTGGGCCATGTTTCGTTCTCCGTTTTTAAGTTAATTATAACATTTTAGGGGTTTTGCGGCCAGCTGATTTTTCCCCGCCCGTCCTCTATTTGCTGGTTTGCCACGGCCGGCTACTCACTGGTGATACTCCTCACCTTCCAGTGCCCGTCAACGCTGGCCAGGGTGACCAGCCACCTTTGCGATCGGCTTTCCGGCCCCCCGAAAAGACGGGCGCGGGACCAGTTCATTATATTCCCCTGCCTCACCGTGATGGCACAGGGCCGGGACGGGTCCGGCTTGTACCAGCAATCCTGAGGGTCGGACCTCTCAACCGCCCAGCCCTGGTGGGCGCGGCTACCCCCCCCACGCTGTCCGGGGTCGGCTTAAAACCGCAGGCCCGGGCCTGGACGAGGACCACCCGTCCCTCCGCAAAACGCAGGGCGCCCTCCTCATCCCCAACGATCAGGCCGTACATGAAGTTCACAGGGCATTGTACGGGGTATCACTGGGCTGGTCCCAGGCCGTAACCACGTAGTTATCTCCCCGGCGTTCCCAGGTGTAGCTTAGCACCCGTGCGGTCCGGCGTGGGGTTCCTCGAAGATATTATCCAGCACACAGGCCGAAAGCCAGCCCGAGCCCTCGATGACGATCTTGTCCGGGGTGCCGTCGGGGAAGGTGATCCGGGCATCCTGGTCGCGCCAGGGGGCGCAGTCAGGAGAGCGCCAGATCTCCCTGTACCTGCCGTCCTCTAAGCGGTACAGGATGAAGTAAGGGCGGATCGTGTTACCACCGTACCCCCCGTCATAGACCAGGCCCATCTCCCCCTGCTTTCCCAGCACCACCTGTTGCGGCATCGCACTAATCGGCCCAAAAAAGATTTGCTTAACACTTAGTCCTCTAGTGCGCAAGGTTCGCGTTACACGATTGGTTCAGATAAACCAATAAATCCTGAGACAATATTACAGCTATAAGACAGCAACGCGGAGCCCCTTTCTTAGCGCCCCTGAATACGCCGGTTTTCTGACAGCGGGCGTTTTTGTCCCGGAGAACCTGTCTTCCATAAAGTGCTAATCACCTGCCGGAATTAATATAATTTACCAGTTGCATTTCCGGCAGGTGAATATTTTGGGTGGTATTCTTTTCATGGCCCTGCTGGCCGGCTTGAGCACCTGCCTGGGGGCTGTGCTGGTACTGGTCTGGGGCCGCCCGGGGCGGCGGTCCTTTGCCTTTTTCCTGGGGCTGGCGGCGGGAGTGATGCTGGCGGTGGTGGTGCTGGACCTGCTCCCCGCATCTTTAAACGCCGGGGGATTGTCCCGGGCACTGCCGGGGTTTGCCGCCGGCCTCTTGTTCATGGCTGCCCTGGATCTTTGCTTAAATAAGGACCAACCCGTCCCCGGGGTGGGCTACCGTTATTTGAAAATGGGCTACCTCATTGCCGCCGGCATTGCCCTGCACGACCTGCCCGAGGGGCTGGCCATCGCCGCCGGCTTTGGCGAGCCGTCCCGGCTGGGCCCCCTGCTGGCCCTGGCCATCGCCCTGCACAACATCCCCGAAGGCATGGCCACCGCCGCCCCCCTGTCGGCCGGGGGGCTCGCGCCGGGACAGGTGCTGGCCTTAAACGGCCTGGTCAGCCTGGTCACCCCCTTCGGCTGCTGGCTGGGCATGCTGCTGCTCCAGGCCTCGCCGGTTTTTCTCCCTTCCCTGCTGGCCATGGCCGCCGGGGCCATGGGCTATATTGTGGCCGCCCAGCTCTGGCCCGAGTCCCACCGCCTGCACCCTCCCCTGGCCCGCCTGGGTTTGCTCGGTGGGACGCTCCTGGTGGTCTGGCTGAACCTGTTCCTTTAACCCCGACCAGTTGCAAATGAAGTCAGATACCGGCCGGTCCTTAACTCACTTCTTCAACAGCATCCAGGCGCCGCCGGCCATGAGCAGGGTGCCCAGCAGGCGGTACCAGGTGAAGGGGAGCTTCTCCAGACCGAAGAGGCCCAGGTGGTCGATGAGACTGGCGGTGAGCACCTGCCCGACGATAATGGCGGTGGTGGCCGGGGCCACGCCCACCTTTGGTATGCTGCGCACCACCCCGTAGATAATCAAAACCCCCAGCACACCCCCCAGGTAATAGTACCAGGGGGCCTGGGCGTAGTTGGCCAGCTGGCCGTCCCCCAGGCGCAGGCCGAAAAGGAGCACAGCCACCACCACCAGGCCCACCAGGTGCACCACAAAGGTGGTTTCTAAAAGGCCGATGATTTTACCCAGGGCGGCGTCCAGAGACCCCTGTACGGCCATGATTACACCGGACAGGGCGGCGATGACCAGGGCCAGCAACCGGACACTCAAAGGACCGCCTCCTCAAAAAATAGATTTTCATGCTTTATGAAGAAAACGAACGTTCCCATGGGCAACTCCTTAAAAAAAGTAAAAATGATTTCTCTGCAGGAACCCTGTGTTAACCGTCCCCTGGCACTGCAGGGAAAAAACGTGTCAGAGAACCGTCCCCTGACACAGTCCCCTGACACACTGACACACCTAACGAACATAGGGGGAATAACCCAGGGAATTCAAAGTGCGCTCCAGATATTCCCGGCGGATTACCTCCGGATCGTACCGCACGTCCACCGTACCATCTTCCAGGGAAACGCGCACCTCCTCCACCCCGTCGATCTGGATCAGGTTGTGTTCGATTTCTTTTCTTCCCTGATCGTCCTGCAAACCGCCAACCCGAAAAGTAGTGGTCATAGAACCAGCCACTGGTAAAACCTCCTTAACCGGGTGGTCTTCTTGCTGTTAATTATCTTCATTCCGGTTAAAAATATGTGCGGCCGTCCCCAAAAAGGGACGGCCGCGAAAGTCAGCAAACAAATCTTTAACATCAGGCCTTCTTTTCACTCTCCAACCGGGCACCCCATTTGGTGACCGGCCTGGGGAAAGGGGTCTGTTTTTGTTCGCTACCGGGACGCACGGGTACCGGCACCACCGGCACTTCCTGTTTTCCGGGCGGCGGCGCCGGAGGGCGGGGAGGCGGGCCGGAGGGCTTCGGCCCCATCATACTGCCGAGCAGGGTGAGCAGCAGGGCCGGATCGGGCCCCTGGCCGGGTTTTTGGTTCATTAAACTCATCAAAAGGGCCGGATTCATGGGAAATCCGGGACCGGTACCTTCCGCCGGCGGCTGTCCCCCTCCCGCCATCATCATCTGCAGCAGGGTTTGCAGCATGGGATTCATACCCCCGGCCCCGGCCTGGGACACCCCGCCGGTGCCGGCCTGTTTATTCATCAGACTGACAATGCCCAGCAGGTTTAAAAGACCAAGCATGAGCATGGTATCACTGTTATCCGCGCCCTGACGGGACTGGTAATCCAGCAAAGAAAAGAGCACCTGCTCCAGGTGGTGTCCTTTAATCTCGTCCCCCGCCACATAAACCCCCTCCTTTCGTCTACCGCTATGTATATTCACCGGCCGGGCAAAAGTTGCTGTCACCGGAAAGTCCCCCATCACGTAGTATAACTTAGAAAAAGGCTTGCCGGAAAGGAGGAATGAAAGTGGCCGATGACGAGGTGCTTCAGCCCTACAACCCCTTTACCCTTTTTTTAATCTTTATCCTGCTTGTTCTCTCCAGCCAGCCCAATGTGGAGGAAAAACTATCCATGCTGAACTCGCTGCTGCAGACCACACGGCAATCAGTACGCACTTTCCGCAGCGGAATGCGAACCCTGCATGCCAGCATACAGCCTCCCGACTAATCCACGGAAAAACCCATGCAGCCGGCGGGAAAAAGGCACCGGTTTAGACGGCAATACCCCGCTGTAACATATTATCCCTCTACCACATAAATATGGATTATAAGGTTTGTGAAGGGAGGTTTAAAAGGTGTCTGAGCCCCAGGGAGGACCGTATAACCCGGCCATGATCCCGCTGCTGTTGCTGCTATCCTCTCGTCCCGACATGGAGAGCCGGTTGAGCCAGCTGGTTTCCTTTCTTGAAGCCACCCAGAACGCATTACAAACCATGCGCACGGGTCTGGATGCACTCCATGCCACCATGATGCAAATGGCAGCCTCTGGAGGGGCCGGTAGCCCTGATTATACCACCCCGTGGCCACCCCCGGCCCCGCCAAAGGTCGATCCGGCGCCGCCGGCGGAAGTACATTTCCCGGACGTCAAACTGCCGGAAAAACCGGCCATTTAAGAAAAAAGGGGTTCGCCTGGAACCCCTTTTTTAACCTTTTTTCCCTTCCGGTCCGGGTGGCGATCCCACCGGAGGAGGGCCCGCAGTGCCGCCGGTTGCCCCCGGGGCACCGAGCAGGCTGCCCAGCAATCCCGCCAGGGGAGGGGGAATCTCCCTGGGAACGGGACGGGACGGGAAACCCTTCCCGCTCTCCTTTTCACCGGAAACCCCCGTGACCAGAGATCCCATATCCACCCCCATCCGGTGGCCGATCAGATTAATCAACCCCATTAAATTGACCAGGCTGAGCAATATCATGGGGTCGCCACCCCGACCGCCATGTTCCAGCAAATGAAACAGGGTACCCTCCAATCCCTGGGTTTGTCCCTTGTCTTCCAAACGGACCCCCTCCTAACGACCATGATTTTTTGAACTTAACCTTTGAAAACAATTTACAAATGAAAATGTTGCTAAAGAAGATTTTCATGTTAAAACAGCCCCGGGATATGGGGCAGGTTAATCCCCGTCCGGCGGCTAACTTCATCCTTGAGCAGGCGACGGGATTCCAGCACGCCCTCGTTAAAAGCTTCCTTAATTGCTGCCGCCAGCTGTCCCTGGCGCCAGAGCGCCTCCGCGCCCTGGCCGAATTTTATTTCCTGAACCTGCTGCAGTCCGTTCATAACCAGGTGTATGGTACCGTCGTATTTTTTAATATCCACACTGATTTTTAATGCCTCCTGCTGCAATTCTTCCAGTTGCTGCATCAACTTACCCAAGTTGATAAACAAACCGCTCCCTCCCCGGTAAGTATAGTGAGAGTCATAAAAAAGAAAAGCTGTTCGCTGAACAGCTCTTTCTAGACAGATGTCAATAGTGGCCGCCGGCCGGACCCCATACCTGCTTGATTTAATACCGGTGGCCGATTTCGAGCTGGCCGGTTTCACCTCTTTATTATGTTATCCTTATATTATGTTATCCTTTAGCCACACACGGCACGCTAATCACATCACCCGGGAGTAGATTTTCCGGGGTCTTGCCCGGATTGGCATTAATTATCGCATTCACATCTGTATTATATTTTTGCGCAATGGACCAGAACGTATCTCCTGCCTGCACCGTATAGCTGATCGTCTGACCGGGTGGACAGATGGGTGTGGGCGTCGGAGCAGGCGTCACGGAGATCGCCACTTCACGCTGCAGGGACTGGCTGACCTTAACCGTCACCTTGAGCACCAGTTCCAGTGTAACCTCGCATCCTTCGGCACTGGCGGTCATAAATTCCACCACCGGCCTTACTTCCACATCCATGCCGCTCTGGACGCCCTTAATTTCCACAAAGGTACGAAAATGTACCCGGCGGTGCATGGCGTGCACGGGCTGATCCGAACCTGCAGCCACATAAACCACCTGGACATCGACATAACCGCGGATGATCACCTTATCGCTAATGATCTTGGTTTCGGTAACACGGGTTTTTTCCACGCTGGTGCTCAGGATTTTTTCTACTGCCGGTTTCGGGTCCGGTGTTTCAAAAACATCCCGCAGCACCACCTGGACGGCTCCCTCACCCACCACATGATCTATCCGCAGCTTGACCATGGTCACCTGAATTCCGGATACCCTGGTCAACACAGTAATTTCCCGCGGTTCACTGACAAAAGCAGTCAATTTCAGCACCACATCGGCGCGCAAACGATTGCAGCAAACTGCCTGCAGGGGCTCCACATCAGCATTTTCCACCACTGCGTCCACCCGCACATCCATATCCGGTGTCGCCCCCGGCACCTCTACAAAATCGCTGAAGCGGAAGGAGCGATGTAACTGGTGCACCGGCTGTTCGGGCAGGGCGGCCACATATAACACCTGTACGGTAACGGTGCCGTCCACGATCACCTTGTCCTTGATTAACCGGGTGCCGGTAATTTCCGCCGTAGCATTCACATCCAGAATTTTTTCCACCGCCGGTTTATCCTGCGGCACATCGAAATCGTCGCTGACAATGACCTGCCTGGTCTCGCTGGCCACCACATTGGATACGGTGAGCCGCTCTGTCTCGCAGGTGGCCCCGGACGGGCACTGGGTAACCACATCGATGTCCCGCATCTCGGTTACCTTGACAAATACACTCAAAACCGCAGCCACATCCAGTTTAAGCGGGTTGCCGTGATGGGGGGAAACGCTGATGTCTTCCACCGTAACTTTTCCCCGCGTATCCATGCCGGGCTGGGCGCCGGGCAAATCCACAAAAGTGGTAAAGGGCAGCTGCGCGTGCATGCTGTGAACGGATTGGGCAGGCTCAAAGGCCACGTAAACGATTTGCAGGGTCAGGGTTCCTTCTACAATGGCTTTATTCGGTACCAGTTCGATTTTTTTAATTTTGGCCGTTTTATCGGTAGAAAGGATTTTTTCCACAGGCGGTTTCGGATCAGGTACGGAAGCGGAACCGCGCACAACAACCTGATGGGTGTTCTCACTAACCACCTGGTTAACCCTTAATTTTTCTGTGACCGGCACGGCAGATCCAACCATCGTTCTTTCCTCCTTTCAAAAGTGCTCTATAAAAAGTGCTCTATAATATATATATGAGTCGCCGGAATAAATGTGCGGAAATTTGGTAAAAGCCCGGGCAAAAGATGTCTGGAAAAATTGGAATATGACGGAAATGATTGCTTTGCCCCACCGGGGGTTAACTATTCCAAAATATTCCTGCCATAATTTCTGCACATTTTTTCCGGAGGTCAATATATATATTTATAAAGTCTTTTAGCATTAAGGAGGTGTCCTGGGAGGACCCGAAATAGATCATTCATCCGATTGTTCCCGGTGGCTGCCCGGAATAAAAAGGTTAAGGAGGTATGACAGCATATGCCAATAGAATACGATTATCAGGAAGAGCAACCGGTACGCTGCATATTGCTCAGGGTACCGGTGGTACTGGATGCGCAAGAGCTGGCCACAAAAATTGTAAAGGATTACAATTGTCCGGAATTCGCCAAGCGAATCGAACGCATCGAAGGCCGGGTTACTGAATATTTCATCGAACCGGTATTCATCCGCGAAGGGATTTCTCACTGGTGGCCCGTAATCGGTGAAGACTGGCGGCATCACTTCCGGTATCGCTACCGGGAAGGCGGTATGATCACCATTATCAGAAAGGTGTTCTTCACCGGGACATTCCGAACAGACATTTATTACGTGAACGCAAACGATGAAGTAAAACACTTCAGCGTAGAAGAAACCTTCTCTGAATTGATTGATCTGGTCAGGCCGCAACCGGTTTTACATGAGGACAATGTAATTTTTACCCTTCACCGGCCGAAATTTGATGTTACCTGGGAGCATATCAGGGGAACCCGTGTACGTAGCTTTGTGGTACTGATCGTACGCGGCAAGGTGATTGAATACCGGCAGATCTATGTGCAGGCCTGCCCCTATCCGGCAAGGCGCTGCCAGCTTGCAGACCCTGGCTTCGATCAATGGGTCGGCAATTCCCCGCTTTTCTGGCGGACTACTGGAGCGGTGGCCCCGGCCGGCGGCCAGACCGGCCAGGGTGCGGAACTGGGCGCCGGCAGTCCGACTACCGTATCTGCCGTCTACCAAACGGTCACGGGGGAAAGGGAGGCAGGCTGGGCCCTTTATGCCACGCGGATTAAAAAGCTTACTTTCTGGGCCGAACAACTCGCCCCGGCCACAGGAGCGGTGAGCACATTCAACCTGACTGCCGATGTACGGGTTTTCGACAGATCCGGGGTACAGGTAGACGGCGCCAGCCAGACGTGGAGCAGCGGCAGTATTCCGCTGAACCGCTTTACCCAGTTCACTTTAAATGTAAATACCACTGAACGTCCAGACGCCCATTTGGTAATGGTCCGGTTTACGTTTGAACCCAACGCAGGTAATACCAATACAGTCGTTATTGATACCGTACATCTCGAGTGTGAGAGGGCCCTGCCAACCATCGACCATAAATATTACGGCTGGCTGGAGGAAAGCTTTTAGTTTCAGCCATATATATATTGAGAAAAGCTGTTCCACTGACAGCTTTTCTTTTATATGAGATGCACATCTCACCCCTTGTATTTCATAAAATACAAAAAACTCTACAGTCAGGGAGGTCAACATATGCCCGATGCCCAGTTGAATTATTACGGAGACCCCATGGAAATGATAACCTGGAGGCTTATGGACCGGTTGCACAAGCTAATGAATCAACAGGTTACCGTTTATGTTGCCGGTATGGCCGGCACCAGTATTATGGAAGTAACCGGCACCCTGATCGCAGTGGGCAGCGATTACCTTGAACTCAATGTAACACAGGACTCCCAGACCAGACCGGTAATTATTCCAACAACGTCCGTCATCCTTTTATCTGTCGGCGGTCCGCTGGCGCTCAAAACCACTTCCGGTATGCCACCTGTCGGGACGGCCATCACAAGTAGCGCATAGTGATTCCTGAGAGGAGTCTATTTTTTATGTTAATAAATTCCATATGTCATACGCCTATTTTAATGGAAAATCGAGTTCCGGGCAGGCAGGGGGTAGTGCCGCAGCAATTATCTGCGGCACTACCCCCTGCTCACGGTATCATACCTGCGGGCCTCGTACACGGCTTCCCGGTTCGGAAACGTTCGGTCTCCCTTTAGTGCCGTATTTTTTACGGACTAGCCGATGAATTCCTGAACAAATATTTTTCCATAGGGACTACCCGCTACCACCCCAATTCCTATCCGGGTAAAATTGGGGTTTAAAATATTCGCCCGGTGTCCCGGTGAATTCATCAGGTTGGTATGGGCCGATTCCACCGTGGGGGCGCCGGCCAGGTTTTCCCCCGCATAGCTGTAGGAAATGCCGAACTGGCGCATCATGTCAAAGGGGCTGCCGTAGGTGGGGGAGGTGTGGCTGAAATAATTGTTTTTCACCATATCCTCTGCCTTCAGCCGGGCTACCTTCACCAGATCCGGGTTGACCTTCAGGGGGGGCAGGCCGTTCTTTGCCCGCTCTCGGTTGACCAGGTCCACCATTTGCCGCTCGTCCGCCGTCAGGCCGCTCACGGGCTGGGGTGCGGGTTGCGGCACCGGCTGCGGCTCCGGCTGCGGTACCGGTTGCGGTTCCGGATTCGGTGCCGGCCGGGACCGGACCTCATCCCCGCCGCCGGTGGTGATTTGCACTATATACAGGCGGCTTCCCTGCCGGGCTATACCGGCGCCAATCCGCTCATACCTGGCACTGAGCATCTCCTGCCGGGAAGCGGCGGACCCGGTCAAAGCCTTCAGGGCGCTGTCCACCGACGGGGCCAGCACGGTACTCTGTCCGGCATATAGATAATCTATTCCGGCCGTTTTGAGCACCTGGGCCAGCGAACTGGAATTATACCCCTTTTCCGCCAGCTCCCGGGCCCTTTCCCGGGCCAGGGCAAAAAGACGGTCATCGGCCTGCAATACCGGCCGGCCGGCCTTGCTCCTTTCCTGGTTGACCAGGGAAACCACCTGTTTCTCTTCGGCGGCCGGGTTGGCGGAAGCCGGTTTAAATTGCCAGACCACGGCGGGAACTTTTTGCTCTCCCGCACTGTCTAAATAACTGGAAACACGCCATGGAGCACTCCGGGCCGGAGCGGGAGAAAGAAAAAGCCCCGCGCAAAACAATATGCTCAACAGGGGAACCAGCAGTTTTTTAACCATAACCACACTCCTTTTTGTAATGAAGTTGCCGGTGCTTGTCTTTAATGTAGCAAAAAACCCACTTTACGGCAAAACCCCTATTTCGACGCAAACCGGCAAAAAATTAGCAGGAGATCCAGCTCTCCTCTCCTGCTGCCTGTAAATTCATTTTCTGTGGAACATGGGACATTTTAGGAAACAGATGACTGCCGGGGGGTATAGATAACCGCCCCCAGCCCCTCGGTTACGGCCAGGCATTCCAGCCCCCTCTCCCCCTGACAGAAGGCGGTGAGGATGAACAGGCCCCGGTGGAGCACTTTGCGAAACCGCCAGAGGAGCAGTTCATCCACATCCTGCAGAATTTCCATGCACATCCCATCACCACACAGGCGCAGGGTATAAAGGCCGTTATGCTGGCGCAGCAATAGAATATGATAGGAAGAAGAACGGCAACCGGCAATCATCCGGTCTATTTTTTCCATATAACGGCGGGCTATGACCACGGCCTCCCGGCGAACCTTCACCCGGGGCCCGATGGCCGGAATTTTTCCCCCCAGCATCACCAGCGCTATCCGGTGATCCCCGCTAAAATCATCCCTCATGCCCGTTACACCCCTGGCGCCGTTTCTATATCCACCTCCAGGCGGGAAAGAACCGTTTCCATACGGTTGAAAATGGTATATTTGTCCGAGCCGGCAAATAAAAGCCCCACCGCCCTTTTCTGCCCGTCCACAACCAGGGAACCGCTGTCCCCGGGGCTGGAGGCCATGTCCGTAACCACCTGATCCACAAACCAGGCCCTTTCATTATCAATGATTTCCACCTCCAGGGTCACCCCCACGGCCATCACCTTGCCCCGGCTAAGACCGCTGGTGCGACCGCTTTTCATAATCTCCTGTCCGGGGGCCACCCCGGCCACCGCGTTCACCCGCCCCACTTCCAGAATATCATCGTCAATCAAATCCGGACTAACCGGGCGGGCCAGGGCTGCGTCAATGGCATTGCCGGCCCGCTGGCGTTTGACCATTTTCAGGTCGTAATGGGGACGGACGGCATGAACCAGCATATTGGCCATCCTTATCACCGCCGTGGCCGCCGGGCAATCGGTTTCCCGGACACTGCGCTGCAGAGGGGCAAAGCGCAGCAGGGTGGCAATACGATCCCCTTCCCTTCCCCCATCGTAAGGAGCCGGCTGCAGTATGGGATCCCCCACGGCCGCTCGCCCGTCCCGGCCGTCGGTGGCATTGGCCAGGATATGATTGTTGCTTAAAATTAATTTTTCGCCGCTGGCCCGGTCCCGCACCACCGCCCCAAAGGTGCCGGCGGTAACCCTGTAATGACCGATGCTCATGCCCGGCCGGGCCGGACGCTCCCGCCGGGTGCGCAGATCCAGCAACCGGACCCGCCCAATTTCCACCACATCGGTCTTCAGGCCTTCTATTCTGTGAGGTACCTGCTGTGCCCGGGATAATCCGGCCGGGGGTATCTTTTTTCCCACAAAAATGATCAGGGCATAGTCCCCGGTACTTTCCCCGCCCACCTGTTTTAAGCCAACCCCCACACCGACGACATTGGGCAGCTTGAGGAGGGCTTCCCGGGATTTATGCAACGCCCGCAGGTGTTTTTCCATAAATAAAACCCCTCCTTCCTTGCGCCATCATATGCACAAAGAAAGGAAGGGGTGACGGAACGACCTTAATAAGGAGACTTGGGGATTCCCAGGCGGTGCTTGCCCCGGGTATCAATGCCGCCGATACCGTCAAATCCGGTAATAGTACCGGATATGATATCTTTTAGGGAGACTGGATCATATATTGAAGTATAGGCAATTTTTTCTACCACAAAAACAGGATCAAAGGCATGAATGAGCACCCGCTGGGGGGAAGAGGCAAAGTTGGCCCCGGCCTGTAAAATGGCCTCATAGTGGGACTGGCAGGCGCCGGCAAAGATAACCAGATCATCCCTGCTTTTTTCGTACTCCCGGGCCTTTTTCACCGCCTCCACAAAGTAGCGGGAGTTGTGGTAACTGTTTAAATCGGTAAAATCTTTGGCTTCCTTTTCAATACCGTCGTGCCCGGTGAGCACCAGCATGTCGGGACGGTGTTTCTGCAGCAATTCCATAACCCGTTCCGGCTGTTTTTCCTCATCTATCTGGTAGCCGGCGGCCGGTATGCCCAGCTGGCGGTAGGTGGTCAGGCATAGATCCAGGTAATCGCCGTCGCCGTCAATGTGCAGCACCGAACCGGGAACGTCAAAGCTGCTCAAGTTATTGACCGTACTGCCACCCCTGCTTAAAAGGCGCAGGCGGTCCTGCTCCCGTCGCTGGAAGACCCTTTTCAAATGCTCGTGGTTTTTGGTCATAAAAGAGTGCCAGTAATTGGCCACCTCGGCCGGTTCAAATTTATGCAGGTCTTCCACCGGAGCGGTGGCCATCAGGCGCATGTCCAGACCCTTTAAACGGGCGTGTTTTTTACCGTCCCCTCCCGGGAAAAGTTCGATAACTTTAAAATAAACGTCGCAGCCGTAAGAAATCCGTCCCACAATATCGCCAATCCTGATCTCTTTCATGGCGGTTTTTCCTCCCCGGCTTCTTTTTTTTCCATTTTATGTTTGAAGCCCCGGGAGTGGTGATGGTTTACGGAAAGTATAAATTATGCCAGAAAGGGGACTTTCATGCTCACAGCCGTGATTCCAGTGAAAAATGAAGCACCATCTTTGAAAGGGGTGATTAAGAATTTGCAGGCCGTTCCCGTGGATCTGATCATCCCGGTGTTAAACGGCTGCACGGACGGGTCGGAAGAAATCATCAGAACCCTTCCGGCGACATTGGAGGACCCCCTTGTTTTTACCGAACCCCTGGGCATTGATGTGCCCCGGGCGCTGGGGGCGGCCCGGGCCTGGGAACGGGGGGCGGAAACGGTTCTGTTTGTGGATGGCGATATGGATGGGCCAATCAGCTCCGCCTTAAAGCAACTGGTGGTGGCGGTCAAAAAGCAAGGGGTGGATCTGGCCCTGACCAACTGTTACCCGCCGGAAGAGCTGGCCCGGGTTTCCGATCTGGCCGGTTACCTGCTATCCGTCCGTTTGAACTTGAACCGGGCGCTGGGCCTGGCCGGCGCCATTGGAACGGCCTCCCCTTCCCACGGCCCCCACGCCGTATCCCGCCGTTTCCTGGCCTCCATCCCCTGGCGGGAGCTGGCCGTTCCACCGGTGGCACTGGCCATGGCTGCAAAAAAGGGGTTAAAAATCCGGGTGGGGGCCACCATCCCCCACAGCCAGCTGGGCTCCCCCTTCCGCGACGCCGTCCATGCCCGGCGCATTGCCGAAACCATCATCGGCGATTGCCTGGAAGCCTTAAACCTGATCCGGGGCCTGCCCCGGCAGCGCAGTTTAAACGGTAACGTTTACCTGGGATACCACCCGGAAAGGAGATTTGATTTACTGGCCGCACATATTCCCAGCCGGCGGGGCACCGGAAATCGTTAGTTCATCACATACCTGCGTAACCAATATATTCCTGAAAGCATATTATAGATCCAGAAATAACCCGCAGGAGGTTTAAAAAATGGCGGAAACAACCGTTAAAGGCATGGCGGACGACTGGATGGACGGAGGTGTTTACCACGACCCCCGGGCATTACTGGACCGGATCATCAGTTCCCAGGAAGCCCAGGCCCCCCTTTATCATGAACTGGCCCGGACGGCGCCAAACGAGCACTTGAGAAAGACCATTGAATATATAGCCCAGCAGGACAGGGAAGATGTGGAGAAATTGCGCCGGCTCCACCATTATTTCCCGGGGTACGCCGGACCGGCGCCCAGGTCCCGCAGCGAATCCTTCACCGAAAGCTCTGTACACCATGCCTGGCTGGAAGGGGCCAGGAGAGCCAGGGATATGGAGATCCGCCAGTGCTATATGCTCTGCCGTCTGGCCCTGTATGCCCCCATGCCCCATGTGCACAAGATGATTCTGGACCTGGCCATGGGCCAGCTGGGCCAGGCGGAATTCTGGAATGACATGGTAATAGCTTACAGCGGCCTGGTGGGGGGCTATCCCGGCCCCACCTACCCCTATCCCGGCTACCCCGGTCCCGTTTATGGCAGCGTACCGGGCGTGTACGCCGGGCCGGACAAGGAAGAGAAAAAATAGAAAAAACCCGGCTAAAAGCGGGTTGAAAATGCTTTTGTCCGGGTATAATTTTATCTTAAAAAGAGGGAATACTGGCAATACGGCTCGTGTGCCTCACGTAACCGGGGCTGACAGGTTTCCCGGGGTGCCGCCAGCACCCCGGGAAACGCTATTTTACCGCCAGATTTATCATGGACGCCTATTCCTGCTTTTCAAAGGCATCCTTCCCGGCGCCGCAAAGGGGGCAAACCCAGTCATCGGGCAGATCCGCGAAGGCTGTTCCCGGGGCCACGCCGTTGTCGGGATCACCCGCGGCGGGATCATACACATAATCGCAGATGGTGCAAACCCACTTTTCCAATCCATTTCACCTCATCTTAATTTTTTCATCCTGAAAGGTAATTAATCATAAAGTTTCAATCACTTCCTGCTTTTTTTAAAGGTTCGGCAGACTCCCAGGGGCGCCTTATTGGTCCAACTCCCGCCTTTGCAGGGCCAGCCGGCGGATGTGTTTTTGCTCCTCCCGGATCAACTTATCCACGGTGGACCTTTCCGCCTCCGGCACCAGCTGGCGCAGTTCGTAGAAGAAGATCAGGGAATCCTTTTCAAAACCGATGGCCATATCCAGGGCCTCCCCGGGACCGCCGGCCCGGCAGGCCAGCACTTCCGGCGACGGCTCCCGGTTAAACATATGGCCCTCCACCAGCGCCCGCACATACTCTTCGTACTCCCCGGGATAGGTTTCCGGGGGGTTGTAATCCTCCAGACCGGTCAGCATACGGGTAAAAATGGCTTCGTGTTCCTTTTCCTCGGCCGCCAAAGAGAGCATTATTTCCTTTACCCGGTCGTTGACCGCTTTACCGGCCATGGCCTGGTAAAACTGCTGGCCCTTTTGCTCAATCTGCCGGGCAAATTCCACGATTTCCCTGGCCCGGAAAAACCACATAAAAATCCACCTCCCTCATAAAATTACCATATTTAAGCCATATATTCACGTTACCCAGTCAGTTTAACCGGTTTTCACCCTTTATACAGGAAACAAATGTTCCTATAGACAACTCCCTTGAAAATAGATTTTCATGCTTTATGGAGGGAACCAATGTTCCCATGGGCAACTCCTCTAAAAATAGCAGCCGGCCGTTGGATACAAAATTTAACCCAAAAGGGGTCCGACCCACTGATAATATTTTTCGTCAGACCCCAATTCGTCTGGTTTCGGCTATTGTACGTGACTATTAGAAGCACTCACACAGAAGCTCGTAGTAACTTCTGGGATGATCGCAGGCCGGGCAGTTGGCGGGCGGCTCCGTGCCTTCGTGGATGTAACCGCAGTTGCGGCACCGCCAGGCCACCTTCTGCTCCCGCTTAAAGACCTGGCCCTTTTCAATGTTTTCGACGAGCTTACGGTAGCGTTCTTCATGACCCACTTCCGCCCGGGCGATGGCCCGCAGCACGGCGGCTATTTGCGGGAAGCCCTCTTCCTCGGCCACTCTGGCAAATTCCGGGTACATGGTAGTATGCTCGTAGTTCTCCCCGGCGGCGGCGGCCTTTAAGTTGGCCAGGGTGTCTCCAATGACACCGGCGGGGAAAGCGGCGGTCACTTCCACTTCGCCGCCCTGGAGAAACTTGAACAGACGCTTGGCATGTTCCTTTTCATTGTCTGCCGTTTCCTGGAAAATGGCGGCGATTTGCTCATAACCCTCCTTGCGTGCCTGGCTGGCAAAGAAAGTATAGCGGTTTCTGGCCTGGGACTCTCCCGCAAAGGCAGTCAGCAGGTTTTTTTCAGTACGGGTACCTTTTAAATTCATTTACATTCCCTCCCGGAAAAATTTTTGAAAAGATTTTACCTGATTAACAGGCACATTAAGTATATACGTCATAAAAATAATAATTCCTTCTATCAATATAAAATTTTTTCCGGTTTTTTTTAAAGCCCCATCCAAAAGGTAGCCAACGTCCCGCGGAAACCGGCCGGATCACTTGGTATGCTTGTCGGCCACGCTGGAAGCACCGAAGGCCTCGGGTTTGATCTTGGCGTGAAACCCGCTGCCCACCACCATGCCCACCACTTCCCGGATCAAATCCCGGGTTTCCCCGTGTTTGCCCACGTCGATGTGAATTTCCACCTGTAAATCATCCAGGCCGCATTCGGCAAAATACCTGGCGATGAGCCCCCCCACCTCCAGGCTGAGGGCGGTTTCGTAAAAAATCTTCTGGCGCAGGCTTTTTATTTTGCGCTGAATTTTTTTACGGTAATAGTAGCGGGCTCCCTTACCCAGGCGGTGCACAATCACGGCGGTGATAAAGCAGGTTTCCTGCTTCACCTGGGAGTCGGACCCGATGATTACTTTATAGGAGGAGGTGGGCAGGCCGGTTATATAACCCATGATATCGGCCATCATTTCCTCAAAGGTTAATTTCCCTCTGGTTGGACTGTTGAAATACATGGCAGTTCTGCGACCCCTCCCTGCTTCCAGCAGTTAACAACAACCGGCCCCGGGCCCGCCACGGTGGAGGTTTATCTTCATTCTGCCCGCCTTTTCTGTAAAATCAATGTGGATTGGAAAGCCCGCTCACCTTAAATAATTATACCTGCCTTTATGGCCGACTTTAAGTTAATTTTAAGTAAACAAATCCGGTTGCCCCCCATTTTTCCTGATGGATACAGCCCTGGCCAGGGAGGCAAACTCCTGCATGCCCAGGGTTTCCCCCCGGCAGCGGGGATCAATCCCCGCCGCCCTGATCAATTCCTCCCATGCGGCCCGGGTCCACCCGGGCATTACCTTTGCCCCGGCCAGGGCATTGGCCAGGGTTTTCCGGCGCTGGCCAAAGGCCCCCCGCACCAGGGTAAAGAAAAGGTCCTCATCTTCCACCGTAACTGCCGGTTTCCCGCGCCGGATCAAACGCACCACCGCCGAGTCCACCCCGGGCGCAGGGAAAAAAACCGTCCGGGGCACGCGAAAAAGCACCTCCGGCCGGCCGTAATACTGCACCGCCACACTTAAAGCTCCATAATCACCGGTGCCGGGCCGGGCCGCCATCCTGGCCGCCACTTCCAGCTGGACCATAAGCACCATTTCCGTAATGTGAAACCCGCCCCGCAAAAGGCGCATGATCAGGGGAGTGGTGATATAGTAGGGAAGGTTGGCCATCACCTTGTATTCCCGGACGGGTGCGCCAACGGCTTCCTCCACCAGCCGGTCGAAGTCCACTTCCAGGGCATCTCCCTGCACCACCAGAACATTGTCGTAACCAGCCAGGGTTTCCGCCAGCACGGGCAAAAGGGCCCGGTCCAGCTCCACGGCCACCACCCGCCCGGCTGCCGCCGCCACGGCGGCGGTGAGCATACCCGCCCCCGGTCCTATTTCCACCACCACATCTTCCGGTGTCAGATTTCCGGCGGCTACAATTTTGCGCACAATATTACCATCCACCAAAAAGTTCTGCCCCAGCTTTTTACGCAGGGACAAATGATGCTTTCCCAGTACAGCCCGTAAACGTGCCGGGGAAATCAGTTCGCCCAAGCCGCCTTCCTGGTTCAAATAACTTAACAATTCCTGATACACTGTACCATTTATTGTTAAGCGGCCTCCCCATGACCAGGCTTTCGCTCCTTTCTGGATTGGATTTGCCTGCTCCTGGGGGCAGACTTCGCGACAGGGAGACCTCGACCCCGGGAGTCCCACCCGGACGGGAAAACGGCGCTTCACGGGCTTAAGACACTCGGACATAAGGGGAAACCACACCGGGTTTCCATCCTGCGTTGACCGTGAAGCGGTCCAACACTCAAGTTTCTTGAGCGCCGGACGCCTCCCGCGATCTGTTAGATACGGCCTACCGGTTTGTCCGGCA
>NZ_WHYR01000041.1 GCF_009428905.1 Desulfofundulus thermobenzoicus | reverse complement strand
ATCTCACTTCTAACCTCTCACCTCTCACCTCTCAATCGCTCGACTTGCATGTGTTAGGCACGCCGCCAGCGTTCGTCCTGAGCCAGGATCAAACTCTCCATTAATACCTTGAAAAGCTTGCGCTGGCTCCCTGGAATTACTTCGCCTTCTCGCCTTCCTCAAGGCTTTCTGACGAGGTCTTTCCCATCCTTAACCCGCTGTTCAGTTTTCAAGGACCACTGCCGCTTACCGCAGCACAAGTATTATTGTATCACACTTGCCCACTAAAAATCAACAACCAATTTTTAGATTTTCTTTGCCCTGTTTTTCCATTCAGGCACCTTTTACCGGTGCCGTCAGGCGGCAATGATAAATATACCATAGGGTAGATTTCATGTCAATATGTTGATTAAGTTTCAGTTAAATTATTCATCGGCATTGACCCGGGCCACAGATACCAGCTTGTCTCCCGGTGCCAGGCGCATAAGGGTAACACCCTGGGTGGCGCGTCCCATGGTGGAAACTTCACCGGCTTTGAGACGGATGATAATTCCTTCTGCACTGATGGCCATAAACTCCTCACCGGGCAGAACCACCTGCAGGGCGATAACCTCTCCCGTTCGCCCGGTAACACGGGCGCTGATAATTCCCCGGCCGCCCCGGGACTGCCGCCGGTACTCCGTCAATGAAGTACGCTTGCCATAGCCGTTGGCCATAACCACCAGTACATCACCATTGGGGCGAACCGTATCCATGGCCACCACCGCATCACCCGGTTGGAGGTTGATTCCTTTCACACCCCTGGATGCGCGTCCGTGAGGGGCCACCTCTTTTTCCGGAAAACGGATAGCCAGCCCCTGAGCGGTGCCCAGGATAATTTCCTCCCCGCCGTCAGTCAACTTCACTTCCACCAGTTCATCTCCCTCATCCAGGTTTATGGCAATAATGCCGTCCCGGCGGGATGTGTCAAAATGCTCCAGTTCAGTTTTCTTCACCACCCCGTTCCGGGTGGCCATAAACAGGTAATAACCCTTTGCGAAATCCCGCACCGGTATGACCGCGGTAATCCTTTCTTCCTGATCAATGTAAAGCAGGTTGACAATGGCCGTTCCCTTGGCCTGCCGGCCCGCTTCGGGAATCTCATGCACCTTTAAACGATACACCTTTCCCCGGTTGGAAAAGAACAAAAAGTAATGGTGGGTACCGGTAATAAACAAATGCCGCACAAAGTCCTCTTCCTTTGTGCCCATGGCGGTAACCCCGCGCCCACCCCTTTTCTGGCTACGGTAAAGATCCAGGGGCATGCGCTTAATGTAACCCTGATTGGTGATGGTGATGACCACTTCTTCCTCCGGGATAAAATCTTCCGCTTCCGGGTTTTTTGCCTCTTCGTCAATTACCGTGCGCCGGGCATCGGCAAACTTTTGCTTAATCTGGGTGATCTCTTCTTTGATTATGTGTAATATCTTTTTTTCATCGGCCAGGACGCTTTTCAGATAAGCAATCTTTTCCCGTAACTCCCTGTATTCCGCCTCCAGCTTATCCCTTTCCAAACCGGTTAACCGCTGCAGGCGCATTTCCAGAATGGCTTCGGCCTGCTTTTCCGAAAGGCCGAATTTTTCCATCAGGCCCTGCCTGGCTATCTCCACCGTCCGGGAGGCACGGATGAGGTTGATCACTTCATCAATGTGGTCCAGGGCAATGCGCAATCCTTCTACAATATGCGCCCGCGCTTCGGCCCGGGCCAGATCAAAGCGGGTGCGCCTGGTCACCACTTCCTTCTGGTGGTCCAGGTAATGCTCCAACACCTGCTTCAAGTTTAGCACCCGTGGCTGACCTCCGACCAGGGCCAGCATGATCACACCAAAGGTATCCTGCATCTGGGTATGTTTGTAGAGCTGATTGAGGATGACCTGGGGCTTGGCGTCCCGGCGCAGCTCAATCACCACGCGCATACCCCGGCGGTCCGACTCATCCCGCAGATCGGTAATGCCGTCGATTTTCTTTTCCCGGACCAGTTCCGCTATTTTTTCGATCAATTTGGCCTTATTTACCAGGAACGGCAGTTCATGTACGATAATGGCACTCTTGCCCCCGCCAATTTTTTCAATGGAAGCCTGGGCGCGCACCCTGATGGTGCCCCTTCCTGTTTCATAGGCTTCCCGGATGCCGCTGCTGCCCATTATCTTGCCGCCGGTGGGAAAATCGGGACCTTTGATTGCCCGCATGATCTCCTGGATGGTCACTGCAGGATTGTCAATAAGCATGATCACCCCATCGATTACTTCGCCCAGATTGTGGGGCGGTATGTTGGTGGCCATGCCCACGGCGATTCCCGCCGATCCGTTGATCAGCAGGTTGGGAATGCGTGCCGGCAAAACGGTGGGTTCGCTGGTACGGCCGTCGTAATTGGGAATAAAATCTACCGTTTCCTTTTCAATGTCGGCCAGCATTTCACTGGCAATGCGGGACATACGGGCTTCCGTGTAACGCATGGCCGCCGGAGGGTCGCCGTCCACCGAGCCGAAGTTGCCATGGCCATCCACCAGCGGGTAACGGCTGGCAAAGTCCTGGGCCATGCGCACCAGGGCGTCGTATACGGCCATGTCCCCGTGGGGGTGGAAATCCGACAGCACCGCACCGACGATATTGGCGCTCTTGCGGTGCGGGCGGTCCGCCGTCAACCCCAGTTGGTGCATGGCATAGAGAATGCGCCGGTGTACAGGCTTCAAACCGTCCCGCACATCGGGCAGCGCCCGGCCCACGATTACGCTCATGGCGTAATCCAGGTAAGAGTGTTTCATTTCCTCGTTGATGTTGATTGATATAACCTTACCCAGGGTAGGCGGCAAAAAAGGTCACCTCGACAGTTATGACTTTTTAGTCTTTTTTTTGTAATTAATATCAGTCTTTTGGGACGATCGCCGCGAGTACCTTTCGTTATACATCCAGGTTCCGCACCATTCTGGCGTTTTCCTGAATAAATTCCCGCCGCGGTTCCACCCGGTCGCCCATGAGCATGGAAAAGATGGCGTCGGCTTCAATGGCGTCCTCCAGATCCACTTTTAAAACAGTCCTTTTTTCCGGATTCATGGTGGTATCCCACAGCTGTTCGGGGTTCATTTCCCCCAGACCTTTGTACCTCTGTATGTTGACCCCTTCCCGGCCAATTTCGCTTAGCACAGCCTCCAGTTCCGCATCACTGTAGGCATACCGGTCCACCTTGCCCTTGCGGACCCGGTAAAGGGGGGGTTGGGCAATATAGACATAGCCGGCCTCGATGAGCGGACGCATGTAACGGTAAAAGAATGTCAATAAAAGGGTTCGAATATGCGCCCCGTCCACATCGGCGTCACTCATTAGAAAGATCCGGTGATAGCGCGCCTTTGATATATCAAAGTCCTCTCCGATACCCGTACCCAGGGCGGTGATCAGCGCCCGTATTTCATCGTTGCCCAGGATCTTGTCCATGCGGGCTTTCTCCACGTTGAGAATTTTGCCCCGCAATGGCAGGATAGCCTGAAAACGCCGGTCCCGTCCCTGCTTGGCCGAACCGCCGGCCGAGTCGCCCTCCACCAGGTAAAGCTCCGTTTTACTGGGATCCCGGTCGGAACAATCGGCCAGCTTGCCCGGCAGGGCAGTGGTTTCCAGAGCGCTTTTGCGCCGGGTCAGTTCCCTGGCCTTGCGGGCTGCTTCCCTGGCCCGGGCGGCTGTAATGGCTTTATCCATTATTTTCCTGGCCACCGGGGGGTTCTCCTCCAAAAAGGTGGCCAGCCCCTCAGAAATAATGGAATCGGTGATTCCCCGCACATCGCTGTTGCCCAGTTTGGTTTTGGTCTGCCCTTCGAACTGGGGCTCCGGAACCTTGACATTTAAGACGGCCGTCAATCCTTCCCGAATGTCTTCTCCGGAGAGGGTGGTCGTACCGTTCTTGAGCAGGTTGTATTTTTTTCCATAGTCGTTAATCGCCCTGGTCAAAGCGGTTTTAAATCCCGCTTCGTGGGTACCCCCATCCACGGTGTGGATGTTGTTCACATAGGAGAAAAGGTTTTCCACATAGCCGTCGGTGTACTGGAGGGCTGCCTCCACCTGTATATTGTCCTTTTCCCCGAAGATGTAAATGGGTTTAGGGTGCAGAACTTCCTTGTTCCTGTTCAGATGCCGGACAAAGTCCCTGATACCGCCCTCGTGTTCAAAGGTTACCTCCTGGCCGGTGCGATCATCCCGAAAAATTATTTTTACACCGCGGTTTAAAAATGAAAGTTCCCGTAACCGCTGGTTCAGTGTCTCGTGACTGAAGACCAGTTCCTCAAATATTTCCGGATCCGGCTTAAAGGAAACCCTGGTTCCGGTGCTCTTTGTTTTGCCTATTTTGGTCAGGGGGGTTACCGCCGATCCCCGCTCGTAACGCTGGTGATAAATATACCCTTCCCGGTGCACCTCCACTTCCAGCCACTGGGAAAGGGCGTTCACCACCGATACACCCACACCGTGCAGTCCACCGGATACCTTGTAAACCGTGCCGCCGAATTTACCCCCGGCGTGCAGCATGGTCAGTACGGTTTCCACGGCCGGCAGGCCGGTTTTGGGATGGATGTCCACGGGAATGCCGCGACCGTTATCGGTTACCGTAACGCTGTTGTCCTCGTGGATCACCACTTCGATGTGGTCGCAGTAGCCGGCCATGGCTTCGTCGATGCTGTTGTCGACCACCTCGTAAACCAGGTGATGTAACCCCCGGGGACCCGTGCTGCCGATGTACATACCCGGGCGTCGCCGTACGGCTTCCAGGCCCTCCAGCACCTGGATTTCCTCTGCTCCATAACGGTTGTTCATATCCTGTTCCAGCAAGGCCGGAACCTCCATTTCTTTTTGTCCTGAATAAGCATTTTACTATAATCATAACCGGATGGCAACCTGTCCCGTGTAAACGTCCCCTGGTCCTTCAGGTTATTCCGGTTCTATAATTTCCGTTTCCACCCTCTTCTTTAACGTGGCACAGGAAATGGGTGAACCGTATACCCCTTTGACCGTCAGTACATAGGACTTTATCTTCCCGGGTTCGGTCAACAGGTGCAGTTTCTTTTCGTCCCGGGCTATTTCTAAGAATTCGCCCGTTGCGGCTGCTGAATGGGTACGTACATTCAAAATGGCTACCACGTCTTTTTTAAGAATGGACTTATCCGTGCCGAGGTGAAGAAACATGACTCACGCCTCCTAAGTAATGGTCGCTGGTCGTTAGATTTTAAGAATAAATCTGCCAAAGCAAATTCCGGTTGAAGGTGTTTAATTCGATTCTTATCTGGTCCGTTATGGTAAACTCTTTATTTGTCCTTCCGCTATGGTAAAAATCATGGAAGAAATATTCTTTTCATGAATATCCGGAAGGGTGCTGCTGGTTATGAAAACCTGGATCAAACCGCGTACCCTCCCCAGCAACTGCTCCCGCCTGGTTCGGTCGAGCTCGGATAATACGTCGTCCAGCAGTAATACCGGATATTCCCCCTTTTCCCGGTAGGATAGTTCCAGTTGGGCCAGTTTCAATGATAGAACGATGGTACGCTGCTGGGCCTGGGAGGCGTATTGCCTGGCATCGTATCCATTTATAGAAAAGAAGAGGTCATCCCGGTGGGGCCCGGTTAGAGTCTGGCCGTGGGCCACCTCTTCTTTGTGCCGGCTGGAAAGCCTGCTGTTAAACAGGCCCAGGATTTCTTTCTCCCCTTCCGTTCCGGTTAGAGGTAGGGTGGAAAAGTAACTGATTCCGGGTTTTTCCCTGGATTGGGAAATATCGCTGTGAATTTCCCGGAATAAAGGGGCCAGACGGGACAGCATGGCCAGTCGGACGGCTGTCACCCTGGCACCATAAACGGCCAGCTGTTCGTCCCAGGGAAACAATTCTTCAATGTGCGCCAATCTTTCCCGGATGCGTTGCAAAAGTCCGTTACGCTGGCTGACAACCTGCAGGTAGCGCTTCAAATATTGATCGTAGCCCGGATAAAGAAGACAGAGTTCTCCATCCAGCCAGCGGCGTCTTTCCCGGGGGCTACCCTTAACCAGGGTCAAATGGTCCGGGGTAAAAATCACCGGCAGAACGGGTTGCTCCCGTTTTTTCAGCTTTCGGGTATTCAATTCCCGTTCTATTTTTCCCCCGGAGGTAAGTGTGTTTCTGATGGTAACCTGTTGATCATGCCATATTAACTGGATTTCCACCCGGCTGTGGGAAGCATTCCACAGAACGGTTTCCTTTTCCCGGCTGGTACGGAAGGAACTGCCGGTCAGGCCAAAAAAAATGGCCTCCAGGAGGTTGGTTTTGCCCAGGGCGTTGCCACCCACGATTATGTTTATTTTATCATGGGGTTGCCAGGAAAGAAAATGGTAATTGCGAAAGTTTTCCAGCATAATCCTTTTAATATACAAAATTAAACTTCACCACCGGTTTTTGCCGCCGGCTAATAATCGGTCATGGCTTCATCGGTGCCCCCGTCGCTTTTAAAAGGACGGGCGGGTAAAAGAAGGACCAGGTAATCCATGTTTTGTACCGGCCTGATTATGGTTGCACTTAAAGGGCCGGTAAATTCCAGGAGGGCTTCCTCTTCGGGGATTGCCCGCAGGATTTCGATTAAATAGCGGGCGTTAAAACAGATATCCAGGGGCTGACCGTCCACGGATACGTCAATGACCTCGCGAATCCACCCCGCTTCCGTATGCACCGAAACCACGCAGGTGTTTTGCCCCAGGGAAAAGTGTACCACGGGGATGTTGTTGGAAACAAGCAAAGCCGCCCTTTCCGTGGCTTCCAGGAGGGATCTGGTTTCCACCCGGACGCTGGTGGATGTTTCCTGGGGGATGGCCTGTTCGTAGGGGGGGAACTGGCCGGCGATAATCCTGGAGGAAAGGAAGATGTCTTCCATTTGAAAGAAAACGTGGTTTTCGCCGGCTATAATCTCCACCTGCCGGTCTTCGCCGGTGATCAAGCGGGCCAGTTCATTCAGGGTTTTTCCGGGAACCACAATGTTCATGGGTTTTCCCGCTGTTTTTATGTTCGCCTGCCTGACGGCCAGACGGTGGGTGTCGGTCGCCACCAGGCGGAAAAAGCCGTCTTTCAATTGCATAAGAATACCGGTAAAAATGGGGCGGGTTTCATCGCTGGATACGGCGAAGGATACCTGCCGGATCATTTCCCTTAACTGGTTCCGGTTCATGGGCAGTGAAAAGCCTTCCGCCGGGGATGATGGCCTGGGATACTGCTCCGGGTTAAACCCGTGTATGTTCAGCTGTGACGTGCCGTAACGAATGGCGGCGCTATGGCTTCCCGGTGGCGTTTGAATTTCAATGGGCAGATCGGGCAGGTGACGCACCAGGTCCGCTATATAGCGGGATGGCAGTACCGCGGCTCCCTCTTCTTCCACCGACACTTCCACCCGGCATTGTATGGTCAGATCCATATCCGTGGCCGTGACGGTCAAGTGGTTGCCGGTCGCTTCAAACAATAGTCCCGAAAGTATGGGGAGGGGAAGGCGGGGCGAGATGGCCCGGTTGGCTGTTTGTATGGCAAAGGCCAGGGTGTTTCTGCTGGTGGTGATTTTCATGTTCGATCCCCCAGAATTATTTTTAAAAAGATTTAAAGTAGAAGTCCCATTAGGGGTTGTGCTTTTGTGGAAAAGTGTCCTGTGGTTAGATGTCGCCCGGCTGGAAGGCCGGGACAATCTGTGGATAACCGCTGTATAAAAGTTGCAAAAGGTTGGTTTTAAATTATCCGAGTATATTTTGCTTAATTTTGGTAATGGTTTCTTCCAGGAGGGAATCCTGTGACAATTGTTCGCTTATTTTTTCGAAAGCATGTAATACGGTGGTATGGTCCCGGCCGCCAAACTCCTTGCCGATGTCGGGCAGGGAGAGATCGGTCAGTTCCCGGCAGAGGTACATGGCCACCTGACGGGGAAAGGCTATATTGCGGGTGCGTTTTCTTGATTTAAATTCTTCACATTTGATTCCGAAATAGGAAGCTACTTTTTCCTGAATCAGGTCCGGGGTAATCTGGATGGGTGTCCGTTTGGGCAGTAAATCTTTGAGAACGCTGGCGGCCAGTTCGGTGGTGACCGGCAGTTTGTACAGGGAGGCATAGGCCACTACCCGGATTAAGGCCCCTTCCAGTTCCCGGATGTTGGATTTGATGTGCTGTGCAATGTACTCTAAAGTGTCGTCGTGGACGGTAATGTTGTCAAATTGTGCTTTATTGCGTAGAATAGCGATGCGTGTTTCCAGATCCGGCGGCTGAATGTCGGTGATCAGTCCCCATTCAAAGCGGGAGCGCAGGCGATCTTCCAGTGTGGTGATTTCCTTGGGTGGGCGATCACTGGAAATGATGATCTGCCGGTTGGATTCGTATAAGGTATTGAAGGTGTGGAAAAACTCTTCCTGGGTTTTTTCCTTACCAGCAAGAAATTGGATATCGTCCACCAGCAGTATATCCATGCTGCGGTATCTTTCCCGGAACTGGGAAGATTCCCGCTGCGAAATGGCGGCAATCAGATCATTGGTAAATTTTTCTGAGGTAACATAGGAAACCCGCATGTGGTTGCCACTATGTAAAATGTGATGGCTGATGGCGTGCATGAGGTGGGTCTTGCCCAGGCCCACGCCGCCGTAAATAAACAGCGGGTTGTATGTTTCGGCCGGCGCTTCGGCCACGGCGCGGCAGGCCGCGTGGGCAAAACGGTTGCTGTCCCCCACCACGAATTTGTCAAAGGTATACCGGGGATTTAAGTGGCAGATGTCCGCTGGTTGTTTGGGTATGGTCTTGCGGATGCGGCTCAGGAGAGACTCATCCACTTCGTCGGCCGGCAGGAATTGTACTTCCATATCGTGGTAAGCAATACTTTGTATTGTGCTTTTAATAATGGGAGCATAACGGGTGACCAGCCAGTCCCGGAAAAAATTGTTCGGTACCTGGATAAAAAAGGTATCCCGGTGGAAACCAAGGGGATGTACCGACTGCTGCCACAGTTCAAAAGTTTCCTGATCCAGCTTGGGGCCGAGGGAGTTGAGCACCAGTTCCCAGATTTCCGTAAGACTAGATTTGGCCATTTGGTTAAAACCCCCTGCACCTTATCAACAGATTTGCCCACATAAATTTACCCGTCCTGTGGACTGATCCCGGACAAGGTGTTTTTTATCATATCAGATTTGCCGGTGGTTATCAACAGACAAAATGGTATCCTGTGGATGATGGGAAGGAACCTTGTTTAAATGGTACCTGGAAGGGGTTTTTTCTTGACGTAAAGGGCTATTTTCTATATAATACTTTGTGACCTGTCTAGTATTTTCCAGCCCTGACCCGGCAGAGGAGGTGGATGCAGGTGAAAAGAACCTACCAGCCCAAGGCCCGCAAGCGTAAAAGGGTTCATGGATTTCTTAAACGTATGTCCACAAAGGCAGGGCGCAACGTGATTAAAAGGAGAAGAATGAAAGGGAGAAAAAGATTGACCGCCTGAGGACGCTTTTTCCCGGGGGGTCTTCTCATCGTTTAATTTTTGATTAAGAGTTTAGAGAAAGGATTTTGGCCGGGGATGGGAACGGGCTTGCAGGTCATCAAGCGGAACAGGGATTTTCAGAGGGTGTATAAAAGGGGTTTCAGTGTAGCCAACCGGGTGCTGGTTCTCTATCTTTGCCGTAATAAAGGACAGGTAAGACGTTTCGGTTTTTCGGTCAGTAAAAAAGTGGGCAAAGCCGTGGTGCGCAACCGGGTGCGGAGGATATTGCGGGAGATTTGCCGGCTGCACCAGGACTGGTTTCCCCAGGGGCACGATGTGGTGATTGTGGCCAGAAAAGAGGCCGTGGGCAGGGATTTTACAGATCTTTCCGTAAGATTGCAAAAGCTGACCGCAAGGGCGGGGGGGAAAAGCCAGTGCGCAAGGTAATTATCTTGCTTTTGCGCTTTTATCAAAAATGTATATCGCCTTTAAAGGGTCCTTCCTGCCGTTTTTATCCCACCTGCTCGGAATATGCCGTTCAGGCTGTAGGCAGGTACGGGGTTGTTCGTGGTTCCCTCATGGCAGTTTGGCGGTTGCTTCGCTGTCACCCCTTTAATCCGGGTGGCTATGATCCGCTAGTTTAAGGAGGAGATGATTTGTTTCAGGCACTGGTTGACGGCATGGCGGCGCTTTTGAACTGGCTTTACCAGTTCACTCAGTTGATTCATCTCCCCAATTATGGACTGGCTATCGTTTTGTTGACGGTAATAGTAAAAATGATCCTTTATCCGTTGACCGTAAAGCAGATGCGTTCCATGGTGGTGATGCAGCAGCTGGCGCCCAGGGTGAAGGAAATTCAGGAGCGTTATAAAAGCAAGGACCCGCAGAAAATGCAGCAAAAGATCATGGAGCTGTACAAGGAACACAATGTCAACCCCATGTCCGGGTGCCTGCCGCTGCTGATTCAGCTGCCCATACTGATTGCCCTTTACCGGGCCCTGCTTCATTTTAACTATGCCGATCCCCTGCACGCCCGTTTTTTCTGGATTGGCAGTCTCAGCCAGGTGGGGGATCCGTTGTTTATATTGCCTGTTTTGGCTGGGATTACTACCTATGTGCAGTCGCGCATGACCACCAATATGACCGACCCCACCCAGCGCATCATGCTCATTACCATGCCGCTTTTTATTGCCTGGATCAGTTCCACGGTGCCTGCCGGTCTGGCGCTTTACTGGGTCACCTTTAACGTGGTGGGTATTGTCCAGCAACATTTCGTGAACCGTCATACCCGAGTTCTGAAGGAGGCGCTTAGTCAAGGTGGAGGGAGTAGAGAAAACCGCTAAGACCATTGAAGAAGCGGTGTCATTAGCCCTGGCCGAGTTGGGGATTGATCGGGAAGATGCGGAAATAGAGGTACTGGAAGAACCGTCCAGGGGCCTTTTTGGTATACTGGGGTCAAAGCCGGCCAGGGTCAGGGTACAGGTTAAGGACACTCCATCCAGACGGACCAGGGACCTGCTTGGCAAGCTTTTCGGAGCCATGGATTTAACGGTGGAATTAAATATTGAAGAAAAGGGAAATAATTTACGTGTTGATATAGAGGGCAAGGATGTGGGCATACTTATCGGCAGGCGGGGTGAAACGCTGGATGCCCTGCAATATCTGGTGAACCTCTACGTTAATAAAAACCAGCTTTCCCGCTGCAGGGTAATCCTGGATGTGGAAGGTTATCGCCGGCGGAGGGAAGAGACTTTACAGAAGCTGGCCCAGAAACTGGCCGATAAGGCCAAGCAGCGGGGGCGGAACGTGGTCCTGGAACCCATGACGTCCCATGAAAGGCGCATTATCCACACGGCGTTGCAGGGCCGGGACGATATCTATACCTTCAGTGAAGGGGAAGAGCCCTATCGCAAAATAGTCATATCCCCGCGCAAGTGAATGTTCTCTGGTTGAAAAAGAACCCAGCCGGTTTTTGACCGGGCTGGGTTTTTTCCAATGGTGGTGGAAATATTGATTGACGATACCATTGCCGCCATTTCCACACCCCTGGGTGAGGGGGCCATCGGTATAGTGCGCCTCTCCGGACCCCGGGCCGTGGAAATAGCATCCAAATTATTTGTATCAGCAAAGAAAAGGGACTGGATCAACGGGGGGAGCCATCGCCTGATCTACGGTCACGTGGTGGACCCGGAAACAAAAGAAATGGTGGATGAAGTGCTGCTGGGATTGATGCGCGCACCCCACACCTATACCCGGGAAGACGTGGTGGAGTTTAACGGTCATGGGGGAATAGTACCCCTGCGCCGCATTCTGGAGCTGGCTTTACGTTATGGTGCCCGGTTGGCCGAACCGGGGGAATTCACCCGCCGGGCCTTTTTAAACGGCAGGCTGGACCTGGCCCAGGCCGAATCCATTATCGACGTAATCCGGGCTAAAACGGACGCCGGGCTGCGCCTGGCCATGTCCAACCTGCGGGGGGAGCTTTCCACGCGGGTGGGCCAGTTCCAGGATCAACTCCTGGGCCTGGTGGCCCGGGTGGAGGCGACCATTGATTTTCCCGAGGAGGACCTGGAGGAAGTCACCCGGGAGGACCTGATCACAATTACCGGGGGCGTTTTGTCCGGGGTGGAAGGGCTTATAGAGCAGGCCGCCGGCGGACGGTTATACCGGGAGGGGATACGCGCGGCCATTATCGGGCGCCCCAATGTGGGCAAATCCTCCCTCTTAAACGCCCTGTTAAGGGAAAAAAGGGCCATTGTCACCGAAATTCCCGGTACCACCAGGGATGTGATCGAAGAGGTAGTGAACATCAGGGGTATACCCGTCCGGTTGATGGATACGGCCGGCCTGCGGGCCACCAGTGACGTGGTGGAAAAGATGGGGGTTGAACGTTCCCGGGACGCCCTCCGTCTGGCCGATCTGGTTCTGCTTGTTCTGGACGCCAGTACGGGACTGACGGATCAGGACCGGGAAATTATCGAACTGGCCGGGGACCGGAAGGGAATTATTTTAATTAATAAAAGTGACATTGGTGATGGGCGGGCTCTGGAAAGGGAAGTAAGGCCGGCGGCCGGTGATAAGCCCGTGAAAATTATTTCTGTTGAAACGGGGGAAGGCCTGCCGGATCTGGAACGGACCATTGAGGAACTGGTCCTGGGGGGCAGGGTGGAAGCAGCGGATACTTTTCTGGTCAGCAATGTGCGCCACAAGGAAGCACTGGAAAAGTGCCGGGAATTTTTACGGGAAGCGCGGGAGGGTTTATTACAGGGGCGTAATCTGGATCTGGTGGCCATTGATCTGCGGGCGGCCTGGGAGGCCCTGGGCCTGATTACCGGTTCCACCGTCAGCGAGGATATTGTGGAGCGTATTTTCCGGGATTTTTGCATTGGTAAGTGAGGTGAAAAAGTTGGAATACGTGGCCGGAAAATATGATGTGATTGTGGTGGGGGCCGGACATGCCGGCTGTGAAGCGGCCCTGGCGGCGGCCAGAATGGGTTGCCGGACTTTAATCGTTACTTTAAACCTGGACAACGTGGCCCTGATGCCCTGTAACCCGGCCATGGGCGGCCCGGCCAAGAGTCAGCTGGTCCGGGAGGTGGACGCCCTGGGGGGTGAGATTGGATTGAACACAGACCGCAATGCCATTCAGGTGCGCCTTTTGAATACCGCCAAGGGCCCGGCCGTCCAGGCCCTGCGTGCCCAGGCGGATAAAAAGCGCTATCACATCAATATGAAAAAGGTACTGGAAAACCAGCCCGGCCTGGATGTGAAGCAGGTGCTGGTGGAAAGGTTGCTGGTGCAGGGGGAGCGGGTGGCCGGAGTGGTGGGCAGCACCGGGGCCACCTTTCTGGCCCCGGCGGTTATTTTGACCACCGGCGTTTACCTGCGGGGACGGATCATTATTGGCGATCTGGCCTTTCACGGCGGTCCCCAGGGACAATTTGCGGCCATGAACCTGTCCCGGTCGTTAAGGGATCTGGGTCTGGAACTGGGCCGTTTTAAGACCGGCACGCCGGCCCGGGTGGACAGGCGGACCATCGATTTTAATAAAATGACCATACAGCCGGGGGACGAACGCCTGTTGAATTTTTCTTTTATTTCGCCGGTAAGGGAAAGGGTGCAGGTTCCCTGCTGGTTGACCTATACCACTGAGGAAACCCACCGGATCATCAGGGAAAACCTGCACCGTTCACCCCTTTTCAGCGGCTTTATCCAGGGCACCGGTCCCCGTTACTGCCCATCCATTGAGGATAAGGTGGTCAGGTTTGCCCACCGGGACAGCCACCAGGTGTTTATCGAACCGGAAGGCCTGGATACCGTGGAGATGTATGTTCAGGGAATGAGCACCAGCCTGCCCGAAGATGTGCAGCTGGCCATGCTGCGCACCCTGCCGGGTTTGGAGCGGGTGGAAATAATGCGCCCGGGATATGCCATTGAATATGATTATCTGGTACCCACCCAGTTGAAGCCTTCCCTGGAATGCAAGACCATCCGGGGGTTGTTCAGCGCCGGGCAGATCAACGGTACTTCCGGTTACGAGGAAGCGGCGGCCCAGGGTATAATGGCCGGTATCAATGCCGCCTGTTTCATTCAGGACAAGGAGCCCCTGGTTTTGTCCAGATCCGAGGCCTATATCGGCGTGCTCATTGACGACCTGGTAACCAAGGGTACCAATGAGCCGTACCGGTTGTTGACCTCCCGGGCGGAATACCGGCTCCTTTTGCGTCAGGACAATGCCGACCTGCGTTTGACCGAAAAGGGGTACCGGGTGGGGTTGGTAACGGGAGAAAGATACCGGGCCTATGAAAAAAGGCGGGGGTTGATAGCGGCTGAAATTGAGCGGTTGCAGCGCACCATTCTGCCGGTGACGGACAGGGTGCAGGAGGTGCTGGAAAGGGCCGGCAGTGCCAAACTGCAGCAAAGCACCAGTCTGGCCGCCCTTTTACGCCGGCCGGAGATAACCTATGATCATATCCGGCAGGTGGATCAGGGGGCGCCGGATTTGCCCGCCGACGTGCAGGAAGAGGTGGAAATTGAAATAAAATACGAAGGATATATTAAAAAACAAAGGGCGCAGGTGGAGCGCTTTGAAAAAATGGAAGGACGCCGCATTCCCGAAGATCTGGATTACGACCAGGTGACCGGTCTGGCTGCCGAGGCCAGGCAAAAGCTGT
Source organism: Desulfofundulus thermobenzoicus (assembly GCF_009428905.1). GTDB lineage: Bacteria > Bacillota > Desulfotomaculia > Desulfotomaculales > Desulfovirgulaceae > Desulfofundulus_A > Desulfofundulus_A thermobenzoicus. The sequence goes on along the minus strand of NZ_WHYR01000041.1, from coordinate 17,898 downwards.
CCAAAATACGCCCCCTCTCCATTGGTCAGGCCAGCCGCATATCCGGGGTGAGTCCGGCCGATATAGCCGTATTGCTGGTTTACCTGGAAAGTAAAAGGCGTGGGGCCAAGGGCGGCGGAGGGGAGCAAACTGTGGCAGGAAATGAATGACGCTATCATTTTAAAACAGGCCCTTTGGGCGGGGCTGGCACAATGGAAAATAACCGTGGACGACCGGATGCTGCAAAAGTTTTGTTTGTATTACGAGCTGCTCCGGGACTGGAACAAACGGATTAACCTTACGGCCATAATCGCCCCGGAGGAAGTGGCCGTCAAACATTTTCTTGATTCGTTGAGTATCCTTACCATGCTCTCCCCGCCTGACGGCCTGAAAATGGTTGATATTGGTAGTGGTGCCGGTTTCCCGGGCCTTCCCCTGAAAATAGTACGGCCGGACATGGAGATTACTCTGGTGGAATCGGTGGGTAAGAAAGTATTATTTTTACGGGAAGTGGTAAACCGGCTTAATCTGAACGGTGTGGTCATTTATGCCGGGAGGGCCGAGGAAGGTGCCCGGGAACCGGCCCTGCGCGGTGCATTTCAATTGGCTGCCGCCAGGGCCGTGGCTGCGCTGCCGGTACTGACCGAATATGCCCTGCCCTTTTTGCAAAAAGGAGGGCTGTTTCTGGCTTTAAAGGGGCCGAAGGTGGAGGGGGAAGTGGCGGCCTGCGCCCGGGCACTGGAACTCCTTGGTGGAAAAATACGGGATATAAAATCCTTTGTCCTTCCCGTCATACCTGAAGAACGAACGATGGTTATTATGGAAAAGGTGGCCGGCACACCGGAAAAATATCCCCGCCGCCCGGGAATCCCGGCCAGACGGCCGCTGCAGGAAAAGGGCTGTGGCCATACTGCCAGACATTGATGGATATTTTCGTTTTTTCCGGGAATAATAATGGGCGGAGGTGAAAAACAGTGCCGGATAATAAATGCCAGCAAATCAAATGCACTGTAACTGAATGCGCGTACAACACCAATGTGATGTGTGACGCTCCAATGATTCAGGTCGACCGCAACGGCGTGAGCAAAGCCAGTAATTCACCCCACACCAGGTGTGAAACATTCAAGCCGCGGTAAATAAAACCAAAGGACCGGCCGGGAAAGGGCCGGTCCTTTGGTTTTGTTCCGGAGGAGTCTGACCCCATGACAATATTTGTAGGTTTTCACTGAAACCGGTGGTTAATACAAAGGCACGGCGTTGTCCAGGCGAACGACATTGCGAAGCGCCGGTAACAGCACCCAGCGAGCTGAGGTTGCCGGCTCGGCTCCCGAGGACGCCAACGAAAATCGTCTTTAGAAACGTGACAGAATCACATCGGGGAAAAACGGCAGGAAAGCATGATAATAGTAACGATGGCAATCCGAAAGACGAGCCAGAGCCGGCCCGAAGCTCACTGTGGTGCTGTCGGCGCGAAAGCCAAGGAGTGAGCGGGACAACGCCGTGCCTGCACCGGTTTGACTGAATACATACCAATATTTTCCGTTAAACCGGCGGCTCTTTTACTTTAATCCTGCAGGCTGCGGTCATCCTTTTTAGCTCTCCGGCAGTATGTTTTAGAAGGAAGAGGCAGTATGACTGTTGAATAGAAATTTAAACCACGAACAGGGGAGTGGTATTTGTTGGGAAAGACCATTGCCATTGCCAATCAAAAGGGAGGGGTGGCCAAAACTACCACGGCCGTGAACCTGGCGGCATGGCTTTCCCTGATGGGAAAAAAAGTGTTCCTGGTCGATATCGATCCCCAGGGTAACGCCACCAGTGGAACAGGCATAAATAAAGAAAAATTAAATTACAGCATTTATGATGTTTTGATTGGCGGTCAGGATATCAAATCCGTTTGGGTTGACTCTTCCCTGCCCGGATTGAAGGTTCTGCCGGCCACCATAGAACTGGCGGGGGCGGAAGTCGAACTGGTTAACCAGGCGGACAGGGAAAGGATTTTGCGCCGTGTTCTTGACCCGGTGCGGGATTTGTTTGATTTTATTTTTATTGATTGTCCCCCCTCGCTGGGTTTGCTCACCTTAAACGCCCTGACGGCCGCCAGTTCAGTGCTTATCCCCATCCAGTGCGAATATTATGCCCTGGAAGGGGTGGGGCAGTTGATGAATACTATCCAGCTGGTCAAGCAGCGGTTGAACAAAGATCTGGAGCTGGAGGGTGTGCTGCTCACCATGTTTGACGGGCGTACAAACCTGGGCATCCAGGTGGTGGATGAAGTCAAGCGCTATTTCAAGGGCAAGGTTTACCGGACCATTATCCCGCGCAACGTCCGTTTAAGCGAGGCGCCCAGCCATGGTCAACCGGTAATGATTTATGACCGCCGTTCCCGGGGGGCGGAAGTTTATTACGAACTGGCGAGGGAAGTGATGGGTATTGACTAAAAAAAGGGGCTTGGGTAAAGGGTTGGATGCGTTGATTCCGGTGGTGGAACCGGATCTGGCGGGCAGTTTGCGGCAGATTCCCGTAAACAGTGTGCGGCCGAACCCCCGCCAGCCCAGGCAATTGCTGGATGATGCCAGGCTGGAGGAACTGGCCAGTTCCATCAGGGAACATGGTGTGGTGCAGCCCATTGTGGTGCGACCCCTGCCGGGGGGGCAGTACGAGTTGATTGCCGGGGAGAGACGCTGGCGGGCCTGCCTTTCCCTGGGTGAGGAATTTATTCCGGCGCTGGTCAGGGATTATGACGAGGTGGAAGCGGCTGCCGTTACTTTAATAGAAAATATCCAGCGGGAGGACTTGAACCCGCTGGAAGAAGCCATGGCTTACCGGCGTTTGATCGATGAGTTTGGTATGACCCAGGAGGAACTGGCCCGCAAGGTGGGTAAGAGCAGATCATTTATAGCCAATACCATGCGTTTGCTGGGGCTGCCCGATGAAGTGCGGGAAATGCTGGGTAATGGACAAATTACCGCCGGTCACGCCCGGGCCGTTTTGTCCCTGGAAGATGCGGATAAACAAATAGCGGCGGCCAGGGAAGTGGTGGCCGCCGGTTTAAATGTGCGGGATACGGAGGAACTGGTAAGGCGATATGCCGGCCAGGACGGGGATCAGCAGGAAAAAAAGGGACGGAGGAGCGGTTCCGGCAGCGTTAGCCATACAAACGAAGAGATGGAATCCATGGAGGCCATGCTCGGCGGCGCCCTGGGTACGGCGGTGCATATCCGTTCCCGGCGGGGTGGTACCGGAGTAATCGAAATTTGTTATGAAAGCCGGGCACAGCTGGAGGAAATAATCAGTTTGCTGTTGCGTTAGCCGTGTTTCATGTGAAACGTCAAAGGGTTTTAGAGAACTGTTTTAATGCCGCCTGGCGGGCGAAATGGTATATCTCCTGGATGGGAACGCCGCTACTGCCGGCCGCCTGCCGGCAATCCTCGTATTCGGGGCTGATCTGAACGGGCTGATCACCATTCAGATAGCCTATTTTTACATTTACCGTGCCCCATGGGGTGGTGACCGGCAGCAGCTTCCGCTGGAGAATGTGGCGCTGCTCCCGGCGCGTCCGCACCCCCAGGGTGGTGGTTTCCCGGAAAATAATTTCCAGCATCTCTTTTTGCAGGTGGCGGGGGCATAAAACGGACATCCTTGTACCCGGCCGCCCTTTTTTCATGATTGATGGCAGTAAAAACACATCCAGGGCGCCGGCCTGCCGCAGGAGGCCATCCACGTAAGGTAACCATTCAGGGTTCATATCGTCCACATCCGTTTCCAGAACCAGCACCTCTTCCTCTGCCGCCATGACCGGCCTTTGCTCGTCCAACTTGTGACCGACAAAAAGACGCAGGTAATTGGGCAGGGCGTAGTTCCGGCTGCCCAGGCCATAGCCGGTGTTTTCCAGTTGCATGGCCGGCATGGGACCGAAGCTGTCGGCCAGGGTGGAAGCCAGGGCCGCTCCGGTGGGGGTGACCAGCTCCCCCTCCACATTCACCGGCCGCAGGGGCAAACCCTTGAGCAATTCGGCCGTGGCCGGGGCCGGCACCGGCATTATGCCGTGGGCACAGCGAATTGTGCCGTAACCTGTGGGCAAGGGGGAGCAATGGAGGCTTTCCACACCCAGCAGGAAAAGACCCAAACAGCTGCCCGCAATATCAAGGATGGAATCCACCGCCCCCACTTCATGAAAATGTACCCTCTCCGGTTCAATACCGTGCACCCGGCCTTCCGCTTCGGCCAGCCTTTGAAAGACACGCACGGCATTGTCCTTAACCGGGCCGGGAAGATTACCGCCGTCAATAATGGACAATATTTGTTCCAGGTGACGGTGGGGCTGCTCAGTCCCATCCTGGGATATAATAACCCGGGTACCCCGCCAGCCTCCCCGCACTTCCTCCCGCACGGCAATTTCAAAACCCTGCAGGGGCAGGGTGCGCAGGGTTCCCACCAGTTCACCGGCATTTACCCCGGCGTCAATCAGCGCCCCCAGGGTCATGTCCCCGCTGATCCCACCTACACAATCTAAATAGGCAATACGCATCATTTATCCCCTTTCAACAGGCGGTTTATGGCTGTGGCCAGGGCGGCGGCGCCAAAACCGTTGTCTATGTTCACCACGCCCACACCGGAGGCGCAGCTGTTGAGCATGGCCAGCAGGGCGGCCAGGCCCCCGAAACTGGCCCCGTAACCGACGCTGGTGGGCACGGCAATAACCGGGCGGCTGGTTAAACCGCCCACCACACTGGCCAGGGCTCCTTCCATGCCGGCCACCACAATGATCACCGCCGCCCGGCCCAGACGGTGCTGGTTGTCCAGCAGGCGGTGCAGGCCGGCCACACCCACATCATACAATTTCTCCACCGGGTTGCCCATGGCCAGGGCACACACGGCGGCCTCCTCGGCCACCGGCAGGTCGGCCGTGCCGGCACTGATCACCAGCACGGTACCGGGGAAAAGGGGCTTTTCGGGCGCCCGGTGAACAATACAGCGGGCCGGGTGGTGATAAAGGGCCTCCGGGCATACCTGTTTTACGGCCTCATACATATCCCCGGTGGCCCGGGTGGCCAGAACGGGGCCGCCCGCACCGGCCAGGTGCCGGAAGATTTTTTGCACCTGCTCTACGGTCTTTCCCTGACAAAAGATCACTTCGGGGAAACCCTGGCGTAAAGCCCGCAGGTGATCCAGCCGGGCGAAACCCAGGTTTTCGTAAGGCCAGTTTTGCAGTGCCTCCAGGGCCTGTTCCACGTCTATCCGTCCCCGCTGCAGTTGTTCCAGCAGGGAACGCAGCCTGTCCGGCGTCATCGGGCGGATCCCTTCCCTGTGTCCGGCGGCAGAACTTTGTTCATGCTGCCGCTTTGCAGGCCGTCGAGGTCGGCGGTGATATGGGTAAAACCGGAACGGGTCAATGCATCGAGCAAAGCCCGGCGGGTATCTTTCAGGAGCAGGCGGGGCAGCTGTTCCTCGGGGACCTCGATCCGGGCCACCGGGCCGTGGTGCCTGACCCTGACCGGGTAAAAGCCCATTTGCTGCAGCACATTTTCGGCTTCCTCCACCTGGCGTAATCTGGCAGGGGTGATGGTTTCCCCGTAGGGAATGCGGGTGCACAGGCACGGGGAAGCCGGCTTGTGCCAGTTGGGCAAACCCATCTCCCGGGCCAGCAGGCGTATTTCTTCTTTGGTCAATCCGGCTTCCTGCAGGGGACTGCGCACACCGGCCTCCCGGGCCGCCTTTTGACCGGGACGGTAATCGGCCAGGTCATCGGCATTTGCTCCGTCCAGTACGGCGGAAAATCCCCGCTCCCGGGCCAAAAGGTTGAGGTCTTTGTAGATTAATGATTTGCAAATATAACACCTGTCCGGAGGATTGGCACGGAACCGGTGGTCGTCCAGCTGGCGCCCGGCCACCATTACCTGCTCCACTCCCAGTTGCCTGGCCAGAAGCCGGGCAGCATCCATTTCCCGGTGCCCGTAAATGGGCGAATCCACCGTTACGGCCACCACCCTTTGCGGGCAGGCTTCCCCGGCCAGGGCCAGTAAAAGGCTGCTGTCCACCCCGCCGGAAAAGGCCACGGCAACGCTTTGTAATTCCCGGAGAATGGCCATTACCTTCTCCTTTTTGTACCTGGCACTTTCCAACATTTTTTCCTCCCGGGTTGGCTGAACTGATGCGGCAACGGCAGCCCCGGCAGCCGTGCCTGAACAAAAGCCAGCCATAGTGCGGGTTGACACCCTAAGATTGGACAATTAGTCCTTCTTGCTCGTGATTTTTAGCGAATTTCAATTCAGGGCGGCGGCCTTGATTGCCACCCCGCACGTGGATAATCAAAACCGCCGACGGGGCGGCTCCGGGGAACATGCTATGGGCAAGAGGCAAGCCCCGGTCGGTTATCCATTGTTCCACGTGCGGGGTCCCCGGCAGTCAAGGCTGCCCTAAAAGCTGATAACATTCCGTCTGTGGCAGATAGTGGGTAGCAGAATGAGTACGGGCCCCCTCTTCATACCCGCCAGAAAACCGCCTATATTTATTCTTTCTAAAATTTCCGGATGAATCCTGCCTTCTTCGCATTAATCTTTCCGGAAGGGTGCGGGGAGAGAGGATTTGTCGCCTTTCAGGTAGAATATATAATACTACGTACGATAGAATTTAAAAATGGAGTGAAATCTCTTGAGATTTCCTTTAAATGATAAAGAACAGCTATACAGCAAGATACTCAAATTAATTCAGCCGGTTCTTGATTCAGTCAGTGAAATGCAGGGTCTCTGGCTGAAATTCGTCGACACGTCCGGGGAGTATATCCTTACCTCCCGGAGCACCAGCCCGTGCAAATTTTGCTGGTATATAAGGAGCACCAGGGACGGCTTGAGCAGGTGCCACCAGTCCGCCCGCCTGTCCGTGGCGAAAAGCAGGCAGAGGCGGGGTCCTGTGAAAATGTGCTGCCATGCCGGCCTGACGAGCATCACCGTGCCCGTCATGATTGAAGAAAAATGCCTGGGGGCTTTGGTGGCCGGCGAAATAATTGAACAACCTTTGTACGAAAACGCCAGGCAAAGGGTCGTCACAACGGCGGGGGACCTGGGTATTGACTCCAGGAAATTGCTGGATTATTTCGAAGAAATAGCCCCCTGGACGGAAAAAAGAATCGATATTGTCACCCGCTCCCTGGACGCGATCAGCAACTGCTTTATTGAAATAGGCGTGACGGCGGGCAAAAATGAGCGAACAGAGCTTGAAAAACACCTGAGGGAGATAGAGTTAAAGGCCCTCTTAAATCAAATCAACCCCCACTTTTTATTTAATACCCTGAATACCATCGAGATGCTGGCCATGATGGAGGGAGCCCGGCAGACACCAAAAATAGTGCACTCCCTGGCCGAGCTTTTCAGGCATAACCTGTACGCCACTTCGGATCTTGTTTCAATTCGGCAAGAAATGAACAGCGTCAACAACTACCTGACCATCCAGAAGTGCCGTTTCGACAACAGGATTAGGGTTATCAACAAAATTCCGTCCAGGTTGATGGATTTAAACATCCCGGTGTTAACCCTTCAGCCGCTGGTGGAAAATGCGGTTGTTCATGGCCTGGAGCCCCTGGAAAAAGGGGGCTGCTTGAAACTGGAAGGGTACATTGAAGCCAACGACATTGTATTACAGGTAATTGACAACGGGATAGGTATTTCTCCCAAAAAACTCCTGCAAATACAGCAGCAGTTAAACAGGATGGACAGCGAATCAAACAAAATCGGCCTGATTAACGTCCAGAAACGCTGCCGGCTGCATTTTGGACCTTCTTACGGGATCAGTATCACCAGCACCCCGGGCAGGGGGACCACCGTTACCCTGCGTCTGCCCGTTCAAGCCGGAAAGGTTGGTGCCAACTTTGAAGTTATTAGTCGCTGACGACGAAATCATGATCAGACAGGGCATCCGCCTCATGCTGGAGAGTTCCCCACTCTTGTTCGACGATATCCTGGAAGCCGACAGCGGCCGCACGGCTGTTAAGCTGGCCCGGCAGCACAGCCCGGAAATTATCCTGATGGACATAAAAATGCCGGGTCTGTGCGGAATAAGCGCGGCAAGAGAAATAAGCAGATTTAATGCCAACTGCAAAATCATTTTTCTAACCGCCTACGGCCGCTTTGATTTTGCCCGGGAAGCCGTGCGCTGCAGGGCCAGGGACTTCCTGGTGAAGCCCGTCAGCCGGGAAGATCTAATTAACACCATTGAAATGTGCAGCGAGGAGATAAAACAATTCATCGAGAATAACCAGAGGGAAGAGCAGATCAAGAAGGAACTGTTTTGCTCCCTTGAAGAATTTTTGGTTAACGAGTTGGTTGCGGGAACAGCTTTATCCCCTCGCCAGCTGTGGCAGAAGCTGCAGATTATTTCGCCCCCAGACGGTGAACCGTGGTTTTCCGAAGACCGGCTGCCCAATATCTGCCTGGTATTCAGCTCAGACTGCCAGCTATCGGGCTATAAATCAAAAAAAACAAGAAACATATCCGTAAAGGATGCCTCTTTTCCCCTGCTAATAGAGCAAATGGATAAAAAATTAGTTTGTCTATCAGCTATTCCTGCATCAGAAGCCTGTGTCCAGGAAACCTCCATTAACCTGGCCAGGGCGCTTGCCGGCATTATATGCGGGCAAGGTGGCGCCACGATCAATATAGGCATTGGAAGGGTTTATAACAATGTTGAATCCCTTCACCAGTCCTATGCAGAAGCTTGCAGGGCGTTGAAATACGGCTTGAAGGCTGCTGCAGCTAGAGCAGGCAATGAAAAATACAATATAATTCACATCGATAGTATAGACGAAAACAGGGTGTTTTCCCGACCCTATCAGATAGCGCAGCAGGTGATCAACTATCTGGAGAATAATTACAATCAGAAAATAAGCCTGAAAGAGGTGGCCCAGTCAGTTTATCTGAACCCCGTTTATCTCTCCACTGTTTTCAAACAGGAAACCGGCTATACTTTTTCGGACTATCTAACCCTGATTAGGGTGGAGAAAGCAAAAAAATTACTGGACTTGCGCCTTCCAGTGAAAGAAGTGGCCAGGCAAGTAGGCTATCCGGATAGCAATTACTTTTGCCGGATCTTCAAGAATGTGACGGGGGTTACCGCTACCGACTACAGGAAAAACAAGACCCACGTAAACTAAAATGGTGCGGCGCTCAGGACCATCCCGTAAATATTCTCAGCATGTTGGGAACTTTCCGGTCGCTGTTGCCACAGCCGTACCCGATCCGCTCCCAGCGTACCGGCGGGAAGTAGCCGAACTCACTGACCAGGACTGCTAAGATGGCTGCGCCGGTGGGAGTAACCAGCTCCTTTTCGCTGTTTACCCAGTGCACCGGTACTCCCTTAAGCAGTTCGGCGGTGGCCGGCGCCGGCAGGGGCACCATTCCGTGGGCCGTGCTGACAAACCCCCTCCCCATCGGCAGCGGGGAGGAATAAACGCGCTCTATTTCCAGCAACCTAACGGCCAGAACGGAACCCACCACGTCAACTATGGAATCCACCGCCCCTACTTCATGGAAATGAACCTTATCGGCTGGTAAATTGTGGATTCTGCCCTCGGCTGCAGCGATGTTTTCGAATATTTTAATGGACTTGTCCTTGACCCAGTCGTCAAGACCGCTCCGCCCTATAATCCCCACAATCTCGCCCAGGTGACGGTGGTGGTGATGACCATTTTCATGGACGACGACATTCAGTTTTGTCCCGAAAATACCGCATTTTGAAACCCGCGAAGCTTCCAGGTGAAATTCGTCCAGGCCGAGGCTGGAAAGTTCTTTGCTCAGCTGTTCAAGGGGCAGCCCCAGATCAATGAAGGCGGCCAGCAGCATATCGCCGCTGACACCGGAAAAACAGTCAAAATAAGCTATCTTCACTTTTCTTTCACCAACTATCTTCATTGTTTATACCGGCGATCATGGCTGCCGCGTACCCCGCGCCGAAACCGTTGTCAATGTTTACGACGGTGACCCCGGCGGCGCAACTGTTAAGCATGCCCAGCAGCGCCGAAATACCCCTGAGATTGGCCCCGTAACCCACGCTGGTAGGCACGGCAATGACCGGCCTGTCCACCAGTCCCCCGATTACACTGGGCAGAGCCCCCTCCATCCCAGCCACCGCAATAATCACTTTAGCGTTCACGATCATTTTCATGTGATTAAGCAGCCTGTGCAGGCCGGCCACGCCGACGTCAAACAGCCGCTCCACCCTGTGACCCAAGAGTTCCGCCGTTAAGGCCGCTTCCTCGGCCACCGGAATGTCCGATGTGCCGGCGCTGATGACGAGAATGTAGTCCTTCGTGGAGTGTGCCGCCTCCGATCTTTTAACGTACATCACCCTGGCCAGCTCGTTGTACTGCACATCGGGAATAACCTCCCTGGCGGCGTAATAAGCCTCCGGGGCGCAGCGGGTGGCCAGAATGTTTCTGTTGGGCTCGTAAGCCTTTAAACGCTGCATGATGGCCGTTATTTGCTCCACCGTCTTGCCCTGGCAAAAAATAACTTCCGGGCATCCCGTGCGAATGGTACGGTGGTGATCAATCTTGGCAAAACAGATGTCTTCGTAAAAAAAGTTTTTCAGTATTTTAAAGGCTTCTTGAGGCTGAACAACTCCCTGGCTGACCTGTTCCAGCAGTTTTTGCAGATCTCTGGACTCCACAGCCATATCCCCTTTCATCAGTAAGACGCATTCCGTTGCCTGCTAGATGGCCAAAAGATCTCCCCGGTCGTGCACGTCTGAGTTAACCCTGATGGTGATTACTTCCGCCATGTCCCCGGACCATAACCTGGTTTCTATGCTGGAGCGCAGCGCCGCCAGCGGATAACTGTAACCACATTCTTCAAGCTTTGCCTGAACTTGTACCAACTGGTCGTGGTCTACCTTGATGCTGAGCAGTTCGCCCCTATGGGCTATATATTTTGGCCTTATATTAAAGATGATGTTGCGGTCCCCGGCCGTTAGGCGCAGAGTTTTCTCTCTAAAAGACACATCAAAATGAACATGCTGACTTTCTAGTACGTGGTAACCCCAGATTCCCAGCTCGGAAGCCAAAAATACTGCCGCCTTTTCCACCAATTCTGCCGGCAAGTCTATAAAAAGCATATACCCGGGGCGGTTTTTCTTGGTTATTGACTGCAGCAGCTGTACATTCCATGCACCCATTTGAAACAGCCTTTGGATCGAGTGACCAATTATCTCTCCGGAAGAATGATCGACCTGCGCTATGATCAGCTTACCCTCATGCATGGCGCATTCTCCTTTTAATAAACTCTGAATAACACCGACCTGGTGTTCAATTAAGCTAACGTCACAAGCACTGGCCGGCATCCTGTACTTCGTCAATGGTTCTGCTCTTTTCCCAGTAAGTTTTGATCTCTTCAGGTATTACCTGTTCCCATTTGGCAACATACCTGGCCTGTTTTTCCTTAATGGTGCCGAAAAGAGTCACCAGGGCCTTTTCCGCATCCCTCACGGTGGAAAACGAACCGTAGGTTTGAATTAAACCAAGTATGGAATCGCCCGGCAGACCGGCAGGAACTGCGCTGTTCCAGATCGGTTTTATGGATTCAGGCAAAAGCTCCCCGATGGCGTTCGCGTCCCTGCCCATCACCTGTTTGAACGCTTTAAAAACTGCCTGGATTAAATGCAGGGTATCGCCATAGGTGCAGTAATTGCCCAGACCTTTGGCGTAGTTGATAAATTCCCTCTCACTAATTGGCCTCCATTCCATTTTTATAGTTCCCCTTTATTTATTAATGGTGGGCTTCTGGTTTTTAAAACGGTTGATGGCCATTTCAACGTACTCGGTCATCATGATGCCGCCCATCACGCACGTGCTGGCGCAGAGGCCGCAGCCCACACACAGTTCGGGCTCGCTCATCCAGGGCACAAATATTCCTGCAATATTTGTTTCGGTCATTTTTAGCAGCTCTTTTTTGCATTTGTTAACACAGTCCCCGCACCCCTCGCAGTTTACCGGCGTCACCCACGGCATTTGTTTTGGCAATTTTTTGGACTTGCTGTCAGTTTCTGTCATAATTTAAGCAAACCCCCATCAGTTTGTTGCCTGTCAAATTCCGGGGCCCGGTGGAGAGACCTCCACCGGGCGATCAACCAAACCACTGTTACTTCAGTTCGCGGGCAATCCGCGCCGCCAGAATTGCCGATTCCAGGATGGTGGGCACCGGAATGCTCATGCTTATGGTCGCTCCGGCAGCTGCCTGTTCCACTGCCTCCTGGGGCGTGACACCCATGGCCGCGCCCACGCAGGCAGGAACCACCACGTCCATGGCTACCGCGCCAGCGTTCAGCAAATCCACGGCGCCGGCGGCAAAGCACTCGATTATCTTCAGCGTTTCCCTATCGTTGGCCAGCATGGCGTCGGGAATTGTTTTGGCCAGAATGTTTTCAAAGGTGTATACCTTGCCGTCGACCTTCAGCTCCACATCCACGTAACCGTCAAAGGCAAAGTATTTCTGGGCGAACTTATGGGTCCGGCGGCCCGCCCCAGGACGGACATTGTAAAACCTTACGTACTCAATGTTCCTGCCCAGGGCCTTGCTGAATAGGCGGGCCACACCATCACCCAGGTCTTTAATCCGCTGGTCCTCCAACTCACGGGTTATTTCAGTGATGGTCTTACCGCTCTTCATACCGTTGTACGCGTGTATGGTCCGCTTGTAGATGGAGTCCACCAGCACCGGCTCGGTGGCCATCATTACCGACCGGGTGATTGGACCGCGCTCGACGAAGTTGGCCCGGCGGGCCAGGATGTTGGTGGCCACCGCGGCGTGTTCCACCTGGAAGAAATTGTCCATGGTTTTCCTGATCACATCGGCAATCTCTTCCTCCTCCATGCCTTTACCCAGCAGGTACAGGGCCAGGGAGGCCGAGGTGCACCAGTGGGTCAGGGGCAGCAGGAGCGGGCCGCCGCTTCTGCCGACGCCCAGGGCCGGACCTTCCTGGATCAGGGCGCACACCTCGTTGAACATGATCATGCCCACCACCGTGGGCTGCCCGCAGTCTTTCAAGATCATGGCCAGGTCACCCACTACCTTGGCGGTTTCCAGTTCTTCACCGGTGCCGCGGATGTGGATTTTTTCAGGCATATTGGCGGCTTTTACGGCGGCCAGGCCGCAGACGTACGGGGTGCGGGTTTTCAGGAATGGACCCCACTCTTCGCCCACATAAGCGTCTGGGTGCAGTATTTCCAGGGCGGCGGCGCAGGCCAGCAAACTGGACATCCAGCGGCAGGGCTTGATGCCCACCGAGTTGTAGGCCCTCATCATACCGTCAACGCCGATTTTGACCAGTTTCTGGGCCAGTTCCGGGAACAGGATATCTTCCCCTACCCGGGTATGGCCGGTCACCGGGCTGCCGGCGACCCCCAGGGGAGTGATTTCCCCTGGCCATGGAGCAAGGACTTCCTTGTCCATGGCCTCATAGATGGCCCTGACGGCGGCAAAACCGGATATTTTATTGTTCAGCTTTTCCGTCGGTATGTTGGCCACCCTGCCCGCCGGCGCCCCTGCGGCCATGCGGCATACGGCCCCCAGTTTCCGGTTAGGCGCGGGGATTCCCGCCGTTACGCTGCTTCCGGCCCAGTACAGCAGGGTTGCCCCCACCAGGGCGGCATTGGAGGCGTCGGCACCGCAATCCATCAAGGTCTTGACCACTTTTTTGGCTATGTCGTCCATTTCGGTGCTGCGCTCATTACTTACGCTGACGTTGATTTTCTTGCCTTTCTTCATTTCCCTGGCAATGACGTTGGCGGCGGCCCAGACGCCCATGTTGAAAACGCCGAATCCACCCAGTATGGCGTCGAATTTTTCAGTGGTAAGGTAATCTGGTTGGGCTGTTGCTGCTCTGAATGCTGCTAAAACTTCTTTTTCCATAAGCTTAATTCCCCCTAATTTTTATTTGGAAAGTTATTTGGCCCCCGGAGGGATAATATCTTTCCAGCGACTTTCCTCAAAGTCTTTCATTTTCTCGTAGCCCATAACGTCCAGGCGAAGTCCTGCCTCGGCTCCCGGCTTGGTGCAGTAGATTTGTTCAACATCAACAACAAGTTCGTTTTCCTCGATTTTGCCTTTTCCCTTAAACTGGTAAGGAGCTCTGACGGCGCCCAACTGGCCGGGCGCGACGGCGACATTTTTATTTTCAGCCAGGTTGCCGGCTATCTGATCCTTCTGCCTGGCGGTGATGGGGATGCGGATAATATTTTTTTCCACCCTGCATCTTTCAGCCACAATCACCGTGGGGTAACCCTTTGCCGTGGCTGTAGCCACGTGCACTCCCAGGGCTTCGATCCAGTTTTTCATCCTGGGTGTCAATTCAATTCCCACTGCGCACGCCCCCATTACAGTATTTTCTTACCGGCTTCCGCAGGATTATAACTGTACACTTCCTCCACCTTGAGAGCGATTACACCGCGCTGGGCCAGTTTGGGAGGCGCGATGTCGGGAGGAACCTCATCCGGTGGTTCCTTGGTGGCCCACTCTCCCCACTCGGCCAGCACTTCCCCGGCCTTGATGCCGTGCCATTTGTAATTTGCCGGTGCGGCGTGGCTGATAATGGTGCAGGGCCCCCTGAACACCCAGGTATGTCCCTTTACCGGGTGCGCTATGGATATACAGCCCACCTCGTTTTCATTAAGGTTTACCTTGGTTTTCTGGGCGAACATTTCCCCGATTAGAATATATTCGTCCTTGTAATGAGTGACAAATCTTTCCGCTACGATGTTCGGAACTCCGTCAGCGCTGCAGGTGGTGAGGTGGACAACAGCCCCTCCTTTTCCTACAATTTTCAATACATCCTTCATCTCTTCAGTCAAATTAGCCACAGTCAATACCTCCTTTCAAAAAATTCATCTTTTTTAATATGGATATGATTACAGGATTATTTTCAACTATTTGCTCTGCAAACCTCTATACAAAATTAAGGGGAAATAGCAATATTTTAAGATAATCGAAGTGCCGTTGTCATTAAACCTATGGGAATAGATTGATCGAATTCTGGAAACTATGCGGTCTTTAGCTGGATTGTTTTTTATTTTGACGTGATACCGGGCATGAGCAGTCCGGGGACACGGATACGATAATTAATCCAGTTGATTTTTGCCGGCTTAAAAGGTATTATTACTGGTGGAGCCGGAAAATAGATATATGAACCCGTTATGAATATGCTGTCTTAAAGGGCCTGGTTCCGGGTGGGATGGAACCACTACCAGCCTGGAAGCCGGCGGCAGTATCCATAAAGCAGGTGATCACAATTGACCGGAAAAATTTTTGTGGACCGGGTGGATGCAGGCCGGCAGCTGGCCGCCCGGTTGAGGGGAATCTGTGGCCGGGACGGGCTGGTGCTGGCCATCCCCCGGGGCGGGGTGGTGGTGGGGGCGCAAATTGCCCGGGAACTGGGACTGCCCCTGGATGTGGTTATTCCCCGCAAGGTGGGGGCGCCCCACAATCCGGAAGTGGCCATCGGCGCCGTGACCCAGGACGGCACCACCTTTTACAACCGTACATTGCTGGATTTTCTGGGCCTTGGGGAGGATGAACTGCAGGAACAGGTGGAACTGCAGAAAAAGGAAATAAAAAGGCGCATGCTTCTATACCGGGGTCGAGTGGACTACCCGGACTACAGCGGCCGCCAGGTCATCCTGGTGGACGACGGCATTGCCACCGGCTATACGGTGCTGGCCGCCCTGCGCTGGATCCGCCGGCAATTTGCACCGGGGGAGTTGATCCTGGCCGTACCGGTGGCCCCCACCGATGTGGTGGACAGGTTGGGGGAGGAAGTGGACCGGCTGGTGGTGCTCCTGGTGCCGGAGGACTTTTACGCCGTGGGGCAGTTTTATCAGGATTTTTCCCAGACCACCGATGAAGAGGTTATCACCTTGCTGGGCCGGCCCGTGAGGGAGTGACAAACCCCTTCACCGGCTTTTTTTATCCGGCAAGTTGCTGGCGAATCGGCCCTGCCGACCAGAGGCCGGTGACCATAAAGCCCGGATAACAGTTGTTCAATTTACTTATAAGCAGAATACCGCATATGCCCTGATGACCGGGAAAACCGGTTTTTAGCTTTTCCTCCCGGGCTATAGAAAAGCGCCTCTTTGAACATACTACAGACAATAACAGCCAAGACTGTTCAGGAGGTGCTTATTTTGACCAAAAAAGTAGCCGTGGAAGAAGGCCTGACCGGTGTAAGGGATCTCCTCCGTAAGACAGGATATCAGGTGGTCAGCCCGGGCAGCGGTGAAGAGGTGCTGGCCGTGGTGGGCACCGGGCTGGATAATAATGTTATGAATATGCAGGATATAACCACCCGCTCTGTGGTTATTGATGCCACCGGGAAAACGCCGGCAGAGATTTTATCCCGGGTGCGGGAACTGGGGTAAATCTATTGGCGGGTTTCCGGGGGCCGGTAACGTTACCCGGCAAATGCCGCCCGTTTACCTGTAATGCCGGAGGAGTTTTAATCCTGCACAAGAAGAAACCCGGGTTATATTTCCCGGGTTTCTTCTTCCAACTTGCTGCCGGCCAGTATTTCTTTAAAACCCTCCACGATAACATCGGCCATGCGCATCACCAGGTTTAAGCGGGTATTTTGCAGGACCAGATATTCCATAAAGCCGCCCACATTGACAATGCCCGTAATGTGGATTTCACCCACCGGGGGAAGTTTTTTATTCACTCCGGCCCCCGGCCGCAGGGAACCGTCGCCGATGGTAATACAACCCACGCTGTCCACATTACCCAGGCAGGCGTCCAGGGCGATAATCAGGGGGTTGGGGTACCGCCGGTAAATTTCGTCCAGCTTTTCCTGCAGGTTGCTGGCATGCACCGGCTGTTCCAGGGTACCGAAAATATGAAAATCATTTTGCGTCAGATCCGCCAGTTTGGAACCCACCAGGGGCCCCAGGCAGTCCCCCGTGGAACGGTCGGTACCGATGCACAATAGAATTACCGGTTGTCTTTCCAAACGGTCGTATCTTTCCAGGCGCGCCAGCAGGTCGCGGCTGAACTTTCTGGCCGCCAGGGGATCCTCTATATGAATTCTGGTTTTGTGTTCCGGAACAATTGCCGCCACTTTGTCGATCATTTTGCTCTCCTCCTGAATTACCAATAACTACTATATTTATTTCCCGTCCGGTACAGGATTATTCCTGACATTTTTATGGTCAAGCCCGGCTCCGGCGCCGCATATGGATGGTACCGGGGGTGACCATATTGCCCGGTAAAGGTGCCCTGGGACAGTGTTTCCGTGTGGTGGCGGTTTATATCGGTACGGTAATTGGGGCCGGATTCGCCTCCGGCCAGGAAATATTACAGTTTTTTATTGTTTTTGGGAGCAGGGGCCTCTGGGGAGCTGTCCTGGCCGCCGTTCTCTTTGGCCTGCTGGGGCTTTTCCTGATGAAACTGGTGATGACCCTGCGCACCACCAGTTACGCCCAGCTGTTGCCGCCATTAATGGGCCACAGGCTGGCCGGACTGGTTGATCTGCTCAGCCTGGCCATGCTTCCCGGCGGCCTGGCCGTAATGCTGGCAGGCAGCGGCGCTGTTTTTCAAGAGCAATTTGGACTGGCCCCGGCCGGCGGGGTTATGCTGGCGGCCTTTATTACCGCCCTGGTTATCTTATTCGGTCTGGAGGGGGTATTGCTGGCCAATATGATCCTGGTGCCGGTAAAACTGCTGGCCATTGGTCTGGTCTGCCTGTTTGCCCTGTTCCTTCACGGTATATCCCTACCCCCGGGAGAACAAGCGGTCCGTCCGGTTACCGGGTTGAATCACTGGGCCTGGTTCGGCCTTTTATATGTATCCTATAATCTGGTGGTGCCGGTGGCCGTCCTGTCCTCCCTGGGGCGCAGCCTGGAAAAAAGACCGGCCGTTCTGGGGGGGCTGGTGGGAGGGTTGGTGC
>NZ_WHYR01000040.1 GCF_009428905.1 Desulfofundulus thermobenzoicus | reverse complement strand
TGAACGAGGGTTTGGAAATGGATCTGGAAAAGGCCCTGGCCCACGAGGCGGATCTTTTCGGCCTGGTCTTTACCAGTGACGACCGGAAAGAGGGGATCGATGCCTTTTTAAACAAGCGCAAGCCCGAGTTTCAGGGGCGGTAGCTCGTTTAACGTTTTTATGGCTGACAGAGGGAATAAATGTTCCCATATGAAGCCCTTTCGCAAATTTGGGCAGCTACCCCCATCGGATCTGCCGAGGGGTCAGCCGGCCCAAAGGGTTCAAGACCGGTTTGGCCGAGGGCTCAAATTAATCCCGGCACATAAAGTTTCGCTCATTTGGAAAAGGCTCCCCCTTTTACAAGGGGAAGCCTTTCCTTCTGCCCGGGAAATTTTTTGCCCTTACGGTTTTACTTCCAGCGTCCGTACCAGTGCCGCGGCCGCTTCGGCCCGGGTCACCTGGTGATCCGGAACAAAGGCCTGGCCGTCACCCCTGATGACGCCCAGCCCCCAGGTCAGGGCGGCATAGCCCAGGGAGCCGGCAGGCAGGGAACCGGCATCGGCGTACGGTACCTGATAGATTCCCTCCACCCGGGCGGCCCGGTCCAGGCCCAGGAAGCGGATCAGCAATTTGGCCAGGGTCAGGCGGTCCACCGGGGCGCCGGGCTGCGTACTCTCTGTCAGCCATCCCTGTTCCCTGACCCTCTTCAGCACCTCCTCGTCCGACAATCCACTGAATCCCTGGGCACCGAATTTGACCATGAGCATGGCCCGCAGCAGGGAAATCGTGGTAATATTTTCGTCGGGGTGGAAGGCATCGCCGTATTCCCCGAAAATACCGGCGCGGCCTAAAAGGCTGATTTCCCGCTCGGCGAAGTGGCCCGCAATATCATTAAACTGGTATGCCCGGGGGTTTTGGGAAACGGGCTTGCCTTCCCAGTCCAGCCCCGCACCGCTTCTGGCGTCCACCATATCTATGGTGGGCACGCCCCATCCGGTGGCCAGGGGCTGGTAAACCAGGCGTATATCCCCGGGCCCATCCGGGCCGTACATGCGGGTGTAGCTCAAGGTTAGCGGCCGGTATTTCAGGAAAGATTCCCCGGCCTGTTTGGCGTTTAACACTCCTGTGGCGGAAGGGAACTGCCTGTCTGACCAGTTGAGGTTATAACCGACCACCCTTCCCTGGACGGTATCCACCCGGATGTTAAAGCCGTTGCCGGGAAAGGGAATGCCATTGACCAGCCGCCAGTAGTTAAAATACTGGAAGGGGGGGTTCTTGCCCTTTTCCCCGGGCATAAAGGGTTGCGCGGACCGGCTTTCGTCCCGCTTCACTGACTGAAAACGTTCGGGCTGGATCTTTTTTAGAAATTCCTCGGCAATTTTCTGTGCCGCCGGACGATCCATGGTACCGGTTTTTCCGTCTGTACCGGGGTAGTAAAGGTCAAAGCCCACCAGTTCACCGGTAAAGGCGTCTACCCGGGCAGACATATGCCGGGGCTGATTATCGCTATCCTTTTCATCGCTCCAGTTCAGATTCCAGATGCGTGTGTCCGGGTTCTGCCAGTCGGTGGCCAGGTTGGCGCCCTGTAAGGTCAGGTTGTCCGGTACCTGCACCCATTTTTTGACTGCCTCCACGGCCTGGTCCCGGGTGATTAATTTGGCCGTTCTTTCAATTTCCTGCTGTTCGGCGGGGGTCAAGGGGACTGAGACTGCCGGTTGTCCGCCATTCATTCTCATAAACGACTCCTCCCCGCCGCCTCCCCCGGGTATCGATTTTTCCACCAGATACCGGCCATCTTCCGGGACCAGGGGCCGGCCGGTGAAGGCGTCAATGACCCCGCCGGAGGGGTGGTTCAGCCGGTAGACCAGAAGAATCTCCGGTTTTTTCCCCGCCTCCGGGGGATAGCGGCGGAATGGCTGGAAATATTGCAATTCCAGCATTCCCGCTCCATCGAAGGCTTCCCGGGCCTTTTCCAGGGGTATCGTTCCCCTGGCCGCGGGGAAATCCGCACCGGTCCATTCCAGGTTGTAACTCACCAGCCGGCCGTCTTCACCGCTGATTTCCATATTTACCCCGTCGGTGGGGAAGGGAATACCGTTTACCAGCCGCTGCCAGCGGAAGTGGTAGCTCACCGGCCCGTAGTTGCCCAGGGGAATCACCTGGTCCTGGGGGGGAACGGGTTGCAGTTCCTGAATATGTTTGGCGGCCAGCCGGTTTAAAAACTCACCGGCTATTTTTTGCGCCTGTTCCTGGGAAACGGCCGGCACCCTTGGCACCGGTTGGCCGGGCTTGCCCGGTTTCCAGTGGCTTATGCTCCGGATTTCACCGGTGACGGCGTCCACCTGGGCATGAAAACCGGCACCCGGCTCAGCCGGGGCTTCCCAGTTCAAAGACCAGACCTGGCGGTCCCGGTCCGCGCCTAAACCGGAGGAGAAACCGGAGGAGAAATTGGTGTATTCCCCGGGGATGGCAAAGTTGTCCTTGACGATGCGAATGGCCTGATCCAGGGAAACGGCCGGCTTCTCCTGGGCCATGGCGGCGGCCGGAAACCAGGTGGCCAGTAAAACAACCGCCAGGCACCACCTGACAAAACGCTGCCCGATGTTCAGCATTGTTGGGCCCCCCTTTGTGCTTTTGTAACCTGTCTTCTACCGGTTTGCGCCGGTGTTTTCAGCGAAGGTTCTCCTGCCGGGGTACGTTGCTAGCTTCAGGTCATGGCCATCACCCTCTTCCCTGGTCTTTGTGTCCCCCGTATATTCATATGGACGATGGGAAAGGGGGAAAAGTTCCCGGACAAACCAGATAATTCTTTTGCCTGCTTTGCCGGAACTTCTCCGGCCCCCGGGGAAACAGCAACGTTTGCGGTTCAGCCCGGATATCCTCCGGCATATAATATGCCAGGGGGTGCAGGCAATGGTTAAGATTTCCGATCTGCGCATGCGGGAAGTAATCAACGTGGCCGACGGCCGCCGCCTGGGGCCCATCAAGGATATTGACATCGATCTGGAGAACGGGCGCATCAGCGCCATCATCCTGCCCGCCCAGGGAAGCAACCGCCTGTTCAATCTCTTTGGCCGGGAGGATGAAATTGTGGTCCCCTGGCAGAAAATCAAAAGGATCGGTGTGGATGTGATTCTGGTGGATTTGCGGGATGTGGGGGAAATCCGTCCGGAAGGGGGGAGTCCACCCGGCGGGGGGGAGAGGTATTTTTAGTGTTGCCGCCGGACAGTAAGGGAATTTATGTTAATTCTTGTGATAATTGTAATTACAATCCGCGAGATCGGGAAAATACCCCAAAAGGGGGCGGCCCCATGGTGTTGTTGACCGCTGAGCTCCGGCAGTTGCCCGTGTCACATGGACATGCAGTTCCGGCTATAAATTCGGGTATGAAGGTACCCGGCTTTTTTTGTGTAACCGGCAAAAGTGAAGTAACGGGAAGGAAAACAAACTCAATCTCCTCCCGCCGACCTTTTTAGCCTTTGTCCCTCACCCCCAATATATAGTATAATAAGCATGCCAGGCATACTACATATGTTAACAACCGGTTAATTTCTGGCATGGGTGGTGAACGGGCGATGCGCTGTCCATTCTGTAATTTTCCCGACAGCCGGGTGCTGGACTCCCGTCCGGCGGATGACGGTTGTTCCATCCGCCGGCGGCGGGAATGTGGAGGCTGCGGCCGGCGCTTTACCACTTATGAGCGGGTGGATGAACTCCCCCTGGTGGTGGTGAAGAAAGACGGACGGCGGGAGGTTTTTGACCGTAACAAGCTCCTGACCGGGCTGGTTAAAGCCTGCCAGAAAAGACCCGTGCCCATGGCCACCCTGGAGGCGCTGGTGGACGAGCTGGAACGGGCCCTGCGCAGTACGGCGGAACTGGAAGTGCCCAGCCGGCAGATCGGGGAAATGGTCATGGAGCGATTACGGCTGCTGGATGAGGTGGCCTACGTCCGTTTTGCTTCGGTCTACCGGGAGTTCCGGGATGTCCAGGAGTTTTTACGGGAAATCCAGCGCCTGTCCGGGAAATCCGGGGCCGGTTCCCGGGAGTAAGGGGAACAGTGTGTCAGCCGGCATTCGCTTGAAGCGAATGCCGACTTAAATCCAATGACCAGCGAACAACGACCATTTAAGGAGGCTGCCAGCAGTGTTCAAGGTTATCCGCAAGCGGGATGGGCGGGAAGTGCCCTTCGACGAGACAAAGATTACCGACGCCATCTTCAAGGCCGCCCGGGCGGTGGGGGGCGAGGACCGGCAGACGGCCATGGAGTTGACCATCGAGGTCCTGAAGATGCTCAAAAAGAAATACAACGGGCAGGTCTTCGGGGTGGAAGATGTCCAGGACGTGGTGGAAAAGGTGCTCATCGAGGCCGGACACGCCCGCACGGCCAAAGCCTACATACTCTACCGGGATAAGCGCACCCGTATCCGGGAGGCCAAGGGGGATCTTATGGATGCGGTGGAAGAAATCCTGGAAGAAACCAACCGGGAAAACGCCAACGTGGGCAATTCCCCTTCGGCCAAAATGCTGCAAATTGCCAGTGCGGCCAGCAAAAAATATTACCTGACCCGCTTGCTGGACGACGATTTTTCCGGTGCCCACATACGGGGAGACATCCATATCCATGACCTGGACTGGTACGCCAAGACCCTGAATTGCCTGCAGATACCCCTGGACAGGCTCCTGATGGAGGGTTTCAACACGGGCCACGGCTATATCCGGCCGCCGAAACGACCCACTTCGGCCACGGCCCTGGCGGCCATCATTTTACAAAGCGCTCAGAACGATATGTTCGGAGGACAGTCCTTTCCCTTTTTTGACCGGCAGATGGCCCCCTTTGTGGAGAATGCCGATGAAAATGAAACATACCAATCAATGGAGGCTCTGGTATACAATCTCAATTCAATGCACTCCCGGGCGGGGAGCCAGGTGCCTTTTTCTTCCATAAACCTGGGCACCGATACTTCCGGGGCCGGGCGAAAAGTCACCCGCAACCTGCTCCTGGCTTATGAAGCCGGATTGGGGCGGGGGGAGAATCCCATTTTCCCCAATATTATTTTCCGCCTGCAAAAAGGGGTGAACTTTGCACCCGGGGATCCCAACTACGATTTGTTCCAGCTGGCCGTCCGGGTGGCCAGCAAGAGGCTGAACCCCTCCTTCGCCTTCATGGATTCTTCCTTCAACCGGCCCTATGGCGACCAGGTATCCTACATGGGTTGCCGCAGCCGGGTGATGGCCAACCGCCGGGGTCCGGAGATCACCCCGGGCCGGGGCAACCTGTCCTTCACCACCATTAATTTGCCCCGGCTGGGTGTGAAGGCCGAGCGGAACATACAAAAGTTTTACCAGCTTCTATCCGGGGTGATGGAACTGGTCATCCGGCAGCTCCACCACCGCTTCCGGGTGCAGGCCAAACTGAAGGTGAAGGACATGCCCTTTGTCATGGGGCAGGGTATTTACCTGGGCTCGGCCGGCTTGAAGGATGACGATTGCATTGAGCCGGCCATTGTCAACGGTACCCTGGCCATGGGCTTCATCGGTCTGGCCGAAACCCTGGTGGCCCTGACCGGCCGTCATCACGGCCAGAGTGAAGAATCCCAGGCTCTGGGGCAGGAGATTGTGGCCTTTATGCGCCGGCGCATTGATGAAGCTTGTGAAGAATATGACCTGAACTATACCCTGCTGGCCACGCCGGCGGAGGGTCTTTCCGGGCGCTTTGTCAAGATTGACCGCAGAGAGTTCGGCATTATTCCCGGGGTGACCGACCGGGAGTATTATACCAATTCATTCCATATACCGGTTCATTATCCCATCAGCAGTTTTGACAAGATCAGCCTGGAAGGACCCTATCATAAATACTGCAACGCCGGTCACATCAGCTACGTGGAAATGGCCTCACCACCGGTGCACAATCCCGAGGCGGTGGAAGCCATTATCCGCCACATGGCGGCCAGCGACATGGGCTACGCGGCCATCAACTTCCCGGTGGATTTTTGCACCAGCTGCAACTTGCTGGGGGTAATCAACGAAAACACCTGCCCCCGCTGCGGTTCACCGGCCATCCGGCGGGTGCGGCGGATTACCGGCTACCTTTCCACGGTGGATCGCTTCAATGACAGCAAGGTGGCGGAGCTGAACGATCGTTTGCCCCACAGCCTCAGTTAAAAACCTTTGGGAGAGATGGCTTATGCAGTTGCGTGTGGCCGGAATTGTCAGGGAAAGTGTGGTGGACGGGCCGGGACTGCGCCTGGTGGTTTTCGTCCAGGGCTGTCCCCACCGTTGTCCCGGTTGCCATAATGCCCATACCTGGGACCCGGCCGGGGGGGTAGACATGGCGGTGGAAGAGATCCTGGAGATGGTGCGCCAAAACCCCCTGTTAAAGGGGGTGACCTTCTCCGGAGGAGAGCCCTTCGGCCAGGCGGAATCTCTGGCCGTCCTGGCCCGGCAGGTACACCATCTGGGCAAGGACGTAATCACCTACACGGGTTATACCTGGGAAGAACTGCAGGAGTGGAGCCAAAGGGACGGGGCTGTAAAAGAGCTCCTGGAGCTATCCGATTATATCGTGGACGGCCCCTATGTCCAGGAAAAACGGGACCCGGCCCTGCCCTTCCGGGGCTCCACCAACCAGCGGATCATCCATGTGGCCCCTTCCCTGGCCGGGGGGCGGGTGGTGATGGCTTCCTGGGGATCTACGCAATAGTCGCCTGCCGTCGGGTTTATCAATAATACCACTGAAAATTGCAAGCGGAATAATGCCGGCAACTGGGTAGTCCCACACACCCGAGCCCTGTATACGATTCTCCCTGACCACCGGCCCTTCCCCGGCGGGCACCGGCCGGGTGGAGGTGCGGTTCATCTTTACCCCGGCGGCGGATAACAACAACACGGTGGGCATTGACGAAGTGGACCTGCGCTGTATATAACCCGGCGTTCCAGGTAAACGGTCACATTAAAGAGAGGGCGTAAACGCCCTCTCTTTTAATGCCCGCAGGTGGTGCAGCTGCCGCCGGCGCATCCGGCACAGCCGCCGCTTCCACCGGTGCTGTTACCGGTACCGGCACTGCTACCGGCATCCCGTTTGCCCGGGGAAGCAAAACTGCTCATCACCCGTTGGGCGCCGGTGCTCCGGCAGGCCGGGCAGACCTGCCCCTCACCCTTCTCACCCATGGAGCAAAGCCTTTCAAAGCGGTGACCGCAATTAAGACAACGGAATTCGTAAATGGGCACGGCAAAACACCCCTCATAAAATAGGTTTTACGTTTCATGGAGGGAACGGACGTTCCCATGGACAACTCCCTTGATTTACTCCTGAGTCTTGTCCCCCAATCACCGGCTGGCTGGTTGAGGGAGACTGCCATAAAAACATTATTCAGCCGCTCCGGCGGCTATTTTTAGCTTACGCTCCGGCGGCCGTTCTGTCAAGGGCGTTGCCCATTATGAAACAATTATTCCCTTTCCGGGCAATCAATTTTTGAATGCCGGGTCACTTGATCGGGCGACCGGGACTAACCGGTGGTCAATACAAAGGCACGGCGTTTTCCAGAGTGCACGACATGGCGAAGTGCCGGAGTGAGTGGGACAACACCGTGCCTGCACCGGGTTTACTGAACAGACGCCCGTGCCGCTAACGCAGCACCAGCAAGGATGAAAATGGATCTACGCCGATTATTTTCAGGGTAAAATTATGGTTGTTCGCCTGCCGTCCGGCATTTTAAGACATCTTTTTACATAATGCAGCAGGGAATGGCGGGGGCGAGGGGGAATTAGTAATAATACGGCTGCCCAGCGACCAACAACTATTTGGGGGGAATTTCATTTGCGCCTGCGTTTTTTGGGAGCGGCCAGAACAGTTACCGGATCATGTCACCTGCTGGAGGTGGGAGCCACCCGGCTGATGGTGGATTGCGGGATGTTTCAGGGGCCACGGGCGTTGCGGGAGAACAATTACCGTCCCTTTATGGTGGCGCCCGGCAGTGTGGATTATGTCCTGCTCACCCACGCCCATATTGATCACAGCGGCCTGATCCCCAAACTGGTCAAGCAGGGCTTCAAGGGCCGCGTGCTTACCACCCGGGCCACGGCGGATCTTTGTTCGGTCATGCTTCCCGACAGCGGCCACATCCAGGAGATGGAAGTGGAAAGGTTGAACCGTAAGGCCGCCCGGTCCGGGCGCCCGCCGGTGGCACCGGTGTATACCATGGAGGACGCCCACCGGGCACTGGAATATTTCCATCCGGTGGACTACGGAGAGACGGTGGATCTTAACCCCGGGATCAGCGTGCGCTTTCTGGAAGCGGGGCATATCCTGGGTTCGGCCCTCGTCGAGGTGACCGTGCGGGAGGGGGGGCAGACTTATAAACTGGTTTTCACCGGTGATCTGGGCGAGAGGAAAAGGCCCTTCCTGAAAGATCCGGCTTATATCGACCAAACCGATTATTTAATCATGGAGTCCACCTATGGCGACCGGCTGCATCCCAATGGACCGGATCATCTGGAAATTTTACACGAGGTGATCTGGGATACCTACCGCCGGGGAGGAAACCTGATTATTCCCGCCTTTGCCGTGGAGCGCACCCAGGATCTTATTTATGACTTAAATCTTTTGGTGAACAGCGGCCGTTTTCCGCCCATGAAAATTTATATCGACAGTCCCATGGCTGCGGCAGCCACTGCAATTTTCAAAAAGCATGCCGGTATTTTTGATGAAGAGGCCAGAAATCTCATGGCCAAAGGGCAGGATCCCCTGACCATGGCCGGTCTCACCTTTGCCCGTACCGTGGAGGAGTCCATGGCTTTAAACAAGATCAAGGGCGGAGCAATTATCATTGCCGCCAGCGGTATGTGTGAGGCCGGACGGATCAAGCACCACCTGAAGCATAATTTATGGCGCCCCGAATGTACCGTCCTTTTTGTGGGATACCAGGCTCCCGGCACCAAGGGGCGAAAGATCAAGGACGGCGCCAAATTTGTGCGTATCCACGGGGAAGAGGTATTTGTGCGGGCGGCCGTCAGGAGCATTGACAGTTATTCGGCCCATGCGGATCAGGAGGATTTGCTGGACTGGGTGGGACACCTGCGCCGTCCGCCTATCCGGGTATTTCTGGTGCATGGTGAACCCGGGCCCATTGAAGTCCTGGCCGGGGAAATTGCCCGCCGCTACGGTTTTCCGGTTTACGCCCCGGTTATGGGCGAGGAATTGCTGCTTTCCACCGCCCTTCCCGCCACCGACGAAGAGCTGCGCCGGGCCCATGCCCAGGTATCTGCCCGTTTGCAGGACTTAATATCCCGGGGACTGGCCCGGGGGCACTATCAACAAATTATGGAGCAGTTGGACAATCTGGATGTCCTTTTGCAAGATATCCAGCAAAAAGCGGGATAAACATTGCACAACCCCTTACGTACCGTTATAATTTATGTTGAATCTATAAAAGAGGGGTTTTCCTGTTTTGAATGCCGGATCTGGCTTTATCACCAGCGGCGATGTGCGTATTTTGTTCTGGGCATCCTTTGCGTCCACCGGGCTGGTGAGCCACGGTTTTACCACCCGCCATGGTGGCGTCAGTGACGGGGTTTATGCCAGTTTGAACATGGCCTTTCACGTGGGTGATCATCCGGCCCGTGTGCTGGTTAACCGTTCCCGGGCCTGTGCCGCCCTGGGTATGGATCCCGCCCACCTGGTGGCCGGCCAGCAGGTGCACGGGGACCGGGTGGCGGTGGTGGACCGCAGCCACCGGGGGCGGGGTGCCGTGGCCGGCGAAGATTCCCTCCCCGCCACCGACGCCCTGGTTACGGGTGAGCGATTGTTGCCCCTGTCCAGCTACTATGCCGATTGTGTCCCCATTTTTCTGCTGGATCCGGTGTGCCGGGTGGTGGCCCTGGCCCACGCCGGGTGGAAGGGTACCTGCCTGTCCATCGGGTGGAAAACCGTGCAGACCATGAGCCGCGTTTACGGTTGCCGTCCCCGGGACTGTCTGGCCATTATCGGCCCTTCCATCGGACCCTGCTGTTATGAAGTGGATGCACCGCTGGTGGACTCCTTTCAAAAAAATCTGCCTTTCTGGCAACAGGTTTTCATTCCCCGGGGCGGTGGGAAGTGGCGGCTGGACCTCTGGGAAGCCAACCGGTTGATTCTCCTGAACGCCGGACTTTTACCGGGAAATATCACCCTGGCCGGTATCTGTACTTCCTGCCGGCAGGATCTATTCTTCTCCTACCGCGGGAGCAAAGGTTGCACCGGCAGGATGGCTTCGCTGATTATGCTCACATAATGGGAGGTTGTGAGCAAATGCCCAAAATTTTGGTGGTGGATGATGAGGAACATATTGTCGAACTGATCCGTTTTAACCTGGAACGGGAAGGTTACGAGGTAATTACCGCCCTGGACGGTAACGCGGCCATTGAGGCGGCCCGTTCCCAGCGCCCGGATTTGATCCTGCTGGATGTGATGTTGCCCGGGCAGGACGGCCTGGCGGTGTGCCGGGAGCTGCAGCAGGGCGAAGAAACCCGCCACATTCCCGTGATTATGCTCAGTGCCCGGGGGGAGGAACTGGACAAGATTCTGGGTCTGGAAATGGGGGCCGACGATTATGTGACCAAGCCCTTCAGCCCGCGGGAACTGCTGGCCCGGGTGAAAGCCCGCCTGCGCCGCACGGTCATAGAGGCGGAAAGCCGCAATACCCGTCCGGAGCGGGGAAAACTGGTGCACGGGCGGCTGGTTATCGATCAGGACCGTTTCCTGGTTACCCTGGACGGGATTAAACAGGATCTGACTCCCAAGGAATTTGAATTGCTGCGTTTTCTGGCCAGTGAACCGGGGAAGGTATTTTCCCGGGATTACCTGCTCGAGCAAATATGGGGTTATGATTACGCGGGAGATTCCCGGACGGTGGATGTGCATATCCGGCATATCCGCCAAAAACTGGAACAGGTGCCCGGCGCTCCCCAGTATATTGAAACGGTGCGCGGAGTGGGTTATCGCTTCCGGGAGGTGCCCTGATTTTGAAAATTGTTTTTCCGCAGGGGATCACCTGGCGCCCGGTGGCCAGCTACTTTTTCCTGTTGCTCATCTTCTTTGCCCTGCTCCAACTTTACGCCGCCCGGGTGTTGGGCCTGTACGGTGCGCTGGCGGTGGTGGTCTCCCTGTCCGTGGGACTGGCCTGGCTTTTGTATCATCGGGTGGTCAGCCCGTTGAATGAGATTAGCGAAACGGCCCGGGAGATGGCCCGGGGCAGGCTGAATCGGGAACTGCGCATCTACTCCCAGGACGAGATCGGCGAACTGGCCCGCAACATCAACAACATGGCCAGGCAGCTGCGGGAAACCATCAGTATCATTACCGAGGAAAGGAACCGGGCCCGGGCCATTCTGGACAGCATGGCCGACGGGGTAATTGCCCTGGACCGGGAAGGGCATGTGCTGGTGATCAATCCGGTGGTGGAAGAACTTTTTGATTTGCGCCAGGAGGAGTGCCAGGGTAAAAACATCCTGGGGGTGATCCGCAATTACGATGTGGAACGCATCCTGCAGAAAGCGCTGAACAAACAGGAACCCATTTCCGAAGAAGTAAAGATTATCGGTCCCGAACCCCGCATCTTTCGCCTGCATGCCACACCCCTGAAGGGGTCGGGACAGGAGACCGGCGGGGTGGTGGTCCTGTTAAGGGATGTTACGGAACGGCGCAAGCTGGATCAGATGCGGACGGAATTTGTGGCCAACGTATCCCATGAGCTGCGCACCCCCCTCACTTCCATCCGGGGTTTTGTGGAAACCCTGCTGGACGGGGCGCTGGAAGACCCCGCTACGGCGCGTCACTTCCTGGAAATAATGAACAAAGAGACGGAACGCCTTACCCGGCTGGTTGACGATATGCTCTATTTGTCCAAAATAGAAGAGCGCCGGGTGGTTCATCGCTGGCAGCCCGTGGATTTGGAAGACATTATCAACCGGGTGGTTTCATTATTCCGTCCCCAGGCCCGGGAAAAGGAGATCAACCTTTCCGTGGAGTTGTCCCGGGAGCTGCCCCGGGTGCAGGGTGATCCCGACATGCTGGCCCAGGTATTGATCAACCTGGTGGATAACGCGGTGAAATATACGCCGGCCCGGGGCCGGGTGACCATCCGGGCCGCCGTGCTGGAAGATAAGGTGCGGGTGGAAGTGGAGGATACGGGCATTGGTATTCCCGCGGAAAGCCTGCCCCGTATTTTTGAACGTTTTTACCGGGCCGATAAGGCCCGTTCCCGGGAACTGGGCGGTATCGGGGTGGGGCTGGCCATTGTCAAACATATTATCCGGGCCCATGGTGGTAAGGTAGAGGTGGAAAGCACTCCCGGCAAGGGAAGCCTTTTTAGCTTTACCCTGCCCCTGGATAAAGAGTCGCCGTCTTAATTAAATATTAACCTGGCAGTAACGGGTTTATAATATTCTTTTGTTAAAATTGGCCGCAGTTACGTACGGGAATAAGTTCAGGGGGGGTGCCCGTTGAAGAATAAACAGGAGGAAGGAAACATTAAGGTTTTGGTTAAAGATATGAACCTCTTTTATAAAGATTTTCAGGCCCTCAAAAAGATCAACCTGGAAGTGAGGGCCAATCAAATTACAGCCCTTATCGGTCCTTCCGGTTGCGGCAAGTCCACTTTTCTGCGCACTTTAAACCGTATGAACGACCTTATTGAAGGGGTGCGGGTGGAAGGAACGGTTTTGCTGGACGGCCAGAATATCTACTCGCCGGATGTGGATGTGGTGGCTTTGCGCAAGCGGGTGGGGATGGTGTTCCAGCGTCCCAACCCCTTCCCCATGTCGGTTTATGATAATGTGGCCTATGGACCGCGCATTCACGGTATCCGCAACCGGCGCCGGCTGGATGAGATTGTGGAAACCAGCCTGCGGCGGGCAGCCCTGTGGGATGAGGTGCAGGACAGGCTCTTCAAATCCGCCCTGGGTCTTTCCGGAGGACAACAGCAGCGTTTGTGCATTGCCCGGTTGCTGGCCGTGGAACCGGAGGTGGTGCTCATGGATGAACCCAGTTCGGCCCTGGACCCCATTTCCACATTAAAAATCGAAGAATTGATTCAGGTACTGAAAAAGGATTATACTATTGTCATTGTCACCCATAATATGCAGCAGGCGGCCCGGGTATCGGATATTACCGCCTATTTCCTCAACGGTGAGCTGGTGGAGTGGGGTGTCACCGAAGATATTTTTACCCGCCCGCAGGATCAGCGCACCGAGGATTACATCACCGGCCGGTTCGGTTGATGGATTCTTTGGCCGGTTCCATTCCAGGGGCGGTGGCATATCATAAGACCAGTGGAGGGTTTTTCTTTGAAGGAGGTATAATACGGTGAGTCCCCGGTCTTCCTTTGACAAAGCCCTGGCCGAACTCCAGCAGGACATCCTGCGCATGGCCAGCCTGGTGGAACAGGCCATCTATGATGCGGTCCAATCCCTGGTGCGGTTGGATGTGGCCGGAGCGGCCCAGGTAATCATGGGCGATGAAATGATTGATGAGCTATACCTGGAAATAGAAGATAAATGCGTAAAATTAATTGCCACCCAGCAACCCATAGCCCGGGATCTGCGGGTGGCCATCACCGGCATTAAAATTTTACTGAGCCTGGAAAGAATGGCCGATCATGCGGTGGACATCGCCCGGGCCACCATGTGTTTGAGCGGTCAGCCCATCACGGTGAAACCCCTGGAATATATCCCCCGCATGGGACAGCTGGCTCAGCAGATGGTCAAGGACGGGCTGGATGCCTATGTGCATGGTGATGTGCAGAAAGCGCGGGATATGTGTGCTCTGGATGACGAGGTGGATTATATCTTTGCCCGGGCCTTCCGGGAGCTGATCGATGGAATGGTGGAAAATCCCAAAACGGTCATGCAGTCGGCCTACCTGCTGTATGTGAGCCGTTACCTGGAACGCATTGCCGATCACGCCACCAACATCGGGGAGGCGGTTATTTACCTGGTCACCGGGGAGCGGCGGGAGTTGAATTAATTAAATCCGAAATTTTTCGTCAGTGGCCGCAGGATTATTTTTTTGCAGGATTTGGTCCGGTGTCCGGCGAATAAAAGAAGTTAACGTTCTGTGGGAATGGGGGGGCAGAATTGCATGCCCCCGAAATGCCCCGGTTGAAGCTCCGGTTCCCCGGGTGGCTCTCTTGCTTCGTGCATTGGAAACTGGTGCCGTGGAAAAACTGGAACCGGAGATGCCTTTTCCGGCGGGCAAGCGGGTGGACAATGGCGGCAAAGGATGGGAACGTTTTGGGGATCAGGGAAAACCTGGAGCTGGTGCGGGAAAAACTGAAGATAGCCGCTCATCGGGCCGGACGGGACCCCCGGTCGGTAAAGCTGGTGGCCGTAACCAAAACCATACCACCGGCGGTTATCCACGAGGCGCTGGCGAGCGGGGTGCAGGCCCTGGGGGAAAACCGGGTGCAGGAACTGCTGGACAAGCAACCCCATCTGCCCCCGGACATAGAATGGCATTTAATCGGTCACCTGCAGACAAACAAGGTAAAATACATAATTGGCCGGGTAACCCTGATTCATTCCCTGGACAGCTGGCGGCTGGCCGCGGAAATCAGCCGCCGGGCCCGGGAGCGGGATTTGACGGTGCCGGTGCTGGTACAGGTGAATGTGGCCGGGGAGGAATCCAAATTCGGGCTGCCACCCGTTGAAGTGCCGGATTTTGTGGCAGAAGTTTTATCCCTGCCCAACATTAGAATACGGGGGTTGATGACCATTGCTCCCCTGGTGGCGGATCCCGAGGAAGTGCGACCCGTATTCAGAGAGCTCAAGGGGCTGGCGGAGGGGTTAAAGACGAAGCTGCCGGGGTTGCCTCTGGATTACCTGTCCATGGGTATGAGCAACGATTTTACCGTGGCGGTGGAAGAAGGGGCCAATATTATCCGCGTGGGCAGTGCCATTTTTGGCCCGCGGAAAACCAAGGAGGGATAACTGTGGCCAAAAAACTGGTGGACAAGGTCCTGGGTTTGATGGGCTTTGAAGAAGAGCCGGCAGAAGAAATGGAAACGGGGCGCCCGGAACGGGTGCCGGAGGAAGAGATGGTGCCCCCTTCCAGGCGCCGGGGGCAGGTGGTCAGTTTACATACCCAGCGCCAGGTGCGGGTAATTGTGGCCGAACCCAAAACCTTTGACGAAGTGCAGAGTATCGCCGAGCACTTAAAAAACCGGCGGCCGGTAATTGTAAACCTGGAGCGGGCCGACGGCGGACTGGCCCGGCGGGTGCTGGATTTTGTCCTGGGAGCCACTTACGCCCTGGACGGGAATATCAAAAAGGTGGGTAACGGGATTTTCCTCTCCGTGCCCAGCAATATGGAAATTAGCGGCGACATACGGGAACAGGTCTGGGAACGGGGCATTTTATCCGATATCGAATAAAACGAGTTAATGCTTATTCCGGCAACTGATGTCTGACGACCGTCGACCATGGAGGGGTTTCTTGTGCCTTTAAAGGGTCTGAAAATCGGTTGCCTGGGCGGTGGAGCCATGGCCCAGGCATTGCTTACGGGATTGATTAATGCCGGCATTCCGGCCGGCGATCTCTATGTCAGTGACACACGCAGGGAAAGGCTTACTTTTTTGCGGAAGGAACTGGGCGTACATGCCCTGGAAAGCAACAAAGAACTGGTGGAAAGCCTGGACATTGTCATTCTGGCGGTCAAACCCCAGGTGGTAGCCGATGCCTTAGCTGAAACGGGGGCTTTATTCCGCCCGGAACAAACCCTCATTTCCATCGCCGCCGGCATTACCACCGGTTTTATCGAAAATTTTTTAAGCCGGGGCGTACCGGTGATCCGGGTGATGCCCAATACGGCCTGCCTTTTGGGGGCCGGCGCCAGTGCCCTTTGTGCCGGTACCCATGCCACACTGCGGGACCGGGAGCGGGCCATGGCCATTTTTACGGCCGTGGGCCGGGCCGTGGAGGTGCCGGAAAATCTGATGGACGCTGTTACCGGCTTGAGCGGCAGCGGTCCGGCCTATATGTTTGTTATCCTGGAAGCCATGGCCGATGCCGGGGTGCGGGTGGGTCTGCCCCGGGATGTGGCCCTGCTTTTGAGTGCCCAGACCATGCTGGGGGCGGCCCGGATGGTGCTGGAAACCAGCGAGCACCCCGGCCGTTTAAAGAATATGGTCACCACCCCCGGCGGTACGGCCATAGCCGGTGTATACGCCCTGGAGGAAGGAGGCCTGCGGGTGACCCTGATGCGGGCGGTGGAAGATGCCACCAGTCGTTCCCGGGAAATGTCTGCCGGTTTAAAATAAGGAGTGTATTATGAGCATCGAGCGTATAATCAACGTGGCCTTTCAGGTCTATGACTGGTTAATTTTTATCCGTATTATTTTATCTTTTATCCGCCATAATCCCTATCATCCGTTGATCCGGTTTATTTACGAGGTCACCGAGCCGGTGCTGGGCTTTTTCCGCCGGTTCATCCCGGCCGTGGGGATGCTGGACTTTTCGCCCCTGGTGGCCTTCTTTGTTCTGGAGCTGTTGCGCCAGTTGATTTTAAATGTTTTGCGGATGGTGGGCCTTTAGGGTGTCTTTTCCGAAGGTGTGATGGGTTTGTTTTTTTTGAAGGAGGAAGAGGGAGCGGTGACCTTTAAGGTGCGGGTGCAGCCCCGGGCGGCGAAAAACGAGCTGGCCGGATTGTATGGGGACGCCCTGCGCATCAGGCTGACCGCCCCGCCGGTGGAAGGGGAGGCCAACGAGGCCTGCCGGGATTTCCTGGCCCGGTGGCTGAGGGTGCCCCGGTCGCAGGTGGCCATCCTGTCGGGCCATACCGGGCGTGATAAACTGGTGCGGGTGAAGGGGGTCCCCGCCCGCCGGGTTTTAACCCTGGTTTCCGGGTCTGACTGATGGGGCCCGTTGGGAATGATTTCCCAATAGTAAAAGCCGCAGGTTATGCTAACATATATCACCGGCGGTTGATAACCGGGGAAAGTTGATCAATGTACATTTTTTTTGTATAATGGGTACTGTTTATGGCTGGTTATTATGTTAAAGCCCGTGAACGGGACGAGTAGATAGCCCGCAACTGTTGCAGAGAGCCCGGGAATGCTGGGAGCCGGGTACAGGGGGGTTATTGAAAATCACCCGGGAGGCGCCGGCCCAAAGACGGAAAAGTATTTTCCGTCCGGTAGGCCCGGACGGCGGCCGCCGTTACCGGCATAAAGGGTTCAGTCCGGTGCTTGGGAAAAGCGTGCCGGACTGTCCATGAGGGTGGTACCGCGGGAAGATCCCGTCCCTTGGGACGAGGTCTTTTTTATTTGCTGCGACGCTGTAGATATTTCAGATTAATACTGAGGTGTATGCCATGGATTACAGTCAAACCCTGAACTTACCCAAAACCGACTTTCCCATGCGGGCCAACCTGCCCCAGCGGGAACCGGAAATTCTTAAATTCTGGGAGGAAATCGACCTTTACCGCCTGGTGCAGCAAAAAAACACCGGCCGGCCGAAATTCATTTTACATGATGGGCCCCCCTATGCCAACGGGCACATCCATCTGGGCCATGTATTGAACAAGGTTTTAAAGGATATGGTGGTCAAATACCATTCCATGGCCGGTTATGACGCCCCTTATGTGCCGGGCTGGGATACCCATGGACTGCCCATTGAGCAACAGGCCATTAAAAATCTGGGTTTGAACCGGCACGCCGTCCATCCGGTGGAATTCCGCCGCCGGTGCAAGGAATATGCCCTGAAATTTGTGGATATTCAGCGGGAAGAATTCAAACGGTTGGGCGTACGGGGGGACTGGAACCATCCCTATCTTACCCTGATGCCCCATTTTGAAGCGGCCCAGATTGGCGTATTCGGCGAGATGGCCCGGCGGGGTTATATTTACAAGGGTTTGAAACCCGTCTACTGGTGCGCCACCTGTGAAACGGCCCTGGCCGAGGCGGAGGTGGAATACCAGGAA
The DNA here is from genome assembly GCF_009428905.1 of Desulfofundulus thermobenzoicus. Lineage (GTDB taxonomy): Bacteria > Bacillota > Desulfotomaculia > Desulfotomaculales > Desulfovirgulaceae > Desulfofundulus_A > Desulfofundulus_A thermobenzoicus. The sequence goes on along the minus strand of NZ_WHYR01000040.1, from coordinate 14,804 downwards.
AAACAATCCCCTTCCATCTATGTGCGCTTTCCGGTGAAAGACGGCAAGGGTGTTCTGCCTGCGGGCAGTTATGTGGTCATCTGGACCACCACTCCCTGGACGCTCATTGCCAATGTGGCCGTTTGCCTGCATCCCGACTATGCCTACGGGTTGTTTTCCGCCGGCGGGGAAAAGTATCTGGTGGCAATGGATTTGTGGGAAAACTTCAGCCGGGAGGTGGGCCTGCAGGAGTCCGTCAAGATCAAGGAATTTACCGGGCGGGAACTGGAAGGCGTGGTGCTGGCCCATCCCTTTTTCCAGCGGGACTCCCTGCTCATTCTGGGCGAGCACGTCACCCTGGAGGCCGGCACCGGCTGCGTGCATACCGCCCCCGGCCACGGCCATGAGGACTATCTGGTGGGCCAGCGCTACGGCCTGCCCATCCTTTCCCCCATTGACAGCCGGGGGAGGTTTACCGCCGAAGCCGGGCCCTTTGCCGGGCAATTTTACACCGATGCCAACCGGTCCGTAATGGACACCCTGCAGGACAACCTGCTCAAGGCCGGTACCATCCGGCACCAGTATCCCCACTGCTGGCGGTGTAAAAAGCCGGTGTTTTTCCGGGCCACCGAGCAGTGGTTTGCCTCCATTGAAGGTTTCCGCTCGCAGGCCCTGGAGGCCATCCGCCGGGTGCGCTGGATTCCGGCCTGGGGCGAGGAGCGCATTCACAATATGGTGGCCAACCGGGGCGACTGGTGCATCTCCCGCCAGCGTACCTGGGGCGTGCCCATACCCATCTTCTACTGCGCCGGCTGTGGAAAGGAAATTGTCACTGCCGAAACCATCAGCCACCTGCAGGCGCTGTTCCGGGAGCACGGATCCGATGTCTGGTTTGCCCGGGAAGCGGCGGATCTGGTTCCGCCCGGGTTTAAATGCCCGTACTGTGGGGCTGCGGCGTTCAGGAAGGAAACGGATATCATGGATGTCTGGTTTGACAGCGGTTCCTCCCACATGGGTGTGCTGGAGCAGCCCCAGATCTGGCCGGAACTGCGCTGGCCGGCGGACCTGTACCTGGAAGGCAGCGACCAGCACCGGGGCTGGTTCAACAGTTCCCTGTCCACGGCGGTGGCCGTGCGCGGGCGGGCCCCCTACCGGGCCGTGCTCACCCACGGTTTCGTGGTGGATGAACAGGGGCGTAAAATGAGCAAATCCCTGGGCAACGTGGTGGACCCCCTGAAAGTGATTCAGCAAATGGGCGCCGACATTTTGCGCCTGTGGGTGAGTTCGGCCGATTACCGGGGGGATCTGGCCGTTTCACCCGGTATTTTAAAACAGATGGCCGAGGCCTACCGCAAGATCAGGAATACCATCCGTTTCCTGCTGGGCAACCTGTATGACTTTAATCCGGAGAAGGATCCGGTGGCCTATAAGGAACTGCCCGAGCTGGATCGCTGGGCGCTCCTGCGCCTGCACCGGCTGATCGCCCGGGTGCTGGATGCCTACCGGGATTACGAGTACCACGTGGTTTATCACGCCATCCACACCTTCTGTACCGTGGACATGAGCGCCCTGTACCTGGACATCATCAAGGACCGGCTTTATTGTGCGCCGGCCGCTTCAGCGGAGCGCCGGGCGGCGCAAACGGTGCTCTACCAGGTGCTCCATGCCCTGGTGCGCCTGCTGGCGCCGGTCCTGGCCTTTACTACAGAAGAAATCTGGCGCTATGCCCCGAAGGAAAAGGATGCGCCGGTGAGCGTACAGCTTACCGATATGCCCCGGGTTAACGAGGATTACCTGGATGTGGAACTGGAAGAAAGGTGGGAGCGACTGCTGGCGGTGCGGGGGGAAGTCACCCGGGCTTTAGAAGCGGCCCGGCGGGAAAAGGTAATCGGCAACTCCCTGGAGGCGGCCGTGATTATATACGCCCGGGGGGATCTCCATGATTTCCTGGCCGGTTTTGCGGATCTACCGGTGGTATTTATTGTTTCCGCCGCGGAGCTAAAACAATGGAATGGCGGGTTGCCGGAAAAGGCTCTGATTTCCGAAACCGTCCCCGGCCTGGCGGTGCTGGTGGAAAAGGCGCCGGGGGAAAAGTGCCCGCGCTGCTGGATGTATCATCCGGATGTGGGCCGGGATGAAGAACAGGCCCTCTGTCCCCGTTGTGCCGGGGTGGTGGGGGCACGGTAAACACCTTTTTAAAACCGGGTGGTTTTCTAAATACCCCGTTTTTACCTTGATCTGTGGCTTTGCCTCCAATTAAATCGCAGGCCATAAAAAATGAAACCCTTCTCCAACTGGAGAAGGGTTTCTTTACGAGCCGGTAAGAACCTGCGCTACAGCCATTACGCGTCCCTGCACAGCCCACGGCAACCTTCCGGCTACCGTAGACCATTACGGAACCCGTAATGACCTTTGCTCGACCAGTTACAGATACCTGGGAAGCCTGCTGCAATCTCTCGACTGCAGCAAACCTCGCGAAAATTTTAATTAACAATCACTGTTAATTAAAATTAAACTTGCGGCACCTGTACTGATCTTAGCTCGATTCCATGATATCCCTTACGACCCTGCAACAATCTTTGGGACTGCTGCAGAGCCTGCCGGAACACCATGGAATCTGCCCGCCGGCTGATACCGAGCCTTCCTTGACCCGGTATCAACCTTTGGCCGGCTGCTGCCGAGCCCTTTGGCGGACCCTGCAGCAGTCTGGGCTCGGCCCTTACCGACCCTGCTGGGTATATTATTGCCCGGCGGCTTTTTTATATGCAAGCCCTTTGCTGGGATGTAATACCAGGGACGGGTTATTTCGTCTTAACCGTTTAAAGCTTCCTTTTGTCATCTAAACGTTTCTTTTCCGTTGTTGGGGCCGGGGTGATTTACTCGCTCCTTTTTACCTTAATATAATTAAATTAAAGAACAAACTGGCCCAGAACGGAAAGTGAGGTGTTTTCCATGCGCAGCTGCCATCCTGACATGAACCTGTCCGCTTTGTTGTCTCAGGTGCAAAATGAACTGATGGGCCGGGACGGTCGCATAACCCGCATTGCACCCCGGAAGCCGCCGGGAGAGCGACTGTACCTGGAAGTGTACCTGAGGGATGCCGGCAGCCCGGAATGCCGCCTTCCCCTGGCCCTGTCCACCAGATATGTCAGGGAAGGGGATGTAAGTAGCCTCGTATCTCAGATCCTCTGGGCTGCGGAGCACGGTTCCCGGGTCGAGCTGGTGGAGCCCCTGGAATCCACCCGGTCCTTCCGGGTAACTGCGTAATGTTCGATAATTCGCCCATTACCTGCCCGCGGGCAGGTTTTTTATTGTTTGAATTAAAAGTTGCCCGTTTGCCGGGAGCCTTTGGGTGGATGAGGCTTTTCGGAAAGGGATAGAATAGCTCTTATCGAAGGAGGAAGAAATAATTGTCTGGCATGAAGGATTTGCACATTGTCCACTTTTTACCGGGACGGGTGCGCGTTGCCGTTCCCGGATTAAAAAGAAACCCCCTGTTGCTGGACGTCCTTTGCCGGCACCTTTCCCGGTTACCCGGAGTGACTGCGGCGCGGGGCAGTACCACCACCGGCCGCCTGCTGGTGCATTTTCAGGGCGGGCTGGCCGCCGGGAATGTCCTGGGCGAAATCGCCCTTTGTGCCTCCCACCTCCGGCGGGTGGAAATATCCCTTCCGGAAATTGCGGCCACCGGGGCAACGCGCCCGTACCGGGTGGAGGAACCGGAAGACCTGCCCCTGAAACGACAAATGGCCAACGTGATCCTGGGCGGCACGGCCCTGGCCCTGGTGGGGGCTAAAAGGGCCTGGCGGGGCCCGTCCCGGCTGGCCCGGTCGCCGGGTTTGTTTTACCTGTCCGCGGCAGCAACCATCCTTTCCGGCTATCCCTTGCTGAAAAGCGGTGTGCAGCATCTTTCGGCCCGGGGCCGGCTAAACTACGACCTTCTGCTGGGCCTGTTAAGCATGGGTACGCTGCTGCTGCGGGAAAGTGTGCCCGGTCTGCTGGTGGTGTGGCTGGTCAACCTCAATGCCCTGATCCAGTCTTTAATTCTGAAGCGTTTCCAGCAGGTGCCGGGGCAGGAAGCCGGTACGGATAAACCGGTCCGGCCATGGTCCCCTTCCTGCACCGGGGATTCTTCTTCCGCCCGGAGGTACGGCGACCGGATGCTGCCCGTAGCCTTTGGCCTTTCCGCCCTCACCGGCCTGGTTACCGGCAGTTTCAACCGCAGCCTGGCCATGTTGCTGGCTGCTTCTCCCGGGCCGGCCGGACTGGCCGCCCCAACGGCCCTTTCCAGTGGTCTGGCCCTTGCCGCCCGGCGGGGAATGGGGGTGTCCCACCCGGAATGTCTTAGACTTCTTTCCCGGGTGGATGTGCTTGTTCTGCATGGTGACTGGGGGCTGACCCGGGGGTTGCAGGTAACGTCCCTTTATCCCCTGGCCGGCCATTCCCGGCGGGAGATCCTGTCCCGGATCGCCACACTGTTCGCGGCGGCCGGACAACCCCTCGCCGGCCTCCCGGTGGTGGTAGCGGGCAACCTGAAGGTCGGAAAACAGCCGGTGGAAATAATCTCGGTTGATCCCGGCGGTGTGGTGGGCAGGGTGATGGAAGAAGAAGTGGCCGTGGGCAGCCGGGACTACCTGGCCGGCCGGGGGTATGATCTGGCTGCCGGATTGCTCAAAGCCCGCAGGGCCGGCGCCGTGGGAGAAGTTCCCCTTTTCGCCTGTGTGAATGGACAGCCTGTGGCGGTGCTGGGAACAACCCTTGTGGTGGATGAACAGGCGCGGCAGTTGACGGGAAACCTGCGGGCCCGGGGCATTAAGCGTCTGGTTTTGACCGGCGGCGGTGAAGAAGACCGGTACCGGCCTCTGGCCGGGGAGTTGGGACTGGAAATATGGCCGGACCTGTCCACTGCCCGGGGGAAGGAACTTTTGCTGGCGGCCCGGGAAAAGGGAGAAGTGGTGGCACTGGCGGTGGCCAGCCGGAAGACCGGTTCCCCGCCACCGGTGGACGTGCTCATAGCCGGCGGGGGGACGGGTGTGCCGGGAGCGCAGATCATCCTTCCCGCGGCCGATATGGCTCTTCTGCCGCCCCTTTTCAGCCTGGGTCTGGCCGTTTCCCTGCGGGAAAGGCAGAACCTGCAACTGGTGGCCGGATTGAACGCCCTGGGACTGGCCCTATCCTCCACGGGCCGTCTGGCGCCGGTGGCGGCTGCGGCGTATAACAACCTGATCAGTATACTGGTGGTGTTAAACGCCTGCCGCCTGATGGCACCGGGGAATCCCGGAAAGAAAGGGAGCGCCGGCGGTCCGGGAAAGGGACCGGGGAAATGGGGGCGCCAGACGGGAAAGGACCGCCAAAACCACCGGGAAGGGGAAAATGGTGGTGGAGAAGGGATTACTCCGGTTCGCAAGGAATCGTCCGTCCTGGGCAACGGCTGGCCCCACCTGGAGCTGGCGGATGTTTTCGCCCGGCTCCAGTGTTCTCCGGAGGGTCTTTCCAGCCGGGAAGCCCGGGTGCGCCTGGAGCGGTACGGCCCCAACCAGCTGGCCACCGTTCCACCACCCGGCCTGCTGCGCCGTTTTTTAAACCAGATGAAGGACTTTCTGGTGCAGGCCCTGCTGGGCTCCAGTGTGCTCTGCCTGTTTATGGGCGAAATTGCCGATTCCCTGGCCATACTGACCATACTGACCGTAAACGCCCTGCTGGGCGCCCTGCAGGAACAAAAGGCCGAGGGGGCCTTGCAGGCCCTAAAGGAAATGGTCGTTCCCACCGCCAGGGTACTCCGGGACGGGCAGTGGCAGCGCATCCCGGCCCACCTGCTGGTGCCCGGGGATGTTATTCTTCTGGAGGCGGGTGACGGTGTGCCGGCCGATGCCCGCCTGATCCGGGTGGATTCCCTGGAAGTGGTGGAGGCTGCTTTAACCGGCGAGTCCTATCCGGTGGCCAAGGATTTATCTGCTCCGGGTGATTGTGTCACCCTGCTGGACTGTCACAATATGGTTTTCATGGGCACGGTGATCAGCCGGGGACGGGGGGTAGCCCTGGTGGTTTCCACCGGCAAGGGCAGTGAGTTGGGTAAAATTGCCGGTTTACTGGCCGAAGGGGATAACCAGGTTACCCCCATGCAAAAAAGCCTGGCCACCGTGGGCAAAAAAATGCTTGAGGTCTCCCTGGTCGTGAGCGGCCTGGTGTTGCTGGCGGGGCTATTCAGGGGCGGTTCGCCCATGCAAATGTTTTTAACCGGCGTGAGCCTGGCGGTGGCGGCCATTCCAGAAGGCCTGCCGGCCATGGTCACCGCAGCCATGGCCTCGGGAGTACACCGCCTGGCCCGGGCCAACGCCGTTGTCCGGCGACTGCCGGCGGTGGAGAACCTGGGCAGCGCCACGGTGATCTGCACGGATAAAACGGGAACCCTGACCCGCAATGAACAGACGGTCGGAATGGTTTACGAAGCCGGAGGGGTTTGGTGGCAATCCACGGCAGGCGGCTATGATCCTCACCGGGGTACCCTGGTTCCTTTGAATGAAAGTTCCCCGGAAGGGCTGGACCGGTTGCTTAAGCTGCTGGCCGCCGCCTCCCTGTGTTCCAATGCCCGGCTGGTGGAAAAGGGCGGCCGCTGGCGGGTGGAAGGTGATCCCATGGAGGGGGCCATTCTGGCGGCGGCGGCCAGAGTCGGCCTGGAGCTGGAACATCTTTCCCGCGGCTATGAACGGGTGCGGGAAATCCCCTTTGATTCCCGCCGCTTACGGATGACGGTGATCTGCCGTTATGGAAATGAGGACTGTTATTCCTTTGTCAAAGGGGCTCCCGATGTGATCCTGCAGCTTTGCGGCCATTATCAGGGGGATGGAGGCGTTATGCCCCTTGATGAGCTGAGCCGCCGGCGCTTTATGCGGGCGGTGGAAAAAATGGCCGCCGGCGCCTTAAGGGTACTGGGGGTAGCCTGCCGGCCGTTAAACGGGCAGGCGCCGGGGGACAATCCTGAAGCCGAAAAAGAACTGGTGTTCCTTGGTCTGTTGGGACTGCACGACCCGCCCCGGCCCGAAGTGCGCGCGGCCATCCACCGCTGTCGCCAGGCGGGGATCAGGGTGGTGATGATCACCGGGGATCACCGGGAGACGGCCCTGGCTGTCGGCCGGGAACTGGGCCTGGCGGGTCCGGCTGCCCGGGTATTAACTGGAGCGGAAATAGATGCCATAAATGATCGCCAGCTGGCAGAGGCCCTGCCGGAGGTGAGCATCTTTGCCCGGATGCTGCCGGAACACAAGCTTCGCCTGGTCAGGGCACTTAAAAACAGGGGTGAACTGGTGGCCATGATTGGTGACGGGGTGAACGATGCGCCGGCCTTGAAGGAAGCCAGCATTGGCGTGGCCATGGGTATGTCCGGGACTGACGTTACCCGGCAGGCGGCGGATCTGATCCTGACCGACGATAATTTCGGGACCATTGTGGCAGCGGTGGAGCAGGGCCGGGGTATTTGCCTGAACGTACGCCGGGCCGTCCGGTACCTGCTGGCCACCAATGTGGGGGAAGTGCTGCTGATGTTTTTGGCCGTTCTGGGCGGCCTGCCCCTACCCCTGTTGCCCATTCAACTGCTCTGGTTGAATCTGCTGGGGGATGGTCTGCCGGCGCTGGCCCTGGGCATAGATCCGCCCGGTCCGCGGGTCATGCAGGTCAAGGAGTATGGTTTTTCCCGGGGCATGTTTGACCGGGAGTTTACCAGCCGGGTGCTGTCCCGGGGTCTGGCCATTGGAGCTTCCAGCCTTGGCGCTTACTGGTGGAGTGTCCGGCACGGCGGTCTGGCCGCCGCCCGCAGCGTAGCCCTGTCTTCCCTTACCCTGAGCCAGCTGGTATATGCCCTGGACTGCCGCCGGCAGGGGGAAGACCGGGTGGACACCCGCAATCCCTTTCTGAATCTGTCCGTGATGCTTTCCGGAACCATGCTTCTGGCCGCCCTTTATCTGCCCCGGGCCAGGCGTATCTTCCATACCGTGCCCCTGACTTTCCGGCAATGGGATGTGGTTTTCTTAAGCACGGCATTAACCGGTATTTTGGATTATATTACCAGGCCATTGATTGCCGCTTTTTTGCCGGCCGGGGAAAAAGGATGTGTTCAACTGGAGAAGAGTCCAGATTTTCCTGATCATCAAGTGATCAAATCTCAGGAACAATATTAACGGGAGGTGAGCAACCATGGGGCGGCGCGAAGTGAACTTCGAACGGGCGGCCAAACTGGTTGGCGGTACGGCCATGGCCCTGCTGGCCAAAAACACCGGTGTTAGAGCACTGGGGGCCGGAGTGGCCCTTTCGGAGTTGCTGCGGGGCAATTTCAAAGGGCTGCGGGGCCTGAAGAAATGGCACAAAAAACGTTTTCTTTAAGTTTCCCCATTAAGTTCTTTAACCGAAGGGCGAACTCCCCAAAGGAGTCGTCCTTTTTTTCACGGCGCTAACCCGCTCACTCCGGTGCTCCGCCCGGCGCTCACCGGCGTATAAGATCTTCGTAGCACTATGCTATCAAATATAAAACCTGACATCAGAAGCGGAGTAACTTTTGGTGAGTGCCGGGTTTCTCCCTGAATGCGCCGTGCCCTGTGTATTATAACCTTGCGGTTTTGGATAAAATTTACTTTTGTCCGCAAACGGATCTGTTTACAGGCAAAACCGGCAAAAAATTAACCGTTTCTTTTTTTTATCTTAACCGTCTTCTAACCTTAACCAGGTATACTTTACCCGGTTATACTTTGCATAGTAAGTTTTTGAATGAAGGAGCGATCACTGACATGCATTCCAGCAAGCATCACACCGTTTACCACCTGTTTTCTCAACTGGTGGCCGGTCGCCTGCATGCGGCGCTGAACCAGGTGATGCTGGAAGCTGCCGTGTGTGCCCTGGTGGAACAGATCCGGGAAACCCTTAGTGGGGCCATCAATGCTTATTTCGAAGACAAAAAGAAAGAGGTGCCCCTTTTGTGCAATCAAATCACCGGGCACCAGATAACCATAAAAGAGGCGCAAGCACAGTTGTGGAACGGGGATTCCCTGAAAAACCTGGCTGAGCGGTTGCATTTTGCCCTGGCCGGTCAATGTAAAGTACTGCACGGGGATCTGATTCATGAAATTTGTGCGTCCGCAACTGTCCCCTTTAGCGAGCTTCCGGTGGCCCGGGACGACCTGGACCTCCTGCAGGAAAACGTCCGGCAGGGTACGTGGCTGGATATTTTAGGCCAGTATGCCCTTGACGCCGTTTTAGAACATGTTCCGGAGTTGCTGGGGATTTTCCTGGACGAACACCTTTCCGGTTCTTCCCTGTGGCGGCACCTGAACTTCTGGCAGGAAGAGATGCACCGGGACCTGGCCGGCCGGCTCTGCGGATGGCTGGAAAACATTCGCCTGCAGGTTACTGCTGTTTACTGCCGGGAGGCGGCCCGCTTTCTCTTTGCGGCCTTTGATCGTTATGTGGAAAGCGTCGACGGGGATGATCATTTCAACCAGGCCGCCAGTGCATAGTATTCGGCCCATGGTATGTCACTGAAAAGCTCCCCGGGAGGGTAGCTTTTACCGGTAATGGGTTGGCGGCTCAGTTTCGTTATTTGCCTCCCGGGCAGCCCCCGCCGTTCCTGCTTCCGTAGCGGTTTCCACCGCTTCTGTCATACCCTGGCGGGCTTCATCCACCAGTTCCCTTATCCCTTCTCTAATGCCACTTACCTTTTCCTTGACCTGGTCGGCCAGTTCCACCCCCGTACGTATTACTCCCCTGCCGGCTTCCCGCAGGCATTCCCCGGGTGTACACCGGTTTTCCCGTTCTGCCCTGACTTCTTTCACCAGTTCGGACCAGGTTTGGCCCACCTTTTCGCCGGCCTCTCTAACCCCTTCGGAAATGTTCAGGGCGCTTTTGATCAGGGCCACAGTCAAACTGCGCAAACCGCTGCGAACGGCCGGTACACCGATTGTACCCAGGGCCACTCCGGCCACCAGCATGCCCAGGGGTGATATTTCCTCCAGCATACCCAGACGGAGCCATCGCAAAGCAGATCACATCCTTCCCAAATAACTGTCTTTATTATGAATGTACCGGTTTGATTTTATTCAGACATAAAAAGGGACGCCGGTTAGCCAGTATTATGTATATATTGCCGGATTTATCATTATACAATTTTCAGTTTCCAATTGAGGATGACAGCATATATCGTACCCGGCGCAATTACCGGGACAACCGGGATGGCGGCCAAACAGCGCATTGGCTGTGAGTGCTTTCAGACCCGTGGAAAAGGGCAATTTATCCCCTGTGGAAAATAGCTGCCATTAGTATGTCAATCCTATTTACTTTATGTACATAAAATGATATAATTAAATTAATTAAATATTGTCGTCCAGAACGCTTAATTCTTTGCCCAAAGAAGCGGAGGACCCAACTTCCTGGGGTGAATCTCCCTTGAAATCTGGTGTGGTTTCCGTAAACCCGCCACCTTTCAAGAGGGTAGGGTTATCCTTTCAACCCGAACCCGTCAGCTAACTTCGTAAGCGTGGAAGGGAGGACAGGTGCCGGGCCGGCCTGCAAAGGGGTTTTGCGGGTTTATACCGGTAGGTTCTGTTTGCCACTTTCACCCCAGGAAAAAATGTCCTGGGGTTTTATTTTCACCATCTAAAGGAGGGGATGATTATGTCATTGTACCCCATGCCCGGAGCGGAGTTCACCGCCGAAGAAAAACGCCGCATTTCCCTGGAGCGTGCCCGGGAGTTAAAGGAACGCATACGCGATTATCTGCAGGTAAAGGATGAAATACCCACCGGTTTTGACCTGGTGGAGCAGATTTCCCTGGCCCGCCGGAGAATCCTGGAACTGCTGAACGCCCGGCAGGAACAATGGAATGATTGGCACTGGCATATGGCCCACCGTATTACCGGGGTGGATTTACTGGCCAGAATTATCCCCCTTTCCAGCGAGGAACAGGAAGCCGTAGCGTTGGTGGGAAAACAGTTCCGCTGGGCCATTTCCCCTTATTATGCCTCCCTGTTAATGGTGGACCGGCCGGGCGGTCCCATCTGGTTGCAGTCGGTTCCCCAGACGGCGGAGTTGTGCGATACCGGGGGAAGTGAGGACCCCATGGCCGAGGCCTTCACCAATCCGGCCCCGGGTGTTACCCGGCGCTACCCCGACCGCCTGATTATCAATGTGACCAACCAGTGTGCCATGTATTGCCGGCATTGCCAGCGGAGGCGCAACATAGGGGAGGTGGACAGGCATAAGCCCCGGCGGGTTCTGGAAGCCGCCCTGGACTATATCCGGGTCAATCCGGAGATCCGTGACGTATTGATTACCGGCGGTGATGCCCTGTTGTTGAGCGACCGGTGCCTGGACTGGTTGCTGGGCGAATTGGACGCCATTCCCCATGTAGAAATAAAACGCATCGGTACCCGGGTGATTGTGACCATGCCCCAGCGTATCACCCCTTCCCTGTGTGCCGTTTTGGAAAAACACCCGCCCATTTACCTCAACACTCAATTCAACCATCCCCTGGAGGTTACGCCTGAAGCGGCGGCAGCCTGTGACCGTCTGATCAGGGCGGGGGTGGTTCTGGGCAACCAGGCGGTGCTGCTCAAGGGTGTGAATAACAATCCCCATGTGATGAAAAAATTAAACCAGAGCCTTTTGCGCATTCGGGTACGCCCCTACTATATTTTTCATGCCAAAGAGGTGAAGGGTACCGGTCACTTTGTCACCTCCGTGGACGAGGGCATTGAAATAATGGAAAAGCTGCGGGGCTATACCTCCGGTCTGGCGGTGCCCACCTACATTATCAATGCGCCGGGTGGTTTGGGTAAAACCCCGGTGCTGCCCCGGTATATGCTGGCCAGGGACGAAAAGCACGTTACTTTGCGCACCTGGGAAAAACGATGGATTTATTATCCCAACCGGCGTCATTAAAAAAACTAATACAACTTAAAATTAACGGATTCAGTGAAACTGCTACCGGCAGCAGGGAGCCTGGGCGGGTTCAAAGATATTTACGGTTAAAAGGCCGGGGTGGCGGTGTTCAAAGGACATACCGCCAGTCTCCGGCCTTTTGGGTTTTTTCAACGGGCATGATAACCCTTGTTTTACGCCATACTAATGATCAAGGCAGGAAAACTGAGGTTGAAGGGTGATATTATATGGAAGAATTCATCCGTTCCCGGGTTCCCTGGAGTACCGAACCCAGCTTGAAAAGGAAGGCCGAAGAAGTGGGCATTGATGTGGACAGGCTTATAGACGGCATAAGGGAAGACAGGACCGATGCGGAGATGGCCGAAGAATTTGGCGTTACGGAAAAATTGATTTACCATTTGCGGGATCATTTTATGCGTTACGGTGTGGGATCCATTATGGGCCAGGATTAGCAGCAGGTGGGGTGCCGTCTGAACCGTAGTATGGTCGAATACCACGGTCCCCATGTCCGAAAGGGAACAAACCTTTCCCGCCAACAAAAAGGTGGCCGTCCCCCGTACGGGGGACGGCCACGGGTGGAAGGTTAGCGGAGCAGGTTTTGTTCGGCAAAGAGGATCATTCGCCGGACCATATTACCCCCCAGTTTACCCCCTATCCGGCCGCCCACGGCACCACACGCCCGGGAACTCACGTTTCCCCAGTAACCGTTTTCAATTTGGGGGGTAAGTCCCAGTTCGGTGGCCAATTCATACTTCATGGCATCCATAATCTGGTTCCAGTTGTGCTCGCTGGCCCTGCTCTGGCCGATATGCCCGGGATATCCCAGCTCACTGGCTATTTCGTATTTGAATGCATCCAGGCGGGAGTCAGCTGCCGGTACCAGTAACCTGTTTTTTCTGTTTGGCATGCGGCAACACCTCCTTGCGTATATTGTCCCCTTTTTTCCGTTGAACCATGACGGTATTTAAAGGTGCGGTTTCATTTCTTTCAATCATTTTCCATCCACAGGCATCGGTGGTTATGATATAACAAACAATGCCATAAAAATGGTCAAATCTTCCATCATTTATTTGTCCACCTGTTTTCATGAATTACGCTTCTCAGTTTAGCACTTCGGTAACATGACATAATTTCCAGGAGGAATTTTCAATAAATAAATATATTGCTAAAATAAAAGCGGCAGTAAAGTAAAAAAAAATAGTTGTTGTGGAGGGGTCACATCTGGAACTGACTGGACGCCTGGCCGCCATCACAGGGTTTATCCCACCGGGAACGGTAATTGCCGATATTGGAACAGACCATGCCCGCCTGCCGGTATATGTGGTGGAAAGGGGTATCTGCCACGCCGCTGTGGCCACCGATTTGAATGAAAAACCATACCGGAGCGCCCTGCAGGCGGTACAGAACCGGGGTCTGGCAGGGAAAATATCCGTGCGCCGGGGAGACGGGCTGCGGCCCCTGCGGCCGGGGGAAGCAGAAGTGGTGGTAGTGGCCGGCATGGGGGGCAACACCATCAGGCAGATACTGGCCGGCGCCCCGGAGGTGCTTGCCCGGGTCAGGCGGCTAATCCTGCAGCCCATGGTGGACGGAGGGGATTTGCGCCGCTGGCTGGCGGAAAACGGCTGGCGCCTGGTGGATGAAACGCTGGTGGAAGAGGGCGGGCACCTGTACGTCATTGATGTGGCCGAACCGGGCCGGGAGACGGTTACCGATCCCGTATTGCTGGAGATCGGGCCACGGTTGCTGGAACAGGGGCATCCTCTTTTATCCGCCTACCTGGACAAACTTGCGGCAGGCTACCACCGGGTCTTGTACGCCCTGGCCAGGAGCCGCAGTTCAGAAGCGTTACATAGGACCGTTGAACTAACAGTCAGATTAAAGCGAATTAAGGATTACCTGGAAAATAATCGTCAGCTGCCGGATTAATTGATCATTAACTTTGCAGTGCGTCAAAAAAGTTGGGGCTGCTCTCATGTAAAAATAGGAATGTCTATTCCCATTAAAGCAATTATCTTTGGTGGTATTGCCGTGACGGTATGGGGTTTGCTGGAAATTGGAAACTGGCGGTAGTAAAACAAAAATAGAAAGGGGTGAAAATCTGGTTCTCAAAACCTTCCGGCCGGGGCAGGCGGACGGTTGTTTGCGAACCAGGAACAACAATGACGGTAACCGGTAAAGGGATTTGTGAACTACTGGAAGGGCTGGCCCCTCTGGAACTGGCCGAACCCTGGGATAACCCGGGCTGGCAACTGGGGGATCCCGGTGTTCCGGTGGAGCGGGTCCTGCTTTCCCTGGACGTGGACGAGGGGGTGTGCCGGGAAGCCATCGAAATGAGTGCCCGGTTGATTATAACCCACCATCCACTGTTTTTTAAGGAAATTAAGGAGATTCGCCTGGACTCTCCCCGGGGGGCCCTGGTGGCCGGTCTGATTAAAGCGGGCATAGGGGTTTATGCCGCCCATACCAACCTGGACAGTGCCCGGTGGGGGGTGAATGACGCCCTGGCCCGCCGGTTAAACCTCCGGGATATTCAGGTTTTAAGACCGGTACGGGAAAAATATTTGAAACTGGTGGTTTTCGTTCCTCTGGATCATGTTGATGGAGTACGGGAAGCCCTGGGAAAGGCCGGAGCGGGCTGGATCGGCAATTACAGTGACTGCACCTTCGGCGTACAGGGGACGGGGACCTTCCGGCCCCGGGAGGGGACCAACCCGTACATCGGTACCCGTGGTCAACTGGAAAAGGTGCCGGAAGTGCGCCTGGAGACAATTTTACCAAAACGCCTGGAGAAACAGGTGATTGAGGCCATGCTGCGGGCTCACCCCTATGAAGAGGTGGCCTACGATCTTTACCCGCTGGCCAACTCTTTCCCCACCGGCCGGGGGCTGGGGCGGGTGGGGAAC
>NZ_WHYR01000003.1 GCF_009428905.1 Desulfofundulus thermobenzoicus | reverse complement strand
ATTTGATGACCGTTTTTACATCGATATCCAGCCTTCTGGCCACCTGGGCTTTTTTTAGCCCCATGTCTTTTAATTGATGAATCTCGGCGTACATTTTCCACCTCGTCAATTTTTATTCCACCCCCTGTCAACCAGTAATTATACCTGCTGGCTGAGAGGAGATGGTAAAAATCATCCGTTTTTATTGACCGAAATTCATCCGTTTTATTATACCGCTTACAACAAGTGGATCTTACTTTTGGGAGCAGCGTTCTACCTAGCAGTAGGCGTTTTTCTTTCTGTTTCCGGCTGGAACAGGTTTGCGATGCCCTTGCTTTTGGCCGGCATTGCAGTCCATGCTGTTCTGCTGAGTTACGGCTATCTTGTCACCGGCGGGCTGTGTCCGGTCTGTATGGGATTCGCGGCAGTTACGTGCCTGCTTCTGGCGGGAAGTCTCTGGCTGGAAAGGCGGCGTCGGCTCAGCGTTTCGGCGGCGGCAATCGCGATGACCATCCTGGTATTGGCCGGAATGACCGCATTGAATCCCGCTGTATTGAACGAACCCCGCCAACCGGTTTCGGCCGACCCACCCGCTTACGCGGCGGTACAGGAAACTGTACCAGCATCCGAACTGGTGCATTTTAACGAAAAGCCTGTCCAGGTAGCCGCTAAAACCTATGTTGATCGGAACGAAGAAAGGACCATGCGAGCAAAAGATCTCAAACCGGGAAATAATGAGCACGCGCATGCGCAAATTTCAGGCACCTCAAATGGGCAGACAAGATCGGTAGGGAAGTCAGCAGAAGCGAAGCCAATCACCCTGACCGTCCAGGATGTTCACGGGAATCCAGTTGTCCTGGACATCACCCAACGCCCGGCCCTGTTATTTGCGCCCCGGTGCCCGGAATGTCACAAGGTGCTGGCCTGGCTGTCACGCCGGAAGGAATTGCCCTACCTGGTGGGTACGTGGTATTTGCCCGGTAAACAGGACGAAATAGCAACCGTACTGGCTCAAGAAGGGTTGCCCGGCGCGGAGTATTTCGTCATGCCGGACCCGCCGGTAAATGCCGTGCCTGCGTTGATCTTCAACGATGGCGGGCAGGTAAAAACGGTGAGCGGGGATGTCAAAGTGGAAAATTTGCTCAGGGAGCTGATGCAGCCTTGAAAAAAGTTCTCTTAGCCGTAGAGCAAAACCTGGCAGAAGAAATCCTGGCGAACATCCAAAAGATCGAACCTTTCAACGACGGCAGGGAATGGAAATTCGAGACCTGCCCAAACGCGGAGCAACTGCTCAAAGAACCAGTACCGGACGTGCTCGTGCTTTCCAGGAATCTCCCCGGCATAGAATCATTCAAACTACTGGAAAAGGTGAAAAAGAGGTTTAATAAAGCGCGCATCGTCCTGCTCGTCGGGAATGTCAACGAACGTTCCCGGGCGTACATGAAGAAAGCTGAAAGCCTGGGCCTGCGTAACTTCGTCAAAGGTGAACTGCCCGGCGAACGCCCGTATATATTCACCATTGCGCTCCAAAAAGATTACGAGGAAGTGGCCGGTATGGAACCGACAGATATGGCGAGCAAGCAAGGGGATCCATACCGGTCGGAAGACGCCGGGATGCCCGTTCCAGGTGATGGACAGAAGAAGATCATAATAGCGCTCACCTGCGGTGGCGCGTGGCAATCGGGAAAAATCAGCTTAATCAAATGCAGGAACCTGGCTGAAATAAAGAAGAGAGCTAAAACGGCGGATATGATTCTCGTGTCTTCCCGGGCGAAGGACGCGGAACGGTTCGTGAAGGCCCTGCGTGCGGCGGGGGTGGTTGTTCCCGTGGTGGCGGTCGGACCTTACCGGATGGAGTTAATTAACGCCGGGGCTACGGGGTGTGTGGAAGAAGTGGACGATGCGCTTAAATTTCTCTGACATCCTCTTGTCAACTACCCCCTACTGAAGTAGGGGGCATGCGGTGAAGAGCCGTATGAGCCGGTGTTGCCTTCGGGTGACAATCCGGCGGTGTTGACACGCTCCCGATGAAGCCTGGGAGGCGCGGATGACCTACAAGGATGGTGTTAGTCCCAGCCGGTTCGCGGTTTCCGCGCCCGTGCTTCCGAACGCAGTCTATATACAGCTGGAAGCTGTCCGTTTCCGGGTGGAGGTGCACGGGGCAGGCGGTATTACCGCCGGTAACCTGCCGTGAGGCAGAGTAATCCCTATGATAGGGGTATTTTACCATGATGGTTCTGGTTCAGAACAAGGACGGTACACTATTATCGTCCTGCCATCCGGCCCGGGCCAGGATACTGCTCAAGAAGGGCATGGCGAAGGTAGTTGCCACGTATCCTTTCACGATCAAGTTAACGTACCGGGTGAAAAATCCCGTTTTTCTTCCCACCAGGGTCATACTGGACGATGGGAAGACCTGCGGCCTGGGTGTGGTGCAGGAGAACAGGACTCACAACCTGGTTCTCTGCAAGGCCGAGATGAAGACCCGCGGGGAGGAGATCAGCGACAATTTGAAGGACCGCAGGACCTGCCGTGCGCAGAGGCGCAACCGCCGCAACAAAAAGCGCGGCCGCGAGGATGAAATCAAGATCCGGTACCGCAAGAAGAAGCAGGAGTACCCGGCCAGCATCAGGGCCGACGTGGAAGCCAAAATCAACGCAGTAAAGCGTCTGATGAAGATGTACCCGGTGACCGAAATTGTTCTGGAGCCGGTCAAGCTGGACATTGTCAAAGTAATCAATCCAACCGTCAAAGGCAAGGACTATCAGCGGGGCCTGTCCTATGGTATCGAGGCGGACTCCCGGAACCGGAAGCGTCGCCTGGCAATACTCAAGAGGGACGGATACCGGTGCCTTTACTGCGGTTCTCCTGTGACAGGAGAAAACGCCCACGTTCACCACTTTGTGCAACGCAAGCACGGCGGCAGCAAGCGGTACGACATCCAGGGAACATTATGCGAGAAATGCCACACTTCGGTAATCACCGGCGAGCTGGCTTTGGCTTTCGACCTGGAGAAGTACCCAAGTGTGAGGGCCGCAGGTCGGGCTATGCACGGGCGCTATCTTTTGGAGAGGGAACTCAAGAAGCTGGGCGTTCCCGTGGCCATCAGATACGGTTACGAGACGAAGGAACTCCGGGAAAGGTTCGGCCTTCCTAAATCCCACGGGGATGACGCTGTGGTATTAGGGTGTAACCCGGAGAAGAAGTTAGTTGACCGTTCGACTGTCTATAAGATTAAGCTACACGCCCGGCATGGTGGGAGGAAGCTTTTCGACGCCAATCCTGGCGTAGCGGCTTACCGAGGTCAGGCTGACCGGCAACCGCACGTGGACCGGTCGCACATGGCAGTGGACGACCACGATCACGAGACCAACAGGAGGAACCGCAGTTACCGGCGGCACGTGCGGAACAAGTACTACAAGAAGCTGAAAGCGGAAGGCAAATTCAACTACGAATTACTTCCCGGTAAAACGCGCCTCAACGAAATTTTCACTGTGAACCGGGCCATTCTTCTGACCGAATCCGGTCCTGTTCTGGTAAAGAACCAGCGCATCAGGAAATGGAGGTACCCATACCCCTGGCCGGAGCGGGGCAGGGTAATTGAACGCTACGACCTGGTGAAGACGCAAAAAGGCGACATAGGGATCGTCACCTCACTCATGAGCGACTGCACCGTGAGGGTCGATTTCGTCAGGAAGCGCGAAGGCTACAAGACGAACTTCAGTTTTTATAAACCCGAAATGCTGACGATTATTCAGAAAGGTAGCAGTCAGACGTGGGTAATACAATAATTTCCGCCTTTCATCCCCCGATTGAAATCGGGGGAATTCCCGGCGGAGATCTTAAAAGGCCTGTAAAATGGGCTTTTTGAGCAACGAAAAAAAGGGGTGGTTGTCTTTGAAAATTTACACCGACAGACCGGAAATGCTGCCTCCGGGCCACATACCGGTCGACAGCCCGGCGGAAGCCGATGTGGTGGTGGCCTTCGCACCGGAACTGTTGCGGAACGGCCTAACGGTCCGCGACAAGCCGGTATTGTTGGTGGCCAAGAGAACGCCATTGTCGCTGGCAGGAATGGATATGGAAGTCAAGCTTTCTAACCTGTCAGACTTGTCAGACGTTTTATCAGACAGTTTTCAATCAAGCAGAACGACATCGGGACCAGCTGTTTCAAACAGGCAGGAACCAGCCGTTATCAAAGAATTCGTCCGGGCGACGGGGGAAATTCCGGCAGAAGAACCCGTTATCCCGGAACCGAACCGGATAACCCCCCGGCAATTTCACAACGAGCCGGAGGAAGTTATCCCGGATCGCGTTAAAAAACGGGAAGCCTTTGCCGGCCCGGCCAGAGTTGCGACATTCTGTGCACCCCCGGAAAAAATCGAAAACCTGTACGTTTCGTATTCTCCCGGCACCAACGTAGGCAAGACGTTCGTGGCGTCGAACATGGCCGCCTGGCTGGCGGATCAGGGGATATCAACGGTCCTGGTCGATATGGACTCGGTGAACTCCGGAACGTGGGAAATGCTGCACATGAGGGAAATGTTCGGCCCTCCGAAGCGGACCATAGCCGACTGGGACGGTACGGAGGAAGACATATGGGTTATGGCGGAAGAACATGCCCACCCGGGCGTGAAAAACCTGCATATTTTGATTCGCGGCGACACCCGGGACCCGGAAAAGCTGACGGCGGCACTGTACGCGCTGTCGAAAAGGTACCAGGTAGTGGTAGACACGTCTAACGACATAGAACTACTGCACATCGCGTCGGCGCTTTCCCATGCCGAAAAGGTGTTTTTCATCGGCACGCTGACACTGAAAGTGCAGTCGAGGTTTTCGCAGATGTACAGCAACGCCCGGCGGCTGGCGGCAGGCAGCCGCCTTATTTTGGCTGTCAACCGGGTGGG
Organism: Desulfofundulus thermobenzoicus; assembly: GCF_009428905.1. Lineage (GTDB taxonomy): Bacteria > Bacillota > Desulfotomaculia > Desulfotomaculales > Desulfovirgulaceae > Desulfofundulus_A > Desulfofundulus_A thermobenzoicus. The sequence continues at coordinate 107,563 of NZ_WHYR01000003.1, read as the reverse complement.
ATTAAATGACAATGAAAAAAATCTGAAACCGGTTGACCTGGCCCGTCAATTCGGGTTCAGGGATTACCACGTCGTGCACGAAGACCGGAAAGCCCGGCTTTTGGCCGAAAAGAAAAAGACACTGCCGCTGTTCGTGAACTCGAAGGTATCCGCCGAATTGAAATCCATGTTCGCTAAAGAATTCGGCTTCGCCGGAGCGCAGGAAAAAAGCAAATCCGGGCTGTTCAGCCTGTTCAAAAGGAGAGGTGCTTAATGTACATTTTCAGCACACTGGGCAATAAAGAGATCGAAAGCCGCATTCTGTCCGCGCTGCCCGACGGCATTGAATTCGTCGACGAACTGACGGAGGATTGCGAGGCGGCGTTCCTGGCCGCCCGTTCCTTATCCGCCGGGGCGGGCGTGAAAAACGTGCGGGAGTGGTTGGACAAAGTCGTTGAAAAGGGTATTCCTTGCTTGCTCATAGCCCGTGACGAGGCGTTGATTGATCTTGCAAAAGAAAGGGGTATTCCCGAAGAAAACATAATCAACGGGGCCAGGATCAGCATCAGAGAGATCGTGCAAAAATTGCGGGACGTGGTTTGCGCGGACGATTACGAAATTATTTTTGACGACGATGATTATTCGATTGACCTTAATGAAGCGTCCGACGAAGGACGGGTACAGGAACGGTTGGAACCGCAACGGCGGGAATACGGGTTTTACGAAAACGAGTCTCACGAAGGAGAAGGACGGGAAAGTAGTTGGCCCGGCGGTTTTGCGTACATCGAACCGGTTTCCGTCGAACAAGTTTTGCCCAGCGACATTAATGAAACTGGAAGAGCCGGGGGGAAGGGTTACGTTCCCGTGCCCGGCGCGAACACTCCGGATACCGCCGGTCTTGTGTCGCCGGTCGCTTTCGTCGGTGTGAAAGGCGGCGTGGGCACATCCACCGTTGCGGCGATGGCTTGCGATACGCTGGACGGCGGCCTGCATCTGGAAATCGCGGGTGCGGGCAGGCTTCCCTCAGCTTATTGCTACTATGGTCGCGACCCGGAATCCACGCGCGAAAACTACGTTTTCTGGGACCTGTCAAAAGGACGTCCGCCGCTCGGAGATCACCGGGTGGTCATTCTGGACATATCATCCTCCGTGCCGGTGGAAGCCGCCGACGTGCTGATTGACGCCGTCGGTTGTCTGGTATTGGTCACCGACCGCTCGGAAATAGCCTTCGAATTGACCGGGAGAATGCTCCGGGCGGGATTTAAACCGGACATCCTGGTAGTCAACGCCGCCATATCCGGTGTGGGCAACGGCATGGAAGTATACCTGGGCGAATACGAAGATTTGCTGCAGGGCGTGCAGGTTCTGGAGCTTTCCGGCGGTCTGGACGAAGAAAAAGCCATCGCCCGGGCGCAAAGAAACGGCGAGTCTCCCTGCGGCGGCGGCAGGAGCGTGTCGCTGGACACTTTCGCCGGGGAATTGACCAGCGCCATAAGAGGCGTACTGGGGATTTAAGGGGATGATCGTATGATAATCCTTTGTGGAAACAGGGAATTCACCGCCGCGGCCCGCGCCGCCTTCGAGGGCGCGGGCGTGCCCGTGGCCGGTATAGCCGCGACGGTGAACGACCTGATCACTTTGTTGGAGAGCACCGGAGCGGCCGGCGTGTTGATGCCGGGTACCGCCGAATGGACGGAGAACGCGGCTCGCCTGGTTTCGGTCAGAAAAAACGCGCACTTTTTCGTCAGCGGACGGGTAAGGAAAAGCGTGTGGGACGACCTCACGGAAGCAGGGGTGGTGATCTTGTCACCGGACCTGCAGAAAGCGGCCCGGGACGTGGGAATGGCCCTGGAGCGGATCTCCCCCACCGGCTTCCGCTACGCGGAGGGCGGGGACAAGCTGACCGTGGTGCATAACCGGGTGGACATACTCACCAAAGCGGTGCCCGTCGTTTTCAGTTTCAAGGGCGGCGTAGGCAAAACCACCACCGTGGCGAACCTGGCCGCCGCCACGGGAATCTGGGCGCGGAAAACGGAAGAGGAAACCGGTCAGGAATTGCGCGTCGCCGTGATCGACAATAATTCCATCGGCAACATCAAGTACAAGTTCGGCTTCCAACCGCTGGACCCGGGCAAAGTCCCACGCAGCCTGGCCGGGTTTGCGCATTTGCACCCGAACTCTTCCCTCGGGGCGGTGCTGGAGGCCATGAATTATCACGAACCGACCAACGTCTATTTCGTGGTGTCTCCGGAAACGGCATACGAAAAGGTCCGGTACAATGCGGATATTTTCAAGTTGTGCCTCGACCTTTTGCAGCGGCATTTCCATTTCGTGTTTATCGATATGGGCATAGATCTGGAAGATGAAACGGCGGTGATAGCCGTCAGCGCGGCCACGGACATTTTAGTAATCACCGACCGCGACCAGTCCACCGTCGGGCTTTTAAAGGACCGGCGCGGCGAAATGGGCCAGGTGTTCGGCGGTTTCGACCGGGTGCAACTGGTGATCAACAACCATAAAAAGGAAAACGCCGACATCGGCACAAGCGCCATTCTCCGCGAACTCAACCTGCCGTTGGCAGCGGAACTGCCGTACTGCCACCTGGCGCAGAAAGCGGTCAGGAAGGGCATGCCGGCGGTGGCGCTCGACCCGCAGGACAAATATTCCGTCGCCATATCTAACCTGGCTCAGACGCTCATCAACGTGACCGGAGGCGGGGGACTCCCGGCATTTCGTCCCGGTGGGCTGTCCGGTTTTCTCGCCCGGTTGTTCAGGAAAAACTAAGTATTTCGTAAAAGGGCGTTCTCTTTGCGGGAACGCTTTTTTTGTGGGCAAAATGCGCTTGCAAAACACGGGCGGAAAGGGGGTGAGCATGGATCCATGCGAGCGGTTTGGCTGTGAATACGATTCAAAAGGAGTGTTGCCGAAATGTTTTGTGAATTGACAAGAAGCTTAAAGAAGAGTTTGCGGAACCAGAAAGGTTTCACCCTGGTGGAGCTGATCGTAGTAGTGATCATCCTGGCCATCCTGGCGGCGATCATGGTACCTAAGCTCCTGCCCTACACCCAGCAGGCCAGGGTGAGCCGGGCGCTGGGCGATATGGCGACGATGAAAACAATCATCGAAGCCTATGCTGCCGAATACGGGCAGGGATACTACCCGGCTGCCGGAGGCAGCCAAAGCGATCCTACCAAGCCTGGGGCGAGTATTGCCAATGTGCTTCAGGCCGCCGGCGTACAGTGGGGCAGCTTATCTGATCCGTGGGGCAACGCATATCAGTATACCGCATATACAAGTGGCAGTAACATCGTAGGCTGGAGCATTACCTCGGCCGGCCCGGATAAAGCTCAAAATACTTCAGACGACATATATGTTTCCGATATATATTCGCCGCAACAGGGTTCAGTACCGAGTCCACTGACCGGTTCCGGGGGAACAGGGGGAACCCCTGTACCTTCTAAGTAGCCCTATTGACAAACAAAAAAGGGAGATGATTTAGAGCGCATGGTAAAACGGTTAAAAAGAGTTTTGCGGAACCAGAAAGGTTTCACCCTGGTAGAGCTGATCGTAGTAGTGATCATCCTGGCCATTCTGGCGGCGATCATGGTGCCCAAGCTCCTGCCCTATACCCAGCAGGCCAGGGTGAGCCAAACGGAAGGCAATCTGGCCACCATGAAATCAATTATCGAAGCGTATTGCGTATCGAACGGCCAGGGGCATTATCCGATCGCTGGTAACCCAACCAATGCCGGTGCTGGTGCTCCGTCCAACCCGACATCCATAACCCAACTCGGCCCCGGGGCGGACATCGCGATGGTGCTCCAGACCGGGGGCGTGCAGTGGAAACCGGGCGGCGGCATAACCGACCCGTGGGGGATGCCTTATGTCTACACAACCTACTGGGACAGTGCCAACAATGTTATCGGCTACAGTATAGTTTCAGCCGGGCCGAATAAAACACCCGGGGATACGGATGATGTTTTCATGTCCAGCAACTATTCCCCGCAACAAGGAAAAGTGCCAACTAATGTTGCTGACGGTACGGCCGGTGCGACGGAAAATTCCAATTAACCGACTGTTAAGGCCCTTCCCAAATGGAGGGCCTTAATTTTTTTAAGATCCCCGCCGGGAATTCCTTCGATTTCAAAGGAAGGTGTTGTCCATTGCTTTATACCGTTACCGGGTATATCGACTCTGAGACGCGGGAAATCACCGTAGAGGCACATAGTAAAATCGAGGCCGTTATTCAGGTTAAGCAAAAATTCGGCGAGGACCGGATTACGGTCCTGCGTGTCAGGCCGGCGACCAATGCCGCGTTATCTGGATTCCTGCCGTTCCGATCGAAAGTCGGCAGCCGCGAATTGGAATTCTTCTGCCGCCAGATGCACGCGCTTCTGGCCGCCGGGGTAACCATATTGGAAGCCCTCAACGCCATTGCGGAACAAACGGATAAGAAAAATTTTAAAAGCGCCCTTTTGGACATAGTGAACGATGTTCGCGACGGCTTATCGCTGTCCAGCGCGTTTCAGAAACACCCCGGCATTTTTCCGCCGGTGTTCTGTAACATGGTGGCGGCGGCCGAAGAGACGGGCGCTCTGGACGACGCGATGAACGACCTGGCCGAACACTTCGCTGGGGAAGCGCGATTCTGGGGACGCATACGCCAGGCGGCGGCATACCCGGCGATAGTGGCGGGCCTGTCGGTGCTGGAAGTGCTGGTGCTCTTCACCTTTGTTGTGCCCAAATTTGCCGACCTTTTGACCAGCGTCAACGTTCCCCTGCCCGCAAGTACCCGTTTTCTGCTTTTTCTGTCGGCACGGTTTAACCTCATTCTGCCGGCGGCAATCGCTTGTTCCTTTATTGCTGTATTTATCTTCAGGAAAATGTGGCTGGACGAAAAGATCAGGTACTATATGGAACAAGTTTTCGCGCGCATACCGGTAATTGGCCGGCTGATGACCCGCGCCGCCGCCGCCCGCGTCTGCCGCACTTTGGGCCTGATGATCCGTGTTGGCGTGCCGGTTACCCAGGCGCTTGCCGTTACCGCCAGAGTATCGGGGTTCACGTCTTTTAAAAGGGAAATCCTGGCGGCCCAGGATGGCGTCAGGGAAGGCCAGCGTCTTTGCGATGCGTTGAAAAAGTCCAGGTGGCTGCCGCCAATAAGCCTAAAGATGATTGCTGTAGGCGAAAGTTCCGGGAGGCTGGACGAAATGCTCAGCCACGCCGCCGACCTATTTGAAGTGGAAGTGGAAATGATGATGCAGAAGATACCCACTATAGCCGAAGCATCTTTGATCATTATTGTCGGCGGCATAGTCCTGTTCATTTTGATTGCCGTATACACGCCAATATTTTCTATTTATAAAACGATTCACTGAAAGGAGCGGTTTTTGATATGGCCGTTTACAAACAGATGGCCCGGCTGGGCGAATTGCTGGTCAAAAAGGGACTGGTTAAAAGAGAAGACATCGCGAAAGCGCTGGAAGAGCAGAAGAAAACCGGCGAAAAATTGGGCGCCGTCCTGGTGAAGAACGGCGTCATTTCGGCCGACGACCTGGCGGCGGCGCTGGCTGCGCAGTTCAATATCGGCAAATGCCGTCCCGGTTTTTGGAACGACCCGCCGGCCGTAGACGTGCCGGTGGAAATAATCAAAAAGCACCGGGTTTTTCCTGTTCGGGTGGAGGGCAACAGGGTATACTTGGCCATGTCCGACCCGTTTAATATCGCCGTTACCGATGAGGTGCGTTTTGTTTTAAACAAGGAAGCCGTGCCCGAAATAGCGCCGGCGGAAGACATCGAGCGGGCGATCCATAAGTGGTACGGCGATGAAATCTTCAATGACGGTACCGCTGATGATGAAGTTGCGGAAGAAATCGACGACGCCGAAGGGCCGGCCGCCCGGGCGGTGCAGGAATTAATCGATCGGGCGCTTCTGGACGATGCCACCGACATACACATTGAACCGCGCAAGAACAATTGTTCCGTCAGGTACAGGATCGACGGCATTCTGCACGACGTGACGGTGATTCCTAAAAGCATGTACCCGCAGGTGGTGACCAGGATAAAGGTGATGGCCGGGTTGGATATAGCGGAAAGGAGGCTCCCGCAGGACGGTCAGATAAGGCTAAAAACGCCTCGCGAGGTGGAATTGAGAGTGGCGACCCTGGCGACCATTTACGGCGAAAAGATCACGCTACGCATACTCGACAAAACGAAAGTCGTGCCGAAGCTGGAAAACCTGGGCTACGGCGGGCGGAACCTGGCGCTTTTTAAAAAAATGCTACACGCCCCCGGCAGGGGCGGCATGATCATTATGACCGGTCCCACCGGCAGCGGCAAAACCACCACACTTTACGCCGCCATTATGGAAATTTACAGCCGGGACATAAACATAGTCACTGTGGAGGACCCGCCGGAATACGAAATAGACGGCATTTCCCAGACGCCCATCAACCGCAAGGCGGGACTGGACTTTGCGCCAGTTCTGCGGGCTATTTTGCGGCACGACCCGGACGTGATCATGCTTGGAGAAATCCGGGACGAGGAAACGGCACAACTAGCCATCAGGGCGGCGATGACCGGCCACCTGGTGCTTTCCACGCTGCATACCAACGACGCGGCTTCCGCTCCGGCGCGATTGATTGAAATGGGAGTAAAGCCTTACCTTGTGGCTTCGACGCTGCGCTGCGTGATCGCGCAGCGACTGATAAGGGTGAATTGTCCGAAATGTTCCGTCCCGTATGCTTTGCCGGCGGACCACCCGGCACTGGACATTCTGGCGGGCGCGAAAACGATTGTGCGCGGCAAAGGCTGCCTGCGGTGCAACAAAGGATACAAGGGCCGGACGGCGGTGATGGAATTGATGCCCGTAACGCAACAGGTTCGGAAGTTGATATGCGATAACGCCCCGGTAGACATGATTCGCAAGGTAGCTGTAAGAGAAGGCATGGTCCCGCTTCTGGAAGACGTGAAAGCGAAGGTTCTCGCGGGAGTGACCACCCCGGAGGAGATGATGCGCATTGTGGCGCTTGCGGAAGATTGACGATCGCGGGTATACGCTGATCACAGTGATCGCTGCCATGTTTATTTTCGGCGCCGCTTCTTTTTTATTGAGCGCCGTGATGGCCCGCTCGATCCAGGCCGCTCGTGCCGCCGACGCCGGGGCTGTAGCCGGTTATCTGGCCTTTCAGGAAGAACAATTGATTATGGGCCTGCCGTTTAATAACGTGGTTTCGCAACCGCCCGCGCCGGTGGATGCGGTCAAGTATCCCGGTTTTACCCGTGCCGTGGACGTATCCACCCAATCCGGTGGTTACGTGAAGAAAATAACTGTTACAGTGACTTACCCGGTTCCTGGTTCGCTAAGCCGGAATAAGAAATTAACTTTTTACCGGGCAGTTGACCAGCCGGCCAATTAAAAAGGCGGGTGTGCGTAATCGTGAATCAAAAAGGCATGACCTTGATAGAAGTCATAATTGCGATGTTTATAGGCACGATCATCGTAATCGGCGGGTTCGAGATTTTCCGGTACGCCGGGATGGCGTACAGAGAAAGCGCCTCCAGTTATCAAAATTACAGCGCGTTGCAAAACGCCGCATCTTGGATTATCCGGGACGCGAGGGAACAAAACGCGCAGAACATTGCCGTCAACAACGGCGGGCAATCAGTGACTGTCGGCAATGACGTATTTTCTTTTGCCGGAAACAACCTGGTCAAAACCACCGGCGGCGCGTCAACCGTGATAGCGCAAAACGTGACCGGAAACTTCAACGTCCAGCCGGGCGTCAACAATTCGATCATCCTGACCGTAAACATAGGCACGGTTGACGGGCGGAAAAACCTGCAGGCAAACGTGACGGTTTACCCGCTGGTGGCAGGGCCTTAAAAGGGGGTTGGTTTTGGGTTGCAAAACGAAAAGGGCCAGGCGTTGCTCATCGTGACTGTGATATTGATGTGCGTAACAACGATAAGCATGGCAGCGGCAGGTCTCGCCGCCCAGTCGGCTGCAAACGAGTTGCGCGCCTGGCGGTTCATCCAGGCCCGGTGCGCAGCTGACAGCGGCATGGAACTGGCGAAGGAAAAACTGGTTACATATCCCATGTGGAGGAACGGGGCAGACATTGAAGGTCCGCTGGACCCGAGCGAACCGGGCGTGGTGATCAAGACCGTCACTGTCACGCAGCTTGGTTCCACACCTAATCCGGACGGTTCAACCACGGAAACTGTAAAAGTGGATGTTATAGGGGCCTGTGGAAATGTAACCAGGGAAGTACAGGCAACGTTCAGCATTGTATATTACCCGCAGCATTGGCAATAGCAGGGAAAGGGGGGTGCTGGGTGAAAGTAAAAAGTTGCGCCGGAATAGATTATGAGCTGAACGATTTTGTAATCATTGAATTGCGCGGCGGCGAGCCGGAAATCGTCTTCCAGGAAAGACTGGCTTTCATGGATACGGTTAAAAGGGTAGCCGACCGGTTCAAAATGCCGAGGAATCTTCTTCCCGTAACCGCTTTACCGGGCCGGGAAACAATGCTCAAATCGCTTCGGTTGCCGGAAAAACTCCGGGAAAAAGATATTCCGGAAAGCGTTCAGTGGCAATTCAAAGATATTGAGGAAGACATGTCCGTACGACATTGCGTAACCGGGAGAAACGTTTTCGGGAGCTGGCTGGTGATTGCGGCGGCGGTCCCGCAAAAACAAGTCAGCATCTTGGCGAACAAAGTATTTCGGTTTGGGTTGAATGAAAAGCCGGTAATAGATTTGCGGGTGCTGGCGCTGTGGCGGGGAGCGAAACATTTTCGCCCGGGAAATACGGATACGGCAATAATTGTGTTGGAAGAAACGCCTTTTGGGGCGCGAATCGTCGCCGGGAGAGACTGCCTTGAATTTGCCCGGGAAATAGCCGGAGACAATATAGAATTCGAAATCAGGCGCACCATTACCCATTACAAGCAGGAGTTCACCGATAAGGCGGATATCCTGGTCGTAGGTGATGACTTGCCCGAAAACGCGGCCGCCGTCGGGATGGCCCTGTACCCGTTTACAAAGCCGGGCGTGGACTTTTCTCCCGGCGGCAAAAGGAAGATCACTTTGAGCAAGACGCCGGTTTTGCCGGCGAAAAAGAATATGTTGATAACCGCCGGCGCGGCGCTGGTTTGGCTTGGTCTCGTTACCGGACCGTGGGCGGCCGGCAACTGGTGGTCCGTGCGGGCAACAACCATGGAAAAGGAGATGATCGGCCTTCGTCCGGCGCTGGCGCAATCCGACGCTATTACGAATCAGACGCAAACTATACAGCAATGGAACGCCGTACTGGAATCTTTCACGCCGCTCCCCACGACCTTTGAATTGGACGATTTGCGTTACGCCATACCCAAAGAGTGCTGGCTCACCGCTTTAGAAACGATGGGACAACAGGTTCAAGCGCAGGCCGCGCCGGTTCAGCAAGGGCAGTCCGCGCAGCAATCGCCGCCCGGGCAAAATAATACGCAGCAAAATGCCGCTACATTGCCGCCCGCCCCGGCAGGTTTCAAAATCGAGGGATACTCCACCAGCGTGAGCGCAATCGCGGCCTTTCGGGATAATTTGAGCAAGTTGCCCTGGGCAACAAATCCGAAAATTGTGACTGTAGTTACTGATAATAATTTGGACGCATACAAGTTTACCTTAAGCGTTGGCGTGAAAGGGGGAACCGTTTTAAGTGCAGTTAACCAGGATACAGGTAATCCAGTTAACTAATGCATTGAAAAATCTCCTGGAAGACCGGACAAAGCTGTATAAAGCAATCGGTGCAGCGATTCTATTAATTTTGACCGTTTATTTCGCTGTGCCCGGCATCCGCGCGGCGGAAGACGCATATCGAAAATACTTGACCGCCAAAACAAGTTACGCCGCTCAAAGAGCCAAAGCAGATGACATTCCGATGCAAAAAGCGGCATTGAAGGATGCTCAGGACAGGTTTAGGCGTTTATCCAGCAAGTTTGCTCTTAATATGGATACCGGCCAAACATTAAACACAATAGCGGATTGCTGTAAGAGAAACGGCGTGGAGCTAAATTCCGTTCAGCCTGGCAACCCGGTGGAAAAGGTTTACCAGGGGCATCTGATGGCCGTGCCGGTCAAGCTGGAAGTTACGGGAGCCTTTCCGAATGTGATTAAAGCGATGAACGACATCGAAAATGCCAGCAATCCTGCAGAGTTGCGGGAAGTTAAGATTTCAGCGGCCAAAGAAGGAGTTTCCGGCGATGTCACTGCCGATTTGACTGTCGTATTTTACTCGTTGAGCAAACCAGAAATAACGCAATATGTGACTGCGCCTTCAGGCAATTACAACCCGTTTTTCGCTCTGAAGCAGCCACCGCAAAATATTCAACCGGCACAAGGTTCCGTCCAGCAAAGCCAGCCGGGCGCGGGACAGCAGTTGCCCCTTGTGAATCAGGTGTTGCCGGACAGCAATACGCAGGCGCAACCCGTTCCGCGGCAAACGGCAACACAACCGCCCGGTTCGGGGCAAACAGTCGCGCAAACGTCTGCTTCGGGACAACAAACAACAAAAGAGTAATGATGATAACAACCAGCTTTGGGCTGGTTTTTTTGTGCGACAAGATCTTGCAGGAGCTCCGGTAAATCTATCAACTTCTAATATCTTCTATTAGAATTGACAGTGTTTATCGCCCGAGAAACCTGGTTTATTTGCCAGCATGTTAAATTTTAGTAGAAGTTGATAGAAAAATGAAAGGAGGGGTGCCCCTTGAAAATCTATACCGATAAGCCGGAAATGCTGCCTGCAGGCCATTTTCCGGTGAACGAACCATACAGAGCGGACGTAATACTGGCTTTTTCGCCCGGTTTTTTAAGGGAAGTGGATCTTTACGGCAAGCCCGTTCTCCTGGCGGCGAAAAGAGCGCCGCTGTCATTGGTGAACTCGGGACTTGACGTGAAAATTGTGAACCCGGCCGATCTATCCGATGTTTTGACCTGTTGGGCCATCAGGAAATCCGTGAGAAAGGAGAAGGGGAAAAAGGTTAAAACAAACAGGTTCAGGTCTAATGTTCTTCGGAAGAAGCGAGCATGCGCCCTATTGGCCGCATCTTTTACGGCCGGATTGGTGCCTGGGGTATCAGTTGCCGCTAACAAACCGGTTTCGCTCCAACCGGAGCCAAAGCCGGCGGTGGTCAAAAACGGCAACGCGCACGCTTCTGCATTCGTCCCGGACAAGAACGAGAAACCGGTCTGGCCCACGGCTCAGGAAAAAGTAATCGGTCAATACGGATTTGACAGCGAGTGTAATTACCACGCCGCCGCAACGCTGGCAGCAAGTGCCGGTGAACCGGTCAAAGCGGTTTTCGGAGGCGTAGTCGTGGCGGTTTACGGCGATTCCGTCACCGTGGACAGCAACGGCGTGGAATTGACCTACGGCAATTTAACACCGACGGTCGCTTTGAACACTACGGTTCACGGCGGCGGTACCCTGGCCTTAGCAAGAAGCGACATTACGCTGGCCGCTAAGAAAGGCGGCATGCTCTTTGACCCGGTGGCTTCTTTCTGGCCGGATCTCTCGCGGTTCGCCGCGCAGAAAAAAGAGCAGGAAGAAGTGGCAGTGCAGATGAAGGCCGTCAAAGAAAATGCGGCGCAAAAACGGGCGAAACACATGAAAATCGGAATGCGCCCGCCTGACGGTATGGAGCAAATCTTTAAGAACGCCGCCCGGGTATACGGCGTGGACGTTGACCTGCTTAAAGCCGTTGCCATTGAGGAATCCGGCTTTGACCCAACGTGTACATCCTCGAAGGGGGCGATGGGCGTCATGCAGTTACTGCCCGGCACGGCGGCTGACCAGGGCGTTACCGCTCCCTATGACGTTGCACAAAACATATACGGCGGGGCGCGGTACTTGAAGGAACAGTTGCTGAGGTTCAACGGCGACCTGGCGTGTGCCCTGGCGGCTTATAACGCCGGGCCGGAAGCCGTCGTCAAATATAAAGGCGTGCCGCCGTATGCGGAAAATTACGTCCGGGTGGTCATCGCCCAATACAATGCGCTAAAGGGGGAATCACGGTGAGGAATTACGATTTGACGGACATCAAAAACGTAAATCCAGACCCGCAGGATGCGCCTAGAAGGCGTGTTACCGCGGCGGTGCACGATTACCGGGGGAAAAGTGATCTGGACATGCTCCTGACTTTTGCCGTGAACATCGGGGCTTCCGACGTTCACCTTACCGCCGGCGTCCCTCCGGTGGTGCGACTGAACGGCAGGTTGTGGAAATTGACCGTGCTGGCGCAAAGCGGGCCGCCGGACGTTCGCGCTGAGGCGGATCGGCTTTTTCAAGCGAACCCATCCCTTAAAGAGCCGCTGTTCCCGGAAAGGATAGCCAGTCTGTGTCAGCCTTTATTGAAAGGGAAACATCATGAAAGTGATAAGAAAAGCATTGACATGGCTTACGCCATATCGGGTGTATCGCGTTTCCGCGTCAACCTGTTCAAACAGCGCGGCGCGTGGGCGGCGGCGTGCCGCGTACTGTCTGTCACCGTCAAGGACATACGTGATCTCTTCCCGTACTCCCGGAAGGTTATAGACCGGCTGGCCGCTTTCGCGGCCATGCCCAGGGGACTCGTACTGGTCACCGGCCCGACCGGTTCCGGGAAATCAACCACCTTGGCTGCGATGATCAACTACGTCAACCAGACAACCGAACGTCACATTATCACCCTGGAGGACCCGATTGAATACATGCACCCGCACGGAAAGTCTATCGTCAATCAGCGAGAACTTGGCAGCGACGTGGACAGCTTTGCCGAAGGGTTGAGAGCAGCGCTCCGTGAGGACCCGGACATCATCATGGTCGGCGAGATGCGCGACCTGGAAACCATATCCACGGCGATGACGGCGGCGGAGACCGGGCACCTGGTGCTGTCCACCCTGCACACGAACACGGCGGCGGAAACCGTGGCGCGGATCATCGACGTGTTTCCTCCGCACCAGCAGCAGCAGATTCGGGTGCAGTTGGCATCTGTGTTGAAAGGCGTGATTTCGCAGCAGTTGCTGCCGCGTGCCGACGGCAAAGGTCGGGTGTGCGCGGTGGAAATCATGGCGGTCAACAGCGCCATACGGTCACTGATCCAGGAAAACAAGATTGTCCAGATACCGGCCAAGATACAGACCGGTGCTGCCGATGGTATGGTTCTGATGGACCAGTTTCTGGCCAGTCTTGTTTCAATGGAATTGATTACTGAAAAGGAGGCGATGGCGAAAGCGGTTGACGTGAATCTTTTACGGCAATACTTCGGCGGCCAAGCCTGAGCCGGGCGATGACCAACTGAGGGGCAGACCTACGCCACGGTGAAGGTGTGCTACAACCAGCCGAGCATAGTACCGGGTGTGGGGGCGCTTCTCGGAAGGCACATGTTGGGGAATACGATTCCGGTGTCAAGCGTCAGCATATTCAAAATTGAACAGTAGTGAAAAGAATTAATCGATCGTCTCTATTAAAAATTTAAAAATGGAGGTGAGTGCGGTTACAGGGTTTGGTAACCGCAAACATTAATGTATAATATAGCACGTAAAATAAAAAATATAGTGCTTATTCTGGCTGTTATGGGTTCCACTTTTTTCTCAGCGATTAATCTGCCAGTAGCTTACGCCGATTATTACCAGGCATATACGGGAAGTGGAGCGACCTATCTTTCAATTAACTTTACCGGTCAAGGTTATAGTGTTACTGCTCGCTATAGCCCTAACCCTTATAATAACCCAATTTATGTGCCGGGTAATATGGGAGCTGGGTTGGTGAAAGTAAAACTACACGTAACGAATAGTCAACATAACACTTACTGGAGTAGTTATACCACTGCCACCATACCAGTATATGGCATAGATAATAATGGAAACCAAATATTATGTACAAATTTAAATTTTAATCCTAATACCGCTCCAAATTCAGATATAGATTTTGGTGAGTTTTTTTTGGGTCAAAACTATCGTGGATTCAAACTAGGCCAGCCGTCAGCTTCAACAAACGGAGACTATAATACTGGTTACGCTCATATTGAAGGTGATTTAGCTTTTGAATTTAACGCTATAATTTTCGCCTCGACCGAATCACAATTTACCACTCTATCTAATAATGCAAGTGCAGCTGCAACCAATGCAGCGAATGCTTACAACGCTGCAAACAGCGCCAAAACCAGCGCAGATGCAGCCAAAACCAGCGCAGACACTGCGGCGAGCCGGGTGTGGGACTCCGCCGAAGGCAAGTCCGCCGCTACGCTGGCGAAAGAAGCCAGAGATAAGGCCAATGAAGCTCTAACTGCCGTAAACAACATGCAAACCATCATAACAAACATTAATAATACAATTGCCACCGATAACGTGTCGCCTTCGGTTGAAGTGAAAACCCTTTCAGGGGCTACGGCGACAAGCGGTAGTTCCATACGCCTGGTTATAGCCGCGAGCGATAACAAAAGTGCAAGCCTGAATTATAATGTCAACGGTGGAACATATTCCCCTCTTCCTGCCGATGGTAAGGTTAGCGTACCATTAACGAGTCCCGGCCCGAATACAATTGTAATTGGAGTCAAAGACGAGGCCGGGAATGTTGCAACAAAGGCAATTACCATCTGGAAACTTTAATGGTTTCGCCCCGGGGTAAAACCGGGGCTTCTTTTTTTGCGAAGGGAGTGGTTTCATGAAACGGGGCATTGCAATCGGTGTTATCTGCTTGTTATTTCCTCTGGCCCTATCCGGGTGCGGCGGCAAAGCGCCGCCAACCGACACGGAAGAAGTGGTCAAAAACTACATCGCGGCTGCAAGCTCACAAAACTGGCAGCAGGCGGCGGGGTATCTCACCGGCGAGGCATTGGCCGCCGAGGGACAGAACGCTAAACACGTAAATGACAAACCGGTAACAGTTACTGATGAAAAGCTAAACACTATCTCACAGGCCGAAAACTTTGCCCTGGTGGACGCGGACATCACCGAAATGCCCGGGCACGACCGCCGGAATTATCGCTTTTACCTGGAACGAAAAGCTGGAAAGTGGCTTATCTACAAGATGGAAATGGCCGGTCCCAGTTTGCCGGCCCGGCTAAAAGAAGGCGAAATCCCGGACGCCCTGTCAGAGACACTAAGAGCTTACGTGACATCAGCCGTGCAGGGGGACTGGGCCAAAGCCAGGCAGTACCTCACCGGGCATGCCCTTATCCAGGTCCAGCGGCAGGACGTTAAAAACGTCAGGCTCCGGGGTAGCATATCCGGCTTCCAGTTGACCCCTGTGGGCACGGGAGACGGATATTTTCTCGTCCGGGGCAGTTATACCGTGGTGTATCCCAACCAAAAGCCCCTGAAGGTAGACGTAATGTTCACCGCCGCCGATGCCGCCGGGGTATGGAAAATAGTCCAGGTGGACCGGATTTAGGGAGTGAGAGGCAATGCTCAAAAAGACCGGGTTACTCATTTTTCTGGCCGCGCTGGTCCTGGCCCTTTATCACCCGCACCCGGCCGGCGCCGGCCAGGTGATCCTGGACGACAAGTTCCAGAACACCGACTACGTTGACACGGGTAAAACCACGGCCTATGTGGACACCGCCGGCGGCTACGTCTGCCTGCCGCAACAGCCCATGCCCGACGCCATAGCCATGAAACAGTTCGGCTACGAATACGCCATAGCCACAGCCGGCGGGATTAACGTCTACAGCTACGATGACGCCACGGGCAAGATGGCCCTGAACCCGGCCCTGTCCGTGCCATCCGTTACCAACGCCATCGGTGTGGCCGTAAGGCAGGATACACCGGACATCTGGGCGCTGACCAGTAATTCGCTGACCCTGTATAAATTCAACGGCTCCCAGATGGCCACGAATCCCAACCTGCAGGTGACCGGCCTGAATAACGTGCTCTCGGTCAGCTCATGGTCCAACGCTGACAAAGCGGCCGTGCTCTCCAAATCGGGCACGGTTACCGTTTATGATGCCTCCGGGGGAAGCCTGGCTCCAAGCGTAACTTTCAGCACCGGTCTGACCAACCCGGTAGCCGTGTCCGTGATGCCAGGCACACCGGACATGGTGGTTGCGACCGCAAACGCTTTTTACTATTACGTCTACAACGACGCCACGGGCAATTACGTGCAGGACAGCACCAGGACGGTGACCGGCCTCACCGGGACCTTATCAGTGAGCGGCCAGCAGACCGGGACGGCGGTGCTGAATAACTCCGGGGTTAATTATTACCTGCAAAATGACGCAGGCGGGTATAAAAGCGTAGCCGCATTGTCCGCTTCGCCTATCTCCAGCCCGGTGGCCCTTTCCATTAAGCTGGGGAGTTACGATTACGCCGTGCTTACTCGATCCGGCGTAAAATACTACACGTATGATGACGCCGCGGGAATGGTTGTGGAAAACCCGGCTTTGGAAGTTTCCGGATTGAATCTGGTTTCTTTGGGCTATTTACATCCCAAGGATTATTATTCAGTAGTTGTTAATACCGAAAGCAATTACGACAATGTGTTGCTGACGGTAAATCAAACTTTGCCACCCGGTACTTCTGTAGATTGGTATATTAGTTCTGATGGCGGATTAAACTGGGCTGCTGTGACACCTGGTAGTTGGGCCACAATTGAGTCCGGAAATCAGTTTGTTGTGCATGCAGTATTGGATACCAGTGATTCCAACGTTACTCCTAAAATCTTTGAAGTTAAGCTGGAAGTTAAGGCACTTACTGGCATAACATTATCGCCAACATCTCTTAGCGTAATTGGCGTGAACAAATTCATAGGTTCTCTGGCAGTAACGGCCAATTATTCCGACGGGAGCACGCAAGATGTGACCAATTTGGTGGCCTGGAATGTTGCGCAATATCCCACCCTTGTTCAAAGTGGAGCGGTAGTGGCTTACGTGAGCGGACCGGGGCAGGTATTCAGCGGGCCGTATGTCGGCACGGCCATAATCACGGCGGTTTATTCCATATCAAACGGTCAGAGTTTTACTTCAAATCCTTGTACCGTTACGGTGAATCCGGATATACCGCCATCCGGTATATCGAATTTTGTTCAAAACTATCGAAGGGAAGTGTGAGGTAGGGCTGATGGAATCGGACGGCGCTGTTCTGCAAAAACTCGCTTCCTGGGCGTTCTCTGAAAACCCGAAGATGCGCTGGCACGCGGTGCGCCACCCGGGGTGTCCGGGGGATCTGGCGCTCTTTTTGGTGAACGACCCCGACCCCCAGGTACGGCTGGGAGCGCTGTGCCGGCTGGTTCTATGCGGGGAAGTGGACCGCAGGACGGCCGGGAGGATGGCGGGGCGGGGCGTGCAGTTCGATGCATTGCTGGGGTTGTTCGGGCCGGTAGGCAGGTAGTTTTCTGCGGGCCGGGCACCTTTTTCGGGGGTGTTCGGCTTTTTATTTTGAAGCCACATCGAAAAGGGGGAGAACAGACATGCGCAAAGCCGTAGCGTTGCTGGTGCTGGCCGCCTTTACGGTGGTGGCCCTGGCGGTGCCGGCGTTTGCCGGGCCAATTGGCATCCAGCCGCCCAGGCTTCCGAAGAAGCCGGGATTTGTGGTGCCAAAGCCACCGGAGCCTCCGACTGAGCCGCCGGTCGTGATCGTGTCGTGGCTTAAGCCGACCCCCAAGCAGGTACCGAAAGACCCGGTGGTCAGGTCGGTGGGCAGTAAATCCTCTCCGTAATGGTCACGGCGGTAAAAGTCTTCATGGTGTTTCTGTTTCTGGAGTAACGGCCGCATGTGAGACAATAGGATGTTGCTGATAATTATGGGTAATAATGGAATAGCAATAACTACCTTTACATAGAATTTTCAAGCGTTTATAATATGGAGGGATAAACATGGAAATACTCTTACTTTCACTTTTGGGGTTATTTATATTTATATGTTATTTCTTGTCAATTTATAACGCTAATCGTAAAGATTTACAAAGGTTAAAAAAAAGAACTTATATAGATAAAATATTGAAACGCAGATAGTATGGTGTAGTATGGTGGTTCCAATGTCAGAAATAGTTTCTATAATTTTACTGCTTCTGTTGCTTGGGTTCTATGTATATATTATTTCTATTGCCATTAGAAGGGATATGGTAAGAATAGTACATAGAACCTTTTTTAAAGCGGTTAATAGTATCTTTTCCACCCTTGCAAATGAAGATGAGTATATAAAACAAATTAGCATGAATTACAAAAAATTATCAGAAAAGAATCCAAACTTATCCAATGAAACAAAAAGTTTCATTGATTTGTTGGAAGAAATGGTTTTCCAAATAGATACATTAGATTCTAAGAAATTTAAGAAAATATATAAAATAGAACCAAGTAATGATATTAGAACCAAAGCTTTAAAAATTATTGATGATGCGCGAGAAAAAAATCCATTTGTATCTCTTTCAAGTAAAGAAGCCAATTTATTAATAAGTTTGAGGAATGCTATCGAGTCTAATAACATAGATTTGGGAAGGTTAATGTTAAAACAGTTGGCTGATGAACTCGAAATATTAGAATCTAATATCAAACAGCGGTTGACCTGGCCGCTACTAACGAGATGCAGATGCTGATGAACTCGAAATATTAGAATCTAATATCAAACTGCAAGATAAAAGGAATCGTTATACAAATATAATGGCGATCGTTGGAATGGTTTTAACTATTGTGTTTGGTATCATCTCTTTAATTAAATAGAAACAGGACTCATTTTGTTCTTTACTATTTTAAGGATGGCCATAATTGTGCCGTTACTACTGCCGAAGGAGCCAGTGAGCAGGCCGGTGGGCAGGTAGTTTACCAAAGGCCGGGTATCCTTTTCTGGGGGTGCCCGGTTTTTGTTTTTTTGAGTCTGCACTGAAAGGGGGAAATGAACAGAGTGAAAAATGTTATGTTTTTCGGGGGAACGGACAGTGGCATGAGACTACATGCCTCCGGGTAATGTGCTCCAGAATGGATAACAGTGAAAGGATTGTAGTACCGGAAAATGCCAGCGAGTTGTCGTTAGCAAATGAACCAGATCGGGCTATTGTCGGTGAAATTCGCGGGGAAGTAGAATATGAAAAGTTATTTAAAAAGAGAAAGGGGTTACTCACATGAAGAAAAAGCATTTCATTTTCGTCATTTTAGCAATTATGTTGTTGGCGGTTAGCTGCAACCAGACTAATCAAGCAGCCGATCAAATGACTATTGAACAAATGGCCCTGCAGAATTTTAAGCCACTATTAGAATTAAATCCGGTTGTAGCGGATAATTTTGTAGACAAGGAGAAGGTGCAAGCAGCTATTAATGCAAAACAAAAATATTATCGTGATAATGGTATTTCCAATGTAGCAGTGAGCAATGTTTCGGTGGTTAAATCGAACATACAGGGCAACGAGGGGATTGTTGATTTAAAGTACGACATAGCTTATATGAAAAATGGCAAAAATTTTTCCTTAAAAGATAAAGCATTTACACTTAATTTCGTTAAACGAAGTAATAAGTGGTTAATGGAAGACTTCTTGGAATAAGTTGTTTGTGCGTTTAATCTTAATTTCAATTCGGGTATTTGATAAATCTGGAGGTGCTTTAAAAAACGACCAAATATCACCCCCTATCTTTTCTTGTGCAGTTTCTTTGGGTCCGAGAACTAGTGACGGGAAAGTTTTGGAATAAAGAACTTTTCCCCTAGAATTAACAAATTCAATTTCTGGCACGAACGAATGTATTTTTGAATCATTATTTGTAATATCAACTATAATTGAATTCAGGGGAAAGGCAATGGACTTGATTCTCCTGGTTCTACTTGCACCGATATGAAGCTTTGAATTTTACTTGAAACATAATAATTTATTGCAGCATATAGTCCGTAGACAACAAGAAAAATTGCAACAATAATAGCAACGAATTTAACCGTATAGTTATTGATATCCAGCTCCATAAACAATTCCACCCTTTCGCGTAAATGCTCAATTAAAGATAATTTGATGCATAATTTGTTAATCCTTCTTTGTATGACGTTAAAATTTGCGACAAACCATGTCTTTTCTCGACATACCCAGACACCGCACCTGGTTCTTCTTTAAGTGAGCTGGAGTGAGAATTGATGGCCAGCACCCGGTTATCGGCTCCCAGCTGGTGGAGCGGTTCAACGAGGAACTGGGTCTCGGCGAAGAATTGCCCCTGGTAGTGGAGGCCGTGCGGCACCACCACGAGCGGTGGGACGGCACGGGATACCTGGACGGGTTGAAAGGGGAAGAGATACCCTTTCTGGCCAGGGTGCTGGCGGTGGCGGACGCCTACGACGCCGTGACGGCCTGGCGGCCCTATAAGGGCGCGATTCCAGAGGAAGAATCCCTGCGGGAAATAGCTCGATGCGCCGGGAGCCAGTTCGACCATGAGCTTGCGATGACTTTTGTTGTTGTGGTCGGTGGCTGGAAGCTTGGGTTAACAAAAAATTAACATTTCTTTTGTGAGCATCACCCAGGAAAAACGGGTCGATTTTCGTATAAAAACACAAAAACTGTAAAGGAGAGTGGTAGATTTGCGCAAGCTGTTGTCTCTTGTTGTTGTGGTCACCCTGTTCCTCTTCCCGCTGGCCGCTTTCGCCGACCAGGGGACTCCTCCGGACAACGCGGCGGGGACGTCCACTTTATCTGACCAGAGTGTATCCGGAAGCGTTTATGAAGATAATCAGATCGATGAAGATGATCAAATCGATGAAGATGATCAGATCGATGAAGATGATCAGAGTGTATCCGGATCTGTTTATGGGGAAGATCAGATTACAAAGCTCAAAGAGGAGTTTACTCAAGCCGTCCAGAACAACAAGTGGGGCGAGGCCGCGCGTATTCTGCAGAAGCTCCGCGGGCTGGAAAAGAAAGATAAGGTACAGACCGAACTCAACCAGCTGAAAGAGCAACTGATCGCCCAGGTGAACCAGGGCGACTACGAGGCAGCACTGCAAACAATGAAAAAGATTCTCAAAATAGAGCACAAAGGGTGGGCCTACAAGCAGCTGGGCCAGCTTTACAGAACCCTGGGCAGGGATGACCATCCCCGCGTTTTCGCCAACGGGGCGGAGGTTCAATCGGATGTTGCTCCAATAATTAAAGACGGCCGCACTTTGATCCCGCTGCGGGCGGTGGCCAACGCTCTGGGCATCGGCAACGAAGCGATCTCCTGGAACCAGCAGGATAACTCGGTCACGATCAACAACGATAACACGGTCATCAACCTGCCGGTAAACAGCCCGACAGTGACAGTCAACGGGAAGGCGCAGAAAATAGACGTTCCCGCCGTGATGCACGGCAACCGGGTGATGGTCCCTCTGAGGTTCATCAGCCAGGTCTTCGGCAAACCCGTCCAGTGGTACCCGGATGGGCGGATAGCGGCCATCGGGGCGCAATAGTGCGCAGCAAACGGCCAGGTAGTGGCAATAGACTAACGGTTCGATTAGCTACAAAAAAAGAAACAGAGCCGGGTGTACCTTTCCGGGGTGCCCGGCTTTTTATTTTTGTGACAAATTACTGGCTAAGAAAGGTGGTTTTGCAAGTGCGCGCGCTCATCCTTCGCCGCCCGGGCCTGCCCGGGTGGCTGTCCGAGATGTTGAGGTATCAGGGGCCAAACAGGCTGGCCATCCAAATGCTGGCCTGGCACGAGACGCTATATTACCACGCCATCGCCACGGCGGTGTACGCTGAAGCGGTAGGCCGGGCGCTGGGGTATACAGGGGAAGAATTGGAGCAATTGACTCAGGCTGCTTTCTTCCACGACTGCGGTAAAATCACGTGGCCTTCGGCACTGGTAAGTAAAGCCCGTTTGAACAACGACGACCGTAAGCTGGTTAACGCCCACCCCATAGCGGGAGAGTATTACCTGCGGGAGTACTGGCCTGACGTGCCGGACACTGTATGCCGGATAGTCCGGGAACACCATGAACGTGCTGATGGAGACGGGTATCCGAACGGCCTGAAAGATGGGCAAATACACCCGCTGTCTGTCATCGTCGCGGCGGTGGAAGTATTCACGGCGTTGACGGAGCACCGGCCCTACCGGGACCGGAGCTTCACCCGGGCGGAGGCCCTGGCGGAACTGGAGAGGCAGGGTTTCCCGGGGAAGGTGGTCCGGGTGCTGGCCGGCATAAAGGAAATGGCGGTAGGGAGGGTGGTGGGAAAATAGTTAACACTAGTGTTTTGAACGGTTCTTAGTCCCGGTCCTATGACAATTATAAAAATAAAAAAACAGACCCCAGGAAGAAGGAACCCACGCCAAAGACGCTGCCGCCACTGAGGCGACCTTCTATTAACCCCGCGCTAGTCTGTTTACTAGTATTATATCATAATGCGCTGCATTGTAAACGCCTAATATTGTCGAAATTTCCCGATTATACAAGTTCTTTTAGCCAAGGATATCTTTCCTGGAGAATTCGACTGTCTCCTGAATATGGAAATAATTTTAAACCATAGCTGAATAAGTTCCCATTTCTAATATATAGAAAATCTTTCAGCTCCATTATATAGGATGTTTCGATGTTTCCATAATCATCAGGTTCCAGAGCAGCGTATACGGAACTTACCAAACTGTCAGCAATCTGAAGGTTTTTACTTTGACTTTTATTTAGAACCTGCAAAGACATTATCATGTCCTTTCTTATTTGACACATAGGATCTTTCAATAACTGTTGAACATAATTATTTAAGTGGTCATAAGATGTATTACTTCGGTTTTCAAATATAAGGCGAACTTTTCTTTTATAGTCATCTGCCAACCAAGTTACTCTTTCAAGTAAATACCGAGTAATGTAGTTATACAAAAACTGTTTCTCGTTTTTTAAAACCCCGTTCTTAATCAAATCCGGTTTATAAACACCAGTTATTATCAGTCTAAAGTGCCCCTTTTCCTTTATTTCTTGAATCGCAACCTTCTTCTTTCTATGGCT
Organism: Desulfofundulus thermobenzoicus; assembly: GCF_009428905.1. Taxonomy (GTDB): domain Bacteria; phylum Bacillota; class Desulfotomaculia; order Desulfotomaculales; family Desulfovirgulaceae; genus Desulfofundulus_A; species Desulfofundulus_A thermobenzoicus. The sequence continues at coordinate 84,682 of NZ_WHYR01000003.1, read as the reverse complement.
TAATTTGCAGAAGTGTAATGGCTTTAATTTATTTCCATATTTGATCCTATCCTTAATTTTATTTATAACAGAAGCCATTTCGCGATCAAATTCTGCCGGTACTACAAGAGCTCCGATTACAAACCAACGGCTGCTCAGCCACTTATCAGCAATAACTTTAAAACCTTCGTCGCCAGCCTCGTCAATATAAACATTAAATGCTTTTCCCATAATCCCCCTCCTATTTTTAAAGTTTAGCATCAAGATTGTTTAATGGCTACAATTTTTTTTCGACAAAGTTTTTAAGGGTAATCGGAAAACGATGGTATTCTGGCTTTTCAGGGTCTTGCACTGGCGCCGGGGAAGGTACAACCTGTTGGAATCTTCGAGTTCTCGTGCAGGAAAGCCCTGTCGATCCGACACCGTTCGACAGGTTTTTTTCTTGACGCATTTCCCTGAAAGTGGTTTCATTGAATTTGGTGCAAATTGGCGTAAGGAGGAAATTATTGTTGGAACTCGGCAAGGTGATTCTGCGGCTGGAGAAGGCCAGGAGGGAACTGCTGAATACCGACCCCGGCGACAAAGAAAAGCTCCTGGCAGTCAGCCGGAAGATGGACAGGTTGATCGTAGAGTATTACCGGGCGAAGCACGGCCCTGAAACAACGAGGCCGGCAGCAGGAAGATAATTATTTCCATTCCAAAGCAGGAACCCGCTCCGGAAAGTAGAAAAAATCAGGTAAATACCTTTGGTGCGGGGGTGTTGTAAGATGCGCAAAACAGCCGTTCTAAGAACGGTGCAGAGGGTTTCCCTTCGTTTTGATTAAGCCTAAGGAAGGTCGTTTTGTTTTTTGCGGGTATTTTGCGTGTACAGGAAAGTGACCGTATGAGAAAAATACAAATTGATCTGCCCGGTTCCGGTCTGGTCCTGGAAGCTTTCCTGGACCTGCCGGCTGTTCCTGGTCCCTTTCCCGGAGTAGTGCTATGTCACCCCCATCCCCTCTACGGTGGCAATATGAATAACAACGTCATCCTCGCCGTTAGCCAGGCTTTGACCAGTAATGGAATAGCCAGCCTGCGTTTCAACTTTCGCGGTGTGGGGCAGCCAGGGTTGCTTTGCTAACGGAATCGGGGAACAGGAAGAAGCGCAGGCGGCCCTTTTATTGCTCGTAAACCAGGAAGAAATCGACCCGTCCCGGATCGGCATCATGGGTTATTCCTTAGGGGGAATGGTGGCCCTGGCAGTTGGTAACATCAATGATGTAGTTCGGGCCATCGCGGCCGTTTCCCCGGTTATCCCTGCCAACGTGCTCAAGGAATGCACCAAACCAAAGTTGATTGTTACTGGGGCGGAAGATAATATAATTCCCCCTTCCTCGGTCTTAAAGGAAACTGCTGGTATGGCCGAACCAAAGATTGTTGAGCTGATTCCCGGGGTTGATCACTTCTGGTGGGGATACGAGGCTAAGGTTGGGGAGATGGTGGCTGACTTTTTCACCCGGGTATTAGCAAATAGTCGATAAAGGGTAGTACTACTTTTTTTGAAATCTGCTTTTGTTTCTTCATTCAGGCAAATGCGTAATTGTCAGCACTGTCATTTCCCGAATCCATGCTAATACTATGATACGATAAAAATGAATACTGATGATAGGCAAACATTAGAAATTAATTCGCACGAGGAATCAAAAACTGTAGATGAGATCATAAAAGAAAAGAGTATTGCTACCTTCTATTCAGTATACTTGCGTCATCGAACCCCTGTGGTCATGGGGAGGTTAGATAGCGTATGTTGCCACCTGGGATTAGGCAAGGTGAGCAGCCTCCGTACCATCGACTGGATGAGTACCTCTTTCAAGATATGTGCTGTGACCTTTTTCAAAAAGAGCCGGAAATCAAAGCATGTAGTCCATATGGGACTCGAGGACAGAAGCAAAAAGGTATAGATCTGCTTGCCATCCGCCGTGATGGGAGTATCGAGGTGGGTCAATGCAAGAAATACGAACGGTTTTCTGCGAAGGACATTGTGGAAGTTTCGGATGAGTTCTTTAGCTATTGGGATCACTGGAAAACTGAGGACGTGAAGAGGTTTATTCTATTTGTATCTTGTCCGTTAGACAGGGTGGAGCAAGTAGATGAAATCTTGTGCCAAAGAGAGCGTTTCAAAGAATTTGGTATCGAGTACGAAGTTTGGCATAGCCGAGTCCTAACTACGAAGTTGGCGCTTCATCCAGACATCGTATGCAGGTATTTTCCTCCTGCGGAATATTGGGTGTCTTATATCTGTGGTCCTACTGCTGTGCCGTTAGTTACTCAGAGTCGGGCATCCGTAGTCATTTCTGAGATTCTCTCGAACCAGCTAACGCAATTATCGGACCGTTTGGCCAGTGAAATTCAATCTCAACTCGAACGGATGAGAGCATTGTGGCGACAAGGTAGGCGTACTGAGGCCCTGCAATGGGTAAGAGATGTCAAAGAAGACACCCATGTTTGGGTGGCACTTCCTGCGGATTTGTGGGCGCGGTTGTTACGTTTCGAAGCCAGCATAGAACTGGAGCAAAGGGCTGACCTCTCCCATGTGAAACAACTAGCGCTGGAAGCAGATGCCCTGTGTGCTTCTATTGAAGGATTGAGGCTAAAAGCTTTAATAACCTATAGAGAGAAAGGCACTGCGGCGGCGGTCCAAACCTTAAAAGGGCAAGAAGATGTGGACACTTTGAATTTAATGGCGGCTCTTCTCCTGGAGATGAACGAGTATGATAAGTGCTCCCAGGTTATAGAGCACATCATGAGTCGGTTTGTCCCAAATGCAGAAACCTACCGAATGCGATCCCTTTTGAACCTCTGTCTTGGAAACCTCGCCCAGGCCAGGTTGGACGCCCAAGAGGCTCTTAACAGGGAGCCATACTGGCGCTCTATTCAGATGGCGGCGGCCATGGTTTACTATTACAGCGCGATGTCTGCTTCGGCGATGCCGCGTGGTATCCTATTGTGGCCTGAACCTGTAGCTTGGCAGCTTATTCGTCGCGACAACGAGAGCCTACAATATCTCGAGAGTGCCTCCCAGCTTTTTGCCTCACTTTTGGGAGCTGCGGAATTGGATGTGGAAGAGCGGCGCCGCCTCCAGGCCTGGAGGTTAGCCTCACTGGCAAACCATCCCCGGCTTCAGAAGGAGACGCAGGATTACTGCCGGTCCGTGCTAGAAGATGACCCATCTAATGCCTACGTTGTCGCTTGGGCCATTAACCGCAATATGGCAGTTGATTTGACAGCTAGTTTGACAGCGTTTGAGGACCTCATTAGGGAAGGACGGGCCAGTCTCCTTCACATTATCATCGTTGTGAGCTTTTACCTTTCAAATGGTATGGGGTCGAAGGCCTTGGAGTTGCTTGGTACCACCAGAAGTATCTTCGAGCAGAATGATGCGGAAGACCTTTGGGTCATTTGGAAGTGCCGTTCTTTGGTTGTTGACGGTAATCTAGATGAAGCATTAAAAATGGTGGATTTACTGAAGGGTCCCCACTACGCACGCATTGCCAATATTACTGCTCTTCGAGCGCGGGCATCGGAAAAAGGTGACTGGCAGTCACTTATTGATTACCTTGAGCGTTGTTTTTCTGTTACCGGGGACGGTGTTTTTCTGCTGGATTGTTGCGAGATAAAGGCCCACCTGGGAGATTGGACCTACGTGGCGGATCGCTCAGCCAAGTTGGTTAACCATGTTAGCACTGCAGACACCGTTGAACTGGCAGCCCAAGCCATGTTCAAAGCCGGCCGCTACGCGGAATGTCTCACCCTACTTGATGGGTTCAAGCATTATTTCACAGATTCAAAATTACCGACCAATTTGAGACGGATTAGGGTGGAATGTCAGCGGCTGCTCGGTATTTTACCTCGTGCAGTAAGCGAAGCAGAGGAGTTAGCGTGGAGCGATCCCGCTATTCCTAACCTCCTCGCCCTGGCTCAGGTTTACTTTACTTTAGGTGATTTGAAGGGTGTCGCATTAGTAGCTCGGCAGATCGAGTCGCGCTCCGATTCCGCTCCGGAACACTGCTTGCGCTTAGCGCGTCTCGTTCAGTGGGACGATCAAAATTTGGCCGTGTCATTTTGGAGAAAGGCAGCCAACTCTCCCTGTCTTCCGGATGAGCTGGTTGGGGAAACTGTTGCTTTGGGGTATCAACTGGGTTTGGATGCAGAGATGGGTCATCTTGTCAAAAGAATGGTTGCCCTTGGGGAACAGGCTAAGGGAGGTGTCCAGAAGAAGTCGATCGAGGACTTGGTGGCCTTTATTGACCAGCAACGGGAGAACCTGAGCAGAGTGAATGATTTGTACCGAAACGGAAAGATTCCAGTTCATCTAGCGGCAGAAGCACTTAACATACCCCTGGTCAGAATATATCATATAATGTTACGCGAGAATGAACAGCGTCTTTGCGCTTATGAATGTCAGCCGTTGTTCTGTCACCATGGGGGTAGAACCATCGGCTTGGAAACCGACAACCCAATGCCTCAATGGCGTCTGCATATGGATGTTACCGCCGTCCTTCTTGCGGTTCACCTTGAAGTCCTAGAGAAAGTTGAAGATGTATTTAGACCGATTAAAATTCCTGCCTCGCTCGTTCCATCACTTGTTGCCATGAGAGATAAAGTCACGCCGCATCAGCCCTCTCGCGCTGCGGCCTACCGCCGTATCCTTGACCTCATTCGTGAATCTAAGATAAGAACCATTGACCCTCCTAAGATATCTGAAGCCGACTCGATTTTGGTTCAAGAGTTAGGCTCTGAATGGGTAGCCTTGTGGGAATATGCTCGAAAAAATGATGGCTATTTAGTGGACTTCCTTCCGCTTAGAAAACGAGACCTTTCTGGGCATCCAACGGCGCTACCCGAAGATGCAGGGATGACATTGATTAATTGTAGAGCAGTGGTGGAGTCGCTCAGGCAGTTCGGGCCGCTTTCTGAAGATGAGTATTTCAGGGCGTTAGACGCCCTTGGAACGGAGGGGCTTGGTGCGGATGTCAAGGTCGTGCCCGCTCAACATAAAACGTTGGTCCTAGATATCGCAATTCCCGAGACCTTAGCAGAAGCTGGATTGATTGAACTAGTTTGCGACCGCTTTGACGTTGTCATTAAAGAAGAAGAAGCGAGGCGCATTGAGGCTGCCTTACAAGAATATGAGACGGTGCAGGAGGTATCGAATTGGTTGGGAGGCATTATCGGGAGAATAAATCGTGGACTTAGAAACGGGGTGTACGAAGTCATTCCGACTGTTGGACCTGAAGAACCCAGAGATAAGGAGATTCAAATGACGTTAGAGCTAGACAGTCTCTATTCATTACTTCGGTTTGAGCCCCAACCAGGGGATGTCATTTGGGCGGATGACCGGGCCTTGACCAGCTACCGGCACCGCGACGGCGGAGTACCAATTATCGGAATTATAGAAGTGTTAGATGCCCTGCTCGGTGCAGGCAGGCTTGATAAGAAGGAATACTTTGGTTTGCTCACAAGGCTGCGTGCGGCTAATGTGCGCTTTATACCCTTGCGTGCCTCTGAAATTTTGCATCATTTGATGCAAGCTCAGGTCCAGGATGGAAAGGTAGTGGAGACTCGGCAACTCGCCATTCTTCGGCGCTACGTAGCTAATTGTCTGGCGAATGGGGCTGCGCTACAACGCCCAGTCGGAGGCCCGGCCAACCCCGGAGAAATCCCGTTTGTCTTGAACCTTGGCCGGGAAGTCACAGATGCGATAATATCACTATGGGAAACGGCCGATGCTGACCTCGAAGCATACCAAGCGCGGGCAGACTGGATTATGGAATCCCTCTATCTAGATTATTTGGCTCGTGCCTCACTAATTGGACTAACCCTCCCGAACGAAGATATATACATAGCAGCCTTGGGAATAGCTGACTTGTTGTTGGCAGGTTTATCTTTGGGGGCTAGAGATAGGAGTGAGCGATATAGTGCCCGCCGCCAGTATTTCGCGTGGTTGGAAACTCGTGTACTCCGAAGCCGCTTTACAGCCGAGCCGCGTCTTATAGCGGCAGTTGCGGAAGTGCTCAAGAAAATGCTTAACCGTTTAGACGAGCCGCTGGACGACGATATGGAATTCGCCCGGAAATATGTCGTTCAACGCTTTTACGAGGACCTTCCGGAGCTTCTGAGGGAGGAGTTGAATCGTGACCAGGAGTTTATTGCCAGCATAGGAATTAGAGTTTTCCCGGTAGTGGAAATCGGCCGGGTGAAATTCGAAATTAACGAATTCGTTCGAGCCGTAAGTGAAGCGATCAATGGCCGCCCTGGCACTGCCAAAACACTAGACCCATCCGAGGCAGAGGTGGTATTTGAGCCGGATACCGATAGTCCATTCTCCTGTATTGTTATTCATCCTCGGAACCGTCAACCGGTTCCGGTCAGGGATGAGATATTCGAGCTGCTAAGTGAAAACCCGGCAGAAAGAGAGGCAGTACTTCGACGAAACCGCCAATGGTTTGACTGTTCATTTGAGGAATTTAACAAAGTGGTGGCAGAAATCGCCACATTGCGAGCCCCTCAACGGCGGCTCGAGGAAGCAGAGAGGTGGCGGAAGACTTCTATTAGTGTTTACTATCAACGCCTGCAGGAGACTTTGTTTAAGCGTCGGGGGTTAGCCAGAAGTGACTTAAATCTGCCCCCTGCAGACCGGTTCTGCTGGTATTTCAGACTTCCTCCGAATACCGGGAACGGTGAAGAGTTTCAAAAGTCGTTGTACCAGGCTGCCGAGGAGTTGCTTAAAGAGAGTGAACTGATCAATGCGCTTGAAAGGTTCTGCGCTTTGCCGGTGCCTTTGCCCTTGACTCTCGTAGAGAAGGTCCAGCGTCTCGACCCCTCGGAACGCCATCAACTTGTGAAAACACTCCTGAAGTCGACCGGCTCGCCTTTGTCGAGGATACATTTGCTGAGGATTCTATCAGTTTGTAGTGAGAAGCGGTATTTACGGCTGGCACGCCGCATTATGGTTCGTATGTTGGGAGACACTGGCGCAGCTGAGTTCAACGCCTTCCAGGCTGTTTTGGACTGGGTCGAAGCCGAAACCAGTGCGTGGTCGGCTGGTGGTCTGTCCAACCATATCCGGTTAGCTATGGTTTGGGCACATGCACATTTCCTATATATCGTGGTTGTCGGTGCAGGAGCACCTACCTCATGGGTTACCGAAGTATTCAGGAACTTGTCCGGCACTTCATCTCTCGAATTATTCCGTCGTGAGCCGAGTTACTGGTTTGACGTCAGTCACCCGCGTCAAGTGAACCGCACATCGTTCCTCCTTTCCGGTTTTGCTTACGCCCTTGGAGATTTGGCTGACCGCCTAATGAGTTCTCAAATTCGAGAGCGCTTAGTTGCTATGGCTTGTGTTCTCACCGAAGAGGTACAATTGCCGTCACCTTTCATGTTGCGAGATTCAACTCGGTGTCGGGATGCTCTAGGTTCTTTCCTAGGTGGCGACAGGGGGCAGACACTGAGATTCCTGCTTGGTCAGGAGAAGGCTGAGTTGTTGTCGAGTAAATCAATTCGCTCCACCCTAAACCTCGCTTTGAAAACCCTTGGTGCTGAACCAACGAGCACTGTTGCGTGGGCGATAGTCCTCAATATACTTAAGTGGGGTGCGCTTTATGAGGATGTGGTCCCCCGTCTGGTGGAACTTTTTAAGGGTACCGATTACACTGACCTTTATAAACGTGATGCAAAGTGCGGTCTTATTGCCTTGCGAGCAGCTACATTTCAGATGGTCTCAATTCGGAACGAGGAGTTGAGAACCCACCTAATTCAACAGATCCGAGAAGTAGCCGCATGGTGCAGCAAGTCCAAGAGGCAAGCACCGAAAGCACCGAAGATTGCTGACGCTGTGTCAACTCGTGAGGTTGGACTCAGCCTTTTGGAGTGTGCTTTAAACGTGTGTCTCGGACAGGAAACAGATGAGCAGGTCATCACTTCTTTTGTGGAAGTAACGTCAATGATAATGCACGCATGGCCGCTGTTGCGCAGGGAGTATAAGGACATTCTAGAATTGCTCTGTCAACGGTTGCCAGTGTCGGCCTGTAAGCCCATTTGGAGGTTGATTAACCTGGCTCGCACTTTCTAGCGTAGAGTTTCGGTAAATTGGTTAACTTTGTGGTAATGATGAACCGAGGCCTGTAAGCTAGAAAGAGGCTGAACAAGCTGGAGGAAGCAATGAGGTTATGTGCGGTGCCATATAAGGCAATCGGGTTCCTCGCTAGATCGTGTGGGCGTACAAATGTACCCAAACTAAAAAAGGAAATAATATTAGGAATTGGCATGGTATTTATGGCATAAACTGTCATTCATTAGTTTTTGCAGGAAGAGCTTCTTGCCATAACGAATCTTGACTTAAAATCCTTATTGGGAGGCTCTTCCGATGATGATGGTGATGGATTATAGATCTCTATTCGCTGCCGCCTTAGGTTTAACACCCCCCTGGCAGGTACTTGACTCTCAAGCCCCCTAACTGTATTGGACAGTTTGACTTAAATCTGTTACATTATGCAGTAGGGGGCTTGAGAGCCAGGGACGTATACGACAGAGAAGTGGTTTTGAAAACGCTCCTGGAGTTGGCCGAGCAGGTCGGTTACCGCCTGCGCAGGAAAGGGCTTAAAGGCCGGACGGTCACGGTAAAGATACACTTCAGCGATTTCAGCACCATCACTAGGTCCCGGACGTTACCGGATTACGTGGACGGCGATGGGACTATATACCGGGTAGCCTGGGAATTGTTCCTGGCCAACTGCGGCCGGCCGCCGTGGAGGTTGGTTGGGATACAAGTGTCAAACCTGGCTGACGGGGCATGTGAACAGCTGTCTCTGTTTACGGAACCGGACAGGGACGGGCGGGTGTGCCGCGTGGTGGATGAGTTGCGGGAGAAGTACGGCAGGGATGTGTTGAAGAGGGCGACGTTAATTGAACGGAAATAGAATATCTCCATCTCCGAGCGCGGATAATGGCCGCGCTTTTTTTGTGTCCAAAATTAACTGCTGGAGGTGCAACCAAAAATGCGGGATGTACCGGAAATCCTTACAGTAACGGAAGTAGCCGAGTGGCTGAAGCTCAGGAGATCGACCGCGTACAAAATGGTGCGAGCGGGAATAATTCCGTGTTTCAAGATCGGGCGGCAGGTACGGGTGATGCGTGACGACGTGTTAAAAATCATCAGACAACAAACTATCTCAAAGGAAAATCAGCCTGGCGGGGAGAATATTATCACGTCCGCCCGGCCCGGGAGGGACGCTCGATGATCAAACGCAAGGACAACGGCAAATTCCAGGTGGTGGTGCATTTAGGCTTTGACAGTCAGGGACGGCGGATACAAAAGACCGTCACCGTCAACACGAAAGAAGAAGCCAAAAAAGTGGAGGCCCGCCTGAAACTGGAAGCTGAAAAAATAATCGCGGAAGCTGAAGCCAAACGAGCGGCGAAAAAGGCGAAAACTATCAAAAAACCGGACGAAATGACTGTTGGCGATTTCGTCCAACAGTGGTACGAAGCCACGGAAGAAAATATAAGACCCAATACCCGAAAATATTATAAGCTCCTGATCAGTTACTTCAAGAACACCGGGATAATGGAAATCCCTCTGACCAACATCACGCCACCGCTCGTACAGAAGTCCGTTATGCAACTGCCTCTTCACCTAAAGAGTTCCGTTAGGAAAAGTGCATGTGAACTGCTCCGACGTATTTTCAACCAAGCGGTGGAATGGGACATGCTGGTAAAAAATCCTTTTCGGGGCGTCAAGTTGCCCAAAGTAGAGCGAGAAGAAGCGAAGTTCTGGACAGAAAAGGAAGCCGCTACATTTTTGATGTCTATAAAGGGTAATAGATATTACGTTTTCTTCGCTCTAGCTTTGGCGACAGGACTTCGAATCGGTGAGTTGATGGGTTTACAGTGGGCTGACGTAGATTTTACAAAGGGGTGTCTAAATGTTAATAAAACTTGCGAACAAATAAATAAAGGAGGCGTACCGCAATTTGGTCCGACAAAGACACCGAGTTCAATGCGGACAGTTTACATCGACCCGAACACGGTAAACCTGCTTAAAGAACACAGGAAGGCGCAGCTTGAAGCCAGGTTAAAGGCGAAGGAATGGCATGACTTTGATCTGGTATTCTGCAACAATAATGGCGGCGCGAAAAGTTACAGCAGATATCGGGAATTCATGAAAAATACGTGTAAAAGAATCGGAGTAACAGAAATTCCACCACATGGTATACGGCACACCCACGCTACGATTCTTTTGACACATGGAGTACCGATGGAGGTCATCGCGGACAGGTTAGGCCATTCACGCGGGAATTCTGCAGGAGCGTTTTCTATGACAGCATTTTCCATGACAGCCAGGTATGCTCATGTCACGAATAAAAGCAGAAAGGAAGCCGCGTTGGTTTACGCCAGAGCAATGAAAGAAGCTTTATTGGACTGTTCTAGAAAAGATGTACAGGATAGACGATAAAAGCCCATGTAAGCGTTTCATGATGCTTACATAAAATTACCGATAGAAATTCAGCAAAATCAAGGGTTATAACTGTTTCTGCTTATTATGTTAAAAAATAAGGTGATTACTATTGACTCTCCTAAGCAATATTAAAAAAGAAATAACTGCCCGGGGGCCATTGACCTTTGCCACATTCATGGAAATGGCCCTGTATCATCCGGAATATGGTTACTATAACAGTGAAAGGGAAAAAATTGGACCCCGGGGTGATTTTTATACCAGTTCCGACGTCCACCCCCTTTTTGGTACCATGCTGGCCAGGCAGTGCGCCCAGATGTGGGAGTTGCTGGATTACCCGTCAAACTGGTCACTGGTGGAATACGGGGCGGGAAAGGGCCTGCTGGCCCGGGATGTTTTGGCGGCGTTGCGGGACAACCACCCCGCGGCCTGGGCAGGAGCAAGGTATCATATTATTGAAATCAGCCCCGCCATGATCCGGCGCCAGGGGGAAGTCCTGCAGGAAAGGGGCCTGCCGGCCGAAAAAATCCACTGGGCCGGCCGCCTTTCTGATATTGGGGGGGCGGGAGGTATTACGGGAGTGATCCTGGCCAACGAGGTGGTGGATGCCTTTCCCGTTCACCTGGTAAAACAGACCCCGGCGGGCTTAAAGGAGATTTATGTTAACTGGCATGGCAACGGCCCGGTGGAAGAGGAAGGGAACCCCTCCACACCCCTTTTGGCCCGGTACTTTAAGGACCTGAATGTCTCCCTGGCTCCCGGGCAAAGGGCGGAGGTCAATCTGGCCGCGCGGCAGTGGTTGCGGGAACTGGCCGCGGGCCTGTCCCGGGGGTTTGTATTGATTATTGACTATGGCGGGGAATCCCCGGAGCTGTACCATCCCTCCCGGGTTGATGGAACGCTGCGCTGTTTCCGCCGGCACCAGCTGGGTGGCAACCCCCTGATCCATGTGGGGGAACAGGACATAACCGCGTCGGTTAATTTTTCCGCCCTCATGCATTGGGCGCGGGAAGCGGGCCTGCAGGTGGCCGGGTATGCCACCCAGATGGATTTTTTACTGAACCTGGGCATAATGGAAGCCATACCCCGGCCGGCCACCGCCTTCGCCTACGACGAAAGGACCATGCGCGCAACCATGGCCGTGAAAAAGCTAATTCTCCCGGAAGGAATGGGTAGTGTTTTCAAGGTACTCGCCCTGTACAAGGGCCTGCCGCAGACGTCCCTGATCGGGTTTAAAAAATTAAGGGAAGACGAAAAAGAACAGGAAAGGGCGGGGAGCGATCATAAACAGGCAGATTACCCATACCGCCGGTGAGGGAAAGCACCGGGTGCAACTGCAGGCCACCTTTACGGAAGAAGGGATTATCCTAACCATTCTGGGTGGAGAAAAACCCCACATAGGGGCCATGGTGCTGGCCGAACCCCGCCCCAGCCTGGCCGATCCGGCCCTGACCAGCTGCACCACTACTGTTGTACCCAGGCTGGGACACAAGGATGACGAAATAGCCAGGCCCCTGGCTGAAGAACTGGCCCGGCGCAGCGGCCAGCCGGTGGTGGCGGTGGCCGGATTGCACGTGGAAAAGGCGCAGAAGGAAGACATAGATCTGCTGGTGAAACACGCCCGGGAAGCCATGGCGGAGCTGCTGCGTAATAGCTTAATAAAACTGCTGCCATAAGCCGGATGCCGCATCGCATTGTTCGAAGGGAACTACCGGCATTGCTGTTTATTCGAGGGAAATACCTCTTTAAGTGCCGGGCGGTACTAAAGCGGGTATCACTGAACATATACGCTGCTACCGCAGGCTTCAGCACGGGCAAATGAGAGGACTGGTCTGCCCTTTGCTTCCATGGGCCGTACTTTTAACCATTTTTTGGTCCAGTTATTTTCGTCCCTTCGGGGTAACACTATATCCAGGAGGTGACGATACTTCATGACCAGCGATGAAAAAACCCGTCGCAGGACCGCACCCAAAGAGGACACGGCCGCGGGGTGCCCGGCTGCCGGAGCCGCAGGCGGATGCGCCGCCGATACCGATCTTACTGCCGATGCCTGTGCGGAATGCCCGGCAGATGATGACCTGTAGAAAATACTGGCAAATAAACGGGGGAATTACAAACCCCGTTTATTTTTTTGCCCCAAATCCAACAAAAAATCTTGACAGGTGACGGCAAAGAACTTAGAATATGCCTAGAGTGAGAATCGTTCTCATCCAGGTTCTTTAAACAAATATTTCCAGCATATCAATCCGATCAGAGAATGATAATGATTTTCATAGCCATTCAAGCAGGCTTTTGCGTTGCCGCCCATGAAACGTTAGTTCCGGGGAGGGATGCCACCATGACACTGGATCGCATGAAAAGGGGACAGCGCTGCCGCATTTTATCCATCCCCTCGGAAGCGGTGCGGGCACAGGCACTGCGTTTCGGCATTGCCGAAGGGGAGATGGTCACCTGTTGTGAAGTAATACCGGCCGGACCGGTGGTGATCAGCAAAAACCGGCAGGAAATTGCCATCGGCCGGCGCCTGGCCCGCCAGATTGAAGTGGAAGGGGGTTTCTAACCATGGCCCATTGCCATTGCCCCGGTTTAAAAATGGACATACCGGAGGGATCCCGCCGCATTGTGCTGGCCGGCAACCCCAATACGGGAAAATCTGTATTCTTCAATCAGCTGACCGGTATCTATGTGGATGTGTCCAACTACCCCGGGACGACCCTGGACATCTCATACGGACGTTATGGTTCCGATGTGGTAATCGATACGCCCGGGGTCTACGGCATTTCCTCCTTCAACGACGAAGAGCGCATTGCCCGGGACATTATCCTGTCGGCGGACCTGGTGGTGAATATTGTATCGGCCACCCATCTGGAAAGGGATCTCTTCCTCACCCAGCAGATAATTGACACCGGTGTACCGGTGATTGTCGCTCTGAACATGATGGACGACGCCAGAAGGCTGGGCATCGCAGTGGACGTGGACCGCTTGAGCCAGTTGCTGGGAGTGCCGGTCATACCCACGGTGGCCGTGAAAAGGGATGGCCTGGACCGTTTAAAGGCGGAACTGTTCACCGCCCGGCCCGGCAATCCCACGCCGGGACTGGAAGGGGAGATCCATCACTTGCTTAACCGGGTGGGCAGCCGGGGGGAAGCACTGCTGGTACTGGAAGGGGACCCGGTCATCGCCGGGCGCCACGGGTGCCAGCCGGGCACCCGCAGGGAAGAAATTTACCGCCGCAGGCGGGAAAGGGTCAATGAAATATACGCCCGGGTGGTGCGGGAGACCTCCCGGGGAGCGAGTTTCGGCACCATCCTGGGGCGCTGGATGCTCAAGCCCGTCACTGGCATACCCATCCTGCTGCTGGCCCTGTGGGTCATGTATAAGGCCATCGGTGTCTTTATCGCCGGCACCGTGGTGGGCATTACCGAGGAAACCATCATGCAGGGCATCTATGAACCGGCGGTGCGCCACCTGGTTGAACAAATTATTTCCCCGTCTTCCGTGCCGGGTATCATTTTAACCGGCGACTTCGGACTGTTGACCATGACGGTGACCTATCTATTAGGACTGTTGATGCCCCTGGTGGTGGGATTCTATTTCTTCCTGTCCCTGTTTGAAGATTCCGGGTACCTGCCCCGCATCGCCACCCTGGTGGACCGCGTGCTCAATGCCATTGGTTTAAACGGGCGGGGGGTCATCCCCCTTATCCTGGGGTTCGGCTGTGTCACCATGGCCACCATTACCACCCGGCTCCTGTCTTCGGACCGGGAAAGGAAAATAGCCATCTTCCTGCTGGGATTGACCATCCCCTGCTCGGCCCAGCTGGGAGTGATCGCCGGCATGCTGGCCGGCCTGGGACCGCAGTACGTGACCCTGTATATTCTGGTGATCTTCAGTGTGCTGGTCATGGCCGGTACATTGTTGTCCACGCTCCTGCCCGGAAAGTCGGCGGACCTGCTCATTGACCTGCCACCCCTGCGGCTGCCGCGGCTGGATAACGTTTTAAAGAAAACCGGTACCAGGTCCTACCACTTTTTAAAAGAAGCGGCACCGCTTTTTGCCCTGGGAGCGTTGCTGATCAGCATCTTTCAGGTTACGGGAATCCTGGAGTTTTTGCAGAACATCCTGGCGCCCCTTACGGTGGGCTGGTTGAATCTCCCCCGGGAGACGGCCACCGCCTTTATCATGGGTATTGTGCGGCGTGATTTCGGCGCCGCCGGGCTGACCGCCCTGGAGTTAAACCCGCTGCAAACAGTGGTGGCCCTGATCACCATTACCCTGTTTGTGCCGTGCATTGCCTCCATACTGGTTATATTTAAAGAACGGACCAAAAAGGAGGCGGCGTTCATCTGGGGGAGCAGCTGGGTGGCCGCCTTCCTGGTGGGCGGCCTGGTGGCTCAAATGGCCCGCCTTTTCAGCCCGGCCGCTGCCGGCCACGGGGTAATACCGGTCATGCTGGCCTTCCTGGTGCTTACCCTGGCCGTCGTGCTGCTGTGCCTGTTCTTCCGCCGTTCCAGGCCCACCACCGACATTCAGGGGTGATGAAGCATGAAAGAAGTTAAACACACCTGCCCCTGTTGCGGCTATACCGTAACCGGTACAAATGCCAACCGCTGCCCCCGCTGCAACCATATTTTATGGATGCCCCGGGGCTGTAACGGCGATTGCAGGAAGTGCGCTAAAACATGCAGTAAATAGGCTTTCAGGGCCGGCTCTGCGCCGGCCCTTTTATAATATTTACTAACCACCGGCGACCGGAGACCAACGGCAAACAACCAGGCAGGGATTTGCTCATAAGCTGTCGAACAGGGCATATAACTAGTAAAAAATAAGCGAGGTGAAGGAAAATGGCCCTGGCCGGAATTATCGTCGCCTGTCTTTTTTTTGCGGCCGGACTGGCCGGAACGGTGGTACCCGCCCTCCCCGGGGTACCGCTCATCTGGCTGGGCATGCTGGTATACGGCCTGTTCACCGGCTTTTCCGGATTGGGCTGGGGATTTTACCTGGGTCAGGCCGTGGCCATGATCCTGGTGCTGGTACTGGATTACCTGGCCGGAGCCTGGGCCGTGCGCCGCTACGGCGGTTCGGCTTACGCCATCTGGGGCAGCATGGCCGGCATGGTGGTGGGAATCCTTATCCTGGGACCCATGGGCATTATCTTCGGTCCCCTGGCCGGCGCCATAATCGGGGAACTTCTGGCCAGGAAACCCCTGCCCCAGGCCATACTGGCCGGCTGGGGCTCCCTGGTGGGGCTGGTGGGCGGAACGGCAGTAAAACTAATCCTGGAAACCGGCATGATTATCTGGTTTTTTGCCGCCATCTGGCAGCCTTAAATCCTAGCCGGAGTAGCCCTCATCCACGGGGAGGGAGTCCCCCTGGCTGGCCTGAACCGCCAGTTGATCACAGCGGTTGTTATAGGGGTTGTCGGCGTGTCCCTTCACCCAAACCCAGGTAATCCGGTGCCTTTCGGCCAGGGAGAGGATTTGCCGCCAGAGATCGGCATTTTTGGCCGGCTCCCCGTTATCCCGCCGCCACCCGTTGGTCTGCCAGCGTTTCACCCAACCCCTGGTCATGGCATCCACAATGTAGCGGCTGTCACTGTACAGGGTCACCCGGCAGGGTCGCTTCAACGCCTGCAACCCCTTGATTACGGCCGTCAATTCCATGCGATTGTTGGTAGTCCGGGCAAAGCCACCGGACAATTCCTTCATATGCTTGCCGTAACGCAGAATAACCCCGTACCCGCCGGGACCGGGGTTGCCGCTGCAGGCGCCGTCGGTATAAATATCCACTTCCGGTAAATCCGCCATCCATAATTCTCCTCCGTAAGCATCCAATTACCCATCTATTGTAACACCAACCATTTCCCAAGCACCAGTGCTGTTGTTAATCTATTGTCACCGAAAAAAGAGCGGCCAAACTTTTAAACAGGGTAGAAAGGACGATTAAATTTTTCAAAAGGGTTGACAGGATTTGCGTCAATAAGGTAATATAAATGTGATAAATTGTGAATGTGATAACTATCTTAAAGGAGGGGTGTACATGTACTGCAAAATACTTGTTCCGGTGGATGGTTCCCACCGGTCGGCCATGGCCGCCGAACATGCGGCAAAACTGGCCGTATTATGCAAAGCCCACCTGACCGTTTTGCACGTGGTGCCACCACTACCACCCTATGTTAACCGGTATGAAGACCGCCTGGGGGAAGTGTACAGGAAGGTACAGGAACAGATGGAGGAAAATGGGGCCGAAATTTTAAACCGGACCAGGGAAGAACTGGCCAAATATAATGTTGATCTGGAAACAAAAGCCATCTGGGGAAATCCGGCCGATGAAATTTGCCGGGAAGCCCGGGAAGGGCGATATGACCCGATTGTTATGGGTAGCCGGGGATTGGGCGAAATCCGTGGTTACTTGATGGGCAGCGTGAGTAATCGGGTGGTGCGCCACGCCTCCTGCCCGGTACTTATTGTACGGTAAAGACAGGCGGAACAGTAAATGCCCGCATCACAAACGCACCTCCTGCCCGGTACTTATTTTAACGTAAAGGAGAAAAGATAAAGGCCCCTATCTTGTTTTTTCGGCGCAATTATACTAAAATCTTGAATGGAGATACTGCTCCCGGCGGACGGCCGCCGGGAACTTTGTTTTCCCCGAGTTCATTAATGGAAGGTGGCAGCATGGCCGTCATTGAAGTCAGGGTTACCAACCGCCCCTTTCTACCCGATCCCCCGGGGGAGGAAATTTTATATGAAATACGACATGCCCTGGGTATCAACACCATAGAAAGGGTACGCACAGCCAGGGTTTTCCGTTTTGAAGGCATTGATGCGGACACCGCCAGAGTGCTGGCGGAAAAACTGCTGGCCGAGGATGTTTTCCAGATTTATACCATTGACGCACCCATCATCAGGGATGCCCGGGTGGTGGTGGAGGTGGCCTATAAACCAGGAGTGATGAACCCGGAAGCCGCCTCTTTGATTAAAGCCGCCCGGGATCTGGGCATCACCGGTCTGGTGGCCGCCGATTCCAGCCGGGAATTCGGCTTTTACGGACCGGAAATAAGCGACCGGGATGTGGAAATGATCCTGGACCGGCTCCTGGTCAACGATACCGTGGAAAGGGTGATCCGGGAAAAACCGGCCACCCTGCTCATTTCCGGCTTGAAAGGACACACGGCGGTTATCCCCCTTACACAGATGAAAGACGAAGAACTGATGGACCTGAGCCGGGACAGCCTGTTCTTGAATCTGGAAGAAATGCGGGCCATCCAGGACTACTTCCGGCTCACCGGCCGGGAACCCACCGACTGTGAAGTGGAAACCCTGGCCCAAACCTGGTCGGAACACTGCGGGCATAAAACTTTCAAAGCCAGACTGGTGGTAAACGGGAAGGAAAAGAAACCCCTCTTAAAACGCCTGCAGGAGGCCACTGCCGCCGCCAACCACCCCCTGGTGCTGTCGGCCTTTGTGGATAACTCCGGGGTAATGGCCTTTTACGACGGTTGGGCCATCTGCGGAAAGGTGGAAACCCACAACTCCCCCTCGGCCATTGAACCATACGGCGGCGCCGCCACCGGCAGCGGGGGGGTTTTCCGGGACATCATGGGCACGGGACAGGGAGCGCGGGTCATTGCCTCCACCGATATGTTCTGCTTTGCCCCGCCGGATACTCCCCGGGAAGAAATTCCCCCCGGCTGTCTTTCCCCCCATTATCTTTTACGGCGGGTGGTGGCCGGGGTAAGGGATTACGGCAACCGCATGGGCATCCCCACCAACAATGGCTCGGTCCATTTCCACCGTGATTTCCGGGCCAAGCCCACGGTTATTGTGGGTGCCTATGGTATCCTGCCGGTGGAACGCTGTCAAAAGGGGCGGCCCAGGCCGGGGGACCTGGCGGTGGTCATCGGCGGCCGGACCGGCCGGGACGGCATCCACGGAGCCACCTTTTCCAGCGGGGAAATGACCCACCGGACCACCGAAGTGAACGCCAGCGCGGTGCAAATCGGCCACCCCATAGAGGAAAAGCGTATGGCCGACGCCATAGTGGCGGCCAGTGAAGCCGGGCTGATCCGGGCCATCACCGATTGCGGTGCCGGCGGATTTGCCTCGGCCCTGGGGGAAATGGGGGAAGAAACCGGCGTCCGGGTGTGGCTGGAAAGGGCACCGTTAAAATACCAGGGGTTAAAGCCCTGGGAAATATGGCTTTCGGAAAGTCAGGAGCGCATGGTTTTGGCCGTGGCGCCGGAAAACAGGGACCGGTTGCTGGAAATCTGCCGGAGGCTGAATGTGGAGGCCACCGTACTGGGGGAGTTTACCGGCGACCGGCGCCTGCTGGTCACTTACGGGGAAGAAACCGTTTGTGATCTGGACATGCAGTTCCTGCACCACGGCCTGCCCCAGAGGGTGCTTTCCGCCCGCTGGCAGCCGCCGGAGCTGGAAGACCCCCGGTTACCCCTGCCGGAAAACTGGGAGGAAACCTGCTGCCGGATCCTGGGCCACCTGAATGTATGCTCCAAAGAGCCCATTGTTCGTATGTATGACCACGGGGTACAGGGTTCCTGCGGATTACCCCCCTTTGGAGGGGTAAATGGAAACGGTCCCAATGATGCCGTGGTGCTCACCCCCCTGCCCGGCAATCCTGCGGCGGTAATCATTGCCCACGGGTTAAACCCGGTATTGAACCGGATCGATCCCTATCACGGCAGCCTGTGGGCGGCTGCGGAAGCGGTATCCAATGCGGTGGCGGCCGGTGCCGACCCGGCGGAACTGGTTCTGATTGACAATTTCATCTGGCCCTTTCCCGATGAAGAATCCCTGGGCGCCCTGGACCGGGCCGTGGACGCCTGTGTGGACTTTGTACGGGCCACCGGTATGCCCTTTATTTCCGGGAAGGACAGTCTTTCCAGCACCTACCGGGGGACCGGCGGCCTGGTAATTAAAATCCCCCCGGTGCTCTGTGTCTCCGTATTTGGCCGCCTGCCCGACGTTGCCCGGACCGTTTCGGCCGATTTCAAGGGCCCGGACCATACCCTTGTCCTGGTAGGTAAACGTCACCTTCCGGAAATGGCCGGTTCAGTTTACTACGACCTGGCAGGTTATCTGGGCAAAAATATGCCCCGCATCGATTTGCAAACTGTCCCGGTGGTCTGGAAAATTCTACACCGGGCCATCCAGGAGGACAAAATCCTCTCCTGTCATGATATCAGCCACGGGGGGCTGGCGGCCGCCCTGGCGGAAATGTGCTTCGGCGGCCAGGTAGGCGCCCACATAGCCATCCCAGCTGATGTGCGACCGGACTATTTCCTGTTCAATGAAACCGCCGGCTGCTTTCTGGTGGAAATGGCCCCCGGAGTGGACCCGGCCATGGCCTTTGCCGGCATACCCCATCTGGTTCTGGGCAAAACGGCACTTTCCAC
This sequence comes from Desulfofundulus thermobenzoicus, assembly GCF_009428905.1. GTDB lineage: Bacteria > Bacillota > Desulfotomaculia > Desulfotomaculales > Desulfovirgulaceae > Desulfofundulus_A > Desulfofundulus_A thermobenzoicus. Next base: position 64,793 of record NZ_WHYR01000003.1, on the reverse strand, counting down.
GGAAATTGCCGTGGAACGGGGGGGACAACCTTTGTTCCGCATTTCCCTGGCTTTGCTGAAACAGGCCTGGCAGAGACCGATGAACGAAGTCTTCGGAACGGTAGAGAACAGGGGGTAATGATGTGCAAAAACCGCGAGTGATGGTTCTGCGCACCGACGGCACCAATTGCGACCGGGAAACCTTTCACGCCTTTGCCCTGGCCGGGGGGGAACCCCGGATGGTTCATATCAACCAGCTACGGGCCGGGGAGGAAAAGCTGGCTGACTATCATATCCTGGTGATACCCGGGGGCTTCTCTTACGGGGACGATGTACATTCCGGCAAAATCCTGGCGGTTGAACTGACCTCTTTCCTGCAGGAACAGCTGCAGGAATTTGTGGATGCGGGCAAACCGGTGCTGGGCATCTGTAACGGTTTTCAGGTACTGGTACGCACGGGCCTCCTGCCCGCGGCCAGAATGGGCGAAATCCGGGCTGCTCTAATCGCCAATGACAGCGGGCGTTTTGAATGCCGGTGGGTAAACCTGCGGGTGGAGGATACGCGGTGTGTTTTCACCCGGGGGCTGGCTGGCCGGGTGTTAAACCTGCCGGTAGCCCACGGTGAAGGTAAATTTTATACCGGCGAAGATACCCTGCAGGAGATTGAGCAGGCCGGACAGGTGGTTTTTCGCTACGCCGGCCCCGGCGGGGAACCCACAGGGGATTACCCGCAGAACCCCAACGGCTCCTTAAACGCCATTGCCGGCATCTGTGACCCGGCCGGCCGGGTGCTGGGGTTAATGCCCCATCCGGAACGGTTTGTGGAACGGACACAGCACCCCAACTGGCGGCGGCATATATTCAGCGAGCCCCTCGGTCTGGCCATTTTTAAAAACGGGGTGGATTACGCCCGGCAAATATAGGGAGAAGAAAAGATGATCATTCGCAAGGCCCGGATTGCCGATATGGAAGCGGTACACGGTTTAATAAACTATTATGCGGAACAGGGTCTGATGCTGGCCCGGCCCCGCTCGGTTCTTTACGAGGCGCTGCGGGAATTCACCGTGGCGGAAGAAAACGGACAGGTGGTGGGAGCCGGTTCCCTGCACATTATCTGGGATGATCTGGCGGAAATCCGGGCTCTGGCGGTGGACCCCCGCTACACCCGCCGGGGCATCGGCCGCCGCCTGGTGAAATCCTTTTTGCAGGAAGCCCGGGAACTGGGGCTGCCCCGGGTCTTCGCCCTGACCTACCAGGCCGGTTTCTTTCTAAAGTGCGGTTTCCAGCTAATCCCAAAGGAAAAGCTGCCCCAGAAAGTTTGGAAGGAATGCATCAATTGCCCCAAATTCCCCAACTGCGAAGAAGAAGCGGTAATCATCCATCCGGATTAAACAGATAAATTAATGATAAAAATTACCGGATCTAATAATCTACAGGTAGGAAAAAGGGTGAAGGGGAAGAAATATACCCAAGGAAGGAGGTGCAACGCCTGGTTTCAGCCACCGGTATTCGCGGGACAACACTGCGCGATTTTAACGGGTGCACTGAACATTTACCATAAAAACAACAGGAACCGGGCGTAAGTCAATGAAGGCACTTTTTCACATCAACGAACCGGACCGCTGGCCCCGGGTGCTGCTGAACATTAACAACTTCATCAAGGACGTGGGACCCGGAGGCACCAGCATAGTGGTGGTAGCCAACGGTACGGGGGTGCTGGCATACAGCCAGGGAAAGAAAGAATTGATCCGCCAGATGGAGGACCTGCATGGGCAGGGTGTGGTTTTTGCCGCCTGCCGCAACGCCCTGAATATGAACAATATCCGGGAAGACAGCCTGCCCCCCTTTATAACCGTGGTTCCGGCAGGGATCACGGAAATAGTGAAAAGACAGGGGGAAGGCTACGCTTACATCAAGCCGTAGGCCGTATACCGGCCGGATTTACAGGGGTGAACCATGAAGGATCTGCGTATTGGCCTGGTGCAGATGCAGGTCACCATTGGAGACGTAAAAACGAACCGGCAGAAAATGGCCGCTTTTGTGGAGGAGGCCGCCGGCAAAGGGGTGGAAGCCATATGCTTTCCGGAGCTTTGCCTGCAGGGTTATAACCGGGAAAAGGCCGGGGATTACGCGGAGCCCGTTCCCGGGGAGAGTACCCTTTTTTTCAGCCGGCTGGCCCGTTCCCATAATATGATTATTCTGGCCGGGATGGCCGAAACCTCCGGCAGGGGAAACCCCTATATAACTCAGGTGGTCGCCTACCCGGACGGGCGCATCGACCGGTATCGCAAAACTCACCTGGGCAGGAGTGAACGGCCCTACTTTACCCCCGGTGACAGCCTGCCGGTTTTTGAAACGGAAAGGGTTCGTTTTGGTGTGGAAATTTGCTGGGACCTGCACTTCCCGGAAGTAACCACCGTACTGTCGCTAAAGGGGGCGGAAGTGATTTTTGCCCCCCACGCATCTCCCACCATCGTGGGTGACCGGCGGGATATCTGGTTGAAGTATCTTTCCGCCCGGGCTTATGATAATACCGTTTTCGTGGCCGCCTGCAACCTGGTGGGAGCGGCCGGGGAAAATCAGCAGTTTTGCGGCGGAGCGCTGGTTATAGACCCCAAGGGCAATGTAATCGCCGAAGATTTTCTCGGCCGGGAAGGACTGCTGGTGGTGGACCTGAAGGCAGAACTGCTCAACACTATTCGCCAGGGCCGGGCCAGAACCATGCGCCACAGCTTTTACCTGCTCTCCCGCCGTCCGGAACTTTACCGCCCGCTGGTAGAACAGGAAACGGCGGAAAAGAAAGGGGGAAAAGGATCCCCCGGTTTATATGCGGGAAATAACTTTGTCACCCGTGACTGCCCTTCAGCGGGGGATTCTAAAGCCTGAAGTATAAGACCCACTGGTTTCGATAAATGACCGGCCGCACGGGATTGTGTACTTGTTCCTGCGCCGTAACTGTCCACGGAACACCGGCAGCCAGCCATTTTATTTTTAAAAAGGACCGGTTATATAACCGGTCCTTTTACTCTGGAAATTACTGCGGCCTGTTGGCCGCTTCCTGCTCTTTTTGTTTTGCCAGCAAAACCTCCTGATTGAACTTCATGGAATCGCCGATAACCAGACCGAAGCGCATCCACCGGAAGCCCAGCTGCATCAGGGCCAGATCGTCGGTTTTTATTTGTTCCACCACTTCCGGCTCCACCTCGAATATTTTCAGAAACCGGGTTTCAAAGACAAAGCGTTTAAAACGATCCAGATCGTAACAGGCCATATAAAACATATCGGCTATTTGCGGATCGGTCACCTTAATCTCGGACAGACGCGGATTATAGGATATGTGATTGAATATTTCCTCCACATAATCGTAGGTCAAAAGACCTTGCTCTTTTATATATTCTTCCACCATCAATTCCCTGTCTTCTTCCAAACCACGGCACCGGGAAGGAACGGCCACCACATTATACCGGTCATCCCCTTCGGCCTTATCCAGGGGGAACATGCGGCAGGCCCAGGGACGCTCCTGGTAAATCCCGCACCCCTGGGGTGTGACAAAGGGGCACTTTTTATCCTGCTCATTCATTTTCAGTAAAACCAGAGGCAATCCGGTTTTGTTTCCAATTAACTTAATAGTATAGCGCTCCAGAAATTCTCCCGAGGAAAGGTCCAGTTTTTTACGCATGCGCAGCACATCATAGGGCGTTAAAAAGATATTCACATCCCGGCAGCATTCGGTAAAACAGGATAGCCCCGGGTGACAGGAGAAGCGAAATTTGCTGTCGCCCGTCAGGGTTTTGGCCTGATTCATCATATCCCCTCTTCCCAAAATATTAAACTTCAGGTCAGTTAGCTAATAAAACCCTTCTGCAACGCCACAGGCCCCATTTCCGCCCGTACCTGAAGGTCAAACTGGTCTTATTATAACCTTTTCTAAAACAAATAGCAATATTCCCGGGTACCACGGGAGAAAAAGGCAGGTGTTTTTTCCGGAGTCCTTTGAGATAGGACCCACCATACCGTGTATGCGTGCTTTTTCCCGGAGACGACAGCAGCCGGGAGTTTTCCACAGTACCCTCAAGCGGTGTAAATGGCTTCCCGGGGACAACTGGCGAGACAGGCGCCGCACTTCAGGCACTTCTGGCGGTCAATGAAGTAGGGCCGCCCCTTCTTTTCCCCGCTGATGGCATGGGCCACACATTGCCGGGCACATAAACCGCAGGCAATGCACTTTTCCTCATCCACCACGTAGTCCACCAGCGCCCGGCAAACACCGGCCGGACAGTGTTTGTCCCGGATATGGGCCACATATTCGTCCCGGAAATAGCGCAACGTGGAAAGAACCGGGTTGGGCGCCGTCTGGCCCAGACCACAAAGTGATGCGTCCATCACTTCCCGGGACAGATCCGCCAGTTCGTCCAGGTCTTCCATCCGGCCCTTACCCTGGGTAATCCGCTCCAGAATTTCCAGCATGCGTTTGGTACCCACCCGGCAGGGAGTACACTGACCGCAGGATTCATCCTGGCTGAACTGCAGGTAAAATTTAGCTATATCCACCATGCAGTCAGTTTCATCCAAAACAATCATGCCACCGGAACCCATCATGGAACCCAGCTTCTTTAAGGATTCATAATCAATGGGCGTATCAAGATAGCGCTCCGGGATGCATCCGCCGGAAGGACCGCCGGTTTGAACCGCTTTGAACCGCCTTCCTCCGGGAATGCCGCCACCGATGTCGAAGATTACCGTGCGCAGGGTGGTACCCATGGGCACTTCAATCAAACCGGTGTTCATGATCTTGCCGGCCAGGGAGAAGACTTTGGTCCCCTTGCTGTTTTCCGTGCCCATGGAGGCAAACCATTGGGCACCATTGCGGATGATTACCGGTATATTGGCATATGTTTCCACATTATTGACCAACGTGGGTTTACCCCACAAACCGCAGGTGGCAGGGTAGGGGGGGCGGGGATGGGGTTCTCCCCGGTGCCCCTCGGCTGAACGCAAAAGGGCAGTCTCTTCCCCGCAGACAAAGGCCCCGGCCCCCAAACGCAGGTCGATGTCAAAGTCGAAACCGGTATTTAAAATGCGACGCCCCAGCAATCCCACCTCCCTGGCCTGGGCGATGGCCCGCTCCAGCCGGTCCACGGCAATGGGGTATTCCGCCCGGACATAGATATAACCCTCCCGGGCGCCAATGGCGTAACCGGCAATGGTCATGGCCTCCAGCACACTGTAGGGATCCCCCTCCAGAATGCTGCGGTCCATAAAGGCGCCGGGATCACCCTCGTCGGCGTTGCACACCACATACTTTACCGGACCGGATGCGGCGGCGGCCAGTTCCCATTTCTTTCCGGTGGGAAATCCGGCTCCACCCCGTCCCCGCAAACCGGACTGTTTGATCACTTCCACCACCCGGGAGGGGTCCCAGTGCAGCAGGACACCGGCCAGGGCAAAATAACCGTCACAGGCTATGTATTCGTTAATATCCTCAGGGTCGATCAAACCGCAATTGCGCAGGGCCACCCGGTGCTGAGCGCGGAAAAAGTGAATATCCGACAGGCATTTTTTACGTTCCCCGGTATCCGGTTCGGCAAAAAGCAGGCGCTCCACAATCTTACCTTTCCCCAGGTGGCTTTGCACTATTTCCGGAACATCTTCTTTCTTTACCAGGCAATACAGGGTTTGGCCCGGGTGGACCACCACCAGGGGACCCATCTTGCAAAAGCCGAAACAGCCCGTTTTAACCACCCGGGCCTGGATGCCGGCTTCCCCTATATGACGGGCCAGTTCTTCCCGCACCACATGGCTGGCGGAAGAAGTACACCCGGTACCGGAACACACCAGCACCTGCCATTCCGGAGCAGCCCCGGGTTCCCCCCGGCGGGCCTTAATGTCCGGGAGGCGCCTGCGCCGGATATCCTCCAGGTCGCTCAACAGGTTGATCATCATCTCTCACCTCCGGGGCACGCCGGTATTTGCGCAACAACTTGCTCACATCCTGACGTTTTACTTTGCCGAAAACCTTGTCGTTTATCGTGATCACCGGTGAAAGGCCACAGGCCCCCAGACAACGGGTGCTTTTAACGGTAAACAAACCGTCGGCGCTGGTATCCCCGTCCTGCAATCCCAGTTGCCGCCGGAATTCCTCCAGAATAGACGGTGCACCCTGTACATAGCAGGCCGTTCCCAGGCAGACATTGATACCATACTTTCCCCGGGGCCCGGTATGAAAAAGGGTGTAAAAGGTAACCACCCCGTTTACTTCGCTTACCGGAATATCCAGCCTGCCGGCAATATAGGTCTGTACCTCTTCAGGCAGATAGCCAAATATCTCCTGGGCTTCTTTCAAAATCCGGATCAGCTGCCCTTCCTGCTGTCCATAGCGTCCAATCACTTCATCCAGCCGCCGGTATTTGTCATCCAGATCCCTCTCCGTACCGGACACGACCACCACCTCCCATCCTTAGTTTGCCGTGGGAGGGTTGAATAAATTCACCGGCCGCAAGAATTAATGGGCCAGAAAATGGCAATTTTATATATATACCGGTGAATGCTGCATACTTAACCCGACGACTGACGTCTGACGACCGGTGACTGTTTGGAAGGAGTTACCCATGGGAACATTCGTTCCCTCCGTAATCAATAAAAATCTATTTTCGAGGGAGTTGAAACAAGTACCATGTCCATTTTAAAGCTTTCCCGGCAAACCCTGGGACGGGCCCGCCGGAACTGGGAAAAGCGCCGCCGGCGCAGGGAATTGTTACGTTTTCATATCAAGCCCCCCGGAGATGAGCGCAACCCCATTGCCCGCTGGCTGGATTTTTACGGTACACTCATGATATTCTGGCTGGTTTGCCTGGTTTTCCTGGCCTCCCTCTGGCCACCTCCGGAAGCCCTGACCGTTTCCCTGGCCATCAGCGCCGGCCTGGGATTGCTGGGCAGAAAAGCATACCGGGAAAGACTAAAACGGGAAAAACTCTACCGCCAGTTACGCGAGACGGGGGAGCGCTACCGGGAAGAATTGCAAAAACCGCAAACCGGAGCCGAACTGGCCGCACTACTGCTGCCCGTGTTCAAAAAGTTACCCGGTTTTGAACTTAAACAAAAACGCCAGGAAAAGAAAGGTGCCGGCGGGGGGCCGGAAGCCGTGGTTCTGGCCGTTTATCACGGAAAACCGGTCATGATTTTATTCATTCCGGCCGGCCGGAGCCCGGCAGGCAAAGACGTGATTACAGCCATGGCGCAAACCATGGATGAAAGGGGTTTTGACCATGCCCTGCTAATCACCCCCGGGGAGTTTACCCCGGAAGCGGTACACCTGGCCGCCGCATTAAAAAAGAAGGGCCGGCGCCTGGCTCTGATCCCGGGCAGGGAATTGATATACCTGGCGGCACAGGCGCAAAGGGGAAAGCCCCCCGGGACCGGGGAGCAACGGCATATAACTCTGCGACAACCCCTGCAAAGGTTAAAAATGGTCTCCCTGGACCGCCGTAAAGTCCGGCCTTATCTGGCCGCAGGGTCATTCCTGTTGATTGCCCGCTTTTTCCTGGGGGTAAACCATCCCCTGGCCGGACTTTACCTCGTCCTGGGAGCGGCCAACCTGGTCCTGGCCGTGTGCAGCCTGCTCTTCACCGAAAGGGAGCCGGAACCTCCCCACTGGCATGATTTTCTGCCCCAACCGGAATATTAAAATCTCCAGTACCATTCTAAATAAAATAAAAAACGGAACAAACCGGCCCCGGGCATGACCGCAGACAATGCCCGGGGCTTCGTTATAAAAGGAACAACGATAATACATAGAACCGGTGTAAACGCTTTACAATAAACCCGTAACCATCCCTTTGAGGTGCGGGTATGCATGAGCGGGGGAAAATTTCCGGTTTGCAAATTGTTTTCCTGTTGATCAATCTGGTGGGAGCCACCGCCATGGTATATCTGCCCGGTATTACGGCCACCGAAGCGGGAAGGGATTCCTGGATGGTGGCCTTGCTGGCCACCCTGCCGGGTATTTACGTAATTCTGGTTGTTACAGCCCTGGGCAAACGTTTCCCCAACCAGACAATGATTCAATATATGGAAACCCTGCTGGGCCCCCTGGCGGGGAAATTGCTCGCCCTTATTTATATCCTGTTTTTTTTACATATCAACGGCGTGATTGTCCGGGAGTTTGGTGAACTGGTGGCCACGGCCATCATGCCCACCACCCCCCAGGTGGCCTTTGCCGTGGTGCTGGTGATGGTATGTACCTATGGCGTATACCAGGGGTTGGAAGTAATTGCCCGGGTAATGGAACTGATTTACCCCACCATTTTAATTCTCTTCGGGCTGGTGCTGCTCCTGGTATCAGGACATATGGACCCGGGCAACCTTTTGCCAGTAATGGAAAACGGCATAAAGCCGGTACTGCGGGGTAGCCTGGACCCCATTGCCTGGCGGGGGGAAGTGTTCACCCTGGCCATGCTCATGCCTTACCTGGCTCGACCGGAAATAGCCCGGCGCAACGGAATTATCGCCATAATCGCCATCGGGTTCATCCTGGTCGTAGATGCCATGACCAGCACGGCCGTTTTTGGCGTGTCCACCGGGCGGTTGAACTACGCCACCTTTGAAATTGTCCGCCTGGCGGGTTTTGGACAATTTCTAACCCGGCTGGATGCCATCTGGATTGCCATCTGGGTGCTGAGCATTTTCGGCAAGGTGGGTTTGTTTCATTTCGCCACAGTCATCGGCACCGCCCAGCTACTCAGACTAAAAGACCACCGGGTAGTGCTCATCCCTTCAAGTATCCTGCTCATAACCATGTCCTTGAGCCAGTTTGACAACGTCACCGAGATGGTCGAGTTTATCGTTGGAGCATTTATTCCGTACGCCTATGTAATTGAAATAATCATTCCCACTTTTTTATTAATCCTGGCCTGGCTCAAGGGGAAAACCCGTGCCAGATGGTAAACCGGTCGGACAAAGGGAAATCTTACCGGATAGGAAATAAAAGGCGGCCGGAAAGAAAAGCCGACCGCCAGTGGACACCGGGAATTGGCGGGAGTGTGTGAGAATCGAACTCACCCGGGACGGGACTACCGCCCCACGACTGGTTTTGAAGACCAGGAGGGCCACCAGGCCCCATCCACTCCCGTTAAGAACAATACATATTATAACATGAATCCTTCGGACAGGCAATTGCCAGCCGGCATAAGGGCCTGTTAACAGCCATTGATTTTCAATCCAAAATATTATAACCTATGACAGGGAATTTGCCCGGGCAAACCTGTCGTTTTTCCGTCCGGGGAGGATTTCGCCCTTTTCTGTGGAATACTCTTTTTTTAAGCTGGCCGGGGTTTTTATTTGCATACAGGCAGGTGCTGGAAATAATGCTACAATTCTTTCAGGAAATAAAGGATGAACTGGCCGTGGTGGAACGGGAATTACAAAACGCCCTGCAGACCCCGGATCCTTTGCTTACAGAGACGGCCACCCACCTGCTTAAAGCCGGCGGGAAAAGATTGAGGCCGGCTTTCAGCCTGCTGGGAGGAAAATGCTTTAATTTCAACCTGGAGCGGATTCTGCCCCTGGCTGTGGCTCTGGAGTTAATTCATATGGCCACTTTAATCCATGACGACGTGGTGGACGACGCCCAAACACGCCGGGGCAAACCCACCATCAGGGCCTGCTGGGGGAACCGCATTTCCACCCATGTTGGAGACTATTTATTTGCCCGGTCCCTGATTATAATCGCCCGTTATGATAATCCCCTGATTCCCCGGGTGCTGGCCGATACCAGTGTGAAGATGTGCGAAGGGGAGATCCAGCAGATTTCCGGTTCCTTTACCGAGGATCAAAGTGTCAGGGATTATTTTTACCGCATAAACCGCAAAACCGCCCTTTTAATTGCCGCCAGTTGCCAGCTGGGGGCCGTGGCCTGTGGCGCACCGGCGGATATTCACCTGGCACTGCGCCGTTACGGGCACTATCTGGGCATGGCCTTCCAGATCACCGATGATATACTGGATCTGGTGGCCAGGCAGGGACAACTGGGTAAACCGGTGGGTAGCGACCTGCGTCAGGGGATCATCACCCTGCCGGTCATCTATGCCCTGGAACAGAGTCCCCGGCGGGAATACCTGAAAACATTGATTTTATCCCGGGAAAAGGATGAAAAACAAATCCAGGAAGCAATCAACCTGATCCTGGATTGCGGTGCCATCGAACATTCGGCGGCCATAGTGCGGAAGTATGTGTTCAAGGCCAAAGAAGCCCTGGGTGTCCTGCCGGAAAAACCGGCGAAGAATATTCTGGGTGCCATTGCCGACTTTATAGGTGTTAGAAAATTCTAGTATGAAAAAGGGGATACCGGTTGGATTCGCCCGAACAGTGGCAGTTTCACCCCAGGGTTGTCAGTTCAGGTCTCAGGTAGTATAATGATGCGTAAAGCCTTTTGTTTTCCCGAAAGACCCTTGCCGGTTCGTTTTCCTGAACGGTATCAGAAGATTCTAATGGATATCCGTAAATATCGACGGTAGCAGGGAATGGTGGTACTTGGCCAGGTGCTATCCCATTTCGCTGGTGCTGGCCGGTCGCCCCTGCCTGGTGGTTGGCGGCGGCCGGGTCGCCGAGCGTAAAATCCTGTCCCTTCTGGCCTGCGAAGCGCGGGTGAGGGTAGTCAGTCCCATCCTCACCCGGGGTTTACAGGCAATGGCCGAAAAGGGCCAGATTGAATACCGGCAAGGGGAATACCGGCCCGCCGACCTGGAAGGCATTTTTCTGGTGGTTGCCGCCACCAACCGGGATGAGGTTAACCACCGGGTGGCCCGGGAGGCCATGGAGAGAAACTTGCTGGTCAATGTGGTGGACGACCCCCCCTACGGTAACTTTTACGTTCCAGCGGTGGTCAGGCGGGGAGCCCTGCAAATAGCCATTTCCACCGACGGCAAAAGTCCCCTGCTGGCCCGCCGGATCAAAGAGGAACTGGAAAAACGTTACGGTCCGGAATACGGCCTGCTGGCCGACCTGCTGGGGGAAATCCGCGCAGACCTGCTGGAGCAGACCGTCGATCCCGTAAGACGGCGTAACGTATTGACTGCACTGGTTGATGATCAGGTGCTGCGACTGCTGGCCGCGGGAGAACTGGAACAGGCAAAGGAGAGAGTGATTAATGCTTATCATCGTGGTCGGAGTGAACCATAGAACAGCACCGGTGGAGGTGAGGGAAAGGCTGTCTTTCCCGGAGCATTCTTTGGGCAACTTCCTGGACCGGTTAAATAACTACCCGGCCATTGAAGGGTGCGTCATAATCTCCACCTGCAACCGGACGGAAATCTACGCCGCCACCCGCAAGCTGGATGAAGGTTTAAACGCCATCTGGGATTTTTTGTCCCAGAAATCGGGGGTGGACATTTCGGAGATTAAAAATTACTCCTATACCCACACCCTTTATGACACCATCCGCCACCTCTTCCGGGTAGCGGCCGGTCTCGATTCCATGATTCTGGGCGAAACCCAGATCCTGGGGCAGGTAAGGCAGGCCTACCAGATGGCCTGCCAGCACGGGTCCACCAACCGGGTGCTGAACACCCTTTTTCAACAGGCCATCACTGTGGGCAAACGGGTACGCTCGGAAACCGGTATTGACCAGAATGCCGTATCCATCAGCTATGCGGCTGTGGAACTGGCCAAACAAAAATTTAAAGATCTTAGCGGCCGTTCGGTACTGGTCATTGGGGCCGGGAAAATGAGCGAACTGACGGCCCGCCACCTGGTGGCCAACGGCGTTTCCGGCGTAATTGTTTCCAACCGTTCTTATCAGCGGGCGCTGAAGCTGGCCGTCCAGTTCAACGGCCGGGCGGTAAAGTTCGACCAGCTGTATCATTACCTGGCCGAGGCAGATATCGTGATCAGTTGCACCGCCGCCTCCCACTATGTGGTGCGCCTGAAGGATGTGGCCGGGGTTATTGCTGCCCGTCAGGGCAGGCCAATCATGATGATCGACATTGCGGTACCCCGGGATATAGACCCGGCGGCAGGCAAACTTCCCGGCGTAACCCTTTACGATATCGATGACCTGCAACAGGTGGTGGATCAGAATCTGGCCCAGCGCAAAAAGGCCGCTGTGGTGGCGGAAAGTATCATTGAAGAAGAGCTGGAGCAATTCATGCAGTGGTTGAGCATGCAATTTGTGGTGCCCACCATTGCCGCCTTGAAACAGCGGGGGGAAGAAATCAAGAAAAAGGAACTGCACCGGGCGTTAAACCGCCTGGGAGACATCTCCGAGCATGATCGGAAGGTGGTGTCCTCCCTGGCCAATTCCATTGTCAACCAGTTGCTGCATGTGCCGGTGACCCAGTTGAAAGCCTACGCCCTGACACCCGAAGGGCATCTGTATATGAAGGTACTGCAAAACCTTTTTCAACTAAGCATTCCCGGTGAAGAACCAAAGTCCTTTGAAAATGCTCCGGGGCAGGGAAACGTGGCCACCGGCCTTTAGGGTAAACACCGGAGAATTTACTGGAAGCCGGGAACTTGTCCCAAAGAAGAGCGAACAAGAGGACCATCGACCATCATTATTATCCATACCCGAACGAACCCGGACAGGATAGCTAAAAACCAACGGTCCGGCATATCCCCGTGTTTAACGGAAAGAATAAAACCAGGCCCGTCGGCGGCCCTTTTGTTATGTTGGAGGCTTTAAGGAATGCCCAAAGAGATTGTCATCGGCACCCGGGACAGCCAGCTGGCCATGTGGCAGGCTCGCTGGGTGCTTAATCAGCTGGAGCGGCGTTATCCCGGGCAACCCTTTGTACTGCGGGGGATGAAAACGAAGGGCGACCATGTTCTGGATGTGGCCCTGGCCAAAATTGGCGACAAGGGCCTCTTTACCAAAGAACTGGAAATAGCCCTGGACCGAGGGGAAATCGACCTGGCGGTACACAGTATGAAGGACCTGCCCACCCGCCTGCCGGAAGGTCTGGCCATTGGCGCCTTTTGCCGGCGGGAATATCCGGGAGACGTGCTTATATCCCGCCGCGGGCTGACTCTGGAACAGCTGCCGTCCGGGGCACGGGTAGGCACCAGCAGTCTGCGCCGCACTGCCCAGCTGTTACACTTCCGGCCCGATTTGCACATGTTCGCCATCCGGGGAAATCTGACCACCCGGCTTAAAAAACTGGAAGAATTAAACCTGGACGCCCTGGTGCTGGCCTATGCCGGTGTGCACCGCCTGGGAATGGACCACCGCATCACCCAGCGGATCCCCCTTTCCACCTGCCTGCCGGCCGTGGGCCAGGGGTCCATCGGCATCGAAATCCGGGCCGGCGATGAATATATCCAACGGATGCTGGCCCCCCTGGATGATCCCGCCTCCCGGGCCGCCATTACCGCCGAACGGGCCATGATGAAAAAATTGGAGGGCGGATGCCAGGTGCCCATTGGTGCCCTGGGACGGGTGGAAAACGGACGGTTGTTTCTGGAAGGGGTGGTGGCCAGCCTGGACGGCCGGCAATTGATCCGGGAAAGGATCTGCGCTTCACCCCACCGGGCGGAAGAAGCGGGCGCAATGCTGGCCGAAAGGCTTTTAGTCCTGGGGGCCGGGGAGATTCTAAAAACCGCCAGACAGGAGTTCGGTATTCATGAATAAAGGGATGGTTTATCTGGTGGGAGCCGGTCCCGGAGATCCGGGGCTGCTCACTGTCAAGGGCCTGGCCTGTATACAAAGGGCCGCCGTTATTGTTTACGACCGTCTGACCGGCCCCCACCTGCTCACCCATGCCGCACCGGAAGCGGAGTTGATTTATGTGGGCAAGAGCCCTGCCGGACACGCCATGACCCAGGAGGAAATCAACGCCCTCCTGGTGGAAAGGGCCTCCCGGGGGCAGGTGGTGGTCCGCCTGAAGGGAGGCGATCCCTTCCTTTTCGGCCGGGGCGGGGAAGAGGCGGAAGCCCTGGCCCGGGCAGGCATTCCCTTTGAAGTGGTGCCCGGCATTACCTCGGCCATCGCCGTGCCGGCCTATGCCGGCATTCCGGTCACCCACCGGGATCTTACCTCCACCCTGGCCATTATTACCGGCAATGAAGATCCCCGCAAAGAGGATTCCAGCATCCAGTGGGACAAACTGGCTACCGGGGCGGGCACCCTCGTTTTTTTAATGGGCATGGCCAATCTGGACCGGATTACCGAACAGCTGATAAAACACGGCCGGGATCCTAAAACACCGGTGGCTCTGATCCGCTGGGGCACCCGGGTTGAACAGCAGACCGTAACCGGCACCCTGGAAAACATCGCCTTCCGGGCCAGGGAAACCGGTCTGACCAACCCGGCGGTAATCGTGGTGGGGGAAGTGGTGGCCCTCAGGGAAAGGCTGGCCTGGTTTGAGAAAAAACCCCTTTTCGGCAAAAGGGTGCTGGTCACCCGCTCCCGGGAACAGGCCAGCGAACTGTCGCGGATCATTGAAGATCTGGGCGGGGAAGCCCTGGAGTTTCCCACCATTGCCATAATGGAACCGGAAAGTTATGCGCCCCTGGATGCGGCCATCGAACGGCTTGGTTCCTACCGGTGGGTTATTTTCACCAGTGTCAACGGTGTACATTTCTTTTTCCGGCGACTGAGGCAAAGGGGCCGGGATGTGCGGGATCTCCACGGCGCAAACCTTTGTGCCATCGGCCCTCAAACAAGGCAGGCCCTGGAAAGGTTCGCCCTGCAGGTTACCCATATGCCCGACGAGTACCGGGCGGAAAGGATTGTTGCCGGCCTTGGGGAACAGATCAACCCCGGGGACCGGGTACTTTTACCCCGGGCCGACATAGCCCGCAAGGCGCTGGCCGAAGCGCTACGGGATCTGGGCGCCGTGGTGGAGGAGGTGGTGGCCTACCGCACCGTCCCGGCCGGGGGAAATGCCCGGTTGATCCGGGAACTGCTGGCGGAAGGGAGAATCCATGTGGTCACCTTCACCAGTTCTTCCACCGTACGCAATTTTGTGCAGCTTCTCCAGGAGCCCCATCTGCCCCGGCTGTTGGAGAAAACCATGGTGGCCTGCATCGGCCCCATCACCGCCCGCACCGCCCGGGAAATGGGCCTGCCCGTGCATGTACAGGCCCGGGAATACACCATCGCCGGACTGGTTCAGGCCATACTGGAAGCGGCAGTTAACGCCCAATAACCACCTCCAGAAGGGATGTATAGGGGTTATGATCAGCATAAGCAAATTACTCTGCGGCAGTGAAAATTTTGGCGACATCCTGCGCTACAGCCCCTCCTCCGGCAAACAAATCCACGGCGCCGCGGCCGGGCACGGCCCGGTGGTGGTCTGGAATATGACCCGTAGCTGCAACCTGCGCTGCATCCATTGTTATGCCAGTGCCGGCAGCGAAAGACATCCCGGCGAACTGAGCACAGGCGAAGCCAGGAAGTTTATTGACGGCCTGGCCGAGTTTAAGGTGCCCGTGCTCCTATTCTCCGGCGGCGAACCCCTGATGCGTCCGGACTTTTTTGAGCTGGCCGAATATGCCGCCGGACGAAACATCCGGCCCACCGTGTCCACCAATGGCACGCTGGTTACCCTTGAGGTGGCCCGGCGCTTGAAGGAAATTGGCGTGGGGTACGTGGGCATCAGCCTGGATGGTACCGGGGAAGGCAACGACCGGTTCCGGGGCAAGAAAGGCGCCTTTGAAGCCGCCCTGGGGGGCATCCGCCACTGCCTGGAGGTGGGGCAGCGGGTGGGCCTGCGTTTTACCATCAACCGGCACAACTACCACCAGCTGGCCGACATATTTGATCTAATTGAAAAGGAAAAAATTCCGCGGGTATGTTTTTATCATCTGGTGTACAGCGGCCGGGGCCGGGAAATGGTTGACGAAGACATTACCCACGCCCAATCCCGGGCCGCCCTGGACCTGATTATGGAAAAAACGGTCTATTTCCACCGGCGGGGCATGCCCGTGGAGATCCTTACGGTAGACAACCACGCCGACGGGGTATATATTTATTTAAAACTGCTGCGGGAAGACCCGGCCCGGGCGGAACAGGTCTACCGGTTGCTCAAACAAAACGGCGGCAACCGCACGGGCATAGCCATCGCCGCCGTGGACTGGGAGGGATACGTCCACCCGGACCAGTTCACCATGCATCACACCTTCGGCAATGTGCGGAAGAAGAGTTTCGGGGAAATCTGGACCGATTTATCCCAACCCATCCTGGCCGGGTTGAAAAACCGGCGGCCTCTTTTGAAGGGACGCTGCGCCCGCTGCCGCTGGCTGGACCTTTGCAACGGAAACTTCCGCAGCCGGGCCGAAGCCGTGTACAACGATTTCTGGGCGCCCGATCCGGCGTGTTATTTAACAGACGAAGAGATCGGTGCGGCCTGAAAAAGGAGATGACTTTCCTCATGCCCTTTCCTATAGTTCGACCGCGGCGTCTGCGGGCGAATGAAACCATACGCCGTCTGGTGCGGGAAACCAGCCTTTCGGTGGACGATCTGATCTATCCTGTTTTTGTCACCCACGGGCGGGGTGTAAAAAAAGCAGTGGAAGCCATGCCGGGGGTTTACAACTTCTCGGTCGATACCCTGCTGGAGGAACTGGCCGCAGTGGATGAACTGGGCATCCCCGGAATCATCCTTTTCGGCATCCCCCGGCAAAAGGACGAACGGGCTAGCGAAGCCTACGACGACCAGGGTATAGTACAGCAGGCAATCCGGGCCGTCAAGGAGAAATTCCCGGCCATGCTGGTGATTACCGACGTCTGCCTGTGTGAATACACCAGCCACGGCCACTGCGGTATTGTGGAGAACGGTTGCATTTTAAACGACCCCACCCTGGAGCTTTTGGCCCATACGGCCCTTTCCCACGCCCGGGCCGGAGCAGATATGGTGGCCCCCTCGGATATGATGGACGGCCGGGTGGGTGCCATCCGCCGGGAACTGGACCGGGCCGGTTACCAGGACGTATCCATCATGGCCTATGCGGCCAAATACGCTTCGGCCTATTACGGTCCCTTCCGGGAAGCCGCCGGCTCGGCACCCCAGTTCGGCGACCGCCGCTCCTACCAGATGGACCCGCCCAACGCCCGGGAAGCCCTGCGGGAAATCATCCTGGACATCCAGGAAGGGGCGGACATCATCATGGTCAAACCCGCCCTGGCCTACCTGGATATTGTCCGGCAGGTACGGGACCGCTTCGACCACCCGGTGGCCGTATACAACGTCAGCGGTGAATACGCCATGGTCAAGGCGGCCGCCGCCCGGGGGTGGATTGACGAACGGCGGGTCGTCCTGGAAACCCTCACCGGCATGAAACGGGCCGGGGCCGATATTATTCTCACCTACCACGCCATAGACGTGGCCCGCTGGCTGCAGGAAGGTGCAGGAAGGTAAGAATTAGACTTCCGGGCGATTCTAACCCACCTGTTGCATCGTCCGGCCTTAAAGTTAAGGGTTTTAATACCGGCTGGAGAGGATGATAACCCTTGCTGGTATCCTGGAACACCACCAACGCCTGTAATCTGGCCTGCGCCCACTGCTACCGGGACGCCGGCGCCCGGGCGGAGGATGAGCTCTCCTCTGTCGAGGCAGCGGCGTTGATTGATGAAATTGCCCGGGCGGGCTTTAAGATTATGATCTTCAGCGGGGGGGAACCCCTGTTGAGACCCGATATTTACGAACTGGTGCGCTACGCCGCAGGCAGGGGACTGCGCCCGGTTTTCGGCACCAACGGCACCCTGATCACCGGAGAAGTGGCCGAAAAATTAAAAAGGGCCGGTGCCCTGGCCATGGGCATCAGCCTGGACAGCACCGATCCCGGGCAACACGACCGCTTCCGCGGCCGGGCAGGATCCTGGCAGGCGGCGGTGGAGGGCATGCAGGCCTGCCACCGGGCGGGTTTACCATTCCAGATTCATACCACCGTGGTGGAGTGGAACTACCACCAGGTGGAGGCACTGACCGATCTGGCGGTGCAGCTGGGGGCGGTGGCCCACCACGTCTTTTTCCTGGTCCCCACCGGACGGGCGGTGAACATTGAAGAAGAATCCCTGCGGGCCGAACAGTATGAACGCCTGCTGCACCGGTTGATGAAAAAGCAAAGGGAAGTGCCCGTTGAAGTAAAACCCACCTGCGCCCCCCAGTTCATGCGCATCGCCGCCCGGATGGGCCTGAAATTGCGCTTTCAAAAGGGGTGCCTGGCCGGCACGGGTTACTGCATCATCAACCCGGTGGGAGACGTGCAGCCCTGCGCCTACTTAAACATTCCGGCGGGGAACATACGGGAAACCCCCTTTCAACGCATCTGGGAGAAAAGCCCGGTTTTTTTGAGACTGCGTACGGAAGAATACGGCGGCGGCTGCGGCTCCTGCCGGTACCGCACCGTCTGCGGCGGCTGCCGGGCCCGGGCATATTTCTACCACGGGGATTACATGGCTGAGGAACCCTGGTGCCTGTACCGCAAAGGCAGGGAAGCCATGCGGAGGGAGTCATCGTGACCATGGATAACCTGGACAAACAGCTGCTCAACTTAATCCAGACCAACCTGCCCGTAACACCGGAACCATACCGGGAACTGGCCGAAACCCTGGGAACCAGCGAGGAAGACGTACTGGCCCGGCTGGAGCGTCTGATTGCCCGGGGGGTCATCCGGCGGCTGGGAGCCATTTTCGACTCCCGTAAAGTGGGCTATAGCGGCACCCTCTGTGCCATGAAGGTACCACCCCCGCAGATTGAGCGGGTGGCGGCGGTGGTCAACAGTTTCCCGGGAGTCACCCATAATTACCTGCGGGAGCACGAGTATAACATGTGGTTCACCCTGCTGGTGGATTCCCCCGCCCGGGTGGAAGCCATTCTGGAGGAAATCAAAAGGAAGACGGGGATCAGTGATATCCTGAACCTGCCGTCCACCAGACTTTTTAAAATCCGGGTAAACTTTGACCTGGGGGAGGCGTGAGCATGCTCAGCGAACAGGACAAAGCCATTATCCGGGCATTACAGGAGGGCCTCCCCCTGGTCAGCCGCCCCTACCGGGCACTGGCAGAAAAACTGGGCATGGACGAGGAAGAGCTCCTGGCCAGGGTGAAGGATTTTATCCACCGGGGGGTAATCCGGCGATTTGGCGCGGCAGTGCGCCACCAGGATCTGGGTTACGTGGCCAACGCCATGGTGGTCTGGGAAGTGCCGGAGGAGCGGGTGGAAGAAGTGGGCCGTTTGATGGCCAGCTTTAGAGAGGTTTCCCACTGCTACCAGCGGCCGGCCCACCCTCCCCGGTGGCCTTACAACCTGTTCACCGTGGTGCACGGGCAAACTGCCGAGGACTGCCGGAACATAGCTTTAAAGCTTTCCCGGATCAGTGGCATTGATAATTACCGCTTGCTTTTCAGTGTAGCCGAGCTAAAAAAGAGCAGCATGAAGTACTTCACCGAGGGGAAATAACACAGGTGGTGAGAATAGTTGATCCTACGCTTTGAACAATCAAAAAGAATGTTTACCGAAGCCTGCCGGTACATGCCCGGCGGGGTGAACAGCCCGGTGCGGGCCTTTAAGGCTGTAGGAGGTCAGCCCGTGTTCATCAGCCGGGGCAACGGGGCCACGCTCTATGACGTGGACGGCAACCAGTACATAGATTACGTCCTTTCCTGGGGACCGCTGATCCTGGGTCACCGGCACCCGGCGGTGATGGCGGCGCTTCAGGAGTGCCTGGAAACCGGCACCAGCTTCGGCGCCCCTACGGAACTGGAAACGGAACTGGCCAGGACCATTGTGGCAGCCGTCCCTTCCGTGGAGATGGTGCGTCTGGTCAACTCGGGTACCGAGGCCACCATGAGTGCCCTGCGCCTGGCCCGGGGCTATACGGGGCGGAATAAAATCGTTAAATTCGAGGGGTGCTACCACGGCCACGCCGACTTTTTGTTGATCAAAGCCGGCTCGGGGGCGCTGACCCTGGGGGTGCCCAGCAGCCCCGGCGTGCCCCCGGCCACGGCGGCCACCACCATCACCGCCCCCTATAACGACCTGGATACCCTGGAGCAGATCTTTGCCCGGGAGGGGGAAGATATCGCCGCGGTAATTGTGGAGCCGGTAGCCGGCAATATGGGCGTGGTGCCTCCCCGAAAGGGCTTCCTGGCGGGACTCCGGGAAATCACCCGCCGCTATGGGGCTTTGCTGATCTTTGACGAAGTAATGACCGGCTTCCGGGTGGCCTACGGCGGGGCCCAGGAACTGTATAACATTGATCCGGATTTAACCTGCCTGGGCAAAATCATCGGCGGCGGGCTGCCGGTGGGTGCCTATGGCGGCAAGGGTGTAATAATGGAAAGGGTGGCCCCGGCGGGGCCGGTTTACCAGGCCGGCACCCTCTCGGGCAATCCCCTGGCCGTTTCCGCAGGCCTGGCCACCCTGCAGGTACTCAAGCAACCGGGCACCTATGCCGAACTGGAGCGCAAATCCGCCCTGCTGGAGCGGGGGCTGCGGGAGACGGCCCGGGAGGCGGGGGTGCCCGTAACCTTTAACCGGGTGGGCTCCATGCTCTGCGCTTTCTTTACGGACCGGCCGGTGGAGGATTACGCCTCGGCCTGCACCTCGGACACCACCCGCTTTGCCGCCTTTTTCCGTTCCATGCTGGAGCAGGGCATTTACCTGGCCCCGTCCCAGTTTGAAGCTGCCTTCCTCAGCCTGGCCCATACGGACGAACATATTGCGAGGACGGTAGAGGCCGCCCGAAAGGCCTTTGCCGTGGCTGGAAGTTGACTTCCTCCAGGCAATTGAACCAGCCCATAGAACTTAATCCGGATAAGAGCCCAAAAACGGGCGGTTCCGGCGGCTAAAATGTCTTGTCAATTTAATCCTTAAAGGGTATAATGAAAACGGAATCAATTCCTGACGGTCCGGGGGCGGTCAGTCCCAGCCGGAGGGAAGGGTAAAACCGCATACAAGGCCCTGCGCAAAGGGGAAGCGCCTGTCTGCTAGGGGTGGAAAGGAATAAGCCAGGTGGAAGGGCTTCTTTTGCGTATGGTAAAAGAGGCCCTTATATTTTTTTACCAGGGGGAAAATCAGTGGAAAGGCGCATCGGGGTAATAGGCATTGTGGTGGAGGACCGGGAACAGGCCGCCGCCCGTTTAAACCAGATCCTGAGCGAACATGCGGACATTATCGTGGGGCGCATGGGTATCCCCTACCGGGAAAAAAACCTGGCCGTCATTTCCCTGATTATCGACGGCACCACCGATGAAATCGGGGCTTTGACGGGCAAAATAGGCAACCTAAAAGGGGTTAAGGTGAAAAGCGCCCTGGTGACCAGGGGATGAAACAAGCTTTTTTGCAGTAAGAAAAGGCAGCGGCCCCTGCAAAGGGAAGGATGACCGCCGCTGCCTGGTTATAAAGCGAAGGTGGGGAGAAGATGTCCTACCGCGTGGAAAGGGATATGCTGGGGGAAATGCCCGTACCGGCCGGTGCCTACTACGGCATTCATACGTTAAGGGCCCGGGAAAATTTTCCCGTTTCCGGTTTCCCCGTCCATCCCCGGCTGATCCGGGCTCTGGCCCTGGTGAAGGGCGCCGCCGCCGCCGCCAATGTGAAAGCCGGCCTGCTGGACGAAAAAACCGGCGCGGCCATCCAGCAGGCGGCCGCCGAGGTGGCCCGGGGCCATTTTTACGACCAGTTTATTGTGGACGCCCTGCAGGGAGGGGCGGGCACTTCCACCAACATGAACATGAACGAAGTGCTGGCCAACCGGGCCTGCGAACTCCTGGGGGGACAAAAGGGGGATTACCACCTGGTGCACCCCCTGCATCACGTAAACCTGTCCCAGTCCACCAACGACGTTTATCCCACCGCCTTAAGGGTTGCCGCCGTGCAGATGGTGCTGGAGTTAAGCGGGGAAATGGCCCGGCTGCAGGGGGCGCTGCAGGAAAAGGAGGCGGCATTCGCCGGCATATTAAAACTGGGGCGCACGGAAATGCAGGATGCGGTGCCCATCACCCTGGGACAGGAATTCGGCGCCTGGGCCGAGGCCATCGCCCGGGACCGCTGGCGGCTGTACAAGATGGAGGAAAGGCTGCGCCAGGTCAATCTGGGCGGCACGGCGGTGGGTACCGGCCTGAACGCCCGCCGGCAGTACATCTACCAGGTGATCGAGGAACTGCAGGCGCTGACCGGACTGGGTCTGGCCCGGGCGGAAAATACGGTGGACGGCACCCAGAACGCCGATGTTTTCGTGGAGGTTTCCGGCCTGGTAAAGGCGGCGGCGGTAAACCTGGCCAAGATGGCCGGGGACCTGCGCCTTTTATCCTCCGGCCCCGGGGGCGGGCTGGCGGAAATCAATCTCCCCCGGCTGCAGGCCGGCTCTTCCATCATGCCGGGCAAGGTGAACCCGGTGATACCGGAAATGGTCACCCAGGTGAGTTACCAGGTAATCTGCGGCGACCAGGCCATTGCCCTGGCCGCCGCCTCAGGCCGGCTGGAGTTAAACGCCTTTTTGCCCCTGATTGCCTTCAACCTGCTCCACGGCCTGGAGATGCTCACCAACGCCGCCGTCCTCTTGCGCACCCGTTGCATCGAAGGAATTACGGCCAACGAGAAACGCTGCCGCTTCTGGCTGGAGGAAAGCCGGGGGGAAGCAACCGCCCTGGTGCCCTACATCGGTTATGAAGAGGCCTGCCGTCTGGTGGAAAAAGCCATGGCCGACGGTAAAACCATCCGGGAAACGGCACGGGAAAGCGGCTTTTTCACAGCGGAAGAACTGGACATTATCTTTGCGCCGGGAGAACTGACCCGGCCGGGCATTGCCGGCTCCCGTAAACTAAAACACAAACTACCCACCCAAAACAATCATTTTGATTAAACCACACTCCCAGCTGAAACATTTTCAGCGAAGAATTACAAATAAGACAGAAGATGGAGAATACATCCGCAGAAGGAAAGAAACCCGCTGGCAGCCATAAGGAAGTACATGTTTTAAGTGAGACTAAAACGGCACCTAATTTTACAGAAAGGGCTGGTGTCATGGCCATCAGTTTTAACTCCACCCGTGAACCGGAAACCGCTTCCCTGAACACCACCCCCCGGGGAAGCAGGCTGCACATAGCCATCTTCGGCCGGCGCAACGCCGGTAAATCCAGCCTGATCAACGCTTTGACCAACCAGAGGATCGCCATCGTCTCCGATGTGCCGGGCACCACCACCGACCCGGTTTACAAATCCATGGAAATCCTGCCCCTGGGGCCGGTGGTAATCATTGACACCGCCGGCATCGACGACGTGGGGGAACTGGGCTCCCTGCGGGTGGAAAAGGCCATGGGCGTCCTGGCCAAAACCGATATTGTCCTGCTGGTGGTGGATCCGGAAAAGGGGGTGGGGGCATATGAGCGGGACCTGATCCGCAGGGCGGAAGGGGTACCGGTGCTGGGGGTGGTGAATAAAATCGACCGTTACCCCGATGCGGCCAATGAAAACTGGAGCGAAAGGTTGGGCATACCGGTGGTGGCTGTCAGCGCCCTGACGGGACAGGGTATTGAAAAATTAAAACAGGAGCTCATTGCCCGGGCGCCCCGGGACTGGACCGCCCCCACCATTGTGGGGGATCTCATCTCCCCCGGGGATACGGTGGTGCTGGTGGTACCCATCGACCTGGCCGCCCCCAAAGGCCGCCTGATCCTCCCCCAGGTGCAGACCATCCGAGACATCCTGGATCACGACGCCATGGCCCTGGTGGTAAAGGAAAGGGAGCTGAAAAAAGCGCTGGCCGGCTTAAAGCAGCCGCCCCGGCTGGTGATCACCGACTCCCAGGCCTTTTTGAAGGTGGCTGCCGATACGCCGCCCCACGTGCCCCTGACCTCCTTTTCCATTCTCTTTGCCCGCTACAAGGGGGATCTGCCCGCCCTGGCGGCCGGGGCATTGGCGGTGGACGACTTGAAACCGGGGGACAGGGTGCTCATTGCCGAAGCCTGCACCCATCACCGGGTGGAAGACGACATCGGCACGGTAAAAATACCCCGCTGGCTGCGGCAGAGGGTGGGCGGAGCGCTGGAATTCAAATGGGTCAGCGGCATGGAACTGCCCGCCGACCTTGCGGATTATAAACTGGTAATCCACTGCGGCGCCTGCATGATTAATCGCCGGGAAATGCTCCACCGGCTGATGCAGGCCAGGAGTGCCGGTGTGCCCGTGGTGAACTACGGTGTGCTCATAGCCCACATCCACGGCATCTTGAAACGGGCACTGGAACCCTTCCCCGCCGCCAGACAAATTATTGAGGAAGGGGAGGGACTATGAGCCCCGCCGGAGGAAATGGCCATACCACCACCCAACCGTCCGGAGGAAGGGGGTCTACCGCCAGCAGCGGCATCGTCACCATCCTGGCCAGAGCCCTCAGGGAAGAAACCCTTTCCCCTGGAGAGATTGGGGCCCTGCTGGCCGCCGGCCCCCGGGACCGGCCGGCCCTCTTTGCCGCCGCGGATGAAATGCGCCGGCGCCATGTGGGGGATGATGTCCACCTGCGGGGCATCATTGAATTCTCCAATTACTGCCGGAACAACTGCCTGTACTGCGGCCTGCGCCGGGAAAACCGGCGGGTTAAACGCTACCGCATGGAACCGGTGGAAATAACGGACGCCGCCCGACAGGCCGTCAATATGGGTTTTAAAACCATCGTCCTGCAGTCGGGGGAAGATCCTTACTATAATGGAGATGTGCTGGCCCGCATCGTCAGTGAGATCAAGGAACTGGACGCAGCCGTCACCCTTTCGGTGGGAGACCGGAGGCGGGAAGAGTATGAGCTGTGGCGCCGGGCGGGGGCCGACCGCTACCTCTTGAAGCACGAAACGGCCGACCCGGAACTGTTTGCCCGGCTGCGCCCCGGCACCACCCTTTCCCAGCGGCTGAAACGGTTATACTGGCTGCGGGAACTGGGTTACCAGGTGGGTTCGGGAAATATGGTCGGCCTGCCCGGGCAGACAACGGAAATCCTGGCTGCCGACCTGCTGCTTTTAAAGGAACTGGATGTGGAAATGGCCGGCATCGGCCCCTTTATCCCCCACCCGGAAACGCCCCTGGGAAAATGTCCCCCCGGGGACTGGCAGTTAAGCTTAAAGGTGCTGGCCGTGGCCAGGCTGCTGCTGCCCAAAGCGCACCTGCCGGCCACCACCGCCCTGGGCACCGTCCACCCCCGGGGCCGGGAGATGGGGCTTAAGTGCGGCGCCAATGTGGTTATGCCCGATGCAACACCCCTGCAATACCGCGCCCATTACCAGATCTACCCGGGTAAGGCCGGCCTGGAAGCGGACACGAGACGGATACTGGCGGAACTGCACAAAATGATCCATTCCCTGGGCAGGCGGGTGGCCGCAGATTACGGTCACACCCCGAAATGGGAAAATATTATATCGGGGAGGAATTATTATGCGCCAATGGGAACCGGCCACCTTTATTGATGAAAACAAAATCAACTCCTTGCTGGAAGAGGCCAGAACGGCCCCCCGGGAAATGGCCCGGGAAATCATCACCAAAGGGGCGGAGGCCAAAGGGCTATCCCCTTATGAAGCGGCAGTATTGCTTCACGTCGAGGACCCGGATACCCTGGAATTGATGTATGATACGGCCTACCGGGTGAAGGAGGGCATTTACGGCCGGCGGCTGGTCCTGTTCGCCCCCCTGTATATCAGCAATTACTGCATAAACAACTGCCGTTACTGCGGCTACCGCCGGGACAACGGGGAACTGAACCGCCGCCGGCTGACCATGGACGAAATCCGGGAGGAGGTCGTCGCCCTGGAGGCCATGGGCCACAAGCGCCTGGCGGTGGAAGCGGGGGAGCACCCCCGGGAATGTCCCATTGATTATGTGCTGGAAGCCATACGCACCATTTACGAGGTGAAAGACAAAAACGGCAGCATCCGGCGGGTAAACGTGAACATTGCCGCCACCACCGTGGAAGAGTACCGCCTGCTCAAAGAAGCCGGCATCGGCACCTACATACTCTTTCAGGAAACCTACCACCGCCCCACCTACCGGGCCATGCACCCGGCGGGACCCAAGCGGGATTACGACTGGCACACCACGGCCATGGACCGGGCCATGGAGGGCGGCATCGACGATGTGGGCATCGGGGTGCTCTTCGGCCTGTACGACTACAAATTCGAGGTACTGGGCCTCCTTTTCCACGCCCTGCACCTGGAAGAGTGCTTTGGCGTGGGACCCCATACCATTTCTGTACCCCGTCTGCGGCCGGCTTTGAACATTACCCTGGACAACTTCCCCCATTTGGTGCCGGATAACGAATTCAAAAAGCTGGTGGCCGTGCTGCGCCTGTCCGTCCCCTATACCGGCATGATCCTTTCCACCCGGGAGGCGCCGGAATTTCGGGATGAACTGATTTCCGTGGGTATCTCCCAGATCAGCGCCGGTTCCTGCACCGGCGTGGGGGGATATAAAAAGGAAATGGATCAGGGCTGCCGGGAGGAGGACGGTACGGCCCAGTTCCAGGTGGAAGACCGGCGCAGCCCGGACGAAGTATTGCGCAGCATATGTCAGTCGGGGTATATTCCCAGCTATTGCACCGCCTGCTACCGCAAGGGCCGCACCGGAGACCGGTTCATGGCCCTGGCCAAGACCGGCCAGATCCAGAACGTCTGCCAGCCCAATGCCATCCTCACCTTCAAGGAATACCTGATGGATTACGCATCCCCGGAAACCCGGCGCATCGGGGAAGAAACCATTGCCCGCCACCTGAACTACATTGAAAACCCGGTGGTACGCCGGGAAACCATGGCCCGGCTGGAGATGATTGCCGCGGGCGCACGGGATCTCTACTTTTAAATAATGGCCGCCCACCATTCCCCGGGGAGAAACTTCTCCTCGGGGCTTTTCTTTGTCGACCGGGAAAAAGTTATTTGACAGACCGGCAATATAAGTGATATAACATATTTAATATGTGAATTTTATAACTAGACGGGTCTTTCATCAGGGCATTAAACGGCCTTTTGCGGTAATAGATGAAGACCACACATAGGGAGGCGATTTCATGAAAACCTTGCGAGTACCAGAGGCCACCGTAACCAGGCTCTCGGTATATTCCCGTTTTCTAGAACGCCTGGACCGCAATGGCATCACCACCGTTTCCTCCGGTGAAATTGCCGAAGGGGTGGGGGTGAGCCCGGCCCAGGTACGCAAGGACCTGGCCTATTTCGGTGAGTTCGGCACCCGTGGGGTAGGCTACAATGTAAAGGACCTGATGAGATATACCAAAAAGATTTTAGGCCTGGACCAGAACTGGCCGCTGATCCTGGTTGGGGCCGGCAATCTGGGCTACGCCCTTTGCACATACAAGGGATTTAACAGCCGGGGCTTCCAGATCGTGGGCGTATTTGACAATGACCTGACTAAAATCGGCAAGAAGATTGCCGAGCTGGAAGTGCTGCCCATGGAAAAGATGCCGGAAGTAATTGAAAAACACGGGGCGCGCATCGGCATCGTGGCCGTGCCGCCCCGGGCGGCCCAGGAAGTGGTGGACTATATGGTTAAAAACGGCCTGGAGGCCATATTGAATTTCGCCCCGGTGGCCCTGAACCTGCCGGAAGGAATCGAAATACGCAATGTGGACCTGTCCGTAAAACTGGAGATCCTCACCTTCAACCTGGGCTTCAAATCGGCCCAGCACCTGTAATTAAAACGGCCCGGCCATTGGTGAGGGGTTGGGGCTCGAATAAATATGAAAGAAATGACGTACATTGGTGTGATTGGCGGTGCCCGCTGCACTTCAGTCGAGAAAAAGCTGGCTGAAGAAGTGGGGCGGGAAATTGCCGGACAAAAGGCTGTATTAATCTGCGGCGGCCGCGGGGGTGTTATGGAGGCCGCCGCCCGGGGCGCCCGCCGGGCCGGTGGGCTGGTCATCGGCATTCTGCCCGGTCATGACCGCCGGGAGGGCAACCCCTATCTTTCCGTATCCCTGGCCACCGGACTGGGAGATGCCCGTAACGCCATAATTGCCTGTGCCTGCGATGTGCTCATTGCCATTGGCGGCGGCTACGGCACCCTTTCGGAGATCGGCCTGGCCCTGAAGATGGGAAAACCGGTGGTTGGTCTTCATACCTGGAACCTTGACCGGCCGGGTCATGGGGACGACATCCACAGAGCCGCCGGCGCCCGGGAGGCGGTAATGCTGGCCGTGAAGTTGGCCCGTTTACCGATAGGAAACGCACCGTAAAACTGCCACGAAGGATATCCCCACGGAATAAAATCCCCCGGCAATCACCGCTCCCTTACAAATGGCGCCACCGGACAGGTAAATCCCTGTGGAAAGGAGATGGAATCCGGTCTGCAAAGGGAGCACCCGGCACAAACACCGGGTTTTACGGACCGGAACAGAGGATGATCCATACATTTAACGTCCAATCCACCCAACGATGCCAGCTGCTGGACATCACACCCCAGATCCGCCGGATCATTGAGGCAGAAAAGGTAGAGGAAGGCGTCTGTCATATTTATGTGCCCCATACCACCGCCGGGTTAACCATCAATGAACATGCCGACCCCTCGGTGGTCCGGGATATTCTGGCCCATCTGGAAAAAGCCGTGCCCCGGAACGGAGACTACCGCCACCTGGAGGGAAATTCCGACGCCCATATTAAAGCCAGCCTGACCGGCTCTTCCCAAACCGTCCTGGTGAGCAACGGCCGTTTGTTGCTGGGCACCTGGCAGGGAATTTTCTTCTGTGAGTTCGACGGCCCCCGGCAGCGCAAGGTGCTGGTGAAAGTGATTCCCTGCTAGCCGGATATTTTTCAGCAGCTACCATGGGAACGCTCGTTTTTCCCATTGTTTTCGAGGAAACCTGGGTGCACATTATACACTGAACACAGGAGTGAGCGGGAAAACATCATGCCCGCAACAGGTCGACAGAATTGGCACACTTTAAAAGTTAAACCGGGAAAGATCCACCGGCTCCTGATCCCCTTCTTCCTCATCCGCAGTTATGGAAAGGGAAGGAAGCCCAATTTCACCAGGGGACGTTGCCTGCTCCTTTGACCCAACCTCCGGCAGCAAACCATCCAGCTGTTCCCGGACCCTTTCCACATCCTCCCGGTGCTTGAGGAGGACATTCAGGCTACCGGCCACCACATCCGCATCCAGCTGGCCGGCTTCCAGTACCAGCAGGGTGCGGGCCCAGTCCAGGGTTTCGGCAATACTGGGGCTTTTTTTCAGGGGCAGGCGGCGCAGGGTCTGGACGAATTCCACTATTTGTCCGGACAGTTGCCTGTTCAGTCCGGGGGCCTTCAGGGCAATAATGGCCCGCTCCTGTTCCGGGTCGGGATAAGGAAGATAAAGGTACAGGCAGCGTCTCTTCAGGGCGTCGCTTAATTCCCGGGTGTTGTTGCTGGTGAGCAGGGTAAAGGGAATGTGCTTCGCCCGGACGGTTCCCAGTTCCGGAATGGTTACCTGAAACTCGGACAGGGCCTCCAGGAAAAAGCTTTCCAGTTCCTCGTCGCTTTTATCCACTTCGTCCACCAGCAAAACCACCTGTTCATCGGCCAGAAAAGCCTCCAGCAGGGGCCTGGCCAGCAAAAAGTCCGGTGTGTAAATATCCTGCCGCAGTTCTTCCCAGCCCCGTTCCTTTCCCATGACAGCCTGGATGTATAATAACTGCTTTTGATAGTTCCACTGGTAAAGGGCCTTTGCCTCATCCAGACCGGGGTAACACTGCAACCGGATCAAACGGGTTTGCAACGCTCCGGCCAGGGCGGTGGCCAAAGACGTTTTGCCCGCCCCGGCCGGGCCTTCCACCAGCAGCGGCTTGCCCAAACGGGCGGCCAGGAAAATGGTCGTGGCCGCCTGACGGTTACACAGGTATTGTTGTTGCAGGAGACCGTCAGCCACACTGCGCACACTGCGAAAAAGAGACATGGTTTATCAATCCTGGTTACCTGCTGATCATTCTCAGGGGGCCTCGCCGCAACCAGGACTGCGCTCCTTTCGTATCATATTTGCCCGCCCTTAAAAGCTGCTTCGCGATAGGAAACCCCAACCGCTCCAACTCCCATTTTTACCGGTTTTATGCTTTGCACAATGGTAGCCATAACAGAAGTTAATCAAAAACACCTCGTAGCAGGGAGTACCGGGCAGCCGGGCGAAAAATCCTGAAATGGTAAGTTGGTGGCCCGTATTCCCTTGACGTAAGAAAATAAAGTTGCAAAATATAAAGAAGGAGACTCGCAGGTTGCCGGGGGAAGAAAAACGTGCGCATAGAAATTCTGACCCGCAATATGGATTTAAAGCCGGCCGTGCTGACCTTCCTGGCCGGACAGCCGGGCCTGTGCACCAGCGGAAATACGCTCCGGGTGAACGGGCTGCACATGACTGATGGACGGAACTACCTCTATTTTAGCACCGGCAAGTGGGAATGGGCGGAAAAACTGGTCCCCCGCCTTTTTACCATTATTCCCCACGCATACGGGCCCTCCTATTTTGAACCGGCCACCGACCAGAAAATCCTGGTTACGGCCACGGCCCGGCCGCCGGCGGAAATTATGGAAAGGCTCTCCTTGCTGGAGCACCTGGACCTGGAGGCCGGTGAACTGGCCGGTAACTTTGAACTTTCCTGGCAGTCCAGGGATGTGCGGGTAACCTGCCCGGTGTCCCTGATGGTCCAGGGTGGCGTGGCCACAGCTAAAATCAAGTTTATCACCCATTTCCGGGATGCGGAACATCATTGCCGCCAGGTTATTAATAAAATCTCCCTGGTGGAAGTGCTCCAGGTATTCACCCCGGAAGCAACGGGGCCCCGGTTCCAGCCGGTGGCCGGGGCACTGGCAGCGGTGGCCAAAACGGATATATCCCCGGAAAACCGCGCCCGCTTTTTGAACCACTTCGCCGGGCAAATCTCTTACCTGGAAGGGGAAGAAGCCTACCGGGCCTTTTTCGACCGGCAAAACCACCTGACCTTTCGCCAGGGCAACCGGGAGGGAACAGTGGAACTGTACCTGGAAAGGGTGGACCTGCTGACCCCGGCACTAATCAAAGAACTGGTCGATCCGCTGGGAATAAAAGAAATTTCCCTGCAGCAGGAAATTGAACAGGTAACCCTGGAACCGGGGGAACTGATCCGTAACCTGGGGTTAAACAAAGACCGCCAGTTTCACCTCTTCACCCGCCGGGAACCTTTCCAGGCCTGTTATGACATTAAACAACGCAGGATGGAAATCAAGGCTGCGGTAAACCTGCTGGATCCTGCTGCCGCTGATAAACTAAAACAATTATATCATGACATTAAACAGTTTACCGCACGAGTTACGGCCAGTGCCATTTAAATTGCTCACCATTGTTAGTTTAGGAAGGGATGGAGCTTGGTTGACCTTCTTATTGCCTTTTGCCGGTACCTGCGCCTGGCCGGCATACCGGTATCCACCGGGGAAGTACTGGACCTGATGCACGCCCTGACTCTGCTGGAACCCTCCCGGGAAAATTTCCTGCTGGCGGTAAAGACCACCCTGGCCAAGGGAAGGGTAAACGAAAGGGAACTGGAAAAGTTATTCCACTTTTACCTGCGCACTGCGGCCAAAGGGCCGGCTCCCATCCCCACACCACAAAAACCGGCCATCCCCAACCCCGCTCCCCGCTTAACCCCACAGGAATTTTCCACCCGCCTGGCACAGATGAAGGACTGGCTGCGGCAGGAAATGGCCCGTGCCCGGGAAGGGGAGGAAGGCAACTCTGGCCGGGGTGGTGGACCGGGCGGGCAGGCCACCGGAAGGGAAACCGGTGTTGCCGTGGCAAGGGGATGGCAAAGGGACCGGACAACCGCTTTCAAGCAGGTGCCCCTCTACAACCGCCTTTTTATGGTCCTGGAAAGGGGCGGGGAAGAGGAACTGGCCACCCTGGCCGCGGAGGCACTGTCCGCCCTTACGGAAGCCAACAACGGGGCAGGGGAAAGTGTGCAGGAAACGCTGACCGGGCTGAAGGCCCTGCTGGACTGGAACACCGTGCGGGAACATCTGGAACAACCTTCCATGAGAGAAGCCCAAAAACTTATCTGGCGTGAAAAGCTCCGCAAACTGGAAAATATATTGCGCACAGGTATAGAAGAAAAACGCTGGCGGCAGCAGCCCGAAAGGGAACTGGAAAATATGGCCCGGCGGGCAAACCTGGCGGAACGATCCTTTGCCCATCTCAATCCGGAGGAACTGGCCGAAGTAAAACGCCAGGTGGTACGGCTGGGGCGGCAACTGGCCACCCGCCCTGGCTACCGCCACAAACCGTCCCCCCACGGCATGGTGGATATAGCCCGCACCGTGCGCCTGGCCGCCACCACCGGCGGCGTGCCCCTGCAGCTCTGCCACATGCGCCGCGAACCCGGCCGGCCCGATGTGGTGCTCCTGTGTGACCTGTCCGGCTCCGTCGCCCCCTATAGCCGGTTCATGCTCCTCCTGGTCCATACCATGCAGAACAAATTCCAGCTGGCCCGTTCCTTTGCCTTTGTGGACGCAGTGGCCGAGATCACCGGGCTGGTTAAAAACCAGGACCTGGAGCGGACGCTGGTCCACATCCAGCGCCAGACGGGCATCTGGCAGACCGGTTTTTCCGATTACGGATCCGTCTGGAAGCAGTTCCGCCGGGAGTACCTGACGGTTTTAAACAATAAAACCACCCTGATTATCCTGGGTGATGCCCGGAACAACTACAAGCCGCCCGAAGTGGACCATTTCCAGGAGATCTGCCGCCGCGCCCGGCAGGTGATCTGGCTGAACCCGGCCCCCCGGGAACACTGGGAAGGGGAGGACAGCATCATGGGCCTGTATGCCCCTTACTGCCGAAGAGTACTTGAATGCCGCAACCTGGCTCAGTTGACCCGGATCGCCCGGGAGATTTTTTAAACGACCATTTCACCAGCGGGTGAACCACTCCAACCGCCCGGCCTGCGCTCCGTGAGATTTTAAAGGGATACACATTTCGCGACAAAAAACACCTTGACATTCCCTTAACAATTTTGTAGACTAATAATCGCCGGAAAGAAAGGGTGTTGTAAGCCTCCTGAAATTACCCCTTGTCAAAATACTCCCTGGTATGATAGAATAACAGTTGTCAATGAAAATGCGGCAGTGGCGGAATTGGCAGACGCGCAAGATTCAGGTTCTTGTGGGCGGAAAGCCCGTGGGGGTTCAAGTCCCTTCTGCCGCACCAACCCAGTAAAATCAAGGCCTCCGGGGATCGAAAACCGGGGGTTTTTAATTTTTCTGCATACAATACCCCGAAAAAGGTCTTGCACTTAGTGGGGGGAACCCCTGCCGGTAAATACTATAAACCAGCGTAAGGTAAAAAGGATTGTTTTTGCTCTTTTGTCAGTGTAAAATGGAGGTGATGAAGGCAGGTGATGGCCATGCCGGAAGAAGCGATCAAGGAGATGGCGGCCACCAGCGAACAACCGCCCGGCAATGAACCGCCGCGTCATCTGGTGTCCCAGGAATTCTTTTTCCTGCTTCAGCGGATCGACCGCCTGGACGAGAAATTTACAGAGCGGATTGACCGGGTGGAAAGCAAGCTGACTAGCCGGATTGATCATGTGGAAGAAAAGCTAGGCGAGCGGATTGACAATCTCCGTTTTTGGGCCATAGGCGCAGTAATTGCCATTATTGCCGGATTTGCCGGAACCATTGTAACGCTGGCGCTACGTTAAACTAGCCAAATGATATACAAAAAGAGGAGTACCGGGATACCGGTGCTTTTCTTTTTATGAGAAAAATACGAAGACTTTTTCATTCTGAAATTAGCCGTGCGCAACAGGTTCATGCTGTTCTTTGGATGATGAATGGGTGGTGGGATGGATTTTCCCCTGTTCGAGGGTGGTGTCTGTTTTTTCCGCTTTCCCCGTTTCACTGGTGGTTCCTACCTTTTCCGTTTTTGCCGGCGTGGTATTACCCTTTAAGCTGCTGGTAGCCGATAAAAATTTTATTCAGGCCACAAGAGGCAGACAACAAAAATGGCAATCCGATCTTCCGACCATTTGCTGAACTGTCACGGACTCAGGTTAGATGTAACTTTTCCAGCAGAGGTATGACGAAGAGGACAGCTGTTAGCACGATTAGAATAATTATGGTCATCCACCCAATTATATTGGAAAGCGGGCTGTTGGTATATTCTCCCATAATATCCCTGTTGTTTACCATCCGGATCATGGAAACGAGGACAACCGGTAAAAGGATTCCATTCAGTATTTGGGTCCAGATGGTGATGGCAATA
This sequence comes from Desulfofundulus thermobenzoicus, assembly GCF_009428905.1. Lineage (GTDB taxonomy): Bacteria > Bacillota > Desulfotomaculia > Desulfotomaculales > Desulfovirgulaceae > Desulfofundulus_A > Desulfofundulus_A thermobenzoicus. The sequence continues at coordinate 30,633 of NZ_WHYR01000003.1, read as the reverse complement.
AGGGGTGCCCCGGGTATTAAAATAATTGCCACGGCGATGATAATGATGACTGTAAACAGAGTATAGAATACGGGTGCGCTTTTCCACGTTTTATCCACACCGGCTTCAAAACCAAATGCCTCACAAATATAAAACGCGGTGGCCAACGGTAAAATAGTGGCAGAGAAAACAGAAGCAATGAACAGGCCAAAAGCAAATAGAACGGATGCCATTCTGCCAGCAAGAGGCTGCAGGGAAGCTGCAGCGTCCCTGGCCTCTTCGATTTTAATTCCCGCCTTGTAAAGGGTGGAAGCACAGGCCACAATGATAAAGAAAGCCACCACCACCGTAGCAATACCACCCAGGATTACGTCCCATTTGGCATACTTATAGTCTTCTACCGTCAGTCCCTTTTCGATCACTGCCGATTGCATGTAGAATTGCATCCAGGGAGCTATGGTGGTGCCGATCATCCCTATTACCAGACTTAAATATTCCGTATTCTGGTGAAACGGGGGGTGCATTATTGACCGGTAGATTTGGCCCCACTCCGGTTTGGTCATTATTGCAGAAACTATATAGAGCAGCAAAAATGCACTAAAAAGAAGAAAGATTTTTTCCGCTGTCCTGTAGTTGCCCTTGACCACCAGTAACCATACTAGAAGGGCAGCAAGAGGAACCACCAAATATTTACTGAGGCCAAGAATTTCCATACTGCCGGCCACCCCGGCAAACTCGGCGGTAGTATTGCCAATATCCGCGATAAAAAGGCAAACGAAGATAAAAAATGTGGTTTTTACACCAAAACATTCCCGGATAAGATCGGCCAGTCCCTTGCCGGTAATAATGCCCATACGGGCGTTCATTTCTTGAATAACTACCAGAGCAATGAAAGAGGGTACGAGAGTCCAGAGAAGATCGTACCCATAGTGTGCTCCAGCTACAGAATAAGTGGTTATGCCGCCTGCATCGTTGTCTACGCTGCCGGTGATGATGCCCGGCCCAACCACAGCCAGGAAGGTAAAAAAGTAACGCATCAGATTACTCTTTTTTAACCCGCTCATGCTTTCCACCCCCGGCCGGGCTTGCGCCGGATCATGAAGTGGGAGAAGCCGTCCAGGCCGCTGCGATTCGGCACCAGTGTTTCCAGCACGTCATCCACCGTTATAATGCCCAGCATCACGCCCCGGTCATTCACCACCGGCACGGCCAGCAGGTTGTATTTTGTTACCGCGTCCAGCACTTTTCGGTGATCGTCGTGGTGATTGACACTCACCACCCGGGTACGCATGAACTCGCCAAGAGCGGCCTGCGGCGGAGAGATGATCAGGTCGCGCAGGGAAATTACCCCCTGCAAGACCCCCTGCTCATTCACCACGTACAGGTAGTAAATGGTCTCCGCCGAAGGCGCCAGTTCCCGCAGACGGTTGATCGCCCCCTCGGCGGTCATGCCGGCCGGAAAGCCAATGTATTCGGTGGTCATCAGGGCGCCGGCCGTATCCTCGGGGTAGCCCATCAATTCCCGGACGTCCTCGGCTTCTTCCGGTTCCATCAGGTTGAGCAGTTCCCGGGACTTTTCCTCCGGCAATTCGCCCAGGATGTCGGCGGCTTCGTCGGGGGGCATCTCCTCCAGAATATCCGAGGCCCGCTCACTGTCCATGCGCTCAATGATTTCCACCTGGGTGTTCAGATCCGCTTCCGCCAGCGCCTCGGCGGCCGTTTCGTTGTCCAGGTGATTAATGAAGCCGGCACGCTCCCGGTGGTCCAGTTCCTCGATGATGTCGGCGATATCCGCCGGGTGCAGCTGGCTGATCTGGTCCTGTTCCTGGCGCAGGCGCAAGTTGGCCGTCAAATTTTCCAGCGGCTTGATATACTGCCAGCCCACCAGGTGCTGCTCCATCTTTTTGACCAGGAACTCCACCCCGAGGCGCCGGAACAGGCCCCGCAGGCCGATGTCCACGGCCAGCAAAATGACATCGTATGTCTCCCCGTGGCGCACCCAGGAAAGTTTGATATCGTTTACCCGCACCACTTTTGACCCTTTCAGGTCGATGATCTGTTTATCCAGCAGCCACTTACCGGCGTAAATTTCGTCTTCCTTCAAAGTGGAGAGATCGTTTTCCGACAACTCGCCCCTGAGTCTTAAACCCTGCTCATCCCAACGGTCAATCTGGCCAATCCCGATATGCTTCTGTACTCCCCGGGCGTATTTTATACCGGTTACCCGCGGGCAAATACCGTCCCAGCGGACGGCCATATCCCGCAATTGACCCACTTTCCGGCCCTTTTCGTCATAAATCGGCTTACCCTGCACCTGACTGTAGAAGAACTCACCCAACACCCTTACTTGTTCCACCGGCAATCCCTCCTTAAATATTTCCGGATTGCCGGCCCCCTTTGAAAGAGGCGGCCGGACAACCGGAGCGATTTTCCGTATCCAACTGCCACTACTATCACCGGGCCCGGCGTCCATAAAACCACCTCCTGCTGGAGTATAATCTTTTTCCACAAAAAATAAACTTCCCCGTCAAGCGAGGAAGTTCATTTCTCCATGGCAAAAACATCGATCATCTTCCTCACTCGTTCGAGCTTTGGCACATACATAGCTAGAGACTGAATAAAGCCTCAGTCACATTAGGTAAAGCCTTAATCCGGCCATACCTGTTAACCCATTGGTGTCTTTCGACATTTCCGGGCAGTGACGTGTGCTCTATGCAGAAGCCTCACCTAACGAGGAAGTCTATTCAGTTTTTATCAGTTCCAGGTGATTTTAACCAAAACCATTTTAAAATAACGGGTACGGGTTTGTCAACGGCTACGATGTACTGCGTGTACAATCCGGGTTAGCCTTTGTCCCAATGGTAAAATTCTCAAATGAATATTTTCTGTTTGATTCCTATTTTCAGGAATTGCCTGTTTTTGCACCCAGCCAACCCCATAATCTATTGAAAATGTCTGGTCACCTGGAGAGGATTTCTGCTGTTGAAGGCGAAAAATATTAAGAAGGTCACCCATTATTAAGTATTCAGGTGGAACAAGTTGCGCAAAATAACGGCGGGAACACTTGGCGTAGTATTAATCGCCATTCTTCTCCTGGTTTTCGCCAGATATAAAATGAACAATCTTCTCTGGGCACCGTACACGGACGAAGCGGTCGTGCTGGTCTATCACCATATCGACCCGGCACCTGATAGGCCTTTTGCAATTACCCCCCGGTTGTTCCAGGAACACCTCGACGCCCTTTTGCATCACGACTACCACGTAATTTCCACCGGGGAACTGGCCGGTTTTTTGGAAGGGAAGGCCCTTTTGCCGGAAAAGGCGGTGGTGATCACGTTTGACGACGGCTACCGTTCGTTTTACCGTTATGCCTACCCGGAATTGAAAAGCCGGGAAATGCCTGCTACCTGCTTTATGATTACTGCCTGGGCAGGCAAGAAAGTAGGCGGCCTGGAATACCTCACCTGGCCGGAGATGCGGGAAATGCAGGCAAACGGAATCAGTTTTTTCGTTCATACGGACCACAGCCATTACTGCGCGCCGACTACTCCGGAGGGTAATCCCAAACCCGTCCTGACTAACCGGATCTGGCTCCCCGGAAAAAATCGCCTGGAAACGGAGTATGAGTACCGACAAAGGGTAATCAACGACCTGGCCACCGCCCGGGACCGGTTGGAGAAGGAGTTGCACCAGCCGGTGGAGCAAATTGCCTGGCCATACGGGGCTTATAACCAACCGCTGGTCGAAATAGCGCAGTCGCTCGGTTACCGGTTTTGCTACACCACCCAGCCTGGCATGGTAACGGCAAAAACCGACCCCTTCGCCATTCCGCGCCTGGACGTGGGGAACCCCGACGTTACCGCGCAAGATCTGCTCTGGAGGATTCAATATACCGCTTTCAAAGAAAAACTGTTTGCCAGGCCCGGGCTGCGCTATTGTGATAATTTTTACCACCGGTTCAAGAGGATGCGGCTGTCCGTATTTGACCCGAATGTTCCAGCCCATTAAGCCGGTGCGGGTACCCATCTACAGTGCGCAGTTATCGTAATTTACCTACGAACCGTATGCTGGAAGAAAAATGCCAATTTCGCATCCGCCGCCCGACCGGTTGCCGGCGGTTATTTTTCCACCGTGTTTTTCCACCAGGAGCATGTCACTGGGAGTGAGATTTGTTGCCCGGAAAAATAAAACTGATATCCAGAAAATGGATGTTTCTGGTCGTGGCCCTGGTTTCGCTTCTTCTGATCACAGGTCTGTTCTTTTATTTTTTTTACCCCCAATGGTTCGGAGTCAATATTCGTTCAGGTAATATATCCGTATATAGAGTGCTGGTGGTAGCCCCACACCCGGATGACGAAACCCTGGGGTCCGGCGGTATAATCGCCCGGGCAGTAAAACAGGGTACCCCGGTTAAGGTGATAATTGTTACTTACGGCGACGGATTTACCAAGGCAGCCCGGGCCTTTACGGGTAAACATGATGTTACCGCCGGCGATTATAAAAAGCTGGGTGAAACCCGGCGACTGGAAACCATACGGGCCATGGAAACACTTGGACTGCCGGAGGATGACGTCATTTTCCTGGGTTTCCCCGATGGCGGGATGCGCCACCTTTGGGATAATTACTGGGATCATGATTGCCCTTTTACCGGCATAAACGGCAGCAGCCAGGTGCCCTACACCAATGCCTGGCAGCCCGGCGTTCCCTATTGCGGCGAAAGGGTGGTTGAAACCCTGACGAAAATCATCACTGAATTTAAACCTACGGACATCTATGTACCCGATCCGGGGGATGAGCACCCTGATCACTGGGCCGTAAACGCCTTTGTCCTTTACACTCTAACTAAAATGAATTATCAGGCAAAGCTGTACACTTATCTGGTACACCGCGGCTACTGGCCGGAACCGCTCAGGCCCGAGACCGGTAAACCTCTTCGACCACCAAAAGAAATGGTCGGCATAGGTACTAACTGGATGGAAGTCCCCTTATCGCCAGAAGAAATAAATTTAAAATCCAGTGCGATAAATTGCTATGACACCCAGAAGAAGGTTATGGGATCATTTTTACGCGCCTTTATCAGAAGCACCGAATTATTCGGCACAAGTAAGATACCGGTGGTACCGGACTATAACGAATCGCTGGCCATTTCCAAACAGACGGATTCTATTTCCCTGGTACGGGACGCCAGGGCCAACAGCAGCTTTTACCGCTTTTTTTACCGGCTGGAAAGGAACCCCGACCTGTCGGCCGTGGGCATGCTGCGCCAACAGGACCGCCTGTGGTTGGTTCTGCAAACCGTACAGCCATTTTCATCCCGGGTGAGCTACCGGTTGGACATGCGCTTTTTCTTCCCCGATGGTACAGTTAAACGCCTGGATTACAGGATTACCGGCCGGCAAGTACAGGTGCTGATGCCCGCCCGGAACAGCCTTAATCTGCCGCCAGTTCAGATAGAAGGCGATACAAACCGCCTTCTAATAGCTGTTCCTGCCGGGGACTTAGAGGGAGCTCGTTCCGTATTAATGGACGGTGAAGCCTATCATGGCAGTGTCCTGTTTGATAAAACAGATTACCGGTTGTTTAACTTTTGAAAAAAAGACAACCGCAACCTTCTACATTAACGGGAATATTTATTAAGATTTTAATCTAAAAATAATTTACAATCAAAATTTTTAAAGGTATAATAAACCTTGGAAAGGCGAGTGTTTTTAATGAACGCGGAGGAGAATGTTATAATGAAAGAATCGCCGGCGCCCTTTGGCAGATCTGGCGCGGCTGGCGTTTGTTATACCACCCGGTGAGACGGGTTGTTCAAAGAAAAATGAAAGGGAAATTTGGGGGAGGTATATTTGTTTAAAAGATTACTTGTCAGGAAAAAAATAATTATTTCAGGAGCGGTGGTATTGGTACTGGTATTTGCAATTTCGGCGGCTGCCATTCATGGCCGCAAACCCTCTTCCACCGCCATCCGGGGACAGGGAATGCAGACCGTGCCAGTGCAGACAGTACCGGTGCAGTTAGGCGATTTGTCCAGCGTGAATACGCTGACGGGAACGGTTTCCGCCAACCTGCAGACCGCTGTGGGAACAAAGGTGGCGGCCAGGGTGCAGGCGGTGTACGTGGATATAGGACAAGCCGTACATACCGGACAGGTGCTGGCTCAACTTGACCCCAGTGACTTGCAAAGACAACTGGCCCAGATTGAGGCACAGATCCAGGTGGACGAAGCGCAGTTGCAAAGCGCGCTGGACGGAACTGCCAATTCATTGGCCCAGGCCAAAGCGGATTTGAACCAGGCCAGGGCCAATTATGAACAGTCCCGGACGGATTATCAACGTTACGAAGGGTTATATAACAGCGGTGCCATCACCAAACAGCAATTGGAACAGGCCCGCCTGAAAATGGAAAACGACCAGTCACAATTAGAGGCAAAGGAAAAAGCTTTAAAACTGGCTGAAAGTGGAGACAACGTTGCGGTGGCCCGTGCTACACTGAATAAAGATCAAACGGCGGCGGCCATTATCCGGGAACAGTTGAGCGAGTTGACCATTACCTCTCCGGTAGATGGAGTGGTGGCCAGTAAAAACATTGAAGTGGGCGAGATGGTTTCACCCCAGACGACATTGTTCAACATTGCCCAGATTGATCCCCTGCAGGTAACGGTAAATGTATCCGACCAGATTATTGCCGACATCCATCCCGGTACGGAGGCGCAGATCACCGTGCCGGCCCTGGGTGCAAAAATCTTTCCGGGTAAAGTGACCAAAGTGAGCCCGGTGTCGGATCAGGTAAGCCACGCCTATCCGGTAAAGATCCAGATCGCCAACCCCGACCGGAGCATGTTGCCGGGCATGACGGCGTCGGTGGTATTTACCGGTTTAAAAACCCAGCCGGGTATTGTCATTCCCGTACAGGCGGTGGTGGAAACTCCCCAGGGAAGTGAAGTCTTTACCGTGGAAAATGGCGTGGCTCACATGCACATGGTGCAACTGGGAGCTGTATCCAGCGATAAGGCAGTGGTATTAAGCGGGTTAAAGCCGGGGGAGCAACTGGTGATCAACGGTCAGAACCTGCTTTCCGACGGCAGCAGGGTGACGGTGGTGCAAAGCGCCGATCAGGCCGGGGCCACTGGGATGATCAACCAGATCAAACAGGGGGCAAAACAATGAAAATAGCCGATCTCTCCGTTGACCGCCCCGTGCTCATCTCTATGTGCATGGTGGCTCTGATCCTCCTGGGTTTGGTGGCGCTGCCGCTTTTGCCGGTGGATCTTTACCCCAACATAGACATCCCGGTAGCCATGGTTTCCACCTCCTGGAGCGGCGCCACGCCGTCAGTGGTGGAGGAACAGGTGACCAAACCGGTGGAAGCGGTCATGAGCACCGTATCCAACGTCAATGAAGTGGATTCCATTTCCCGCAACGGGCAGTCACTGGTCATCGTTCGCTTTAATTACGGTACCAACATGGATCAGGCCGTGGCAGATATGCGGGATAAGATTAACCAGGTATCGGGCAGGCTGCCCTCTGATGCCGGGGCGCCCATGATCATGCGCATAGACCCGAACAGCATGCCCATCATGACCCTGGCCCTGTCCGGGGAAAACACCGGTGTGGAGCAATTAAAGCAACTGGCCGATGATGTGGTTACACCGCGCCTGCAGCAGGTCAGTGGTGTTTCGGCAGTCAATGTAAACGGCGGCAGAACACGGCAAATCCAGGTGGTGGTGGATCCGGCCAGGCTGCAGAGCTACGGACTGTCCATCACCCAGGTTATCCAGGCATTACAAAGCGATAACATACAGGGAGATGCCGGCCTGGTCAACAAGGGCAACCAGGAAATCGACCTGCATGTAAACGGTAAGTTTATCACTCCTGGAGACGTACTTAACGTACCGGTGCGCCTGCCCTCCGGGGGTACGATCAAAATTATCGACCTGGCGCAGGTCAAGGATACATACGCCGATGTGACGGAACTGGCCCGGGTGAACGGCCTGCCCTGTGTAAGCCTGGATATAATGAAGATATCCGGCGGCAACACGGTGCAGGTTTCCAGCAACGTGCAGAAAATCATCCCGGCCATCAACCGGGTTCTGCCGTCGGGCGTGAAACTGACCGTGATCAACGACCAGGCCAAATATATCCGTCAGTCCATTAATACAGTGATTATCCACACCCTGTTAGGCGGCCTGTTTGCCCTGGTGGTACTCTGGTTGTTCCTGCGGCGGGTGCGTACCACCGCGGTAATCGCCATTGTGATTCCTATTGCCATGATTTCCACCTTTGCCGCCCTGTACTTCGCCGGTCAGACCATCAATACCATTTCCCTGGGCGGCCTGGCCCTGGGCATGGGTTCCCTGGTGGATTTTGCCGTGGTGGTTATCGAGAGCATTTTCCGTTACCGCGAGGCTGGCTGCGGGGCGGTGGAGGCAGCCAAGCAGGGTACGGCCGAGGTGGGCACAGCAGTCATGGCCAGCGCCCTGTCCCAAATCAGCGTTTTTGCTCCCGTTGTTTTCATACAGGGGTTTGCTTCCCAGATCTTCATGCCCATGGCCCTGGCAGTGGTCTTTTCCCACCTGGCTGCACTGGTAGGGGCGCTTACCCTGGTACCCATGCTGGCGTCCAAATTGATGCGGGGCAAGTCCTTCACCATAAACATGACGGAGGGAAGCCGCTGGAACCCATCTGTAATTTTTACCCGTAAAGTGGAAGAATTAAAATCCCACTACGAAAATTTTTTGCGCTGGGCCTTAAGCCACCGGAAGACCGTGCTGGCGGCCACTGCTTTAATGCTGGCGGCCAGCCTGGCCATGTTGCCGGTGGTCGGGTTCGAACTGATGCCCAACCAGGATCAAGGGCAGTATTCGGTCAGAATCACTCTCGATCAGGGTACCAGGTTAGCCGCGACCGACCAGCTGGTCGGACAAATTGAACAGCTTATCCGTAATATGCCGGAAACGGATATGGTTTACACCGTGGTGGGCAGTCCGGGGGGAAACTTCATTTCTTCCCAGGCGGCCACCAATACGGCCAGTATCAATGTTACCCTCAAACCCCTATCTCAGCGCAAACGCAGTGTTTTTCAGGTGATAGAGGAATTACGCAAGAAAGTTGCTTTGATCCCGGGCGCGCAGATCAACATCCAGGCGGCCCAGCAAGGTTTTGGGCGTTCGGGCATGCCCATCCAGGTGGTTATCCAGGGCAGTGATTTGAATGTTTTGCGAGAACTGGGAGACCTGGTGGCGGGCCAGATCGGACAGGTGCCGGGCACCCGCAGCGTTTTGAACACGATGGATCGGACCAATCCCGAGTATGATGTGAACATCGACCGGGAGCGGGCCGCCCAGTACGGCATTACGGCACAGCAGATTTTAAACACCCTCCATGCGGACTATAACGGAACAAAGGCCACCAGTTACAACGCCGGTTCCACTTCGGTGGACGTGGTGGTCAGGTTGCCGGAAGACTACACCCGCAACTACAGCCATCTTAACGATATTACCGTGGTCAGCCCCACGGGATTGCAGGTGCCCCTTACTGCATTAGCCACAGTTGAGCCGGCGGCCGGTCCGGCGGTAATCAGGCGGCAAAACCAGATGCGCCAGGTAACCGTGCAGGCCGATGTATTCGGGCGCAGTGTAGGCCAGGTACAACGGGACATCCAGGAACGGTTGGACCAACTCCATTTACCTGCTGGATATAGCTGGCAGTTCGGCGGCCAGGCCAGAGACATGGCCTCGTCCTTTAAATCTCTGGGGTTGGCCATGCCACTGGCTATCATACTGATGTACATGGTCATGGCCGGGCAGTTCGAATCTCTGTTCAGCCCCTTCATCATCATGTTTTCGCTACCGCCTACCTTCGTGGGCATAATGCTGGGGCTTTTGCTCATGCGCCACGCCGTCAGTGTGAACGCCCTGATCGGGGTAATCATGCTCATCGGCATCGTGGTGAACAACGCCATTGTGCTGGTGGACTATACCAACCAGTTGCGCAGGAAGGGGCTTTCCACCGGGGAAGCTCTCTGCCAGGCCGGACCCGTACGCTTGCGGCCGATTTTGATGACCACCTGCACCACGGTGCTGGCCATGTTACCCCTGATGATGGGCCATGGGGAAGGGGCAGAGGCTCAGGCTCCCATGGCCACGGTGGTGGTATTCGGCCTCACCGTTTCCACCCTGGTTACCCTGGTACTGGTGCCGGTGATGTATACGGTGATCGGCGACCTGGGGGCGCGCTGGCACAATCTCTGGCAGAAAAGACGGCAGGGGGAAGAAACGAAACCGGCAACCGGTCTGTCACAATAATCCCTCCGCTCCCGGCGAAAATAAGTTGTTGCCGAACTGTGTTGCTGCATCGCCAGCCAGTCTAACTGCGGGTTGGTAGAGGTTTTTTGCAGCTTCCTGCAGAATAATTAAGCTGGTTTCCGTATTGGTAAAACACAGGAAAAACAGTCGTAAGAAAAGGAGGTGAAGCCGGTTGTCGTCCTGGCAACCGGCGGGATATGAAAATCGTGGCCCTTTGTGGTAGTCCCAGGAAAAACAACAGCCGAACCGGACAGTTACTTAAAGAAGTGCTGGCCGGCGCCCAATCGGTCGGGGCGGATACCGAGTATATTGATCTAACGGGTTTAAAATTAAACTATTGCCTCGGTTGTGATCGCTGTCACCACCTGGGGGAATGCGTCCAGAAGGACGATTTTAATTCGCTATTTGATAAGATACTATCTGTCGACGGGCTGGTGCTGGGCAGCCCGGTCTACATTTATCATGTCACAGCTCAATTCAAGACCTGGGCTGACCGTTTGGGTAATGCCATTCACTGCCAGCGCCTGCTGGGTAAATACGGGGCGGTGGTGAGTACGGCCGGGGGCTCCGGCCAGGACGAAACGGCCGACTATCTGGAGTTGCTGTTGAAGCGGCTGGGGGCGCAGAGCGTGGGGCGGGTGGCCTGCGTCCTGGACGACGGGCCCATACCGGCGGATGCGGAACCGCTGGGGCAGGCGAGGGCCCTGGGGGTCACCCTGGCCCGGGCAATTGAAGAAAAAAAAGAATTCCCGGAGCAACTCCGGGAGCAGGAGGGGTTACGCAAATATTTCCGGAACGTAATCATTAAACGCAGGGACAGGTGGGACTGGGAATACCGCTACTGGCTGGAAAAAGGCTGGTTGTAGAAGTTAACAGATTATACTCAGCAATGGCAAAAACAACCGGATCATACCCTGTGCCGCTTTTTTCAGGCCGCCCGGAAGGGCTTCACTTTCAATAATTTGTGCTGAAACTTCCGGGTGACCGGGAGGCACCACCCATTGGGCATAACCCGGGCCGGGGTATTGTCGTGCCGCTGTAAAATTTTGCATTCATTCCTTTGGAGGGGTATCAATTTGGAAGGGTGTCAATTATGGACAAGTCTCAGGAATACGCCAGGAGATGGTATATCCTGGCCGCGGTCCTTCTGGGAGGCATTATGGGCCCCATCGATGCCAGTATCGTTTACATTGCCATGCCGGCCATAGGGGGATTCTTTGGCGCAGATCCGGCTACGGTGGGCTGGATATCCATGTCCTATTTGCTGGTACTGGGCAGCTTCTTGCTTTCCTTCGGCCGCATGGGGGATATCTGGGGCTTCAAACGGCTCTTCCTGGTTGGCTTGCTGGTTTTTGTGGCCACCTCGGCCCTGTGCGGATTAGCCCCCGGTCTTGGCTGGCTGGTATTTTTACGGGCGTTGCAGGCCACGGGGGCCGGCATGACCATGGCCATGTCCCCGGCCATTATCACCGCCTCTTTTCCACCCAATGAGCGGGGCAGGGCGCTGGGCATGAACGGCATGGCCGTTGCCCTGGGGCTGGCTTTAGGCCCCACCCTGGGTGGCCTGCTGGTGGACACCCTGGGGTGGCGGGCCATTTTCTACGTAAACATCCCCATCGGCATGGCCGCATATTTCTGGTGCCGGCAAATCCTGCCCGATGTACAGAGCCGCCAGCGCCAGGCATTCGACTGGCCCGGGTCCCTGCTGGCCTTTTTCGGACTGGGCGCTTTGCTTTTGTTCGCCAGCCGGGGGCAGGCCCTCAACTGGTCATGGCCCATTTTGCTTCTGGGCCTGGCCGCAGTGGTTTTGCTTGTCTGGTTTATCCGGCTGGAAAAACGTATCGATGAACCGATGCTGGATTTAAAGCTCTTTCAAAACAGGACATTTTCCGCCGGCAACGGGGCCGCCCTGTTAAATTTCATGACCCAATATATAATAGTGTTTTTAACTCCCTTTTTACTGCAGCAGTTAATGGGTTATTCCGCCGGCCGGGCGGGTGCCACCATGACCGCCTTCCCCCTCACCGTGCTGGTGGTCGCCCCCCTGGCCGGTGCTCTGTCCGATAAAATTGGCCAGCGGGGGCTGGCCTTCCTGGGTTCGTTAATCTGTACTCTGGCCGCCGCGGCCCTGTCCGACCTGGGCCAGCCGGCCGGACCGGCGGATGTGGCCTGGCGCTTAAGCCTGTTTGGTCTGGGCACCGGCCTGTTCCAGTCTCCCAACAACAGCGCTGTGATGGGTGCGGTACCCAGGCACCGTCTGGGCATTGCGGGTGGTGTCCTGTCCACCACCCGCAATGTGGGTATGGTTCTGGGTATTGCCCTGGGCGGCGCGGTACTGTCCGCCCGCCAGGTTTTCCATACGGGAGGGTTAAACCCGTTTTTATCCGCACTGCAGGATGCCTACCTGGTGGCCATGTTATTGTCCCTGGTGGCCACACTGGTATGCTTGCTGACCAAAACACAGCAGGCCCGGCAAGCCCAGAATGGCGGGAAGGGCGCTTAGATCCGGGACAGTACGACATGTGGGACCATAGTCTTTATTTCCGTTACCTGCTCCTCTCCAAAACCTTCAGCCACGTTTCCTTCTGCAGGAAGCTGCCTTCCACATTGGCTTCCATTTGCCGGAACATCTTATAGGGCACGGCAAAGGAAAGCAGGTCCTTATCTATGTGCTTGCGCACGGAAATGTCGGTCAGGCCGATAACGGCCCGGGGTTGTTCAGACCTGGCCTCGTTATAGGGAATGATAAACAGGGTGTGGCATCCGGCGCCAAAGGGTACGATCACGCTCTGTCCGGCCCCCCGGTCGTAATTGGCCAGTACCGCCAGGGCGGAAAGTTGATCCGCATTGGCCAGGAAGACAATAATTTCGGGCTTTTCTTCCTCACCCATCTGATCCAGAGGTTTAAAGACCACATATTCGGTGGGTACGTCGGTCATAGGCAGGGCATCCACAAATTTTTTGGCAATTTCCGGTGATTTGAAGTAACCCTCGCCTTCTTCCAGGGCGGCCGAGGTGCGCATGTGGCTGCTGCAGGTCTTAAAAAACTCCTTATTGCCCGTGGAAATAAAATATTCAATACCTCCCGGAAAATGCACGTACTGGTTGCCAAACCCCAGGCCAACACCGCCGCCCAGGCAGCCAAAGGTTTTCCGGTCAAATACCGCCGTGCGTCCCCTGGCCGCGGCCATAAACATGGCCCCCACGCAACCCCAGCGCCCTTCCTTGAACTGTAACGCCCCTTCCGGCCTGTCATTGGTCAGAATGATGGCCACCGGAGGATAACGTAAGCCAGTGGCTTCCGCAATTTTACTTTTCATGGCAATACCTCCCTGGTCTGATTGGTTAAAAATATCCCGGCCCGGTTTGTAAGATGATACTTCAACGGGCTAATCAATTCTCCTGCCGGTAATGTGGAGAAAAGTGAATGCTGCTGAAGCCAAAAAGAAAAAGCCTCCTCAGGAACGAAGGCTTTAGCGAGCACCGGTTCCTTCCCATTTGCATCCGCTCGCTTTGTTAAATGGGAAGGCAACCTGAAACACACCCGGCCCGATGCGGTGTTTTGTTCGACCTGAAACAACCCATTTATTACCGGGTAAATCAGTTCCCCCTGCATCCATCCAGTACGGCCGGGCCGGCTACACCCACCTGAATTATCCAGGCGGGTCCAGTTCCTTCTGCACCTGCTGCAACAGGTCGCCCACCCGGGCGTTTAACTGCTGCAGCTGGCTGAACTGCCGGGCCAGGGCCGGCTGGGAGGCGGCCAGCTGGCTGAGCATTACTCCCATCTGGTAGGCCGCATCCTGAGCCTGGCGCACATGAAAGGACATCTGCTGTCTTTGCATGCCGGGATTGGGCCGATCCTCCAATGCATCCAGCCAGGTCATTAGTTCCTTCCCCCTTTGCATCACCAGGATGTTTGTGAATACACTTGTCGCCCTGACGGGCGACGCCCCGCCCGATCCCCGGGACAGGCGCCCCTGGGTTTTCAGGGGCAGATTCCCATAAATGCCTGCCGGTCCATTCCGGCAATCATACCCACCGGGCCCGGGCGGGCAGAGAACCGGGAAACAGGATCGTTGCCTGAAATAAGTATGTGCATTTAGAACAATTTTATGGGGTTCGGGCACAAAAGGGATATATGTGGTTGCGCAGCCCGGTAAATGGTATAATATAACATATTCCGTGGACATGGCCCGCGGGAACTGCTGTTTTCTGCCGGAATGGGCGAACAACTGGCGGTTAAACGAGTTTAATCTGCCCAGAACTCACCGGCATTTAGCTATTGTTTGGTCAAAATGCACAGGATTAAAGCCTCGGAAATTTATAGCTTCCCGGTACCCGTGAGCGCCGGGTTGCTAAACCCGGCGACTGATGTCCGACGATGGAGGGCTGTTTTCAGTAATTATTCAGTATAACCGCCACCATCGGCACCATAGCGTGGTCACTGAACATTTACTATAAAAGAGGTGACGGCAGTGAGAGAAATTAACACCGAAAAATTACCCATCAAAGTCTGGGCCCGGCTGGTGGAAGAGGAAGCCATGGAGCAGGCCCGCCACCTGGCCAATCACCCCCATGCCCGTTTTCACATAGCCCTGATGCCCGACGTTCACCAGGGATACGGTATGCCCATCGGCGGAGTGCTGGCCACCGAAGGGGTGATCATTCCCAACGCCGTGGGCGTGGATGTGGGCTGCGGCGTAAGGGCTGTTAAAACCAACCAGACGGTGGAGGATGTACGGTCAAAGTTAAGGAACATTTTAAACCAGGTGCAGCGGTCCATTCCCACCGGGTTCAATCACCACAAGAAGCCCCAGCACAGCCCTCTGTTTGACCGCGCCCCCGATGTACCGGTGATCCGGGAGGAACTGAAAAACGCCCGCTATCAGCTGGGCACCCTGGGCGGGGGCAATCACTTTATTGAAATCCAGCGGGATGACCGGGATTTCATATGGATCATGCTCCATTCGGGCTCCCGGAACTTTGGCAAAAAGGTGGCCGATTATTACAACCGGCTGGCCGTCCAGCTAAATGAAAGGTCCGGCTCCCCCATCCCCCGGGAGTGGCAGCTGGCCTGCCTGCCCGTGGATAGCAAAGAAGGGCAGAACTATCTGGCCGCCATGGAATATTGCCTGGAGTTTGCCCGGGAAAACCGCAGGCACATGATGAACGTGGTCCTGGACATCTGCCGCTCCATACTGCCCGGGTTTGCCTGCGGGAAACAGCTGGATGTGCATCACAACTACGCAGCCATGGAAAAACACTTCGGCCGGCAGGTGATGGTTCACCGCAAGGGGGCGGTGCGGGCCGTGGGCGAGGTCATCGTTCCCGGCTCCATGGGCAGCCCCTCCTACATCTGCCGGGGCCTGGCCCACCCGGAAAGCTTCTCCAGCTGCTCCCACGGCGCCGGAAGGGTCATGGGCCGCAATGAGGCCAGGCGCCGCATTGCCGTGGAATCGGTGATTAAAGACATGCAGTCCCTGGGAATTGAACTGTTCAAGGCCAGAAAGGGGGACGTGGCCGAGGAGTGCCGGCAGGCTTACAAGAACATCGATCAGGTCATGGAGGATCAGAAGGACCTGGTGGAAATGAAAGTTCGCCTGCAGCCCCTGGGAGTGGTCAAGGGTTGAAGGTCGGGCATTCCAACAACACGAGATCCCCCGGCGAAAAAGCCTTTTGGGTTTTTCCCCGGGATGATCAACGTCAGAATCAAATCTTTTGCCCTCGCCGTTCCGGCGATTTTTTTAACCCATTGGGGACAAAAAATGTCACTACCGACAATAAGGAAGAATTTCAAGGCTTGATTATTTTAAAGAGAATTTCCCCGATTAAATTTTTTCGTACGCAAGCGAATAACCGCATAAGAGCGTGTAATATCCACCAAATGTTGATATTTTAATCATTGCCGGACTTGTATCGCTGTTCTGAAAACGTGTATTATTCATTTAATAAAATTATCTAATTAATTTCAATAATCATTTATTATAATACATATCCATTCACTCTAAAATTTATTTATGGCAGGTGGGCAGCCATCAGGCTCAAAAAGATTCGTGAACTGCTGGGGGCGGATGTGCTCTGGGGCAAAGACCGTCTGGAACTGGAGGTAACCGGCGGCTTCGGCTGTGATCTGATCAGCGATTCACTGTGTTTTGCCCGGCCCGACTGCCTGTTGCTCACCGGATTAACCAATATTCAAATTATACGCATCGCGGAAATGATCGAAGCACGGGCCATTGTTTTTGTCCGGGGCAAGGTGCCGGGGGAAGAGATAATCGCCCAGGCCCGGGAGAAGGGAATCCCCCTCCTGAAGACCCCCATGTTTATGTTTGAGGCGTGCGGTATCCTCTATCAGGCCGGCCTGCGCAGTTCCTGAAAATATCCGGTAAAGTTGGTGAGAAACTGGTGCAAAAATACTTCCACTCCGTCAGGCTCGATGAGGAAAAATGCAAGGGTTGCACCAACTGCATCAAACATTGCCCCACGGAAGCCATCCGGGTGCGCAAAGGTAAAGCCCGTATCATAGAGGAACGCTGCATAGACTGCGGGGAATGCATTCGTGTTTGCCCCAACCAGGCCAAGCTGGCCATTACCGACGGCCTGGAAAAACTGGGGGATTATAAATATACCATTGCCCTGCCGGCCCCTTCCTTTTATGGTCAGTTCAAGCCGGAAATCCCTCCGGAAGTGGTTTTGGGCGGCCTTTTAACCCTGGGCTTTGATGCCGTCTTTGAAGTGCCGGTGGCGGCAGAGGCCGTTTCCTGGGCCATCCGGGAGTACTTAAAGGGGGTCCACCCCCGGCCGTTGATTTCCTCCGCCTGCCCGGCCGTGATCCGGCTGATGCAGGTGCGCTTTCACAGCCTGCTGGAGCATATTATCCCCATTGAATCCCCCATGGAAATTGCCGGGAGGCTGGCCCGGCAGAAGGCCTGCCGGGAACATGGCCTTTCTCCCGGGGAAGTGGGCATCTTTTTCATCACTCCCTGTCCGGCCAAGGTAACGGCGGTAAAACAACCCTTCAGCGGAAAATCCAATGTGGACGGGGCCATTTCCATGTCCCTGATCTACGGCGAGATCCTGCGGCGGCTGGAAACACCATCATCCCCCCGGCTGAATCCCCTGGCCTCGGGCCTGGGCATCGGCTGGGGGCGGACGGGAGGGGAAAATGAGGCCATAAAAACAGGATCCCTTTTAGCCGTGGACGGGATACACAGCGTAATCAGTGTTCTGGAGGAAATAGAACGGGGGGGTCTCACGGATATAGATTACCTGGAAGCCCAGGCCTGCACCGGCGGTTGCATCGGCGGCCCCCTGGTGCCGCAAAACCCCTTCGTAGCCCGGGTGAGAATGCGTAACCTGGTTAAGGCATACAGCCACCCGGAAGAAACCGTAACCTTTCCCCGGGACACCGCCTATTACCGGCTGGATGCCCCCATTTTACCCCGGCCCGCCCTCAAGCTGGCCGGCGACGTACAGCTGGCCCTGACCAGGCTGGAGGAAGCGGAGAAAATCCACCGGGAACTCCCCGGACTGGACTGTGGATCCTGCGGATCACCCAGTTGCCGCGCCCTGGCCGAAGACATCGTCCAGGGCTATGCCCAGCGCAGTTACTGTATCTTTGAACTGCGGGAACGGCTGCAGTTGCTGGCGGCGGAAATGGTGGAGCTGGCCCAAAAACAACCCCCGGCCATGGGCAGGGAGTGGAAACAGGGCAAGGAAGGGAATGGGGAAAGCTGAACACATGGGAAGAAATTATCAAGACCCTGCATTTAACCCCCTACACACCCATGGACGGCAACCGGGAAATAACCGGGGCCTACTGTGGTGATCTGCTCAGTGACGTGCTGGCCAGAGCACAGCCGGGGAACCTGTGGATCACCATTCAAAGGCATCGCAATGTGGTGGCGGTGGCCTCCCTGACCGGGCTGGCCGGAGTGATTATTTCCGGAGGACGGGTTCCCAACCCCGATACCATTGAGGCCGCTATGAAGGAACAGCTGCTCCTATTTTCCACCCCTCTGGACAACTTTACGGCCGCCGGAAAGCTGTACTGGCTTTTGCAAAAACCATGCCATGGTCACCGGGAAAGGGGGTGATGGATGAAATATTCGCAAATAAAAGAATAGTGGCAGTATTTAATGACAGGAAAACCGATGACTATTTTGAGGAGGATAAAAATGGGAACGGCATGTACATGTGGTGGTGAATTGACCCGAAAGCTGGAAGAGTTACTGCAAAGGCACCGGGGGCAGCCCGGCGCCCTGATCCAGGTTTTACACCAGGCCCAGAATATCTACGGTTATTTACCTAAGGAAGTGCTCAAAAAAGTTTCCCTGACCCTGAATGTTCCATTGAGCCGGGTTTATGGAGTGGTTTCTTTTTACTCTTTCTTTACCACCAAACCCAAGGGTAAACACCAGATCAGCGTTTGTAAGGGCACGGCCTGTTATGTCCGGGGTGCCGGCCAACTGCTCAACCAGTTGCAGGAAGAAATGGGTTTAAAACCGGGGGATACCACCGATGACGGAGAGTTCTCCCTGGAAGTGGTCCGCTGTCTGGGGGCCTGTGGGCTCGGGCCGGTAATCACGGTGGACCAGGATGTTCATGCCCGGCTGGTTCCCGCCCGCTTGAAAGAGGTCCTGGACAATTACCGTCAGGCGTCCTCAAACAAATAAACCCTGCCGGTTTCAAGCGGTATTCCATCAACGACCATTTCAAGGAGGGGGATGTATGGAAGAGCTGGCCTATCACATCCTGGATATAGCCAGAAATTCCCTGGAAGCCGGGGCAACCGCTATCAACATCACCGTGGAAGAGGACACGGAGCAGAATATATGCCGTTTCACCGTGGCTGACAATGGCTGGGGAATGTCTCCCCAGGTGTTGCGCCGGCTGGAGGACCCCTTTTTTACCACCAAAAGCGGTAAAAAAGTGGGCCTGGGATTCCCGTTGTTGCGGGCGGCCGTGGAACAATGCGGCGGCGAGATGCTCATTGAAAGCAAACCCGGGGAGGGAACCAGGGTCTGTGCCGCTTTCCCCTACAATCATGTGGACCGGGCGCCCCTGGGGGATATGGCCCAAACCATCTGCACCTTGCTGGCCGGTAACAGTCATGTGGATTTCAAGTACACCTACATCTTTAACGGGCGGCAGGTGAAGCTGGAGACCCAGGAAATCCGGAAAAGGCTGAAAAGCGTCCCCCTTGATCATCCCACCATATTACTCTGGCTGCGCCAGTATCTTACGGAAACTACCCAGGCTTTACATGGAGGTGACGATTATGAAATCGCTCGAAGAGCTGGATAAGCTCCGGGAACAATTGCAGAAAGAAATGCAGATCCGGGAAGGGGAGCAGGAGGTAAAGGTGGTGGTCACCATGGGCACCTGTGGTATTGCGGCCGGCGCCCGGGAGGTAATCACCGCCCTCCTGGAAGAAATCAACAAACGGGGGCTCAAAGGGGTCACCGTCGCCCAGACGGGCTGTGCCGGACTGTGTCATTATGAACCCCTGGTGGAAGTGGAACGGCCCGGGCGGGACAAGGTGACTTACGTCCACGTGGACAGCCAGAAGGCCCGGGAGATTGTCCTGGAACACCTGGTGCATGGACAGATCATCAAGGAGTGGACCATTCTTTCCAAGTAGGAGGGCTAAAGGGAAATGCAACTGTACAGATCACACGTGCTGGTCTGCGCCGGTGCCGGGTGCATCTCCTCGGACTGCAAGTCGGTGGAGCAAGCACTGGTGGAAAGCATCGCCAGACTGGGACTGGAAAGGGAAGTTAAAGTGGTGGAAACCGGTTGCATGGGCCCCTGTGACCTGGGACCGGTGATAGTGGTCTATCCGGAAGGAGTTTTCTACCGGCAATTAAAACCGGCCGACGCGGTGGAAATTGCCGAAGAGCATTTGTTAAAGGGTCGCGTGGTCCAGCGGTTGGTCTACCAGGCACCGGATACCGGGGAGAAAGCCATTACTTCCGATCAAATCGATTTCTTTAAGAAACAGACCCGCATTGCCCTGCGCAACACCGGGATCATCAACCCCGAATCGGTGGAAGAGTACATCGCCCGGGACGGCTACCGGGCATTAGGAAAGGTCCTTTCTACCATGACACCCCAGGAAGTGATTGAATGTATTAAAAGATCCGGTCTGCGGGGACGGGGTGGTGCCGGTTTTCCCACCGGGCTTAAATGGGAATTTTCAGCAAAGGCTGCAGGCAGCCCCAAATATGTGGTCTGCAACGCCGATGAGGGAGACCCGGGGGCATTTATGGACCGCAGCATACTGGAGGGAGATCCCCACAGCGTTCTGGAAGCCATGGCCATCTGCGGCTATGCCATCGGCTCCCGTCAGGGCTATGTTTATGTGCGGGCGGAATACCCCCTGGCGGTGCAGAGGCTGGATCTGGCCATCCGGCAGGCCCGGGAGTATGGTCTGCTGGGGGAAAACATTTTTGGTACGGGATTTGATTTTGATGTGGAAATCCGGGTGGGCGCCGGTGCCTTTGTCTGCGGGGAGGAAACGGCCCTGCTGGCTTCCATTGAAGGACAGCGGGGAGAACCAAGGCCCAAGCCACCCTTCCCGGCCCAGGGAGGTCTCTGGG
This sequence comes from Desulfofundulus thermobenzoicus, assembly GCF_009428905.1. Lineage (GTDB taxonomy): Bacteria > Bacillota > Desulfotomaculia > Desulfotomaculales > Desulfovirgulaceae > Desulfofundulus_A > Desulfofundulus_A thermobenzoicus. The sequence continues at coordinate 9,744 of NZ_WHYR01000003.1, read as the reverse complement.
GTAAACCGACAGTAATTAACAATGTGGAAACATGGGCCAACATACCACCCATTATTCTCAATGGACCGGAATGGTTTGCCTCCATCGGCACGGAAAAAAGCAAGGGCACCAAGGTATTTGCCCTGGCCGGCAAGGTCAATAACACCGGCCTGGTGGAAGTACCCATGGGCACTACACTAAGGGAAATCATTTTTGACATCGGTGGGGGCATTCCCGGGGGCAAGCAGTTTAAAGCCGCCCAAACGGGAGGACCGTCGGGGGGCTGTATCCCGGCCCAGTATCTTGATACGCCCGTGGATTACGAGTCCCTGACCCAACTGGGAGCCATCATGGGTTCCGGCGGGATGATCATCATGGATGAGGATACCTGCATGGTGGACCTGGCCCGTTTCTTTGTGGAATTTGTGCAGGACGAATCCTGCGGCAAATGTTCTCCCTGCCGGGTGGGCACCAAGAGAATGCTGGAAATACTGGAGCGCATCACCTGCGGGCAGGGCCGGGACGGGGATATTGAGTTGCTGGAAGAACTGGGCCGGGGGATCAAGGCCTCGGCACTGTGCGGCCTGGGGCAAACGGCGCCCAACCCGGTGCTGAGCACTATCCGCCATTTCCGGGAGGAATATGAGGCCCACATTTATGAAAAACGTTGTCCGGCCCATGTCTGTCGGGCACTGACCGTATATGCCATCGATACAGAGAAATGCAACGGCTGCGGGCGCTGCGCCCTGGTCTGCCCCGCCGGCGCCGTTTCCGGAGAAAAAAAGAAACCGCACCGGATAGATGTGGAGAAATGTTTGCGGTGCGGCACCTGCATGGAAAAATGTAAATTCAAAGCCATTTATACCCTGTAGCGAGGGTTTGGAGGGAAGGATATGCTCACTTTAACCATTGACGGGCAGCCGGTACAGGTGGAAGCAGGCTCCACCATCCTGACCGCCGCCCAGAAAGCAGGGATCAGGATCCCCACCCTTTGTTACCTGGAAGAGTTAAATATCATCGGTGCCTGCCGCCTGTGCCTGGTGGAAGTGGAGGGAGCCCGGGCACTGCAGCCGGCCTGCGTGGCCCAGGTGGTCGACGGGATGGTCGTGCATACCAATACCCCGGCGGTCAGACAGGCCCGCCGTTTAAATCTGGAACTGCTCCTGTCCAATCATCCCCAGGAGTGCCTGACCTGTCCCCGGAATACCAACTGCGAACTGCAGCAACTGGCCGCCGAGCTGGGGGTGGAGGAAATCCGCTTTGCCGGGGAAATTACTCCTTACGATACCGACGACTCCAGCCCGGCCATTATCCGCGAACCCCGCAAATGCGTCCTCTGCCGGCGCTGCGTGGCCGTTTGTGAAAAGGTGCAGGGGGTCAGCGCCATCTCTGTACAGGAAAGGGGCTTTGATACGGTGGTGGCCCCGGCCTTCCTGGCCCCCCTGGGGGATGTATCCTGTGTAAACTGCGGCCAGTGTTCCCTGGTCTGTCCCACGGCGGCCATTCACGAACGGGACCAGACGGCGGAAGTATGGGCCGCTCTGGCCGACCCGGGAAAACATGTGGTGGTGCAAACTGCCCCGGCCGTAAGGGTTAGTATTGGCGAAATGTTCGGCCTGGAGCCGGGCAGCGTGGTCACCGGTAAACTGGTGGCCGCTTTAAGGCGGCTGGGATTCGACCGGGTCTTTGATACTGATTTTACCGCAGATCTGACCATTATGGAAGAGGGTAGCGAATTAATTCACCGGTTGCAAAACGAAGGGCGACTGCCGCTGATCACTTCCTGCAGCCCGGGCTGGATTAAATTCATTGAACATTTTTACCCCCAGTTGCTGCCCAACCTCTCCACCTGCAAGTCACCCCAGCAGATGTTCGGCGCCCTGGCCAAAACCTACTACGCTCAAAAGGCGGGCATTGACCCGGCCAGTATCTTTGTGGTCTCCATCATGCCCTGCACGGCCAAAAAATACGAGGCGCAGCGGCCGGAGATGAACAGCAGCGGTTACCGGGATGTGGACGTGGCCCTGACCACCCGGGAATTGGGCAAGATGCTCAAGCAGGCGGGTATTGATTTTGACAGTCTGCCGGAAGAAGAGTATGACGACCCCCTGGGCATCTCCACCGGAGCCGGGGTTATTTTCGGGGCCACCGGCGGCGTCATGGAAGCGGCCCTGCGTACGGCCTACGAACTGGTCACCGGCCAGAGCCTGTCCTCCCTGGACTTTGAAGAAGTGCGCGGCCTGGAGGGGGTCAAGGAAGCGGCAGTCAGTTTAAACGGCACCACACTAAAGGTGGCCGTGGCCCACGGCCTGGGCAACGCCCGCCGGGTACTGGACGCGGTAACCAGCGGGGAAAAGGATTATCACTTTATTGAAATCATGTGCTGTCCGGGAGGATGCATCGGCGGCGGCGGCCAGCCCATTCCCACCAACCGGGAAATCAGGGCCAAACGCATTGCCGGCATCTACCATGCGGACCGGGAAATGCCCCTGCGCAAATCCCATGAAAACCCGGCCGTGCAGGTGCTTTACCGGGAATTTCTGGGAAAACCCCTGGGTCACAAATCCCACGAGCTGCTGCATACCCGTTACACCACCCGGGGGCAGTTCTAAGAAGCGCGTACAGGCACGTCGCCGGCAGATTTACAGGGGTCTCTGCTTAAAGAGACCCCTCTCTTTTTAACAGGCGGGAACATGTATCCCGGTCCAGAATAAAATGGCGAAAAGTATTGGCGGTCAGACCGTTCGCAGTTTTCCGCGGCCAGGCCAGGTAAAAGTAGTGCCTGATTTCCAACCCGCTAACGGTAATCGCTTTAATTTTCCCGGCCTGGAGAAACTCCTCCGCCGCCCGCAGGGAAACCGCCCCCACCCCCAGACCGGAACGCACGGCCCGGATAATGGACTGGCTGCTGCCCAGTTCCAGAACAGCCGGGAAATCGTGCATTACCAGATTATATTGTGCCAGTTTATTTTCCAGAGCCTGACGGGCACCCGATCCATCTTCACGAATAATAAAGGGCTCGCGGGTCAGTTCCTCCAGGGGTATTTCCTGCCCGGCCCGGGGATGCCAGGGGGGGACAATAAAAGCCAGCTGATCTTCCAGCCAGGGATGGAATTGTATCCCCTCCAGTTCAGCGGCCAGGCCCAAAACGCCCAGATCAATCTCCCGTTCCTGTAACCAGCGGGAAACGGCGGCACTGTTGCCCACCCGCAGGGTAATGCGCACACCGGGATAATGCTCCCGGAAACCGCCGATCAAAGCGGGCAACAGACATTCTCCCGGCACATCGGTGGCCCCGAGAACCAGATGGCCGGCCTTCAATCCACGCAACTCCTCGGTCACCGCCCGGATCTTGCGGTAATGACGCAACATTTGTTTTACTTCCGGATAAAGCAGGCGCCCGGCCTCGCTGAGAATGACCTTCTTTTCATTGCGTTCCAGCAAAGTTACTTGCAAGTCTTCTTCCAGCGCCTTGATTTGAAAGCTTACCGCCGGCTGGGTCGTCCCCAGCAAACCGGCCGCCCGGGTAAAATTGCGCAGTTCGGCCACCAGAAGGAAGGCCTCCAGTTGTCTGATGTTCATAATCTCACCACCACAAAAACAAAGCTCCAGACCACAGAGCCTGAAGCTTTCCAGGTACTATTCCCTACCACGTACTATTCCCTATAATAAAAAAACTAAAAGTATGACAGCTCACCCCGCCCCGGTGGTGGTCGTCTGTTCACCTCGGCCGGGTAACTTACCCCTTAAGGATTATTCACCCTGCTGATGGCTCCGGACGGACAGGCACGAAAACAACGGCCGCAACGGGTACAATTGTCCAGGTTGATATTATAATGTACCGTGTCGTCGATATAAATGCCACCGTCCCGGCACTCCAGTTCGCAGGCCGCACACGACATGCATAATTCGGGATTAATGACATAATTAAATTTAAACTTTTTGGGTGCTGCCGCCGCCAAGAAAACCTCCCCCTTTTATTGAACATGGTCTATTAATCTTTCTACGATGGTGGAAAAATTCCTGCAAGAGTTTTCAAAATAAATTTTTTTGGGTAAGGCAAAATATTTATAGACAAAAGGGAGAAGAGGAGGGGGGGAAACACTTTGGACAAGAAACGCGTACAGGGTGTCGTCCGGCATTACCGCATACCCGGTAGCACCGGCCGGGGTTATCGCCCGGTGTGGGATGCGGGCCTGGCAGGCAACGTAAAAAAACGCACCAGAATCAGGGGGATTAACCGTCCAAGCATATAAACCAGGCTGACGGCTTAAAAGATGTATTGCCCCTAACAGGAAATACATATCCTGTCAGCAACCTTGTCCCAGGCCGGCCGCTTAAATTGTTCCCAGGGATGGCCACAGGTTTCGCTTGATAATGTAAAAATGGGAATCAAAACCAAATACATCATGAATGTTCATGGTTTCCAGAATTACAAAACTGGCTGCATCGGTATAAGATAGATCCTGATCCCGGTATTTTTTGAGAATCACCTGGATCTTATCTTTCGTATCTTTGTCCGGGAGAATTACTTTTAATACTTTGGCTCTCCGACCGGTCAATGATATCAAGAAACCGGGTGGCCAGATGATAACCGGCGTGGTAGCGCAACCAGGTATAGGCTTCTGAGACAACCATCAGGCTGGTAATCACGTTTGTACGCTTGCTTAACGAGGTATAAAAGGCTTGAGACGCCTGGTGCAGGGGATCATGTTCATCAACAAGGGCAATAAATGCACCAGTATCAATGAACAGCTTATAAAGGTCTTTCGCCCCCATACAGATCCTCCTTGTACCTGCGGGAGCCGGTACCCGGCCCCTTGAACATGCCGATTAATTCTGCCAGAGGGTCATCAGGACCACCGCGCAATTCTTCTTTCTCCATTTTAGGAGGGGCGATTCCCAGCCTGCGGAATAGCTCTTCTTTTTGTTTTGGGTTCAGTTTTCTAATTTCTTCAACAAGACGTTCGATTGCCATTGGACTTCACCTCATTTTCAGTATACCATATCCTGTCAGCAGGAGCAATAATCAGCGGCGGGCTTTTAGGCCGACCGCTAAAATGGGTTGTGGTTGAAAATGGTGACCTTCCCGGTGACCGGGCTGTCGTAGTGCAGGCTTTTTGCCAGGCCGTGGAGAGCGTGGGCTACGGCCAGGTAGAGGCAGACGGGCCCATTTTATCCACAGGGATCCCCGGGGTGGATCAGTTTGACAATATCAGAGGGGTCAAAAATGGATCAGTTTTTTTATAGTAGCAGATATACGTATTCGGGCAAAAGAAAAACCCTTCCGCGAAGGAAGGGAAAAAGTAGCGTTTCTCATTGTCGTAAGATTGTCGTAAACCGCCTGCCCCAGAACCCCGAAAGCCTTATCTGGTGGGCCGTGAGGGAATCGAACCCCCAACCTGACGATTAAGAGTCGCCTGCTCTACCAGTTGAGCTAACGGCCCATATACAGAAGGTCATAATCCCCGTAATTTAATTACAGCAGCTGGACTGGAGCCAATACATGGCAGGCCTCAAGGCCGCTACTCACCGTCTGGCTATGACCCAGTACCTGGTGGAGGGGGCAGGATTCGAACCTGCGAAGGCGTCAGCCGGCAGATTTACAGTCTGCTCCCTTTGGCCACTCGGGAACCCCTCCATGCAGATATCCGCAGTCTAACTGGTCGGGATGGAGGGATTTGAACCCCCGGCCTCTTGCTCCCAAGGCAAGCGCGCTAGCCAAACTGCGCCACATCCCGCGGGTGATACAACGTTTATTATACTCTTTTTGTATTAACACGTCAAGAGGGTTTGGATAGCTGTCGCTCAAAAAATATCTCCTGACATTTTCGAAAAACTGTTTATTTCTAAAAAGAAAAAAGTCCAGCTTGCGCTGGACGGGGAGAGATAGAACTCACCAAAGCGGAGTATTCATATTATTTCCGCCGCCTGTACTTAATATACGTTTTAAACATTAAAGTTAAAAAATTTTCTGGGGATCAATATTTTTAGCCAAAAGTGATATACTGGTAACATCATGGAGGTGAACGGACATGTTTAAATTAGCCGAAAAATTTTTCCTGGCAGGACTCGGTGCCCTGGCTGTCACCAGGGAAAAACTGGAACAGATTGTGGATGAGCTGGCCGAAAAGGGACAGGTAAGCAGGGAAGAGGCCCGGAAAATGCTCAACGACCTGGTGGATAAGGGTGAGCGGGAAAAGGACCATATTACAAATACCCTTCGCCGGGAACTGAACGGCCTGCGCGATGATCTGGGACTGGTAACCAGATCGGAAGTGGAGGAATTGCGCAAGAGAATTGCCCATCTGGAGGAACAGCTAAAACAAAGGGAGAACCACTCCACCCCGCCGGAAAGCAGCATGATCTAAATCCAAAGCTTCATCAGTTCAAAATTTTCTCTTTGCCGGCAGGAAAATTAAATGTAACGTCGAAATAGTAACTTCAAAATTTTAAAAATATAAAGGAATAGAGCAGGAATTGCCCCGGGCATTGTAGAAATAAACACCCGGAATAAAGCCCCTTTATACCGGCAAACCGAATATCCTTCCGGTTGTTTATGCATCAAGATAACATTTTAGAGGTGAAAAAAAATGAAGCTGGCTATCTCCGGAAAGGGCGGTGTCGGTAAAACTACTATTGCTGCCGCACTGATTCAGTCCTTTGCCGAAACCCATGAAATGGTTTATGCCATTGATGCGGACCCGGATGCCTGCCTGGCTACGGCCATCGGCATTCCCGAAGAGATTGCCACCCGGTTGAAACCCGTGGTGGAAATGAGGGACCTCATCCGGGCCAAAACAGGGGAAGGTGCTTTTTATACCCTGAATCCCAAAGTAGACGATGCTCTTGATGAATACAGTTACAAATATAAAAACATCCGGTTCATTCGGATGGGAGGCATCAAAAAAGGCGGGTCGGAATGTTATTGCCGGGAAAACACCTTTTTAAGCGCCCTGATTTCTTCCTTGCTTCTGGACAGCAATGAAGTGGTGGTCATGGACATGGGCGCAGGCATTGAACACCTGTCCCGTGGTACGGCCAGGGGAGTGGATCTGATGCTGGTGGTGGTGGAACCCAGCCGCAACAGTGTAAATACCGCTCACCTGGTTAAACAATTGGCCACCGATCTGGGCATAAAAAAGGTGAAGATCATTGGGAACAAGATTCGCTCGTCCCGGGAACAGGAATTTATCAGGCAGAGTTTTCCCCCAGAAGACATTCTGGGTTTTGTTAAGTTCAATGAATATATTTGGGAAAACTCCATGGAACCAAGCCCTGAAAATACAGGGAAAGATTTGCTGGATGGAATGAAGGAGGTTTACGAAAAAATCCGGAGAGAGGAAGGTGATCAATGCATTACAGGTGGGGGAGAGGTGTCCTGTTTGTGAGGATTTAAAGTTCATCATCGCGCCAACCCTAAAAAGAAACGGTGGGCCAGACAGCCATAATATCCAGAATTTAACATGATACTACAGAAGACTCCCACCGGGGAGAACCGGGGGTTGTAGAGAGATTAGAGCAGTGGCCCCCGGCCATGGTTAGTCAGTCAATATTTTAACCAAGGAGGTTAAAGTAATGCCAAGGTTTAGAGATCCCAGCCACACCAGCCGGCCTTCGGATGCGCCCCGGGTTGTCGATCCCAAGGTAATTAAGAGATCCGTAGACCCGGCGGTCCTGGAAATGCTTGATGTGGCCAAAGAAAATGGCATCATCACTGCCTTTGACCGGGCAGTAGCCCAGCAGCCCCAGTGCCAGTTTGGCTACAAAGGTATCTGCTGTCACGTCTGTATGGCCGGACCGTGCCGCATTAAGGCCGATGAAGGGCCGGCCAGTAAGGGTATTTGCGGCGCTTCCGTATGGACCATCGTCGCCCGCCGGGTGGGAGTACAGTTGCTCACCGGTGCCGCTTCCCATAGCGAGCACGCCCATCATATAGCCGAAACCCTGCTGGAATGGGCGGAGGGCCATGCTCCCGACTACCCCATCAAGGATGCCGAAAAGCTGCACCGGATTGCCAGGCGTATTGGCCTGGAAGTGGAAGGGAAGGATGACCGGACTCTGGCCAGGGAAGTAGCCGAAGCTGCCCTGGCGGACTACAGCCGCCTGGCGGGCCAGGGCGAGTCCACCTGGGTGAAGACCACCGTCACCCCCGGCCGGCTGGAAAAATTCCGCACCCATGACATCATGCCCCATGGGGTATATAACAGTATTTCCAACCTGGTTACCGAAGCCCACATTGGCATGGACAACGACCCGGTAAACATTATTTTCAACGCCCTGCGGGTGGCTCTGGCCGACTATGTGGGCATGCACGTGGGCACCGACCTGTCCGACGTGCTCTTTGGCACACCCAAACCGGTGGTCAGTACCGCCAACATGGGTGTACTGGATCCAGCCAAGGTGAATATTGTCCTGCACGGCCATAACCCCGTTCTATCCGATATAATTGTACAGGCCGCCCGGGAAATGGAGGATGAAGCAAAAGCTGCCGGAGCCGCCGGCATCAACCTGGTGGGCATTTGCTGCACCGGCAACGAAGTGTTGATGAGACACGGCGTACCCCTGGTCACCTCCTTTGCCTCCCAGGAGTTGGCCATTACCACCGGGGCCATCGACGCCATGGTGGTGGACGTGCAGTGCATCATGCCTTCCATACGGACGGTGGCCGAATGCTATCACACCCGGATTATTACCACTTCGCCCCTGGCGAAGATCCCCGGTTCCTATCACCTGGACTACCAGGCTGCCAGGGCCATGGAGCAGGCAAAGAATGCCATCCGCCTGGCCATTGACGCTTACAAGCAGCGGGATCCCAATAAAGTGCACATCCCCAACGTAAAGAACACCGTGGTGGCCGGCTGGAGCCTGGAGGCCCTTTATGAGCTGTTCAAGACCGTCAACCCGGACAACCCGGTCAAGGTGCTGACCGATGCCATCCTGGACGGGCAGTTGAAGGGCGTGGCCCTGCTGTGTGGATGCAACAATCTGAAACGCTTCCAGGACGATACCCACGAGAAGATTGCCCGGGAACTGATCAAAAACAACGTCTTTGTCATCGGTACCGGCTGTGCCATGCAGGGTTGTGCCAAACTGGGCCTGCTGGCCCCCGAAGCCATGGAACTGGCCGGTGACGGCCTGAAGGCCTTCCTGGCCCGCATCAGCGAAAAGGCCAACCTGAGCACATCGCTACCGCCTATCTTCCACATGGGTTCCTGTGTGGACAATACCCGTTGCTCCGACCTGCTCATGGATATGGCCAACGCCATGGGCGTAGATACACCGAAGGTACCCTTCATCGCCTCGGCTCCAGAAGCCATGAGCGGCAAGGCCGTTTCCATCGGTTCCTGGTTTGTGGCCATGGGGGCACCGGTCCATGTGGGCGCCATGCCGCCCGTAGAGGGCTCGGACCTGATTTACAGTATTTTGACCCAGATCGCCAGCGACGTTTACGGCGGCTATTTTATCTTTGAAATGGATCCCATGGTGGCCGCCCAGAAGATGCTCAGCGCCCTGGAATACCGCACCTGGAAGCTGGGCGTGCACCGTCAGGTGGCTGAAGACTTCGAAACCGCCCTTTGCCAGAATTACTAATTGCCGGGACGAAAGGAGGAGACCAGATGTCCGAGCAAATTAACTTCGACCAGATCTTTGAAGGGGTAATAGAACCGGGTAAAGAACCAAAGAGGCTATTTAAAGAGGCCTACGAAGGAGCCATTACAGCGGTCAGCTATGCGGAAATTCTGTTAAACCAGGCCATTCGGA
>NZ_WHYR01000039.1 GCF_009428905.1 Desulfofundulus thermobenzoicus | reverse complement strand
GGCTGCTTTAACTGGAACAATTGGTCGGGGTGCCTGAAAAATGAGGCAGCCCGGCTTTTTGTTTGCCAACGTTATTTGAGAATTGTATTTGGGTTTACCTTTTTAAAGTGATAATTTCTTTGGTTTTCGTGGCTGGCCGACCTAATTTAATGTGACAATTTTTTCCGGTTTATTTTGAGAATCGACAACCAGTTCATGAACTTCTTGTGCGCGGCCTTGTTCTAGAAGCCAGCGCGGGGATTCCGGGAGCCATTTGGCTATGGCAAACACGACGAAAATTGGGATGCCACCAGCTATAAAGGGAACACGCCAGGCAATTTCCAACGGAAATGCTGCCAGTGCCCAAGCACCTACAAGACTAGGCAACACATACGCCGCACACAGGATGGCATTTGCAGAACTAGCTAACGCTCCTCGCCGCTTAGCCCCAACAAATTCTGAGATCATCAGATATGGAAGTGGAAATACCGCTCCTTCGCCCAGACCTGCGATAAATCTTGTAGCTACCACCCAATATAAATTAGGGAACAATGCACCTATCAAGGTAAAAAAAGTAAACCAGGCTACACCCCACATTAATACTTTTTTGCGGCCAAATTTATCAATTAACCGACCGGCAAAATAGACTCCAATAACAACCCCTATCGTCGATGACGTACCCAATAGTCCGACATCGCCGGGACTTAAATTCCATATTTTCTTCAATACAAGTACAACTTGCCCTACAACGCCAATATCAAAAGCTTCGATGATCCATACGAAAGCCAGGAGTAACATAATTCCTATAATAGACCTCGTTATTGGAATCCGGTCCAATCGTGATAACAGATTTACTTCTTCTTGTCTAACGGAAATCTCAGCCATGGCTACCCCTCCCTTAAAATTATACTGACAAATTCTAGCAATCCTCCTTTTACCATGCCTTGGCTACACACACATCAGCCCTGGCATACCTCCTTTACCTGCCTAGATTTTCAGTTGGCAAATTTGTTAGGACGGCCTATCATTAAGGAATGTGATGTCAAGCACATATTTTGGGAAAAATAAAGGCACCAAATACCTGAATATATCATTATGACGTCATGACGTCAGTACCTGGTGTCATTATAAATCCAGCCACATTTTATGTCAAGTAGACGACAAATATTTTTGGTTATGTGAAATAAAGTTCTAATGTTCTGAAAAAAGTCTCGAAACGGGCCTGTCTTCTCTATCACATTTTGACGGTAAAAAGCGCACGGTCAATCTTTTAGAACTTTTAGAATATTCTAATACAAGAGTCCACAAAAACACCACCCGATATTGGGTTTATATCAGGTGGTGTTGGATAATAACACCTTATCTGGTTCTGAATTCAAGCACCAGCTCCCGGCCGACCAGCCTGATCAAAAAGCTGCCCCGGTAAGCCTCGTTTTCCCGGGGGAAATCTTTCCGGTAATGGTTGCCCCGGCTTTCCTCCCGCAAAAGGGCTGCTTCCACCACCGCCCGGCCGACCAGGCACATGTTTTTTGCCCGGTATATGTATCCCATCTCAAGCTCGTCCGAAACCCGGCAGGTTTCCAGGGCACTTTCGCAGACCGCAATGGTGTCCCGGGCCTTTTCCAGGGACTGCCGGTCCCGGACCAGGGCGGCATTCTCCCATAAGGTTTTCCGGAGGGTGGAGACCACCTCTTCCAGTGACACGCTTCCTTCCCTTCGAAACGAGAAAAGGGGCGGTTCCGGCAGTGGCGGCAAAACGCCCTTTAACCCGGCGGCGTATTTTCCCGCCGCTTCACCGGCACAACGGCCGAAAACCAGGGCTTCGCTTAAAGCATTGCCGGCCAGGCGGTTGGCACCATGCAACCCGCCCGCCGCTTCCCCCGCCGCAAAAAGACCGGGAACACCGGTATATCCCCTGGCGTCTATTTTTACCCCGCCGCAGAAAAAATGGGTGGAGGGATAGACCACAAGCCAGTCACGCGCCGGATCGCAGCCGTGCTTACGCAGAAAAAGGGTTAGATCACGGTAAACGTTCAGGAGGATGTCCTCACCGATCCCTGTGCAGTCCAGGTATACACCCCCATGGATGCCCTTCCCCTGCTCCACTTCCTGGAAAATGGCCCTGGACATCATATCCCTGGTGGCCATATCTCCCCGTGGATCGTACCGTTCCATAAACCGCTCACCGGAACCGTTGCGTAAAACGGCACCGTGTCCGAAAAGGGAGTTGGAAATGGTCACCTTGACCGGTTTAACACCCATGGTGGGGTAAAACTGAACGAATTCCATATCCCGCAGTTCCGCCCCTGCTTTAAGGGCCAGGGCAAAGGCCTCGCCGCCAACGTCCCTGGTGTTATTGGTGTGGGCGAATAATCTCCCCCCGCCGCCGGCGGCTAAAACAACCGCCCCGGCATTTACCCCGATAAGCCTTTTTCCCCGCCCGTCCAGCAAATAGGCCCCGCAAACCCGGCCGTCATGCACCGCCAGTTCCATGGCCGGGCAATGATCCAGACCAAGGATTCCCAGGTTCAGGGCGGAGCGGGCCAGCGGCAGGGTAATGGACAGGCCCCTGGTTTTATACGGGTAACCGGAGAAAACGGTGGACACCTGGCGGGCGAAGGTATGGCCGGGGGGCCGGCGCCGCACAACCTTCCCCTCCACGCGCTGCAGTTTAACGCCATTTCCGGCTTCCATCTGCAGCAAAGCCGGGCCGGCCTTATCCACCAGGGTTTCGATCAGGCGTAAATCCCCAATTTGCCTCCCGCCGTTCCATGTATCCTGCAAAAACTGTTGCCGGCTATCTTCGGGCATCTCCTCACCCAGGTAGGCGGCGAATCCGGCCCCCGAAACCATGGTGTTCCCCCCGCGACCCACCGGCGCATTGCTGGCCAGGGCCACCTTTTCCACATACATCCTGGCCTCAATGGCCGCCATCAGGCCCGCCAGGCCTCCGCCCACCACCAGAACATCACACGTAAGCTTCTCCATTTATTTCACCTTCATCCTTAAGCACAACGGTCGCCCGCCGCGGGTCAAAACAACAGCCCAGCCGCAGGCTGACGATCCGGACACCGCTGGCCCGGGCCGGACCAATTTTTACGAAGGCGCCCAGGGCCGTAACCGTCTTTCCCAGGCCCAGGGGCCCCACACCCGTTTCATTGACCATCCGGGTTATTTCCTCTTCCCAGGGATTTTGCCGGGTAAAATCGCCCTCTAAAGCAGCCGCCAGTTGCAAAGCCGCGGCCTCATACTGGGTTCGGCCGATGCCGATAATGGGCACGCAGGGAGTACACCCCAGGGCCGCAGCCGCTTCCGCCGCCCACCGCCCCGCTTCCCGGATGACGTTTTCCCCACGGTGGCGGTGGAAAACGCGCATGGTCCTGCCCCGTATCTCCGGCCCGCCGCCGAGCATCAGCACCGTGATTTTCAGGGTATTCCCGGGAATGGAATATACGGTCACCGGGGCTGCCTCCAGCATCCCCGGGTCGTCGTACATCCCCAGGGTTTGCCCCAGGCGCTCCAAACCATCCCCCCGGACGGCCATGGGACGGCCCGGCAGAGTCCTCAAGCCCTCTGCGATCCCTTCGGCAACGGCCCGGAAGGCCTTCCCATTGACACGCACCCGTTCGCCGATCTCCAGAATAACGTGGGGGATACCGGTATCGTCACAAAGGGGGTATTTTTTCTCCCGGGCCACGGCGGCATTTTGCAAAATTTGCTCCAGCACCCACCTGCCCCGGGCACTGGTTTCCCGTTCCAGAGCCTGCCGGTAGGCCGCCACCTGGTCGGGCCGGAAGGTGGTGCTGGCCTGAATGAGGGCATCCCGGGCAGCACTGCGAATTTGCTCGCCTGTTAACATAGCCGCCCTCCTTTTAAAATATGGACTCCCCATGGGCTATGGCCACGATGGCCGGCAGGTCCTCCACCACCAGTTCGTGGAGGGCCTCCATGCCTTCTTCGGCAAATGCCGCCACCCGGCAGGCGCGCAGGTTGTTCATGAACAGGGCCGTAACCGGCGGGGTGACGGCAAAAATGGCCCCGGTTTCCTGCAGGACTTTTACCGTTTCCGCGTTTAAGGCCCCCTTGCCCAGGTGAATTTTCACCCCGGCCCGGGACAGCACCGGCATACTCCCCTCGATTTCCACCTTGTTGCTGGTGGTGGGCCCTATGCCGGCCGGGCTGACGGCGGTATGAAAAATGACAGCTCCTTCCAGCTGCAGCCCCAGCCTGGAAAGTTCACCGCTTTCAATGGCCCGGCACAGCCTGGGCAGTACGGCGTCCCGGCCGGTGTAAATGGGCCCGGAAATGGCAATCGGATCCCCCACCCTCAGCCGGTGCACCGTTTGCGCCGCTACAGGCGTCCTGATCTTCATCCTATTGCGCCCCCTCCATCATATTGCCGCGCTTTGTGCCCGGCGTCCAGGTAGTCCGGAATAAGCAGCGGGGATGTAACCGGCCTGTCAATACCGGCCTCCCTTAATTCCCGGTGAAAGCGGCGCACATGGTCCAGGGTCAACCTTCCGGGCCGCACTTCCCGGGCGTATACGGCCGCCGCCGCGCCGGCCCGCCGGCCGAAAACAAATATGTCCACCAGGGAGTTGGCCCCCAGGCGGTTGCGGCCATGCACCCCGCCCCCCACCTCGCCGGCCACGAAAAGGCCGGGAACGGCGGTTCTACCCCGGGCATCATGTTTCACGCCGCCGTTCTGATAGTGCTGGGTGGGATAAACCAGTATGGGGTCCACGGACACATCGATGTCATATCTTGCAAAACGCTTGCATATGCCCGTAAACTGGTGCATCATTTTCCCCTGCCCGCCGGTGATATCGATCATGGGTGTATCCAGCCAGACCCCTTCCGTTCCGGTGGGAGTACGCACCCCGCGCCCTTCCCGGCATTCCCGGATAATGGCCGAAGCCACGGCATCCCTGGTTTCCAGTTCGTTGATGAAACGCTCGCCCCGGGCATTAACCAGGTGGGCGCCGTGGGCACGCAAAGCCTCGGTAATCAAATACCCCAGCATCTGATCCGGCCAGACCACCCCGGTGGGGTGATACTGGACCGCATCCACGTAGAGCAGGGGGGCACCCGCCCGGTAGGACACAACCAGGCCGTCGGCCGTGGCCCCGTAATGGTTTGAGGTGGGGAACCCATTGATATGCAGCCTCCCCATGCCGCCGGTGGTCAGGATGACCGCCCCCGCCCGCACCACCAGGTACTCCTGATTGTCAAAATTATAGAGCACCGCGCCGGAGCAGTTCCCGTTTTCATCCAGAAGCAGCTCCACCACCGCACAGAATTCCATAACTTCAATATTCTTGTTGCGTACTTCATCCCGCAACACCCGCATGATCTCCAGACCGGTCAGATCCTTGCAGGAATGGGAACGGCGGCGGCAGTGGCCGCCGGGAGCGTGGGTAAGGATGGAGCCGTCCGGCCGCCGGTCAAAAACCACGCCTAAATCTTCCAGCCATTCCACCACCAGGGGAGCGTCCAGCACCAGAGCCTCCACCAGTTCCGGAACGTTTTCGTAACGGCCTCCCCCCACGGTGTCCAGGTAATGGAGCATGGGGGAATCTTCCCGCTCCGTGGCCGCCGCTATACCCCCTTCGGCCATGATGGTGTTGGAATCCCCCAAACGCAGCTTGGTGGCCAGCACTACCCGGGCCCCCTGCTCGCAGGCCAGCAAAGAAGCGGTACAACCGGCGCCGCCGCCCCCGATCACCAGAACATCGGTTTCATAATCGACCCGGTCGGGGTGGAACCGCTCCGGGTCAATCCAGCTTTTCCCCTCCAGCAGATCGGCCAGCTCCCGGGGCACCCGTTCCCCCCGGTTGGGCCCGACCCTCAATTCCCTTTTGCTTTCCACCCGGTAATCGGGGTGAAAGGCGGCCAGCAGGTTCGTTTTTTCCTGCGGCGTCAGGCGGGGAAACTCCGTGCCCAGGCGCGCCCGCCTGGAATTATTAACCCGGTCGATGGAATATCTTAACTCATCGGGATAGCCTTTTACGGACATGCTCCTTCCCCTTCCTCCGGCTAATACTTGACCCGCACAATGTCACGCCGGTCATACAGTTCCTGCAGCGACTGCCGGTCCATGTCCCTCAGCCTGCGTACTTCGTCGTTATAAACACCCCGGCGGATTTCATCGGCACGCTTCCGGGCATAACTGTACTTTCGGGCCAGCTCTTTTCCGTACACCCGCCGGGCATACATGGCCACGTTGAACTGGGCAATTTCCGCCGGACAGCGGGCGGCACAAAGACCGCACATGAGGCAATCGAAGGAAAGTTCCGTGGCCAGGGCCAGGTCCTGCCGCTGGGCCGCCGCAATATAATACATCACGTCCAGCCCCTGGGGACATATTTTGCTGCAGACGTTACAGCCCAGGCAGCGGGCCAGCTCTGGATAGAGACGGTAGAATTCCGCCACGGGGTCGGCCGGACGGTTGAGGTCATAAACGGCCTTTTGGGCGGGGAAAAAGGGAACCTGGGTCAGGCTCATACCCTCTTCCACGGGAGTCTGGCAGGCCAGGCCCGACTTCAAACGGTAATCCCCAGCCGTCCGGTAAACCACGGCGCAGGCGCCGCAGGCCCCCGCCCGGCAGCCACAACCGCGGATCAACCGGTAGCCGGCATATTCAAAGGCCCGCATGATGGTATACCCTTCCGGAATTTCATAACGCTTGCCCATGATATAAACATTTACCTTGGACATGTTCATTCACCTTTCCAGGCCAAAAATTTGCCCGGCCAGCCGGGATACATCGGAAAAGCGATCGATTTCCAAAACCAGGCCCATAACGGTGGCCGTGTTTTCCGGTTTTAAGCAGGGGCCGGCCAGGGCATGAAACTTGTGTTTAATTTCCGACCAGGTCAGCTGGTTTTCCGGGTCCCCCCGGCGGCAGGAAACAAAGTGGCTGAATGCCCCCCTGTCCGTGCCGATCACCACCCGGGCGCCCCGTTTGCCGGGAAAAGCGGCCTGTATTTCCTCATCAACCGACAGGAAAGTGTTATCCATGAGCCGCCGTATTTCCGGTTCCGCCAGCTTGCTTTCCGTAAAATCGGCCAGGGTGGGCTCGCCGTAAACGACGGCGGCCGCAATACAATAGGGAAGGCTGAACTTGGCCTCGTAGGGAGTGGACGGCGAAGGATTGCCGGCCACCTCCAGGGCGGCGCGGTAAGTTTCCACTTTGATTTGCTTTATTTCCTCCGGCCTCACCCTGTGAGCGTTCACTATGCCCAGTGCGGCATCTATGGCGGCATGGGTATGACCGCAGGAAGGGTAATACTTGTGGGTAACGTCCATGATGGTGTATTCCTTTCCCATATCATCAAACAATGTGGAATTAAAGGAACCGGCCGTGGCCGCCGCAAAGCCCTTTTCACCTTCGATGATCTGCTGCGGCCCGCCATATCCCTCCCTGACCAGCAGGGCGGCCAGCACCCCGTTCATGGCCGCCTTGCCGGCGTGCAGGGGTTTCCCCATGGTGCCGCCGGCCTGCCACAGTCCCGCGGCCTGGGTGCCGGCCAGACCCAGGCACTCTACCATTTGGGAGAAACCGAGATTTAAGAGAACCCCCGCCGCCACCGCCGCTCCAAAGGTACCCACCGTGCCGGTGGTGTGCCAGAAACGGTAATGGGAGGGATTTACGGCGGCCCCCAGGCGGTTGGAGATCTCGTATCCCAATGCGATGGCCCGCACCAGTTCGCGGCCGGGCGCACCCAGATAATCGGCCACGGCAAAGGCCGCCGCAATCACGGGGGCACCCGGGTGGTAAAGGGCGTCCTTGTAGATGTCGTCAAATTCTATGGTGTGCGCCATCACCCCGTGCACCAGGGCGGCGTGGGGGGCCGGTATCTTTTCGGACAGGCCGGCCACCCGGGACTGACCGCTGCCTCCCCATTCATGGACCAGCTTACGGGTAATTACGGCCACCGGTTCGTCCACCGCCGCCAGCACGCAGCCCAGCCAGTCCAGAAGGCACATCTTGACCTTGTCCACCACCTGGTCCGGCAGGTCCTGATAGCTCGTCTTGCTCGCAAACCGGGCAACCTTTTCCGTAATCATGGGCGACCTCCTTAAATTTTCCCCACGATCTCCGGCGTAACGGTAAAAAGATCATCAAAGGTGTCCACCACAATGGCGCCCGCCGAACGCAGGCTTTCCACCTTGCCCCGGTGGGTTCCCCTTCCTCCTTCGATAATGGCGCCGGCGTGGGAAAAGCGGGTGCCGCTTTTGGCCGCCGCGCCGCCGATGAAGGCCACCAGGGGTTTGGTAAATTCACCTGCCTTAATCAATTCGGCGGCCGTTTCCTCCTGGGAGGTGCCGATTTCACCAAACATAACCACCGCCTTCGTTTCCGGATCTTGCTCGAACTCCTTAAGCAACTCGGGGAAGGGCAATCCGATTATGGGATCCCCCCCCACGTGAATCACCGTGCTCAGGCCCACCCCGGCCCTGGTCAGGTAGTAGGAAATGGCCGAAGTAATGCCGCCGCTGCGGGAAATGACCCCCACGGGTCCGGGACGGAACCATTCCCTGGCCGTGGCGGCCTTACCCCCGATCATGCCCACCACGGCCTTCCCCGGGCTGATCATACCCAGCGTGTTGGGGCCGACAAAGCGCACCTTTTTCCGGCGGGCCAGGGCATCTATTTCCAGGACGTCATATAAGGGCACCCTGTCCGGAACAATGACCAGCAGCTTCACCCCGGCGTCAATGGCCTCAAAGGCCGCACCCTTGACAAAGGGGGCCGGGACAAAGATTACGCTTACATCCAGGGGACCCGCTTCTTCCCATGCTTCTTCAACGGTATCGAACACCGGCACACCAAAAACCGCTTCCCCTTTTTTGCCGGGAGTAACGCCCGCCACCACATTGGTGCCGTAATCCACCATCAACTTTGTCCGCACCATGCCCTCGCGGCCGGTAATCCCCTGCACCACAACCCTGGAACGTTCGTCAATTAAGATGGACATGCCGTTTCACCTCCGCTACGGCCTCCAGGCCGGGAATGGGCAGATCTATGTGCAGGCCGCCCGCTCCCCGAAAGTGGCATTCCAGCTCGCAGGCCAGGCACTCGGTACATTTGCCCTTTTTAACCTGCCCCGCATCCATGGCCAGCACCGGTCCGTCCCCTTCCAGCTTTAATATCCCGGCCGGACAGGAAGCCACACACGGTTTCTCCCGGCATTGCCGGCAACGCCCGTAATCAAAAACCACCCGGCCGGTAATGGTGGCAAAGGTGTAATCCGCCATCAGGATACCGCCTTTCTGCTTTTATTTTCCGCGATCAGTTCTTTGAGCCTGTTCACGCAATATTCCACGGGCACATCCCGCCCGTAGGCCTCCACCCTGCCGGGCAGGTCCCGGGTATACTCCGTCAGAATGCGGATGGCTTCTTCTTCCGAATTGCCGCCGATCCGGATCACCGCCGGGATGTCCAGTTTCAGTTCCCGGAAGGCCTTCACCATTCCCCGGGCTGTGTGATATTGCTCCTGGCTGGCCACACCGGACCCGGAGTGAAAATATCCGGCCAGTTTGGGCTGGGATAAAATAATCCTGGCCGCCCGGTACACCTTGGAAGCCGGCGGGTTGCCGCTGGTGTCGCAGAAATTGGCCAGCTTCAACCCCGCCCGCATCAGTGCATCCATGGCCATCATGGAACCACCGCCACCGCCGCCGTGGAAACCGATATAACCCTCATCTTCATACTGGGTTTCCAGTTGCAGGAAGTAAAAAGTACCCCGGTAATCCTTTTCCTCAACCTTGTAGGCTACCTTTTCCAGGGGAGTGGCCGGCCGGTCAAACTCCCGGGCGATTTCGATGCCCAGTTCCGGGTGGCGGAAGACGGCATTATCATCCACCGTCACCCGGCAGTCGGCGGCGTATATTTCCCCGGAGCGATCCAGGACCAGGGGATTGATCTCCAGGGATCTGGCCTCCACTTTCCGGGCCAGGCGGTAAAGATTGACCAGCACCTGGACCAGCTTGGCCTGCAACCTGCCCCTGATCCCCGCTTTGCGCACCAGGTTGCGCGCTTCGTGCTCCCGCAGGCCCGTGAAAATATCCACCGGCTGCCGCCAGACCTTATCCGGGTGCGCCCGGGCAATTTCCTCGATCCCGGTACCCCCCATGGTGCTGAACATCATCACCGGGGAGCGGTACTGGTCGCTTACAATCACACCAGCATAAAATTGTTCTGCTACGTCCAGCTTTTCTTCCACCAGAACCTTTTCCACGCTAAATCCTTTCAGCTGAAGTCCCAGTATGGCCTGCGCCCACGTCTTTGCCTCCCCGGGCGAATCGGCAAATTTAATTCCTCCGGCCTCCGCCCTTCCGGTTACCCAGGCCTGGGCCTTGATCACCACCGGCCTGCCCAGTTCAGCCGCCACCTCTTTTGCTTCAGCCGGCGTTCCGGCCAGCCGTCCCCGCGGTACGGGAATGCCGCATTCTTTTAAAAGTTCCTTTCCCTGATATTCAAAAAGTCTGGCCATAAAGCAACCTCCTCACAACTGGACAATTGGGTGGACCAGATAGTTTTTTAAAAAAACCATAAACGCTCACCCCAAATCCCTGACTGCAGGCCCGTCATAACGGAAACCGGCGGGATATATGCGCCGCACGGGACGCTGCCGGAGGCGCTCCTCCACACTGTGGGCAATCAGACCGGGCAGGCGGGCGAACATAAAAACGGCATTGGCCATTTCGGGCGGGTAACCCATCTCACAGAGCAGGGCGGCCATTATCCCGTCCACATTCAAGGGCAGTTCCTTCCCCCGGCGACACAGGGCGGTTTCCACCGCCAGGGCCATGCGGACGAACGAGCCGGCAAAGCCCAGTTTTTCCGCCTTTTCTTTTAAGACCTTCACCCGCGGGTCGGCCCTGTGCATGCGGTGGCCATAGCCGGGGATGCGCTTTTTGGCCTCCAGGTATTTTTGTGCGATTTTATCCGCCGCTTCTTCCGCATCGCCATGTTCTCCGGAGGAAACTGCTTCCTGGAGAAAACGCATGCAGTTTTCCACGGCGCCGCCGTGATAGGAGTTAATGGAGAGAAGCCCCGCCGCCAGGGAGGCATTTAACGCTCCACCGGTGGAAGCCACCGTGCGGGCGGCCAGGGTGGAGGGGGGGCTGGCTCCGTGATCCACGGCCGAAACCAGAACGGCATCAAACATTTCCCTTTCGTTGGGTCCGGGCAACTCACCCTTAAGCAAAAGCACCGCCGCATCGGTAAAGGTTACCGACCGGACCAGATCCTCAAGCCGGTAACCGCGCACAATAATGCGGTTCGGAGCAACGTCGGTAATTGCCGTGAACCATTCCTTTTCAGTGGACATAAACACCCTCTCCCTTTTACGTTTTTTTCTTCAGACCTTAGCAGCCCCTTATACTGCCTTTTAACGGTTTTCTTCTTTGGCCCTCAGCAACGCTTCATTGCTGCCGTACCGCAGTTTAATCTCCAGATCGGTGAGCAATGCCGACTCCAGCTCCCGGTATCGTTCCAACCCCGTTATTTCCGAGAAATGGGGAAAGGTGGTGAACAGTTCCCGGTTAAAGGCGGTGGTGCCCTTTTCCTTTAAAATGCGCAGCGCCTCTTCCATGGCCCGGGCGGCGGCAAAAAGGGGTGTCAGGGGTGCGCTGACCCGCGCCACACCCATTTTCTCCAGTTCCGCGGCACCGATCAGGGGGGTGCGTCCGTCCTCCAGCATGTTAATACTAACCGGCGCTTTAATGTTTTTCACTACATACGCAATCTCTTCCACACTGCGGGGCGCTTCCACAAAAATCAAATCGGCCCCGGCCCCGGCATAGGCATTGCCCCGCCTGACGGCTTCTTCCACCCCCAGGACGGCAATGGCATCGGTCCGGGCGTTAATAATAAAGTCCGGATCCCTGCGGGCATGTACCGCCGCCCGGATCCTGGCCACCGCCTCTTCCAGGGGCACCACCTGCTTGCCGGTCATATGTCCGCAACGTTTGGGAAACACCTGGTCCTCGATGTTTACACCCGCAGCGCCCATATCCTCCAGTTCCTGCACCATCCGGTGTATATTCAGGGGGTTGCCGAAACCCGTATCGCCGTCGGCCATTACCGGTATGGCCACAGCCCGGACAATCCTGCGGGTTTGCTCCAGCATTTCCGTCATGGTAAGCAAACCGTAATCGGGCGCTCCCAGGCAGGCGGCCGAAAGGCCGAACCCGGTTACCTGTATAGCTGCGAAACCCACCATTTCGGCAATGCGCGCGCTCAGGCAATCATACACCCCGGGCATGATCAATATTTCCGGCGCGTTAATCAACTGACGCAGGCGGGTGGTTTTCTTCATTTGGCCACTTCCTTTCTTTCCGCAATCTGCAGCATCCGCCGCCGGCGCAACAATATGGAAAGCATGGCAATGCCAAGCAGGGCCAGGCCCAGCAGGTCGGTCAGCAAACCCGGATCAATCAGGGACAGGGCCGCGCCAAAAAAGATCAGACGTTCAAACCATGAAAGACTTTCCATCATCCAACCGATCACCGCGGCGGCCAGGCAAAATACACCGATGCAGGCCATAATCACGGTCAGGATTATCTCTCCCGCCGCACCGACAGCTACCAGCGACGGTCCATAGGTAAACATGTAGGGAATCAAAAAGGCTACCAGTCCCAACCGGAAAGCGGTTACGCCGGTACGCATGGGATCGCTTTCGGCAATACCGGCAGCGGTGTAGGCAGCCAGAGCCACAGGAGGTGTAATCGGCGCAAAAACACTGAAGTAAAAGATAAACAGGTGGGCAATTAAAACGGGAACATTCATTTGAACCAGCGCCGGCGCTCCCATGGCCGCCAGCACTATGTAGGCCGCCGTCGGCGGCAGACCCATGCCCAGGATGATACTGGCCACCATGGTCAGGGCCAGGGCCAGGATCAGCCGCCCACCGGCCGCCTCCACCACAATGCTGGAAAAGGTCAGGCCTATGCCGGTCTGGGCGATAACGCCGATAATAATGCCCGCCGCGGCGCAGGCAGCGCTGACGGTCAGGACATCCCGGGCGCCCTTTTCCAGGGCGCTAAGAATAAATGCCAGGTTAGCCCTGAAATTGAACCTTTCCGGACCAATGGTAATGCTGGTCAAAAGCAGGACTAAAATGCTCCAGAAAGCTGCTTTCATTGGAGAAACCTGAACGATCACCAGCAGGTACAACAAAACAAAGATGGGAATGAGCAAAAACAAACTTTTTTGCAAAGTTGCCCTTAGATTGGGCAGCTCCGCTGCCGGAAGACCCTTCATCCCCTTGCGTTTTGCTTCAAAGTGGACGGCCAGGAAAAGGGAAAGGTAATAAAGAACAGCCGGTATGGCGGCGGCAATACAAATCCTGCTGTAGGGTATGCCGGTCATTTCGGACATGACAAAGGCACCCGCGCCCATAACAGGCGGCATGATCGCTCCACCCGAAGAGGCCACGGCCTCAATGCCGCCGGCTACGTGAGGATCGTATCCCAGGCGTTTCATCAGGGGAATGGTAAAGGTACCGACAGTGGCCACATTGGCTACCGGGCTTCCGGAAATGGTGCCCATCAATCCGCTGGAAACCACCGCCACCTTGGCCGGCCCGCCCGTGCTCTTACCGGCAATGGAAAAAGCCAGTTCAATAAATATTTTGCCGCCACCGGTGGCCTCCAGGAATGCCCCGAAGAGGACAAACAAAGCCACCATGGTGGCAGCCACACCCAGGGTTACTCCCCAGATACCCTCCATGCTCAGGTAGAGCTGGGATATAATCCGCTCAAGGGAATAGGCTTTATGGCTCAATATCCCGGGAAAATACGGGCCGAACCGGGCGTAAACCAGGGCCAGCACGGCAATTATCACCAGCGGCCATCCGGTGGTGCGCCTGGTTACTTCCAGAATAAGCACGATGGTGGCAATACCCATAATCATGTCCAGATTGGTGGGATCACCGGCCCGAAAAACCAGGGTCTGGTAAGTTAACCACATATAAATACCTGTGGCCACTGCGCCGATAAGCAGCATGGCGTCCAGCCACCAGAACCGGGCCTTTTTGGTGGTATTGAACAATAAAAGGACCAGGACGAACACAAAAGTAATGTGCGTAGCCCTCTGGAGAACCGGTGTTAAAACGCCGAACCCCGCCGTATACAATTGAAACAGGGAAAGGGCCACGGCTATTGTGGTCACCACTGTTTTACCGATATGCCTTGAGGTTAAACCACCGTCCGTAGACATTAAGCTTTACACCTCCCGAACCAATTATAAAAGGGGCCGGGCGCCCGCCGGCACCCGGCCGGCCAATGGTTACTTCCAGGTCAAACCCTTCTCTTTAAAATACTTTTCCGCACCGGGATGAAGGGGTATTACCGCCGGTACTGCGGTTTGCAGGGTGATTTCCCTGGCTACATTGTGCACTGCCTCCAGCTCAGGCAAATGCTCAAATATGGCTTTGACCACGTCATAGGCCGTTTGTTCGGGAAGATCGGCTCTGGCCGCCACCACTATAGGAACTGCCACAGTATCTGCTTCCTTGGGGATCTTTTCATAAACACCCTTTTTAATTTTGCTTTCCGTAAAATAGGGATACTTTTCCTTAACTTTGCTTATTTGCTCGGGGGTGAGGGAAATTAGTTTCACCTTGCGTACCGCCGAGAGATCCATTACCGCTGAAGCAGGGGCTCCAACGGCCATTATGGCCGCGTCAATATTGTTATCTTTTAAAGCATCCGAAGCTTCAGAAAATGACAGAAACTGTTCGTCAATATCATTGTACGTTATCCCCAGAGCGTTTAACAGAGCCCTGGCTTTCACCTCTGTACCGCTGCCGGGGGATCCAACGGCGACTTTTTTACCTTTAAGATCTAAAACAGAGTTGATCGGCTTGTCTTCTAAAGTAACAATATGCACCGGTTCAGAGTATGTGGCAAACAGGGCGGCAATCTTTTTCTTGTTGTTTTGAAAATCGCCCAAACCGTTATAGGCCTCATAAGTAACATCACCGGCTACAAAGGCCAGATCCGCTTCACCTTTATCCAGCAGGCGTGCATTTTCCACCGAACCACCGGTGGCCTCGGCCGTTACCTGCGTATTGGGAACGTATTTGGTGATGATTTTGGCCATACCACCCCCAAGGGGATAAAATGTGCCGCCGGTTCCAGCGGTGGCAAAGGTAAGGTGGGTGGCCGGCTTTCCGCTGCTACCGGAACCGGAACCACAACCGGATAAGCCGGCGAGGGAAAGCAAAAAAATCAGGATGATAATCCAGATTCCCACTTTTTTCATGCGAAGAAAACCTCCTTTTTAGATGCCCATAAAAAGACATACCTCCTTCTAACCATGCCGCCGAATTTATTTAACCATTTCCCACCCCCAAAATGTTGCTTTGCGTTATGGGTGCATGATACCAGGGCGGAGATTTTGATGTATTTGCACTTTTTACCGGCAAGGTCAGGTTTTCTGAATACATGCTTTAATATTGTTCAAGTGCACGAGCAACATCTCCCTGGCCTTTTGGGAGTCGCGGTCTTTGACAGCTTCGAAAATAGCCCTGTGTTCCGCTATGATTTCTTTAGCCCTGCCCGGCAGCACGGAAGTTTTGGAACGAATCTGAAAAAGCAAAGCCAGATTCAACTCAACAATATTGACAAAAACAATATTATGGGTCGCCTCTGCCAGGGCGAGGTGAAATGCCTGATCATGATTGAGCACTTCCAAACCGTCTATTTTTTCCCCTTCCGCCATGGCCAGAGACTGTTCAATGGCTTCCAGGTCGACGGGGGTGGCTCTTTCGCAGGCCAGTTCTACAATTTTACTTTCAAAAACTTCCCGGGCTTCCAGAAGATCCAGCATGGCGGCAGTTTCCAGACTGGATAAAATACGCTCTTTGTCCAGCAGACCTTCCGGCAGCTTTCTCACGTAACGCCCACCACCGGGCCTGGTCTCGATAATTCCCTGTCGCTCCAGGATGCGAAAAGCCTCCCGCAGGGTTCCCCGGCTTACGCCAATCTCCTCCGCCAGTTCCCGCTCGGGGGGGAGCTTGTCCCCGGGCGCCAGCTGACCGGCCAGGATGATGGTTTCTATCTGGTTGATTACATCTTCGTAAAGGCGACGATATTCCACTTTTCTGAACATTTGCTCAGGTCCTCCTGGTAATTGAGCAATTGGGTGATCCAATTTGATTAGATTTTATTTCCCGAGCAAAAAGTTGTCAATAGGTCAGACGAAATTTTCTCCAGAATTTTTAGATAGGATCACCAGCCATTCAAGGTTGGGGAACGACGTTATTACAGACCTGGTTTCACTCATTTCTTAACGATCGAAAGACTGGAACGATGTAACGGTCCAGTCTCCCGGTCGTTAAGACGGAAATGCCTGTACATCCACTTAAACGGTGGGTCCCCAGTATCCATTAATTGCCGCTTCAATGCATTGCCTTACGCTTCCATACCAAACACCAAGCCCATTTGAACCCGGTGCATAAAAAGCCATCTTGGCGGAATTGGTAGCCAGGGTTTTTAC
Organism: Desulfofundulus thermobenzoicus; assembly: GCF_009428905.1. Taxonomy (GTDB): domain Bacteria; phylum Bacillota; class Desulfotomaculia; order Desulfotomaculales; family Desulfovirgulaceae; genus Desulfofundulus_A; species Desulfofundulus_A thermobenzoicus. The sequence goes on along the minus strand of NZ_WHYR01000039.1, from coordinate 17,115 downwards.
ACCGAGGGCTTCGGGATTACCCAGGACCGTACACAGATCCTGTGTAACTACTCCTCCTGCCTCCTCGATTATTCTTATATAACCTAACTGGCCGGCCAGGCCTTTAATAGCCGCGGAGGTATGCACCCATAAGGTTACATTTTCATTGACTTTTTTCCCGGCAATAAGTTCAGCTACCTCCCTGATCTGTCCAATTGAACAATGAGGGCATCCAATGGCTACATAATCAACTTTTCTTTCCCTGGCCGAAGTTAGCTTTTCCTTTCCTTCTTCAATCTCTTTAGCGGTTATAACCACCGTGTCATATGGCCTGCCACCAAAGGCATCAGAAACGCTTTGCGCCTCAGGGGTAACTCCCGCCACATGGAACATGGCCACTGCCCCCGATGACGCCAATGCCGCTCCCAGATAGACGAGCTCTTCCAGGGAAGGGTTGACTATACCTTCAAAAACGGGAATCTTTGTGCCTACTATCCTCCCTACGTAACTGCCCAAGGCACCATAATCGGCAATATCCCGTAAATCAACTTCTATTTTAAATAACAAGTCTCCCTTCCGATTCTCATCCAGGTGCAGGCCGTAACAAGGGGTTCGGCCAGTCAGGGCAGATGCCCAAGCCGAAGGACCACCTTCCCGGTTATCCCTGGCACCCAGTACCGAATTGGTAAATACTACCGCTGACGATTCGGCCCAGGAAATGTGCTCACCCAATCTGGGAATAAACCCACTGTAATATGGAACACAGGATGATGTACCATAACATCCCATACATTCATAAGCACGTTCTATCCGAAGCTGATTTGCACACCAATCGACTGGCAGACCCAAATCCCTGCTCCGGTCCAAACCAATCACATTGAGGGTTGTCGGAACTTTTACTTTGGCCCCGTTCCTGGCCATTTCTTCAGCCCACTCCATACCCGCCGTGCCATGGGTTTTCAGGGAAAGACCTGCGATATGAGCACTTTTGACGGGAATCATCCTTTCCGCACCATATATGTCACCAATGGCCACGAGCATCTCCATGGCCTTTTGAACTGGCTCACCAAACTCTCCTTCCAACATCCTTTTTTCTTCATCAGTTAAAATCATTACTCATACCTCATTTCTCTTTATAACTTCTACAATACCGTTCACCGCATCTACCTTTACATAATCACCGTCAGATATTACATCGAACGGATTGACTTCAAGATTATCTACCACTGGTATTCCACCCATAATTGCTCCAATGGCGATAATGACCTCGGTATTTAGATTGATGATGGCCCTGGGGCCTGTTTTATATCTGGCCAGTTGATAAACAACATAAGAGCCGCCCGTACTCCCTTTACCATGGGGGAAAATTAAAATCTTGTCTTTAATGGATTTATTTTGTAACTCGTGATTATATTCAGTAATTATACCATTATGGACATTTACACCAAAATTAAATCCTATTGGCTCACGACAAACCAAAGCAGTACCTTCAGCATATCCCTTGCTGATTGGCCGACCTTTAATCTTGATGGACATTTATAAACACTCCTCGAAGAGGCTAAAGCCAGAACACTGGCCTGCGCCAACTATTTTATCAAATTGCAATCAGGCTGCACCAATTTCGGCCAGAGAACGACCCCTGGTCTCCACTCCCAGGAAATAGACCAAAGCAACAGCTACCCAGAAGAATATGGCCATGGTCAGGAATACTCCGTAGTAAAAATGTATTTTCATAAAGTATCCGAATACTATCGGGCTAACGGCGGAACTAATCCGGCCTGCTCCCGTAGACCAGCAAGTTGCAGTGGCACGAACTTTAGAAGGATATAACTCAGCGGTGTACACAACAGTTCCCGCAACACCCTGTTCATAGAGGAAGGATAAAATACATGCCCCCCAAACCAGCAAGCTCGGGTCCTTGATCAACCCAAACAGAAGAGCTGCCACACCTCCCAGTCCGAAACCCACATAAAAAAGTTGTTTTCTCCCAAACCGTTCAATTGTCCAGAAAGCAGCAGCTCTACCAGCTATGGCAGCTAAGGCGACGAATAATGTATAGGTAAAAGTTTTCACCAAACTCAAATGGTAAACCGTCGCCAGGATGGACGGGAGCCAGAGAACAAATCCGTAATAACCAAAATAACTAAAGAAATAGTAACCGGTGGTCAGGATAAACCGTTTTAAATATTGCGGCTGTAACAGCACCTGCACCGATACCTTCTCACTGGTTTTTACAGAGGCGGTTAGATTGTGTATATTCTCCTCTCGCGCGCCCAACAATTGCAAGACACTTTTAGCTTTTTCCATTCTACCATTGCTGCCAGCCAGCGCGGAGATTCCGGCATCTTCGAAAAAATCAATGCCGTAATTAACGCCGGAAGCGCACCGACCACAAACAGCACACGCCATCCATATACTGTAACAAAATTCAGCGAAATCAGCGCAGCCACCAGCATTCCTACCGGCCAAAAAACGGTCAAAACGGAGGTAAATCGGCCCCGATATTTGGTGGAAATATATTCCGAAGTAAGGGCCGTATCAACGGGTATCATTCCTCCTAAAAACATGCCAGTAACAAAGCGTGAAACCAGGAACTGATAGGCGTTGGTTGTCAAGGCTGTCAAACCGGTAAGCAAACTGAAACCAAGGATTGTTCCTGCCAATCCAACCTTTCGTCCAAACCGGTCGGTTATGGGTCCCCATAAAATAGCTCCTAAAAACATTCCCCAAATGCCGGCCGAACTCAGCAATCCATTCATCACCGGACTAATATTCCATTCCTTAATGATGGACGGCATTGCGTAAGAAACTACATATGTGTCAAAAGAGTCAAACATGAAACCCAGTGCAGCAATAATTACTATAAAAACATGCACTCCCGTCAAAGGCAGGCTCTCGATCACACCATCCACTGTAATGGCTCCCTGCTTAAACGCTGCACCTGAAGAACCAGACGCTGATGTTTCTGCAAATTGGAAATTTCCCGTACTCAAAATTGTTCGCCTCCTTTTTCTTTATGCCACTCAGCGCAAATTCGCCTGTTGAATATCTAATCAAAAAAACACAAGAAATTTGATCTCAACCCGGATACACTTTTTTAAAAAATACCTTTGGGTCGTGACCAGGTAAAACAAAGTCACATATTTTCTCCATCTTATCAAATGTTTTATAATACTCCGGCAAACTGTAATGAATCCCAGAGGGTATATGCCGGTACATCTGATTGCCCTCCCAGTTTTCGAACATACCCAGGCAATCACTGGCGATAAGATATTTACCATCATTAGTATTTACCAGGACGCCCTGCATGCCGGGAGTATGCCCGGGAATGGTTACCAGGTCAATTCCAGGCAAAAGATTTAAATCACCCTCAACAGCCTGAATACGATCTAGACTTTTCAACCATTGAGGATATAGTCCAATATGGTAGGATTCATAGTATACATAATGACAGGGCAGCGGATTAATCGCATATTCCATCTCTTTTTTTTGTACATATATTTTAGCCTTGGGAAACAATGCATTGTTAAAACAATGATCCCAGTGTAAATGAGTATTGACAACTATTTCAATATCCTCGGGATCGACTCCAACCTCCTTTAAAGCATTAATGGGTTTTTGCCTCTCGGACTGCCTGATTGGGTGGTGGTACTTTGCAGCCCATTCCTCGTCACCCGCACCGGTATCCACCAGAATCAGCTTGTCCTTTCCTTTAACCAGATACATGATGATCGGGGCAACAAACTTGTGCCCGGCGTCCAGGCCGTATGTTAGATTAGACTTTTCCATACTTAAAAAGTCACCAACATTTACGGGTATAATCTGATAGGTTTCCATTACCTATGCCTCCTCAAAAACAGACTTTCTTACAAAAACATATCCTTCCATGATCCTGCGGGCAGTTCGGTAGATGGCAGCCTTTTTTAACCTAATTTCACCATTCTCTACTATGGCTACGGATTCCACAGGAATTATTCCCGCAGGGTGCCCAATATTGATACTAATCCTTGACCGGGCCTCTTCCCGTAAAACCTCCCATACAATACTGCCCGGTATTCTGGCTGCAGCGCCGGTGCAAATTGTCCCTGTAGCCGGATATGTTTTGTGCACCCGAAGCATGAATAATAAGCGGGAAACAATATCTATTTCTCCGGCTTTTACTTGCAAACCGTTATAACAAACATACTCCTGGGGCGGACTGACTATGGCGAAAAAAGGGACGTAAGGGCTTTTTGAGGCGGCCAGTTCCCAGCTTTCTACCATACCAACCTTTTCGGCCGCCAGTCCTCTAATATGCTCGATTATCTTCATCAATTGCCGATTATTTTCAATTTCTGCAGGTGTTTCTGTGCCTTTCATGCCCAGATCTTTGGCCCTAATAAATACTACCGGGTTACCCGCATCAACAATTGACACTTCATATTTTTGCCGACCTAATTCCATAATATCTTTAGGATTTCCCGTGGGCAGGAGCTTGCCGGTTACCGCGCCCTGTGTATCGGAGAAATCAAGAGTTATCTTTGCCCCGGTACCGGGAACACCATCGATATGCAGATCACCTTCCACTGCTGCCCTGCCATCCTTAACCGGAACTTCTGCAACCAAAATCTTACCCGTGTTTGTTTGATGAATTCTTACAGTGGTAACGGGTTCCACTGCCTCTACCAGCCCTTCATCAATAGCAAAAGGACCAACGCCAGCAGATATATTACCACAATTACCCTTATAGTCGACCAGAGCGGTATCAATACTCACCTGAGCAAAGGTGTAATCCACATCGGCATCTTCCCTGCTGGAAGGAGAGATTATAGCAAGTTTGCTCGTAAGTGGGTCTGCTCCACCAAGCCCGTCAATCTGTCGCACATCCGGACTACCGTAAATAGCCCTGATAACGGCGTCCCTTTTAGCGGGGTCTGCAGGCAGTTGATTTTTTAAGATGTACACTCCTTTACTTGTACCGCCACGCATAATCACACACCGCAACTGCTCCATCTCAGGATGCACGGCATTCACCCCTGGATTAAAATATTTATACGAGATGTTTGTTTATTTCATTCTCACTTGTTTATTGAGCGACTGTGCTTAATGTAGGTATTTTTGCATATTGGATTGATTCAATCTCAAATCCCTTGAACGATAACCATTTCTTTATATGACTGCTCTATCCGGATCAGTTCATTTAACTTGGCCAGCCTCTCACCGCCTTTAACCCCGGTTTTAATCATGGTAGCCTTCCATGCAACAGCCAGGTGAGCAATGGAATCATCCATCGTTTCTCCGGACCGATGTGAAAGAATAATTTTTAGCCCATTTTCCTTTGCCAGCTGTGAAGTTATATGGGCACCGGTTATGGTCCCCACCTGGTTAGGTTTAACAATCATGGCTCCAGCCGACCTTGCTGTGATCCCGGCACGTGTTCTTTCCGGGTTGCTGGCATAGAGGTCATCGGCGCATATAATGCACCGATCACCACACCTTTTGTTCAATGCTGAAAAAGATTCGTAGTCGTTGCTGTTAAAGGCATCTTCAACGTAAATCAAATTAAATCTCTCAATGAGCTCACATAAAAAGTCTAATTGTTCGCGAGTTGTTCTCTCACATCCCTCACGCCAGTACCGGTAGACCTTCTTTTCCGGATCCCAGAGCCGGTCTGCAGCCAGATCCAGGCCCATGCGAATCTCCACGCCAGTTCTCTGGGAAACTTTCCGGCAGGCTTCACCAAGAACCTCCAGCGCTTGGACATCGTCCAGGTTGGCTGTCCAGGCGTTTTCATCGTCTGTACCTCCGGCAAATCCGGGGTCCCTTTTCTCCAAAAGTTTGCCCACCTCTTCATGAACCATTAAGTTTAATTTAATTGCTTCTTTAATTGTCTTAGCCCCCACAGCAACAACCAGGTGTTCCTGCATATCGGGGGCTGGCCCCATGCTATGGGCACCACCACCAATGACATTGCCCAGAGGCAGCGGCATCGACCATGGCCCTTCGGGAGCCATTAACTTAAAAAGAGGCATATTTAAGGCATCCGCAGCCGCCTTGGCACAGGCGGTGGAAATCACTACGGATGTATTGCCACCAATGCGTTCGAAGTTTGGCGTACCATCAATTTGTTTGAGCAGCTCATCAATTTTGTGTTGTTCTGATGCATCCATCCCAATTAATGATGGTATTATGAATTGGTTCAAAATTTTAATTGAACCATCCAGTCCTTCTGGTGAATAGGCAGGGGCTTCAAACTCCCCTCTGCTTCCAGGGGCACCAAAGGGAGCTGCAGCCCTGCCAAATCCCCCGTCGACAAACACGTCAACCTCCAGCGTTTCCACACCCCTGCTGTCAAAGACCGTCCGGTATTTGATTTCTTTAATAATAGGTCTGCTCATTTTCCCGCCTCCAATTCGCAGTAATCCGGGATACACCATCGTTTCGGTTAATAATATTAGTTAAAATTTACCTTCCCGTAGCATACCTCTTTTCCAATTCCCGAATTTCCGGGAGACCGATGAAGGTATTAAACTCATCAAAGGTAATCATGCGGTCCAGAATCCTTTTGGTGGTTCCTTCTTCTTTTAGTAGCTGCATTAGCTCGCTGACTGCCTTGGCCGTCACATAAGTTGAAGCTACGCAATAAAGTGCGATATGATAACCGAGTTCCTGCAGTTCCCGGGCAGAAAGCAGGGGCGTGCGCCCATTCTCCAGCATATTGGCCAGCACGGGAACCCGGAAGCTGGAAGTGATTAGCTTCATTTCCTCAATGGTCTCCGGTGACTCGATAAACAGTACGTCGGCACCAGCCTCCTCATAGGCCTTGCCCCTCGCGATGGCTTCTTCAATACCGTATTTTGTCCTGGCATCGGTACGGGCAATAATTACAAAATCATTGTCCACGCGGGCATCCACTGCTGCCTTGATTTTACCCACCATTTCTTCCACGGAAATAATCTCCCGACCGAGCATATGACCACACTTTTTGGGCATAACCTGATCTTCAAGCTGAATGGCTGCCACTCCGGTCTTCTCGTATTCCCGTACGGTGCGCATTACATTGATGGCATTGCCGTAACCGGTATCTCCATCGGCAATAACAGGTATGTCTACCGCACTGGCCATATGATCGGCCCGCAGAACCATTTCACTCATAGACAACAGCCCTACATCTGGTTTACCGAGCATGCTGGCCGCCGTACCGTAACCGGTCATATATACGGCCTCAAAACCGGTCTTTTCTACTATCCTGGCCGTGAGAACATCATGGGCACCGGGCAGTAGTATGATAGGGCCGCCTTCCTGGGCACGTTTTAAAAGCTGACGCAGTTTGGTTGTTTGTTTCACGGCTAGTTTTCCTCCAGTGATATATGTTTAATTTTTAATGAGATTCTTTAGCCAACAGTTTCTTTTCCAAGAGGGGAACCAGTCCCCCAGCGTGAATCAGCTCAATGATGTGATCCGGAAAAGAAGGAAAATAGCAATCTTTTTGTTGAGTAAGATTGCGAATGATCCCTTTTGCCAGATCTATTTCCAGCTCATCGCCATCGTTTATCACCTCCACTGTCGGAAGCTCTATTACAGGTAAGCCTATGTTGATAGCGTTACGGTAAAAAATGCGAGCGAAAAATTCAGCAACTACCGCTCCGATACCAGCGTATTTCAATGCGATGGGAGCAGTCTCCCGGCTGGAACCGGAGCCAAAATTTTTGCCTGCGACCATAATATCTCCCTGGCGCACCTTCCGGCTGAAGTCGGGATCAATTCCTTCCATGGCGTGGGCGGCCATATCGGCATAGGAAAGTTCCATGTATTGGGCTGGTGAGATGATGTCGGTATTGATGTTGTCGCCGTATTTATGCACGCGTCCACGGATCACGTAATCAGTCACAGGAATCAATCCCCCTTTACAAGTAATGGCGCGGATCAACGATACGCCCTTCCACGGCCGAAGCCGCCACTGTAGCTGGAGAAGCCAGATAAACTTCTGCTTCCTTGCTTCCCATCCGACCGATAAAGTTTCGGTTGGTAGCGGAAATACAACGTTCACCTGCTGACAGAATGCCAGAATGCAGCCCCAGACATGCCCCGCAGCCGGGTGCCAGAATAATAGCTCCAGCTTCGACCAAAATGTCGAGAATACCCGACCGGGAAGCTTTGAGCCAGGTCTCCCGTGATGCGGGCGAAACCAGCAACCTGGTATGGGGAGCAACCCGCCGTTCTTTCAAAATCCGGGCTGCCACGACCAGATCATGGAACCTCCCGCCGGTGCAGGACCCCAGATAGGCCTGATCGATTCGCAAACCGGCTGCTTCACTTACATCCCTGACGTTGTCCACTTCATGGGGGCAGGCCACCTGGGGATTGAGGTCTTCGGCCCGGTAATGCAAAATCTGGCTGTATACTGCCTCAGGATCACTGAATACCGGCTCGTAATTGGTCCGTCCGATAGCCTCAAGGAAATCAAAAACCTTATCGTCAGGTTCAATCAACCCGGTTTTTGCCCCGGCTTCCACCGCCATGTTGGTCAGGCACATCCGTTCATCCAGAGGCATCTGGCGAATGGTACCCCCGGCAAACTCCATCACTTTATAGGTGGCTCCGGCGTGACCAATGTCACCGATAGTTTTTAAAACCACATCCTTGGCCATGATCCCCTCAGGTAAGTTTCCATTCCAATTTATTTTGATACTCTCCGGCACCCGCAACCAGATCTGCCCGGTAACCAGCACTCCAAGCATTTCTGTGGAGCCAATGCCGGTGCCAAAACAACCAAAGGCCCCGGCAGTACAGGTATGGGAGTCGGTCCCCACCAACAGGGTACCGGGCAAACTGAAGCCCTTTTCTGCTAGAATCTGGTGACAGGGTCCCTGACCTTCGTAAAAATGCTCGATGCCCACCTCCTGAACCCACCGGCGGGTGAAAGCCAGTATCTCAGCCTGCTTAACGTTGGCCGCAGGAGAATAGTGATCTGAAATAACCACTACTTTCTGGCGATCCCAAATGGAAGCACCCAAACGTTTCAGCTCATCGGCAATCTGTACCCTGGGGCCCAGGATGTCGTCCATCATGGCGCAGTCAACCCGGGCCATTACTATTTCGCCGGGAGAAACCCGTGTTTTACCTGCATGGCGGGCCAGAATTTTCTCTGCCATGGTCATACCCATGGCTGCCTCACCTTCCTCAAACCAGTTAGACTACGACCTGCAGCGGGCTGTAGCGCGCTATTAAAAAGCCCTAAAAGGAAAAGCCCTTCCTTATGAAATTTGAATACAAGCAATAGCCATGCCAGTTAGAAAAGAACCATATGGGAAGGGCCTATGTTCTATATTTAAACATGTTGTTTAAATACCCGATCGATTATCGAACGGACTTTAGCTTTTTCCATAACGTGCTGCGACTGATGCCCAATGCTTTGGCCAGGGCCGACCGGTTGTGATCGTACCGGGCCAGCATCTTTTGAATTAATTCCCTTTCCATTTTATCCAGAGAGCCAATCTTTATCGTTACCGTGTTCTGGTTTGGGTCCTTTTCTACCGGGAGTCCCATTTCTTCAGGGGAACCCATTAGGCGGAAGGTCTCGTGGAGAAAATCCTCAAAAATGGTCTCCGCGGGCATTTCGTTAACCAGAATGGCGTACCGGGAAATGAAGGACTTTAGTTCCCGTACGTTGCCGGGCCAACGATATTCCTGCATTTTACGGGCAATAACCGGATCAAGGTTACACCCGGCGTTCTGCTGATCCAGAAAATACTGTGCCAGCAAAGGTATATCCTCGCGTCGCTCCCGTAGCGGAGGAATGCGAACGCGCAGAACATTGAGGCGGAAATAGAGATCTTCCCTGAACTTCCCCCGGGCCACCAGTGCCGCCAGATCTTTATTGGTGGCTACGATAATACGTACATCTACGGGAATAAGCTTGTCGGAACCCAAACGCATTACTTCCTTCTCCTGGATCACTCGCAGAAGCCTGGCCTGCATATTCAGGGAGATGCTACTGATTTCATCCAGAAAAATGGTGCCGCCATGCGCAAGTTCAAATAGTCCGGGCTTACCTCCTCTGCGAGCCCCCGTAAAAGCCCCTTCTTCGTAACCAAACAGCTCACTTTCCAGCAGACCATCCGGTAGGGCTGAACAGTTCACTGCCACAAAAGGACCGTTGTTGCGGGGGCTTACACTATGGATGGCATGAGCAAACAACTCCTTGCCCGTGCCCGTCTCACCCACCAGCAATACTGTAGAGTCATAAAAACCATAATTACGAGCCTGTAGTTTGGCCGTGGTAATGGCCTGGCTGTTGCCAATGATGTCATCGAAGGTATGCTTGGCTATTAATCCTTTACTATAAAGGGCTTTGCGGATTTTACGTTCCCAGTTTTGTATCCTGCTGATTTCATGAAAAGTAGCCACCACTCCAACCACTTTATCTTTAACGATAATGGGCACGCGATTTGTTACAATGGTGGTCTTCCCGATCTCCTGCAATTCACCAACTTCGGGCCTTCGGTTTTCCTTTACGGCCACCAAACGAGTGTTGGGTATCCATTGCTCGGCTTTCTGGCCAATAACCTGTGCCGCCCTGATACCGGTAATTTTTTCCGCAGCCGGATTAAAAACCTCAATCACATCATCTTCATTGGTCACTATAATACCATCGTAGGCAAAGTCCAAAATAGCCTGCATACGCTTGGCCCGTTCGGCCTCTTTATGCCGAACCATGGCAATTTCCCTGGCTTTTAAAATAGCCTCCCTGACTGTTTCTTTACTGGTATATATGGGAATGGCCTTTAGGCCCCGTTCCCGGGCCATGCGAACAGCCACCAGGCTGCCAACTATGACCTCAAAGCCGGCTTTCATAGCCCGCTCAATTTCCTGTTCAATAGCATGAAGGTCTTCGTAGGAACAGAACTGGCAGACATCTAAATCGAGAATCTCGGCAATGGTATCCAGACCAGGAACCTGGTTAAAAACAAACAACGCGACCCTGTTGCTAAATTTTTTACCTTGGTGCAAAGCTAGTAAAACATCGAAGGTATTTGCCTCACACAGTACCACAGGGATGCTTGTGTTTTTACGAATGACTGCAGCTGTCCCACCCCGACTGATAATTACATCCACATTTTCCTCCTCCAGCTTTCGTACAACTTGTATGGCTTCTTCCAGAGCGGCCTGTTTAACAACCAGTGATTCATTCAGTTCACAAGCCACCTCACCCGCCAGCATACCCAGTTCTGAGTATGGAGTAATCAATGCAATTTTGGGACGCATGAAGCTCACCTTCTAACTTTTATAAATTCTCTTTCTAGCATAATCAAAAACAGGTTTTATTGCAAAGGAATATACTTCCTTGGGTAAAATATTCCTCCCGCGAAATTTTCTGCAAAATAGTGCGAGGTAAATATGACTTGGACAAAGATTATGGCTGTTTTCATGGCCCCAGTTGAAAATTGCTTTGACATTATCTGTGATATTAAGGATAGTTTGCCAACGACCTGGATGCAAACAACTGTCAAACAAAAATAATAATAGGGAGGACATATTAACAATCCTCCCCATTTTATGTCAAGTGCGGCGCTTGCCATCACGGTAAGGCGGCATCTTTTAGCTTTAGTGGTATCTTACAAGATTTACCCTGCCAGGTTTGATATAAATATAGGGACAAAAAAACAGGCGGATAATCAATAATTCATTTCGGGAGTGATTGCCATGAAGAAAGCTCCGTCAACTTTGTCTTCTGAAGCAGACTACGAAGATTTTAGAAGCTTTGATGTGCAAGAAGCGAAAGAAGCAATAGACCATACGAATTTTCCCACAGCGGGTTCATTAAACATTTATCAAGAGAATCCATACGCTTTTTAATAGACAAATTGCAAATTTATCGATGCTAATCCTTGTGATTTTTAAAAATACGTTCCCCGTTCCCGGTGCCTTCCCGGCCATTGCGGGGGAAAAGGTTGTACCGGGCAATCTTGCGGTAGATGGTGGCCCGGCTCACCCCCAGCACCCGGGCCGCCTTTATTTTCCCCTGTTCCGTCCAGCCGAAATGTTCCAGGGCGCTGGTGATGGCTTCCTTTTCCATCTGCTCCAGGGTGAGCCAGCCCCGCCTCCCGGGCACCCGGGGCGCCGTTTCCACCGGCGGGCCGCCGCCCTCCTGCAAAGCCAGGGGCAGGCTGTCCAGGTCGATCAGCTCTCCTTCGGCCAGGTTTACGGCGTATTCCACGGCATTGATCAGTTCCCGCACGTTCCCCGGCCAGCTGTAGGAAAGACAGGCTTCTTCCGCCCGGGGCGTGTAGCCGCGGATGTTTTTGCCCAGCAGGTTGTTGTAGTGCTCCCGGTAGTGTTCCAATAGCAGTTTGATGTCTTCCGGCCGTTCCCGCAAAGGGGGTATGGTCAGGGGAATGACGCTCAGGCGGTAGAAAAGGTCTTCCCGGAAATGGCCTTTGTCGATCATTTCCTGCAGGTTGCTGTTGGTGGCGGCGATGATACGGATGTCCACCGGGATCAGCCGGCTGCCCCCCACCCGTTCCACCTGCCGTTCCTGCAGCACCCGCAGCAGCTTGGCCTGCAGGTAGAGGGACATATTGCCGATTTCGTCCAGGAAGATGGTGCCGTGGTTGGCCAGCTCAAATTTGCCCGGCTTGCCTCCCTTGCGGGCGCCGGTGAAGGCCCCTTCCTCGTAGCCGAACAGTTCGCTTTCCAGCAGGCTTTCCGGAATGGCCCCGCAGTTGATGGCCACAAAGGGCCGGTTCTTACGGGGACTGGCGGAATGGATGGCCCGGGCAAATATTTCCTTGCCCGTGCCGCTTTCCCCGGTAATCAGGACGGTGGACTGGCTCCTGGCGATTTTGCCGGCCCGGGCCTTCAGTTCTTTGATCGCCCGGCTTTCCCCGATAATGTCGTCGAAGGTGAACATTTGCTGGGCGCTCATGATTTCATAGGCCAGCTTCTGGGTTTCCTTGAAGTCCCGGGCCGAGGCCACCACCCCCACGGGCCGGCCGCCGGTGCCCGTTATGGGCCTGGCCGTAACCAGCAGGTGCAGCCGGCGCCCTTTGGCCTGGACAAAGCATTCCCGGGAGGTGAAGCCGCCCGGGTCCCGTAGGGCCTGCAGCAGGGGGAGGCCGCTCAAGTATTCTTCCAGGTGGTGGTTAAGGATTTCTTTTTTGGGTATGTTAAACATGCGCTCTGCCGAAAGGTTGAAGTGGGTGACCACGCCCTGGCTGTTTATGGCCACGACCCCCTCATCCACCGAGTCCATCACCGCATTGACCTGGCTGGCCATGATTATTTTTTCCGTGATGGCCTCGGTTTCCAGGACTTTGGCGGCGATCAGGTCGGCCATGCGCCCGATGAATTCCATCAGGGAGGCGGTGCGGGCGCACAGGGTGTTTTTCTGTTCGTCGCTGAAGGCAATCAAACTGATGGTGCCGATGACATCTTCTTCGGCGATGATGGGGTAAACCATGGACGCTTTATAAAAACAGTTGCCCGTCAGGGGGCAGGACAGGCAGATGGAATGGTAGCCCGCTTCCCGGATAAACACCGGTTCCCTGGTTTTGAGCACGTGCTTGTTGACAAATCCCCGCAGCAGGCGGGATCCCACGTCGTTGCGCACTTTGCCCGTGCCGGCCACCCGCACCAGGTCGAGGTCGATGATCTCGACCTCGACCCCCAGGGCGGCGGCGATGGCTTCGGCCACCCGCTGGCTGTCTTCTTTCACCCGTTCCAGTCTGGTCATGGTGTCACATCCGTTTTGAGTTAATTATTTCCACGCGTATAGTTGAGCAATCCTCCCGCCAGGACTATTCTCACCTGCCGGGGGGTCATCTGTGCCCGCACTTTGAATGTAGCGTTGCGGGTCACATTTTTGACAACCAGTTCCGCTCCCCTTTGCAGGGTTTCCGGTACATGCTCCATCTCCAGCACATCATCCTGCCCCACCCGGTCGTAATCCGCGGGATCCACAAAGGTAAGGGGCAGGATACCGAAGTTGATCAGGTTGTCCCGGTGGATGCGGGCAAAGGATTTGGCCAGCACGGCCTTCACGCCCAGGTACATGGGCACCAGGGCGGCGTGCTCCCGGCTGGAGCCCTGGCCGTAGTTCTCCCCGCCCACGATGATGCCGCCCCCGGCTTCCCTGGCCCGGGCGGGGAAGGAGGGATCCACGGCGGCAAAGGCATATTCGGCCATGGCCGGAATGTTGGAACGCAGGGGCAAAACCTTTGCGCCGGCGGGCATGATGTGGTCGGTGGTAATGTTGTCACCCACCCTCAGCAGCACCCGGCCCCGGATATTTTCCGGCACGGGTTCCGCCACCGGCAGGGGTTTGATGTTCGGGCCGCGCCGGATCTCCACAGCAGCCGGGTCTGCCGCCGGGGGCAGAATCATGCGGTCGTCCACCGGGAATTTTTCCGGCAGGGCCACCACCGGCGGGTCGCCCAGTTCCCGGGGATCGGTCAGCCTGCCCGTCAGGGCCGTGGCCGCCGCGGTCTCCGGGCTGACCAGGTACACCTGGCCGTCGGCCGTGCCGCTGCGCCCCTTGAAGTTCCGGTTGATGGTGCGCACCGATATGCCGCCGGAAGGGGGGGCCTGGCCCATGCCGATGCAGGGCCCGCAGGCGCATTCCAGGATCCGTGCCCCGGCCGCCACCAGGTCCGCCAGGGCGCCGTTTTGCGCCAGCATGGCCAGCACCTGCCGGGAGCCGGGGGCAATGACCAGGCTTACATCCGGGTGGACCACTTTCCCCTTGAGGATGGCCGCCACCTTCATCAGGTCCAGGTAGGAGGAGTTGGTGCAGCTGCCGATAACCACCTGGTCCACGGCCAGGGGCCCCACTTCCCGCACCGGTTTTACGTTATCGGGACTGTGGGGGCAGGCCACCAGGGGTTCCAGGGCGCCCAGGTCAATATCCAGCGTCTCATCATAGGCGGCATCCGGGTCGGGCCGCAGTTCCACCCAGGCATCCTCCCGCCCCTGGGCGCGCAGGAAGGCCAGGGTTACTTCGTCGCTGGGGAAAATGGAGGTGGTGGCCCCCGTCTCCGCCCCCATGTTGGTGATGGTGGCCCGCTCGGGCACGGTCAGGTATTTAATCCCTTCCCCGCCGTACTCCAGAATCTTGCCCACGCCACCCTTGACGGAGAGGCGGCGTAAGACCTCTAAAATAATGTCCTTGGCCGTGGTCCAGGGGGCCGGCCGGCCGTGCAGCCTTATATGCACCACTTTGGGCATGATCAGGTAAAAGGGGCCGCCGCCCATGGCCACCGCCACATTCAGGCCGCCCACCCCGATGGCCAGCATGCCCAGGCCCCCGGCCGTGGGGGTGTGGCTGTCGGAACCCAGCAGGGTTTTCCCGGGCACCCCGAACCGCTCCAGGTGCACCTGGTGGCAGATGCCGTTGCCCGCCCGGGAGTAGTAAATCCCGTACCTGGCGGCCATGGTCTGCAGAAAACGGTGGTCGTCGGCATTTTCAAAGCCGGTCTGCAGGGTGTTGTGATCAATATAGGACACGGAAAGTTCCGTTTTCACCCGGGGAATGTGCATGGCCTCGAACTGCAGGTAGGCCATGGTGCCGGTGGCGTCCTGGGTCAGGGTTTGATCCACCCGGACGGCGATCTCCGTGCCCGGCTCCAGACTGCCGGAGACCAGGTGACCGGCCAGAATTTTTTGGGTCAAGTTTTGGCCCATGAAAAATACCACCTCTTTTGTCAGTAATGGCATTGTGGGTATGGCCCGCCTTGCAAACCGGCCCCGTTGAGCGGGATGGCAGGCAAACCGGAACAGATTCTGAAAATAACAGGGCCGTGACATCAACTAATTATATCATAAAATTCAACTGTAACGGCGTTCTTTCACCGCGGGGCGGGTATAATCGGGAAGCAGCAGGGGGGATACCCGTTCCCTGGCTATGCCGGCGCCGGCCAGTTCCCGGTGGTAACGGCGGACGTGCTCCAGGCTGAGCTTTTCCGGCACAGGGGTTTCTGCCGCCAGGCGGGCCGCCGCCCGGCCGGCCCGCCGGCCAAAGACAAAAATGTCCACCAGGGAGTTCCCGCCCAGGCGGTTCCTGCCCTGTACACCCCCCGACACCTCCCCGGCCGCGAACAATCCGGGTATGTCCGTCTTCCCTTCCGGGTCTATCTCCACCCCGCCGTTCTGATAATGCTGGGTGGGAAAAACAAGAATGGGTTCCCTGTGCACGTCGATGCCGTATTCCCTGAACCGGTGCACTATGCCGGCAAACATGCGGTCCAGCTTTCCTTCTCCGCCGCGGATGTCAATAAGGGGCGTATCCAGCCAGACCCCCTCCATGCCGGTGGGGGTGCGCACGCCCTTTTTCCTGTCCCGTACTTCCCGGATAATGGCCGAAGAGGTCAGATCCCGGGTTTCCAGTTCATTGATAAAGCGTTCCCCGTGCACGTTCACCAGTTGAGCGCCGTTGCCCCGCAGGGCTTCGGTGATCAGCTGGCCCAGCATTTGTTCCGGCCAGGCGGCGCCGGTGGGGTGGTACTGGATGGCATCCATGTGCAAAAGGCGTGCCCCGGCCCGGTAGGCGATTACCAGACCGTCGGCGGTGGCGCCGTAGTGGTTGGTGGTGGGGAACCTGTTGGGGTGCAGGCGGCCGATGCCCCCGGTGGCCAGGATTACCGCCCTGGCCCGGACAATGAGGTGCTCGCCGGTCTCCAGGTTCATCAGAACGGCCCCGGCACAGCGGCCCCCTTCGTCCAGCAGAAGCTCCACCGCCGGGCTGAATTCCAGCACGGCTATCCTCCGGTTCCACAGCTCGTCCCGGATGACCCGCATGAATTCCATACCGCTCAAGTCCTTGCAGGAGTGCACCCGGCGGCGGCAGTGGCCCCCGGCAAAGGATACCACCAGATCCCCGCCGGGGTGGGTATCGAACATGGCCCCCAGGTCCTTCAGCCATTCCACGATCAGCGGTGCATCGTGCACCAGCGCCCGGACCAGCTCCCGCTTATTCTGGAACCTTCCTCCACCAATGGTGTCCAGAAAATGCAAATAGGGAGAGTCATTGGGCTGGGTGGCGGCGGCAATACCCCCTTCGGCCATCATGGTATTGGCATCGCCCAGCCTGAGCTTGGTGGCCAGGAGCACCCGCGCTCCATGTTCGTGGGCAATGAGGGCGGCGGTGGCCCCCCCGCCGCC
>NZ_WHYR01000038.1 GCF_009428905.1 Desulfofundulus thermobenzoicus | reverse complement strand
GACAGGGGCCGGGCGGGATCCACCCGTAAGACCAGGGTCTCCACTTCCATAACCGCCCATGCTCCTCCGCAAAACCTTAAACAGTAGTATACCACAAAATGGCGCCAAAAAGATCGCCGTAAAGCAGGACACCGGACCAGCCGCGGCAAAAAAGGGCATCCCGGATGGACGGCCTTGTAATTTGAATTGCAAAGGTGGTTTTTATTCTTCAGGGAGGGAAAAGCCCCCCGAGGATAGAATAACAGGGGAAAGCAATAACGACAGTTATCACAGGCGTACGGGGAGAAAAGGTTAATCCATGGATGTGGTGGTGGCTGAAAAATTGACCAAGGAGTTCAACGGCCGGGCCGCCGTGCGGGGCATCGACTTTGCGGTGCGTGCCCGGGAATGCTTTGGTTTTCTGGGCCCCAACGGGGCAGGCAAAACCACCACGGTGAACATGATCTGCTGTTTTTCCCCGGTTACCTCCGGCCGGCTGACCGTCCTGGGCATGGACGTGCGGAAACACCCCCGTCAAATCAAAAGCCGCCTGGGAGTGGTACCCCAGGAAAACAACCTGGACCCGGATTTAAAGGTGCTGCAAAACCTGCTGGTTTACGCGGGCTACTTCCGGCTACCGGCCGCGGACGCCCGCCCCCGGGCCATGGAACTGTTAGAGTTTTTTGATCTGGCGGACCGGGCCGGAGAACGGGTGGACCGCCTGTCCGGGGGGATGAAGCGTCGTCTGACCATTGCCCGGGCATTGATCAACAATCCGGAAGTGGTGGTCCTGGACGAACCCACCACCGGACTGGACCCCCAGGCCCGTCACCTGGTGTGGCAGAGGCTGCGCCGTTTAAAGGAACGGGGAGTTACCTTGCTGCTGACCACCCACTACCTGGAAGAAGCCAGCCAGCTCTGCGACCGGCTGGTGATCATGGATCAAGGGGAAATACTGGAAGAGGGCGACCCCCGGGGGCTGGTGTCCCGGCACATTGGCCGGGAAGTGGTGGAGGTGGGGCTGCCGGGGGGATATGCGCAGATAGCAAATACCCCTTGCGCTGGACAACCGGAAGGGCGGTTTGGAACCGGCGTACCGGGAAAAGATGACCGGCCGGAACAAAGGGGCGTCACCTTACCGGATTTTGGCGGGCCGGATCCTGCCGGTGGGGGGACTGGTAAGGTAGATCCACCGGAGCCTGCAGGTACAGCGCTTTACCGTCTAAAGGAGTATGGACCGCCGGGGAGCTTGCCGGGAACGGCGGAATGGGGAATTGAGCCGGAGAACGGCATAAAAATGATCCTGCACCGGGTTGATTCCCTGATCCGGGGCCACCTGGTGGTGGGAGACAATATTTTTCTTTTTCCCCGGGACAGCGGCCAGGCAGTGCTGCAGGCACTGCAGTCCCTGCCCGTGCCCTTTGCCCACCTGCTTTTGCGCCCGGCCACCCTGGAAGATGTATTTTTAAAGCTAACGGGAAGGGGACTGGACGGCTGATCCCGCTGGAAGCCGGCATGGTTAAGTGTGCCGGAATTATCAGGAATCTTTTACAAGGGGGTATTATGTCCTGAAACTCCCCGATATTTCCCCCCTGGTGTGGCCGGTGTTACGCCGGCACCTGATTGTTTTCAGCCGCAACTGGAAAACCAACATTTCCTTTAATTTTTTCGAACCCCTGCTGTATATCACGGCCCTGGGGCTGGGCCTGGGCGCCTATGTGCAGCCCATGGAGGGCCTGCCCTATCTGAATTACCTGGCTCCCGGTCTGGTGGCCTCCTCGGCCATGTTTGCCACCAGCTACGAATGTACCTACGGCACCTTTGTGCGCATGGAGTATCAAAAGACCTTCCAGGCCATGGTGGCCACCCCGGTGAGCATCGAAGATGTGATTGTGGCCGAGATGCTTTTCGGCACCTTTAAAAGTGTCCTTTACGGATCGGTGATCCTGGTGGTCATCCTGGTGCTGGGCCTGGTGGCCTCCCCCTGGGCGCTTCTGGTGCCGCCGGTGCTGGCTGTGGCGGGCCTTTTGTTCGCCGCCCTGTCCATAATCTGGACCGGACTGGTGCCCAACATGGAAAACTTCAATTACTTTTTCTCCCTGATCATGACGCCCCTTTTTCTCTTTTCCGGCGTCTTCTTCCCTTTGAGCGGCCTGCCGCCCCTGGTGCGGAGTCTGGCCTGGGCCAGCCCCCTCTATCATGTGGTCAACCTGGTCCGCGGCCTGGTCCTGGGGCAGGTGGGGGCCGGATTGCTCTGGGACCTGATCTGGCTGACGGTGTTCACCGCCCTGCTCTTCCCCCTGCCCCTGTACCTGGTGCGGCGACTGGTGATCAGGTAAACAACCCGCGGCAGGAACGTGTTCCTGGCTAGGACCCCGATCCCCGCTCCCCCAGCACGGCCAGGGGGACCTTCCCGGCAGCAGCCGCGGCCAGGCGCCGCCGCCGGGCCCGCCGGAGGGCCGTGCCGGCCTGCACCAGGGCGAAAACAGCCGCCGCCAGCAGGACAATGGAACCCCCGGCCGCCGTCCCCAGGCGGTAGGACAGTACCAGACCCCAGAAGGAAACGGTCACCCCCAGGACCAGGGAAAACCAGAAAAGGCGCTTGAAACTGCCGGCCACCAGCTGGGCGGTGAGCACGGGGATGACCATCAGGGCACCGACCAGCAGCACACCCACCACCCGGATGGATACGGAAACGGTCAGGGCCACCAGCAGGATGAAAAGCACATTCAGCCGGTCCACCGGCAGACCGGCCACCCGGGCGCATTCCTCGTCAAAGGAAATAAAGAACAATTCCTTGTGGAAAACGGCCAGCATCCCCAGGACCACCACCCCCACCACCAGGATCAGGAGCAGATCGGCCGGGCCCACGGTGAGAATGCTCCCGAAAAGATACCCCATGACGTCCACGTTAAAACCCCGGGCCAGGCTGATCAACACCACCGCCAGGGCCAGACCGCTGCTCATCATCAGGGCCAGGATGGCCTCGCCGTGCAGCCGTCCGGCGGCCCGCAGGCGCTCGACGGCCAGGGCGGCGGTCAGGGCCACCGCTAGGGTGGCCACGGGCGGGAAAATGCCCAGGATCAGACCCAGGGCCACCCCCGCCAGGGATATGTGGGCCAGGGTATCGGCCATGAAGGCATAGCGGCGCAGGACCAGAAACACGCCCACCGCGGGGCAAATCAGGCCCGCCAGCAATCCCGCCAGCAAAGCCCGGATCATAAAATCGTAAGCAAAAATTTCTCCCATGGCGCAGTCTCCTCGGCGAATAGTTTTTCATGCTTTATAAAGGGAATTTTTGTTTCCACGAGCATAGCTCCGCGCAAATTCCCTTCTCCTCCTTCGTCGTGCCAACAACGAGCGCATAGGGGATTCCTCAATGATCGTTGCCGGAACCGGGATTTGCCCGTCATTTGGTGGGAAAATCAGTGCTCGTGCACCACCCGCCGCACCGGTATGCCGTAGAGACGGGCCAGGTTGGCGGTGGTCAGCACCCTGGCCGGATGGCCGTGACAGATGAGCCGCCTGTTGATGCAGGCCACCTGGCCCACCCGCCGCGCTACGGTGCCGGTGTCATGGGAGACAGTAATCAACGTAATGCCCATGTCCCGGTTCAATTGCTCCAGCAGGGCATAAAAGGAGTCCAGCGCCCGGCTGTCCAGGCCCACCACCGGTTCATCCAGCACCAGCAGTTCAGGCCGGCCCGCCAGGGCCCGGGCGATGAATACCCGCTGCTGCTGCCCGCCGGACAGGCTGCCCACGGTGCGCTTTCCGGCGCCGGCCAGCCCCACCAGTTCCAGGGCTTCCTCCACCGCCCGGTAATCTTCCTTCCCCGGGCGACGGCCCATACCCAGGCGGGAAAAGCGACCGGACAGAACCACCTCTTCCACCGTGGCCGGAAAACGGGTATCAAAACTGGTGGCCTTCTGGGGCACGTAGCCAATCCGGTCCCACTGGCGAAAGCGGCCCACCGGACAGCCAAAGAGCCGCACTTCCCCGGAAAGGGGTTTTAAAAGGCCCAGGATCAGTTTCACCAGGGTGGTCTTGCCCGAACCGTTGGGTCCCATCAGGGCCAGAAAATCACCCCCGGCCACGGTGAGGTTAATGCGTTCCAGCACCAGATCCTCCCCGTAACTGAAGGACACATCCCTTACTTCCACCACCGGGTTCACAGGTAACATCCCCCCACCGTTTCTTCGCCATTTGCCTGTTTTTCACCCATAAACGCCATTTTTAACTGCCTCCCAGGGCCATTTTCAAGCGGGCCAGGTTTTGCCTCATGATGGAAAGATAATTTTCCCCCCGCCTTTCTTCCTCCGGTGTCAGGCCTTCCAGGGGATTGAGCACCAGTGTTGCCGCACCCACTTCCCGGGCCAGAGTTTCGGACAGCTTCGGGCTGACCAGGGTTTCAAAGAAAATATACTTCACATGGTGCTCCCGGCAAAAATCCGCTATCCGGCGCATGTGAGCCGGATCGGGCTCGCTCTGGGGGGAAAGACCCATTACAGGCACCTGGTGCAGGCCGTAACGCCGGGCCAGGTAGCCGAAGGCCGCATGGGAGGTAACTATATCCCGGCTTTGAAAACCCTGCACCGCTTCCCTGTACTCCCGGTCCAGGGCCGCCAGTTCCGCCAGGTAGGCCTGTGCCCGGGATTGATATTCATCAGCGTGGGCCGGGTCGGCGGCCATAAAAGCGTCCCGGATTTTTTGCACTATCTGCCGGGCCTGAACGGGATCCAGCCAGACATGGGGGTCCACACCGCCCGGCCCGGCTCCGGTGCCGGGGTGGCCGTGATTGTGCCCTTTCCCTGCCGGCTCCGGTGCGGCAGCTTCCTCCCCCCCGGCAGCCCCTTCCGGCGTACCGGTAATGAGATCCAGCCCCCGGCTGGCTTCCACCACCACAATCCCCTTTTGCTGCAGGGTGGGCAACTGCCTGTCCACCCAGGGCTCCATCCCGGCACCGTTATAGATAAAAACTTTGGCCCGGGAAAGCCGCACCATATCCCTGGCCGTGGGTTCCCAATCGTGGGGTTCCACGCCGGGCGGCAGCATTCTGGTCACTTCCACCCGGTCTCCCCCCACCTGGCGGGCAAAATCGTAAAGGGGATAAATGGTGGTAACCACCTCCATCTTCCCATCCCCCGGCGGGGCGGAGGTGCCGGCAGCATTGCAACCGGACAGGCAGAAAACCAGCAGTACGGCTGCCAGCAAAACAGGGAGTCCCCGGTTCAAACCCGCCACCTCCTTTTATGGATATTGTCGGCAGTATAACCATTTTTAAAACCGGCTAAGCACCGGCCGCCGGTAAAGACTATTGCTCCAAATCGTAAATTTTGGTCCCTTTTCTGTGTACATATCAGACAAACAATCAGCTCTGGCAAACCATCCCCAAAGGGGTCTGACCCCTTTTGCCTCGGCGGTTCGCTTTTATGTTAACCTTATTTACTGGGGGGACCGGGCAACGGGCCAAGCAATAAGTTAATTACCGGCAACATGTACGTCCTACAGTAAATCTTCCCCGCCTTTTTGGCACCGGTGACAGTATCCGTAAACTTTAAAAGCATGACCGGCCACTTTAAAACCCGGTCTCTCCGCCCGTACCCGGGCCAGGCACTCCTCCGGACAAAAGGGCAGTTCCTCGGCCCGGCCGCATTTCAAACAGACCAGGTGGTGGTGGTGCCCTTTACCGGCATATTCAAAACGGCGGCAGCCGTCGGCAAAGTCCAGTTCACTGGCCAGGCCGCAGCGGGTCAACAGGTGCAGGGTGCGATAGATGGTGTCAAAACTGATGCTGTCGTAACGCAGCCTCACCTTTTGCCATATTTCTTCGGCACTGAAATGTATTTCATCCCGGGCCTCTTCGATTAAAATGCGCAGCACCTCCTGCCGCTGGGGCGTCAGACGCACACCATGCCCTTTAAGTTTAACCAGGGCGTCTTCCAGCTGCCGGCCGGCATCCGGAATACGGGGGTCCCGGGCGACGGAGCGTTCCGGCCCAGCGGGCAACTTCTCCGCCGCCTGCCGGGTCACCGGCCCGGAATCCATATCAACGGACTTCGCGGACCTTCCGGGTTTCAATCCCGCTCTCCCCGACCCGGCACCCATTTGTTTCATAAGTATTCCTCCCAGATCAGAATTATTCCGATATGGTAACAACTTTTATTTAATCAGATAACCCATCTTTTGTCAAGAAGGGCTGGTCTAAAAAATGGGGCCGGAAGAATATCCTATATGTGATTCCGTCATAATTACCCCGGCTGGTTTAGTGACGCCACGTAGCCCTGCACTCACTGCCACCGGGTTTGTGTACTATACCAAAAACTTTGAAGTTCTTTTAAAACCGGGGAGTGCCGGTCTATTTAATCAGACGACCGACGACTTTTTGAGGGCAGGTGGGAGGCTTGACCTTTGGTGTTACCCATTTATCGGCTTTCGGCCTGGGGATGCTGCACGCCCTGGAACCGGGCCACGGCAAGGGAATCATGGGGGCCTACCTGGTCCTTTCCCGGGGCCGGTCCGTGGATGCCCTGCAGCTGGGTTTGATCACCGCCGCCACCCACACCCTGGTGGTGCTGGCCCTGGCCATGGGCGCCCGCTGGGCCACCTGGCTGACCATGACGGCGGCCGGCATGCCCCGGCAGGAACTGGGCACGTGGCTGCAACTGGTATCGGGGTTACTGGTGGCCTTCATCGGCCTGCGGCTGCTGCTCCTGCGCCGGCACTGCTGCCCCCACTGCGGGCACCCGGGACCGCTGGCGGAAGCGGCCGGCTTTCGCCGGGACCGGTGGGGACTGCTGGTGGTGGGGGTGACCAACGGCCTGGCCCCCTGTCCGGGGGCCCTGGCCGTGATGTTGCTATCCATGGGCAGCGGCACACCCCTGGCGGGGCTGAGCCTGGTGCTGGCCTTCGGCCTGGGCGGCGCAGTAGCCCTGGTGGGGGTGGGGCTGCTTTTCGTGCGGTTGTCCTTCCTGGCCCAGCGGGTGCTGGGACCCCGCAGCTGGCGCTGGCTGACGGTGGCCAGCGGCCTGCTCATCATCTTCATCGGGGCGCTCACGGCCTGGACGGCCCTTGCCGGCCGGCACCAGCCGGGATAGAATTAAATTAGCAACGTACAAGAAATTGCGCAAATGAGCCCGGCGATTATGAGAGCAGGTACCAGTATTGGTTTTCAGGCCGGGGTAACCCGGTCTTTGTCTTTAGCCCGCCCCAAAGTCCGGTCTTTACTTTCTCTATCCTGCGTTAACTTCACCGGGGATATCCCGTTGATCATGCACCGGTTTCCTTTTTCCCGGCCACCACCAGCCGTTCCCGGCCGGCCAGGTCCCGTTCCACCCGGTAGCACCAGTCTTTTTCCGGCAGCAACGGAGCAAATGAGGGTACCTGGGCCGGGTCGATTTCCATGAGCAGGTAACCTCCCGGCACCAGCAAGCGGTATGCATCGGGTATCAGGCGCCGGTACAGTGCCAGCCCATCGTCGCCGCCGTCCAGGGCCAGGCGCGGTTCGTACCGGGCCACATCGGGCATGAGCCGGCCCATTTCATGGGAAGGAATGTAGGGTAGGTTGGCTGCCACCAGGGAAAGGCTGCCGGGAGGAAGTATTTCCTGCACGGGGGAGAGGAGATCCCCCTGCAGAAAGCAAATCCGGCCCGACACGCCGTGACGCCGGGCATTTTCCACCGCCACGGCCAGGGCGGCCGCCGAAATATCGGTGGCATAGATGACGGCTGCCGGGAAGTAACGGGCCAGGCTGACGGCAATGGCCCCGCTGCCCGTACCCACGTCGGCCAGCAAAAGCCGTTGAGTGCAGTGACCCCGGAGCAATGCCAGGGCCGTTTCCACCAGCAGTTCCGTTTCCGGCCGGGGGATGAGCACATCCGGCGTGACCAGAAAATCCAGCCCCATGAATTCCCGGCGGCCGGTCAGGTAGGCCACCGGTTCGCCGGCCGCGCGCCTGTGCAGCAGTTCCCACAGGCGGGCTTCCTCCCGGGTGGTGAGCCGCCGTCCAGCTTCCCGGTAAAGGCCGGGCCGGTCCAGGCCGGTCACATGGGCCAGCAATACCTCCGCCTCCAGGGGAGCGGCGGGAATGTTCTTTTGTTGCAAAAAGGCCCTGGCCGCAGCCAGGACACCGGCAATGTGTGACAATAAACTTTCCTCCCGAATTACGGTGAAAAAAGCGGAACCAGGTAGCAGCCGTTCCCTGTTTTTGTCCGGCAAGAATATTTTAAGGAAACCGAAAAAGGCGTACGCGAAAACAACCTAATTTACTTTTTGACTCCGCATCGAAAAAAGCGGCCTGTTCCCTTTTTAATGGACCTGCTGCAGGCGCTGGGCCTGGTCGGTGGTCACCAGGGCTTCGATGATTTCGTCCAGGTTGCCCATGAGCACTTCGGGCAACCGGTGGGTGGTTAAACCAATGCGGTGATCGGTCACCCGGCTCTGGGGAAAGTTGTAGGTGCGGATCCGCTCGCTGCGGTCGCCGCTGCCCACCATGGAACGCCGGGCGGAGGCCAGTTTTTCCTGCTGCTCCTGCTGCAGGCGGTCCAGCAGGCGGGCCCTCAACACCCGCATGGCCTTGTCTTTGTTTTTATGCTGGCTTTTTTCATCCTGGCAGGAAACCACTATGCCCGTGGGCAGGTGGGTGATGCGCACCGCCGACTGGGTGGTGTTTACCGACTGCCCTCCGGGACCGGTGGAGCAGAAAACATCAATGCGCAGATCATTGGGGTTGATCTCCACGTCCACTTCCTCCGCCTCGGGCAGCACGGCCACGGTGGCCGCCGATGTGTGAATGCGGCCGCCGGACTCGGTAACGGGTATGCGCTGCACCCGGTGCACGCCACTTTCAAATTTCAACCGGCTGTAGGCGCCCCTTCCTTCAATGAGGAATATAACTTCTTTGATGCCCCCCAGATCGGTGTAGCTGGTGCTCATCAATTCCGTTCGCCAGCCCTGGCGCTCGGCATAACGGGTGTACATGCGGAAAAGGTCGGAAGCAAAGAGGGCGGCCTCCTCCCCGCCGGTGCCGGCGCGGATTTCCATGATCACGTTCTTTTCATCATTGGGATCCCTGGGCAGGAGCAGAATTTTCAGCCGGCGCTCCATTTCCCCTTCTTTTTCTTTCAGCTCTTCCAGTTCCTGTTCCACCATTTCCCGGAAATCGGGCTCCAGCTTTTCCGCCAGCAGTTCCTTTGCCTCCTGGATGCCCCGGCGCACCTTTTTATATTCCCGGTAGGCAGCCACCACCTCATCCAGTTCGGCATGAGCCTTTACATATTGCTGCCAGCGCTCCCGGTCGTTAATCACCGCCGGGTCGGCAATAAGGGCGCTCAATTCTTCATAGCGCTGTTCCAGGCTGTCCAGTTTATCGAACATGGGTCGCTTCACCTTCCTTCAAAACCGCCCCCAGGGCGGACAGGGCCACCTCCACCTGGGTGTCGTCGGGCTCACCGGTGGTCAGGCTCTGCAGCCAGCGTCCGGGGGTAATGAAGAGACGACATAGAATAAAACGGGGATATTTGGCCGAGAGTTTTAACAGCTCATAGGATAACCCGGCCAGGACCGGCAGGAGCAGGATGCGGGAGGCAATCCGCCACCAGAGCACCTGCTGGCCCAGCAGGGAAAAGAGAAAAATGCTCACCACCAGCACAATCAATATAAAACTGGTGCCGCAGCGGGGATGGAAGGTGGAATAGGGCCGCACATTGGCCACGGTCAGTTCCTCCCCCGCCTCGTAAGCATTGATCACCTTGTGTTCCGCCCCGTGGTATTGAAACACCCGCCGGATATCCGGCAAACGGCCGATGGCGGCCACGTAAAGCAAAAAGACACCCAGGCGGATAATTCCCTCCACCAAATTCTGGGCCACCGGGCCCTTAATATAACCGGTGAGGAAGTGGGTTAAACCCGCCGGCAGGACGATAAAGAGAAACACGCCCAGGGCCAGGGCCGCAACCAGGGTAAGGGCTATTTCCCCGGGCCTGATCTCCTCCTCTTCCCCCACCGCCTGGCCGGCGGAAAAGGAAAGGGCTTCCAGACCCATGACCAGGGACTCCACCAGCACCACCACGCCCCGGATCAACGGCCACTTTAAAAAGGGAAAACGGCCGGTCAGGGAACCCACCGGTTTTGTATCCAGGACAATGGTGTTGTCGGGACGGCGGACGGCCACCGCCCGGGAGACGGGCCCCCGCATCATCACCCCTTCGATTACCGCCTGACCGCCGTATTGAAAACTGCTCATGTTCTAATCCCCTCTACAAAATACCGCCACCCAAAACAACAGCCGGGCGGCGCCGGATAAGTAACGGATGTGTCAAAGAACCGTCCCCTGACACACCCATGCCAGTAAATAAATAGCAGAGCCCCTGCTCTGCTACCTCCAATCCTAATTGTTAAGACATGGAACGGGCCCGCACCGGTAAACCGGTTCACCTGCCCGGCCATCCTATTTTAAACCGTATTTCTTGCGGAACCGGTCCGCCCGTCCCCCCGTCTCCACAGTTCGCTGGGAGCCGGTATAGAAGGGGTGGCACTGGGAGCAAATTTCTACTTTCAATTCTTTTTTGGTTGATCCGGTTTCAAAGGTGTTGCCGCAAACGCAAACCACCCTGGCCTTACCATATTTTGGATGAATGCCTTCCTTCAAGTAAATCACCTCGCTTGCCTGATTGGTCCAGGGACACCCGAAAGACCCTGCATACTATGTAATTATATCATAGAAAAAACGTCCGGAGCAAGGCTTATAAATTAATCCTTGAAACTAATTCTTGAAACGGTAGTGGTTTCATGATAAGGTAATAATGTCAAAATAGACCCATTGCTGATGGGAGGTTTTTCGTAAGTTGGCGGCACCTGAGACCCCCGGCACGGTATTGCTGGTCTCCCAGGATAAGGATACCATTATTTCCTTCACCACTCAACTGGATTTCAACCGGTTCAACCTGATCGTTACCGTTCAGGAACAGGAGGCCATCAAAATAATCCGGCTGGGCTGGCCCGATGTACTTGTTATCGAGGCCGAAAGCCTCTCCTGTGCGGAGGAATCCCTTTGCCGTTTCCTGACCGCAGAGAAACCAGTATTGCCCATAATTGCCATCACCGGGGAAAAGGCGGTCCTTCCGGAATACCCCGGGCTGAACATTTCCGAAGTGCTGCATAAACCCATCAGCAGCCTGGAACTGACGGCCAGATTGAAAGCAGTGCTGCACCTGCGCCTGCTGGAAGAGCAATTGCAGGACATTTCCACTCCGTTGGGAAAGCCCGCCCTGGTATTGATCGTTGAAGACAGCCCCCTGCAGCGGCAGGTGCTGGCCCGCTACCTGACCACGGAAAACCTGCAGGTGATCACCGCCTCCACCGGGGAAGAAGCGCTGAAACTGGTGGAAAGCACCCGGCCCGATCTGGTGATCCTTGATTTGATCCTGCCGGGAATGGACGGTTTTGAAGTATGCCGCCGTTTAAAAACCGATCAGGCCACCGCCGTCATCCCGGTGGTGATCATTACCTCCAAAAGCGGGCGGGAAGAACGGATCCGCGGCCTTTTGTGCGGGGCGGAAGACTTCCTGGTCAAACCGGTGGACCGGCGGGAGTTGCTCATCCGCACCCAATCTCTGGTACGGCGCAAACAATTAATGGACACCCTTTTAAACCAGGCCAACCGGGACCCCCTCACCGAACTGTATAACCGGCGCCAGCTGGAGGCGGAACTGCAGCGGGAGCTGTCCCGGGCAAAGCGTTACCACCAACCCCTGGCCATGATCATGGTTGACGTGGATAACTTCAAACATTACAACGACAGCAACGGGCACCAGGCGGGAGATGAAGCCCTGCGCCAGCTGGCCGCCCTGCTGACCAGGCATACCCGGGAGGTGGACATAGTGTGCCGCTACGGGGGAGAGGAATTTGTGATCCTGTTGCCCCAGACCGGCCTGTCCGGGGCGGTTACCGTGGCGGAAAAATTGCGGCAGGTGGTGGAGGAACACCCCTTTGCCCACAGGGAAAAACAACCGGGCGGCCGGTTCACCATCAGCCTGGGGGTGGCGGTATACCCGGACCACGCCCTGGACGCGGAAGGCCTTTTGTCTGCGGCCGACGGGGCCATGTACCGGGCCAAAAGGGCCGGCAAGAACCGTTACGCCACGGCGGAAGGTTCCGGCACCTGCACCCCAATGGGGCCGGAGAAATGAAGGAACCAGGCATTAAATGCCAATCCCAATGCGCAACTTCCAGTAAAATATAAGGGCCGGACCGGAAAAAGACGGCTAAAACGACATTTGTCCTGACTTGTCTAGTAAATAGGGTGGCTGTGGACATCCCGGCTGAAATTGCCCACCAGCAGGCCCTCAATCTGTTGCAGGCGGTGGATCAACTGCGGAATCCCCAGGGGCTCGCCCGGACAGGGGGGCAACCGGTCAAAAAGGTAGTCCGGGTCTATGTTCAGGTTGCGCAACTGGACCATTTGTACGCCGGTTTCCCGAATAAAAGCCAGCAGGCTCCTTATTTCCCCCTCCCGGTCGGTAAGGCCGGGCAGAACCAGCAGGTTCAGGGAGACAAACACCCCGGCCCGGCGGGCCAGCTTGATGGAACGGGCCACATCCTCCAGACCGTAACCCCGGGGGCGGTGATAGGCATTATATATCTCCGGGCGGGCGCTGATCAGGCTCACCCGCAGGGAGTCCACTCCTGCATCAACCACCCTTTCTATGCCGGCGGTATGGC
This sequence comes from Desulfofundulus thermobenzoicus, assembly GCF_009428905.1. GTDB lineage: Bacteria > Bacillota > Desulfotomaculia > Desulfotomaculales > Desulfovirgulaceae > Desulfofundulus_A > Desulfofundulus_A thermobenzoicus. The sequence continues at coordinate 21,684 of NZ_WHYR01000038.1, read as the reverse complement.
CGGCATTGGTATTCATATTGACGGTGCCCCGGGAAACCGTTCGCCGCACCCGGGCCACCGCCGGGGCGATGACCCCGGCCGCCAGGGCCGGTTCCCCCTCGCATCCCTGACCGAAACTGACAATGGCGCCGGCAGCGGTCCTTAAATGTTCCCCACATATTTCCACCACCGCTTCCAGGGAAGGGGATGTTTTGATGCGCCCCTGGGGGGAAGGGCAGCACCCGGCCGGTTGCTCCGAAATACAGCCCAGGCAGCGGGCGTTACAAACCGGCGATACGGGTACGCCCCCTTCCCACCGCCGGTAAAAAATATTCTGGGCGGTAAAGCATGAATAATCCAGGGCACAGTGAGCCAGCTGAGCCAGAATGGGGTTGCCGGGGTGTTTTTTCAGCCCTTCCTGCACCAGTCCGGGCAATTCCGGTGTGTTATAATGCCGGGGGTCCCAGCGCTGGGGATCGTCCGTCCGGCGGGCGGCGGCCCAGAGGCGACCCCGCCCCCAGGCCACGGCGGTGTAGCCGAAAAGGGGCAAAGGTTTTTCCCCGCCCGGCCGGCGGTAGGCCGGCAGCAGCGTGCGGGTGTAGCCCTGGGGCAAAAGGGCGGCCAGGGCAAAGGCCCTGGCGGAAGCTCCCCGGGTGTGGTGCAGGGCGCCCCTTTCCCTGCCGGCCCTTTCCTGCACGTCCGGACCCCCACCGGAGCGGAAGTGGTCCGCCCACTCCCCGGATGGATGGGACCGCCCCTTTCCCGGCAGGTGCTCCAGAAGCACAAAATTCCCCCGCCGGTCCAACCCCACCGGGTGCCCACCCGGGATCAGCACCAGGGAGGCCCCCTCCGGCAGGGGGATCAGTTCCCGTGGGGTAATCTCCACAAACCGGTCACCGGTGCGGCCCACCGCCGCCAGCCCGGGGTGATCGAAAAACCGGCCGGCCTCATCGGCATAAACCAAACGGAAATCCATTTATGTCCACCCTTCCCCGCACTGCGCCGGGACGGCAAGAAACCTGCCCCCCGGAGACCCGTCCCGGCAGGGCGGTCTCCAGTGGGGCAAATACTGGTCGTTGGATACCCGGCAGGAACTTACTCTTTTAAAACCGGCAGCTTAATAGGGTTAATGTACCCGGTTCGTTTAACTTATTCTTACGTCCGCATCCGGGTCAGGCACCACAGGGGGTCGTAACAAACACCGTTCAAACGAACCTCCAGGTGCAGGTGGGGACCGGTGGAGCGGCCCGTGCTGCCCACCAGGGCGATAACCTGGCCTTCCTGCACCGTCTGCCCCGGGGAAACCAGCAGTTTGGAAGCGTGGGCGTAGAGGGTCTCCAGCCCCTGCCCGTGATTAATGATCACCGCCAGACCATAGGTACCCCGCGGGCCGGCAAAGACCACCCGCCCGTCTTTCACTGCCCGTATGGGCTCCCCCTCGGCGGCGGCAATATCCACCCCGTGGTGGGGACGGCCTTCCCGCCAGCCAAAGGGCGAACTCACCCGCCCCACCACCGGCCAGGCCAGCTGTTCCACCGGCAGGGACGGTGCGGGCTCCCATACCGCCACCGCTTCCTGCTCCCCGGCAGGGATGATCAGTTCTTCCCCCGGATTCACCCTGTCGGGGTTGGCCAGGCCGTTGGCAGCGGCCAGCTGCCAGAGGGGCACATGATAGCGGCGGGCAATCTCCGAGAGGGTTTCCCCGGATGCCACCCGGTGCTTCAGGCGGCCGGGAACACGCAGTTCCTGGCCGGGCAGGATCAGGTCGGCGTTTCTTAAGCCGTTCGTTTCCTGTAACACAGAAACCGGCACTCCCAAACGGCCGGCAATGGCCAGCAGGGTATCCCCGGGCTGTACCCGGTAGACAACCCCCTCTTCATCCCGGTTACCCGCCTCCTCCACCGGTGGTAAGCCGCCGTAGGGCTGATCAGTCAATATGGCCTCGTCGGGAGAGGCAAACAATGGCGCCAATCCGGCGAGATAACCACCGGCCAGAACGCCTGCGGCCACCACAAGGGGGGCCATTTTTTTCAGCTGCTTTTTAACTAACTTGCGCATATTCCATCCTCTCCTCCGGCTGCCTGGCAGCCTAAGGAAGAGGATTGCCCAAAACCCGCCCCTTTATACATCCAGCGTAACTGCTCAGTCACCTAACCTTTGGCCAGGCGCAGGTAGGTGGTCTCCAATTCCAGCCGGTCAATTTTCTTTTCTATGCTTTCCAGGGCGGCAAAGATGCGGTTATTCACGTCCAGTTGAACCTCCCGGGCGTCAAACAGGGCGCGGAGCTGTTCGATCACTTCATTTTCCAGGCGGGTTTCCAAACGCAACTGCCCTTCCTGCAGCGCGGCCACATCCGCCCGCAGGGCCTTCTGCCCTTCCTGCAGCGCAGCCACATCCGCCCGCAGGGCCTTCTGCCCTTCCTGCAGCGCAGCCACATCTTCCCGCAGGGCCTTCTGCCCTTCCTGCAGCGCGGCCACATCTTCCCGCAGGGCCTTCTGCCCTTCCTGCAGCGCGGCCACATCTTCCCGCAGGGCCTTCTGCCCTTCCTGCAGCGCGGCCACATCTTCCCGCAGGGCCTTCTGCCCTTCCTGCAGCGCAGTTACATCTTCCCGCAGGGCATTCTGACCTTCCTGCAGCGCGGCCACATCTTCCCGCAGGGCCTTCTGCCCTTCCTGCAGCGCGGCCACATCTTCCCGCAGGCCCTTCTGCCCTTCCAGTAGCACCTGCAGTTGTTGTAATACCAGTTCCTGAAACTTTGCATTATCCATGTTTTCTTTCACCCCAGAACTAATTCCAGTGTTTTAAAGAGCTACGGCCCTTCGGAGGTGATATCCCGGCGCACGTCGGGAGGCCTGTCCGGGGGCACCACCGGTCCGCTGCGGCGGGCGCTGCGGAATTGCCGCAGCAATTCCTCATTGGTCTTGCTCTTCTTCATACGATCCACCAGCATCTCCATGGCCTCCCAGGAAGCCATGCCCGCCGTGGCCTTGCGGAAAAACCAGATCCATTCCAGTTCGTCCCGGGACAGAAGAAGTTCCTCCTTGCGGGTGCCGGAGCGCTGCACGTCAATGGCCGGGAAAAGGCGCCTTTCGGCCAGACGGCGGTCCAGGATGAGCTCCATGTTACCGGTACCCTTGAATTCCTCAAAGATGACGTCGTCCATGCGGCTGCCCGTTTCAATGAGCGCCGTGGCCAGAATGGTCAGGCTTCCCCCTTCCTCCACGTTACGGGCTGCGCCGAAGAAACGCTTGGGCTTGTGCAGGGCCGCCGGGTCCACCCCGCCGGAAAGGGTGCGTCCACTGGGGGGAATGACCAGGTTGTGGGCCCGGGCCAGGCGGGTGATGCTGTCCAGCAGGATGACCACATCCCTTTTATGCTCCACCAGCCGCTTGGCCCGCTCCAAAACCATTTCAGCCACCTTCACGTGGTTTTCCGGCGGCTCGTCAAAGGTGGAACTGACCACCTCCCCGTCCACGGACCGCTCTATATCGGTCACCTCTTCCGGACGTTCATCGATCAAAAGCACCATCAAATACATTTCCGGGTGGTTGCGGGTGATACTGTTGGCCACGTCCTTTAAAAGCATGGTTTTCCCCGCCTTGGGGGGGGAAACAATCAAACCCCGCTGTCCTTTACCCAGTGGAGCCACCAGATCGATAACACGGGTGGAAATATGATCGGGAGAGGTTTCCAGACGGATGCGTTCCTGGGGATAAAGGGGGGTAAGTCCGTCAAAATGCAATCTTTCAGCCGCCGTTTCCGGATCAGCACCGTTAACCTGCTCCACCCGCAGCAGGGCAAAGTAACGTTCATTTTCCTTGGGACCGCGCACCTGCCCGGCCACCAGGTCGCCGGTACGCAGATCAAAACGGCGAATCTGGGAAGAGGAAACGTAAATGTCGTCCTGGCTGGGCAGGTACTGGAAGGGCCGCAGGAAACCAAACCCGTCCGGCAGAATCTCCAGTACGCCCTGGGCGTAAAGCAGCCCGTTTTTTTCCGTCTGGGCCTTGATAATTTCAAAGATCAGCTCTTTTTTGCGCAACCGGGAATAACCGGTCAGCTCCAGCTCCCGGGCCAGCCTGTACAGTTCCTGCAGGGTTTTGCCTTCTAATTCGGAATAATTCACCGGACATCCGATCCTTTCGGGGAGAATAGATTATCTTTGGATGCGATGGACATAAGGGAAGGTTGAACCATGTGAGGAATGGAAACATCCGCTTAACAGGAAGGTTTTTAAACTACTTCTGCCGGCTTTCGAGCAGGCGGCGGACCGGGAAATAAACCAGCAACCAGGCCAGGGAGGCATCAACCAGCGCACCGAGCAGAAAGGGATAACCCAGTTCCCTGATAGCCGGTGGAACCGGATGGGCATCCGCGGTGGCCACCATTACATCGTCCCCTATCAGGGCACGTCCCACCATATAGTTTAATGCGTAGAAAAAAGGTACCGCCCATTTAAAAAAAGCGGCCGACAGGGCGGCCGCAACGGCATTGACCCGGATTAGCCGGGCCAGCAAATAGGCCACCGGGATGCTGATCAGGGGTATGGGGAAAAAATCCAGCGCCGCGCCCAGGGCCACCCCGTGGGCAATCCTGGAAGGCGCATCGGGCAGGTTTATGATTTGATTATACTTCGCCTGCAAATAATTTTTCAAGTGACGCCATTTTTCCTTTGCCTTAAGCGTTAACATTTATCCCTTTGGCCTTTAATGCGGCCCAATCGGCCAGGAATTTTTCCATGCCCAGATCGGTCAGGGGGTGCCGGAGCATTTGCATCAGCACCTTGTAGGGAATGGTGGCGATATGGGCGCCGGCCCTGGCCGCCATGATCACATGCAGGGGATGGCGGATACTGGCGGCGATGACCCTGGTTTGAAAATCATAGTTGCGGTAGATGTCCATAATATCCCCCACCAGTTCCATCCCGTCGTGGCCGATATCATCCAGCCGGCCCACAAAGGGGCTGACGTAGGTGGCTCCGGCCAGGGCGGCCAGCAGTGCCTGGTTGGCGGAAAAGACCAGGGTCACATTGGTCTTAATCCCCCTGGCCGCCAGGGCTCTGACTGCCTTCAGCCCTTCGGCGGTCATGGGTATTTTCACCACAATATTGGGATGAATGGCCGCCAGGGTCTGTGCTTCGGGAATCATGTCTTCCGCCCGGGTGCTCACGGCTTCGGCGCTGATGGGGCCGTCCACAATGGCGGTTATCTCCCGCACCACCTGAACAAAATCCCGCCCTTCCCGGGCAATCAGGGAAGGGTTGGTGGTTACGCCGCTAATCACTCCCAGAGCACTGGCCTTTTTAATCTCCTCCACGTTGGCCGTATCCAGAAAGAGTTGCACTATATGATCCTCCTCGAAATAGGATTTACCCCCGGGCTTTGCCGGAACAGCCGAAAAGGCGGATCTTCTCCCGGATTACTTCTACGGCCGCTTCCCTGGCCGGACCCAATACTTTGCGCGGATCAATTTCATCGGCATCTTCCGCCAGAATTTGCCGCACCGTTCCCACAAAGGCTTCCCGGATGTTGGTATCGATGTTCACCTTGCGCACACCCCGGCGGACGGCTTCCCGAATGGCCTCACCGGGCACGCCGGAAGAACCGTGGAGTACAATGGGAATGCGCACCAGTTCCCGTATCCGGCTCAGCCGTTCAAAATCCAGCTTCGGTTCACCCTTATACCGCCCGTGGGCCGTACCGATGGCCACGGCCAGGGAATCAACGCCCGTTTGTTCCACGAAATAACGGGCTTCCTCCGGATCGGTAAAATATGCTTCCGCCTCGGACACCGCAATATGGTCCTCGGTGCCGCTAATCTTCCCCAGTTCACCCTCCACGGAAACCCCCACCGGCCGGGCCACCGCCGTCACCTGGCGGGTAACGGCAATATTTTGCTCCAGGGGTAACTTTGAGCCGTCAAACATGACCGAGGAAAAGCCGGCCCGCACACAACGGATCACCTGTTCAAAGCTGGTGCCGTGATCCAGATGCAGGGCTACCGGTACCTGGGACGATGCGGCAGCCACCCGGGCCATGGCGGTAATATATTCAATGCCGGCGTACTTGATTGCCCCCTGGCTGGCCTGCATGATCACCGGAGCTTTTTCAGCCTCGGCAGCCGTGATAATGGCCTGCACTATTTCCATATTATTGCAGTTGAAAGCCCCCACTGCGTAACCTTCCCTTTCCGCCTCCCGCAGCAGGGCACTGACCGGCACAAAGGACATCTTTTTCCCGCCTTTCGTTTTTTCCATTATCCCCCGGCAGAAAATCTTTTATGTCCCTGTGTCATTTCCGGGGCAGCCCATGGAAAAGGCACTGGCAGTATGTAAAAGACAGCTGTGTTCCTTACTTATTTATCCTATTTCCTCCATGTACAATCCGGCGGACTGTTTTTCCGGCAGCAGCGCTTTAACCAGGTAACGGACTTCCTGTAGATCAAAAGGTTTGTTCAGATAATGGCGGACGCCCTGCCTTTTGGCCTCCGCCACCAGATCCAGTTCACCATAGGCAGTCATCATAATAACCGGCAAATCCGGATTCAGTTTACGCAATTCCCGTAAGACATCCAGACCGCTCATACCCGGCATCCGCATATCCAGGAGCACCAGATCCACAGCATTCTTTTTTATTTTCTGTAAAGCTTCCGGACCGGAGGCGGCCAGTTCCACATGCATTCCCTCGTCCACCAGAGCCTCAAAAAGCAACCGCCGCACCCCGGCCTGATCATCAACTACCAGCAGGTTATGCCCGTGTCTGTCCAAGTTCTGTCCCCCTCCCCCCGTTGGCTGTTCCACTCCAGCAGCAAGCCAGCATATGAAAGACCGCCTTTAATTGCTTTCGTCGGGGAAAGGGAAATCCCTGCAAGCCGGTATAAATTTTCACCATGCCGCTCCAGTTAATGGAAGGTCGACAGTCCAGCCAGAAAGATGGCCAGAAAAATAACGCCGGTAAGGATAAAAACCGCCGGCGGTAAGAGTACCGCTCCCATGGCCCGGGCGGTGGAAATCCGGTGCACCTCTTTCATCCCCATAACCACCAGGACCACGCTCCAGACCAGCACCAGCAATCCCAGCAGGGCCGTGACGGCTGTAAAAACAGCACCCCGGACACCGGCCAGCATGAGGAGCATATCCACCGGCACCATGATCAATGACGGCAGGGCGGCCAGGGCGGTCACCGCCAGCACCCCCACCGGCCGTCCCTGACCGCCCAGAAGACCGGCAGTCAGGTGGAACAGCGCGCTGAATACAAACCACTCCAGGTATTGAAACACCAGGCCCGCCACGGCCATCCAGGGCGCCGCCGCCTTCATCATCCAGCCCATGCCCAGGTGATCCTCCATTCCCGGCACGGTCAGACGGTAGCCGGTAAGCACCCCCATCACCGCCCCCACCAGATTCACCAGGGTAAAGATGAGCACAGCGGGCAGCAGGGGAGGCCGGGAGGCCACCCGGCGGAAAATACCTGCCGGGTCAAAGAATACGCCGTAAATCAGATCCAGAAAACCGGGCGGTTCCCGGCCGGGACCCTCTCCCTCCCCGGTCCCGGGATCATGAACACCGGTTATTTTTTCCGTTAAAGCATTTCGTGCCGGTCCGGCAGGGGCGCCATTTTCCGTTCTTTCCCCCGGAGACGGGTATTGTTCCGGCCTTTCTTCCAACGGGATCACCACCCAGAAAATAGTCGTTGGTCGTCAGACACCAGTAGCAGGATTAAGTAACCCGGCACTCACCGGTATCTCAAAAAATATTATTGTTCCCCGGTCCTGAAGGCAGGCACAGGGGTGCCAGAAGCCAGATGGCCGTTTGGGTTTCCGGCCGCCAGCGCCATCCGGACAGGGCTGTACCGCCCCACATGCCGGACCACAAGCCCCGGGGGCTCAAGTCGGTAACCCGGGGCTCGTCGCCCAAACCGGCCAACCGTCCGGCCACGCGGATGGCGTCCTGCAGATTGCCCAGCTCATCCACCAGCCCCAGTTCCCTGGCCTGCCGCCCGGTAAAAACACGACCGTCGGCCAGACTTTTCACCCGCTCCAGGTCCATTTTCCGGCCCCCGGCCACCGTCTGGAGGAATTGATCGTAGATATCATCGACCATACCCTGGAAAATCTGTTGTTCCTCCGGAGTTACCGGCCGGCTGGGGGAGCCCATATCCTTGTGGGGACCACTTTTAAAAGTGCGGGTGGCAATGCCCAGTTTATTATATAAACTTTGCATGTCCTGCACCTGCATGATCACACCGATACTGCCGGTGAGGGTGCCGGGATTGGCCACAATGCGGTCCGCCCGGCAGGCAATCCAGTAAGCTCCCGAGGCCGCCGCATCGCCCATGGAGGCCACCACCTTTTTACCCCCGGCTTTCAGGCGATCCACTTCGGCGGCAATCTCCTGGGCACCGGAAGCGGTGCCACCCGGACTGTTCAGGCGCAAAACCACCGCCCGTACCGAGGGATCCTCCGCCGCCCGGCGCAACCGGGCAATAACCTCCTCCGAACCGGTCTGAACGGAAAAGATCCCGGGAGCCGCCCGGCCGCTGACAATGGTGCCGGTAATGGAAATCACCGCCACCGTGCCCGTGCCACGGCCCCGGGCGAGATCCCCGCCGGGACCGGAAAGAACGGAAACCATCCCGGCCACCAGGGAAAGAAGCACCACGCCGACGACCACCACGGCAACCAGTCGTTTTTTCACCGCCGCATCCCACCTCGCCTCAAGCCTTTTGCCTACCGGGGTGCCGTCCCCTTTTTCTCCCAACCACTACCCGGCACCACCGGAGTTATGCCGCCGGCAAATGCATAACAATCACCGGCATTAATTAATAGCTGCTTTACTGTACAACCCGTTTCCCTAGTCTTTACTAAAGTGGCGGCGGCCATTCCGCCTTTTTATTTTCGTTTTTCCCGGCAGGCCAGGGCGGCACCGATAAAATCCCGGAAAAGGGGATGGGGACGGTTGGGCCGGGACTTGAACTCGGGATGGAACTGGGTACCCACGAACCAGGGATGCCCGGGCAGTTCGATAATTTCCACCAGGTAGCCGTCCGGGCGGGTGCCGGAAAAAACCATCCCTGCCCTGGATAAATCATCCCGGTAGGCGTTATTTAACTCGTAACGGTGGCGGTGCCGCTCGTAAATAGTATCCACTTCCCCGTAGGCCCGGTGGGCCAGGCTGCCCGGGAGCAGGCGGCAGGGGTACCGCCCCAGACGCATGGTGCCGCCCATGCGGTCCAGTTCCTTTTGCTCGGGCAGGAGATCGATTACCGGATAGGGAGTATGGGGATCAAATTCGGAGCTGTTGGCCCTTTCCCAGTGCAGCCGGTTACGGGCAAATTCCACCACCGCCAGCTGCATACCCAGACAAATGCCCAGGAAGGGAGTCCCATTTTCCCGGGCATACTGCACCGCATTAATTTTTCCTTCAATGCCCCGGTCACCAAAGCCCCCGGGGACCAAAATACCGTCTACATGGTCCAGGAATCCCCCCGCCGGCCTTTGCTCCAGCTCTTCGGAATTAATATAGTGAATATCCACCGCCGCGCCGTGGAAGAGGCCGGCGTGGCGCAGGGCCTCGGCCACGCTGAAATAGGCGTCGGGCAGGGAGACATATTTACCCACCAGGCCGATGGTCACCACCCGGGAGAGATTTTTCATCCGGTTGACCATATCCTCCCATTCGCTCAAATCCGGGGGCTGGCAGGTCAAGCCCAGACGCTCCACGGTTATTTCACCCAGCCCCTCCTTTTCCATCATCAGGGGCACTTCATAGATGGAAGGGGCATCCACCGCCTGAATGACCGCCCGGGGCTCGATATCGCAAAACAGGGCGATTTTTTCTTCCAGATCCCGGGAAAAGGGTTTTTCCGTGCGGCAGACGATTACATCGGGCTGGATGCCGATGCTGCGCAATTCCTTTACGCTGTGCTGGGTGGGCTTTGTCTTCAACTCGTTGGCTACTTTCAAATAGGGCACCAGGGTGACGTGGATATAGAGGACGTTTTCCCGCCCCAGATCGGTGCGCAGCTGGCGGATGGCCTCCAGGAAAGGCAGGGACTCGATGTCCCCCACCGTTCCGCCAATCTCGGTGATTACCACGTCGGGGTTTGATTCCCGGGAAACCCGCAGCACCCTTTCCTTGATTTCGTTGGTGATGTGGGGGATTACCTGAACGGTGGCCCCCAGGTAGTCGCCCCGCCGTTCCTTGGTGATCACCGACCAGTAGATGCCGCCGGTGGTCACGTTGCTGCTACGGCTCAAATTGCTGTCGATAAATCGTTCGTAGTGACCCAGGTCCAGGTCGGTTTCCGCCCCGTCCTCGGTGACAAAGACTTCGCCGTGCTGGTAAGGGCTCATGGTGCCGGGGTCGATGTTGATATACGGGTCCAGTTTCTGGATGGCCACCTTCAACCCCCGGCTTTTCAACAGGCGCCCCAGTGAGGCGGCGGTTATTCCTTTACCCAGGGATGATACCACTCCACCGGTGACAAAAATAAACTTGGCCATAAAAAGCCTCCTGATCCTGTGTTGCGTATTCTACATACCTTATCTATTCTAGTCATGGCCGCAGGGCATGTCAATGCGTTTTTTGTTGTTTTAATAACCACCCCATCACATCCGCTCCGGCGCCGACAGGCCCAGCAGGGACAGGCAGTTTTTCAGCACGGTGCGGGTGGCGTTGACCAGCAGCAAACGGGCGCCGGTCAGGGCCTGATCGCCGGTGATCACCCGGTGACTGTTGTAAAAGCTGTGCAGCAGGCCGGCTACCTCGTGGAGATAGCGGGCCAGGTAATGGGGCGCCAGATCCTGGGCGGCCGCCGCCACCTCCCGGGGAAAATCGGCCAGCTTCCGGGCCAGGGCCAGCTCCGCCTCCTCCTTGAGCAGGGATAAATCCACCTGCCGCGGCGGAGGAAGCTTGCCCCCCTCCAGCTGGCGCAAAATGCTGCAGATCCGGGCGTGAGCGTACTGGATGTAGTAAACCGGGTTTTCGTTGGATTGCTGCCGGGCCAGATCCAGATCGAAGTCCAGATGACTGTCGGCGCTGCGCATGACAAAGAAGTAACGGGCGGCGTCTTTACCCACCTCTTCCACCAGGTCATCCAGGGTGACGAACTGGCCGGAACGTTTGCTCATGCGTACAATTTCTTTCCCCCGGTACAGGCGCACCAGCTGCATGATCAAAATATCCAGGGCGGCGGGATCGTACCCCAGGGCGGCCACCGCCCCTTTCATGCGGGCCACGTGGCCGTGATGGTCGGCCCCCCAGATGTTGATCACCCGCTGGAACCCACGGCGAAACTTGTCCATGTGGTAGGCAATGTCGGCGGCAAAGTAGGTGGGCACGCCGTTACTGCGCACCAGCACCTCGTCCTTTTCCACCCCGAAGGCCGTGGCCTTGAACCACAGCGCCCCTTCATGCTCGTACAGGTAGCCCCGCCGGCGCAGGATATCAATGGCTTCCTGCACCGCCCCTTTATCGTGCAGGCTTTTCTCCGAAAACCACACGTCGTAGCGCACGCCAAAATCGGCCAGGGCCTTTTTGATGGCGGACAGTTTCTCCTGCAGGGCGTAGTCCACCAGGGCCTGGCGCCTCTTTTCTTCCGGTACATCCAGGTAGGTATGGCCAAACCGGGCTATAAAGCCCCGCACCGTATCCACCAGATCCTCCCCGTGATAACCCTCCTCCGGCACTTCCGCCGGCCGGCCCAGGAGCTGGAAGTAACGGGCTTCCAGGGAACGGCCGAAATTATCGATCTGGTTACCGGCATCATTTATATAATATTCCCGGGTCACCCGGTAGCCGGCGAAGTCCAGGATGGCGGCGATGCTGTCCCCCAGGGCCGCACCCCGGGCGTTGCCCATGTGCAAAAGACCCGTGGGGTTGGCGCTGACAAACTCCACCTGCACCCGGGTGCCCCGGCCCAGATCCACCCGGCCGTAATCCGGACCGGCCTCCACAATGCGGGGCAGTTCGGGCAGGACCCAACTGGCGGGCAGGTAAAAATTAATAAAACCGGGTCCGGCAACCTCCACTTTCTCCACCGGCATCCCGGTCAGTTCCAGGTTATCCACCAGCGTCCCGGCAATTTGGCGGGGGGAGAGCCTGGCCGGTCTGGCCAGAAGCATGGCCAGATTGGTGGCAAAATCCCCGTGCTCCTTCTCCCGGGGCACTTCCACCACAAAGTCGGGTGTTTCCACCCGGGGCAGGGCACCCCGGTAAACAGCCCTGGCCAGCGCCTCTTTCAGGGCGCCGGCCAGTTGTTCCCTCACCTCTTGGACAATACCTTTCATCTTAAAAGACCTAGACCTCCTGCACGGTAATGGATAATTCGTTGTAACCGATCTTTTCCCGGCACATTTCCAGTTCATATTCCAGATTAATACTTCCGCCCACCTCTGTCAAGTCAACTTCCACCTTCCAGGGCAGCACCCGGACCCACATGGCACCATAAGGGGTTACGTAGTTGCTCTCATGGTGAATGCCCTCCTCAAAGACCTGCTTTACCTCGGCGGTGCCCATGCGGTTAAGGGTCACCCGGCTGGGCTCGGCCTTCAGGGAAGTGGTGGTGCCGGCCATGCCGGAAATCTCGGACTCGTTGTACACGATGTAATAAGAACTGTTTTTCTGATAATAGTTGGCCTTGGTCACCAGTTCAATGGTCTCCCGCTCTCCCAGGTCATTGGTCTGCGTCCCCCGTACGGTTACCAGTACCTCTTTGCGCAATACCAATCATCCTTTCACCTTTGAGCTGGGCAACGTCTTCTTAACAGAATTTTAATTATTATACCCTGTTTTCCTTCCATCCAAAAGGGGGTTTTTAATATTTTCAAGTGATAAAAAACCCGCCGGGCCTGTGGACAAACAGGCCTGCGACGGGCGTCATTTCAGCCGGTTACCTGTACCACATAAAAAATCAGCGGAAAAGGAAATCCATTACCTTCTGATAGTAATCGTTCATAAAGACCTTGGCCAGCAATACAAAGGTCAGGTTGACAATGGCAGTCACACCCACAATATCCACCGCCAGGGACAGGTCCGCCACCCAGCGGGGTTCGGGAGAGCAGGGTGATAGGGAACGTCCTCTTTTCATTGGATATACCCCCAGTGATTTTTAATTTCTTTCCGGTCGCATACGGCCGGTAGTGACAAACCGGGGGCGTTATGTAGTGACAGATATGTGCAAGATGGAACTATCACAATATCCCCGGCCCTTTGATTATATTATATCGAAGAATTTTCAGAAATCAATAGGCCGGTGACAAAAGGATTGTTTTCGCAAGCACAAAGCGGGCATAAACAAAGGAAGGGCGTAAGTTTTCACTGAAACCGGTGATTAATATAAAGGCACGGCGTTGTCCTTAAGCGATAAGACATTGCGAAGCGCCGGTAACAGTACCCGGCGAGCCGGCCCGGCTCCCGAGGACGCCAACGAAAATCGTCTTTAGAAACGTGACAGAATCACATCGGGCAAAAAAAGTAAGGTAGTATGGTAATAGTAACGATGGCAATCCGAAAGACGAGCCAGAGCCGGCCACATTGCTTCGCCGTGGTACTGTCGGCGCGAAAGCCAAGGAGTGAGCGGGACAACGCCGTGCCTGCACCGGTTTGACTAAATAGTTACGGAAAGGCGAACCCCTGCGATACAATGCCATAAAAAAACACCCCGTTCCGGGGTGAGGAAAACATCCAACCGGTATTTCCACAACCGCTCAAACCTTTTTCATACCTCCGCCTTCTGACCGCCGGTGGCCGTTATACCCAGTCCCTCGAAAATGAACATCATGGCGAAACCGTACCAGATGGTATAGATAACGTAAAACCCCAGCATGAATACGGTAATACCCGGTTTTTCCGCCACTCTGGTGGCGGGGATCCCCTCGAAGTTATAGGCCGGCTCCAGAGCCTTGGTCATGACCGATCCGGTGAAGGACATTTCCGGTGCCATGGCTTCCGCCTTGTACTGCTTCTGCAGGGCGCTAAACAGGTTCCACCAGTAATAGATGGCCTGCCGGGACTCCATGCCGTAACGTTCTTTCAAGCTGCTGCCCTGGTTTTTGAATTCCATGTCCGCGTCGGACAGGGCCGCTTTAGCCACCCTGCCCAGGTCCCCGCTCACCGCCAGCTTCACCCCGTCGGCTTTCACCGTGGCTCCGGCAGCGGTGAACAGGCGGCTCATTTGTTCCGCTTCCCTGTCGTCCCTGGCTTTAAGGGTTGTCTGGAATGCCTTCCCGGTATATTTTTCCGCACTTTTCATCACCGAAGGTATGGCGTAGGTGGATCCTTTGGTCAGAGCATTAAACAATTCGTCGGCGTAGGCTATAAAAGTTTTTCCGTTCATGACCGGACTCATCATCACACCCAGCACCACCAGGAAGGAAAGCAGCAAAACCATTCCGATGAAAAATTCCCGTTTGTGTATTATCATCTGCACACACTCCTTTCCTTATCGGGGACTTCAATGACCCGCACCCACACTGCCACTGCCGGCCAGGGCTGCCCGTTCGGCCTCCCGGATCCTTCCCGCGCCCTTGAAGAAGGCCACCAGAATCCACAGGGAGAAGATACCCACCAGGGCGAAAAAGATCACGGTACCCACGCTGTTAATTATTGCCGCCGCCGAGGCGTTGAGATTGATCCAGCCCACACTGTTCAGTTTGCCGGGCAGCGCGCAGATGCGGTTTACAAAACCGGCCAGAATGGTCAGGGCGTAAAAGGCCCGGATGGTTGCCCCCTTGACCATCTTGGTCACCAGGGCCCCCAGCTGCACCCCCACCAGGGAGCCCAGGAGCATGCCCATGGCCACGCTGTAAAATACGTAGCCGTACGCCGCATACTGGACGATGGACGAATAGCCGGTGGTAAAGATTATTTGCAATATGTCCGTGCCCACGGTGGTAAAGGTGGATACCCCCAGACCGTACACAAACATGGGGAAGGTGAGGAAGCCGCCGCCCACGCCCATGATGGAAGCCACGAAGCCCACGATAAAGCCGCAGATGATAATGGGGTACACCGCCAGGCTCCGGCCACCGGGAACCATATCCTCGTCAAACCTGACCCGCGGCTTCAAAGGAAGGGACTGCAGCCATCTGGCAAAACTGGTGATGGTTGCCTGGCCGGATGCGTCTGCCCCGGAACTTTTCCGGGCCCGCACCCAATCCATCAGCGCATATGCACCCAGAATGCCCAGCATGATGACATAAACCGAACTGATAAAAGCGTCGCTAAGGGCCGGGCTTTTCTGATAAATGGACCGGTTCAGCACACCACCCACGGAAGCGCCGGTAACCGAGCCCAGCACAAACCATACGGCAATCCAGAAGTTTACGTTGCCCATCTTGCGGTGGATGACCGTACCCATGATGGCCTTGGCAAAGAGGTGAAACTGGTCGGTGCCCACGGCCATGATTCCTTTCACCCCGATGCTCATCAGGGCCGGGGTGAGCACATAGCCGCCGCCGGCGCCAATGACTCCGGTAATCAATCCGGCCATGATGCCCACGAAAATGGAGCCCACAAACATGCTGGTGGTGACGAAACTGGGCATATAAGCCTTATCCCCGCCTATATATCCGGGCAGGGAGGCCGCCGTGGCCATTTCCATACCCACACCCAGCAGCACCGGGAGAAGAGCCACCAGCAGCAGTTTCCAGCGCCGGCCCAGGATGACCCGGCTCATTTCCAGTTCCCAGTTGGCCTGCGCCCGGCCCATGGCCGCCAGGACCTCGCCGGTCTTCAGCCCGGCCCCGGCCATTCTTTTGAGAATACCCATGAATAATACCCCCCGATTATCTTTTTCTGTTTTGTGCTTGTCGACCATTTTGCCTGCGGGACTACGCACGCTGGGAATATACCTTTAGCCAGCCCTGTTGCTTTTCGTTCCCGGGCAACCTCCGTCGCCCCGGGTCCCCCACATACCCCCTTTCACCGGTTCTTGACACTACATCGGTGGTGATAATTACTCCGCCCGGCTTCCGCCGGAACCCTTTACCTGCGCCATCCAAACTGCCGCGAAGGATTGTGAATTTGTTCACTAATATGGGTATTTTTTAGTCACTACAATTGAATCCCCTGGACATTTTGGAAAGCCCGGCCGGGTGACGCCTTTTCCGCCCGGCCAGGGCGATTACCCTGGCCTGCCCCCTGCCCGGCAGGGAAAGGGCGGCCACTTCCTTAAAAAGATCCCATAAACGGATTATTCCCACCAGCAGGCCCCACTGCCAGACGGGGAGGACTTCCATTCCCCCGGCCACCATGAAATAAAGGGCCTTATCCAGGTGATCCTCGGCTTCCAGCCGGTGGGTAAGGGGCAGCATGATTTCCCTTACCGGCCGTTCCGCCAGTTCGGTACAGCGCCTGGTAAACAACCCGGGCGCCGACACGGGCTGCACCGCTTCCCGGTCAATGGACCAGCCGGCGTAGGTCTGGTTTTTAAAGAGCACCGGTTCCATGGCCTGCATGATTTCCCGGATACCCACCAGGCCCACCGCCCGGGTCCCCTCCAGAATGATCACTGCCGTTCCATATCCCCGTCCGGCCCCGGCTGAAAGGGTGGCGCACAAAACGGCCACCACTTCCCGCACCCGGCTTTCCAGGGGCATGGTGGGTAACTCCCTGATGGGAATCATTATATCCCGCACCCTCTTTTCCATCGGCCTTCCCTCCTTCTCACGCTGCAGCATTACCCGATTTCCTGCTGCAGGTTGTTTATCCCCAGAACGCGCAAAATCTCCTGATGGATTCTTTGCAGAGGGGTTACCGATTTCATTTCCACGCCGTCCACCCTGTTGATGGCCATTTGCACTTCTTCCAGCAGGGCCAGAGCCTGGCGGGCGGTCAATTTCAATCCCGCGCCGGCCAAAAGCCTTTCCATGACCCTCTCCAGCAGAAGAGCCAGCACGCAGACCACCAGATTGCCGGTTAAGCTTAATTCCTGGTAATATTGCCTGGGGCGGTGTTCAAAGCTGCGGATTTCCCGGCACCCCCGGCCTAAAAGCTTCATGTCCAGGTAAGCCCGCACCAGTTCCGCGCCCCCCACTTCCGGGACATTGGTCTCCAAAACCAGCATTCCGGCACACTTTTCTTCCCGGGCAATCCGGTCCTCCCGCCGGCGATACCTGAATTCCCCGGTGGACCGGTCCACGTGCCAGTTAAAAAATTCCCGGCACAGGTCATCCCTTAAAACAGGCGCTTCCGCGGACAGACCCCCTTTCCGCTGCAGTTCCTGCAACTGTCCTTCCAGGGCGCTCAGGTGCTCCCGGAAGGAAGCTATTTTTTCCCGGGCGGCCTGCGGGCTGTAACAGATGAGCCTGCGTATACCGTCCGCCCCCATTTCCTTGAACCAGAGATCCTGGTCCACCTGGACAAAACCCGTTGCCGGGCCGGGTTCCTCCTGATCGACCCGGCCGTTCCAGATTTCCTCCACGGAGCGGCGGATCAGGTAGGGAAGACCCAGGGCCACCGGCACTTCCAGGTAAGGATTGGTGGGTACCCGGCGGTCGCCCGCAAAAATAACCCTCCGGGCGCCATAGCCCTCGTGAATGCGATTTGTCACGGCCCGCCAGAAACCTTCACCGGCCACTTCCGGCAGGAGATAATGATCCAGGGGCATACCGTTGCCGCTGACCAGCAAAAGAAACTGCACGTTCTTTTCCACCGCCGGCTCTTCCAGCAAATAGCGGCTGTAGAATGAAAGGTTGGGCGGGCCCGCCGGCGCCGCCTCCAGTACGGCATTGACCTGCCAGGCGTAGGTGATTCCCGTATCCACCGGAATGAGGGCGGACAACCGGTGAAAAAGGGCCCCGGCCAGGGCATCTTTTATTTCCGCCACCTGTTCCAGCGCGCGGTAAAAGTGCTGCTCCAGGAGTTCCTTACCCTCCAAATCCGGCAGGTAAAGGCACCGGCACCAGTCGCTGATCACCTGTTTGTTGGGCGGTTTGATCACCTGGTTGATGGTCATCAGTTCCAGCAGCAGGGACAGTTCACCGCCGCCCTTTTTCCCGCCCGTAATGCCGTCCAGGGCTCCCGGTATGTCCAGAATCCGCCACAAATGATGCAGGACCAGCACTTCGCCGTAGCGCAAAATACGGCGGGCCTCCACCCGGGCCGGGCGACGGGAAATCCCACAGACCCTGGCCAGCCCTTCAATGAGATTCTCCACTTTTTCCGGTGTCAGGTTTTCCATATTTCCCAGATTGGCGATGACCCTTTGTTTTACCTTGCTGCCTTCCCGGTAGTTTTCGATCAGTTTCAGGTACGCGTATTCCTTTCCCCCGCTGCGGCTGATTATTTTGCGAAAAAACACGGGTGCATCACCCCCTGTAAGATGACAGGCCACTCTGGAGTAAATCCCTTTTATGTATACCGAGGCTTTTCCACCCAGGTACCACGGCGGGGAGGGAAAAGCACCGGCCGGTCAGGACCCTTCCGGGAAGATTCGCCGCCGGATCCAGTGACCGCTACAGGTTTTAAGAACAATGGTCATGGATGCTGGCAAGTTGCTTCCCGGACGCATGGTCTGTTTTTTGTCACTGCAACCGGTGTGCTTCCCGGTATGCACCTTTTGTCACTATCCTCGCTTTTGTCATTACACCGGTCGCCCGACTTAATAAAAAACCCTTGAAAATGCTGCCTTTTCACTACCTTTGTTCACCACCGTCAGGTCAGCACGGGCAAGGTATGTGCTATATTTCACTATCCCCTTTGCCCTACACCCTCTCTTAACGATAATATAGCACCCTTCCGGTAAAAGTGCAATATGTAACAATCAAAAATTTTTTTCTCATTTGTTACCAGATCCCGATAGCCCGCCACCACAGGTTGGCCAGAAGGGCGATGAGCAGCACCAGGGACAAAAGGAAAAGCACCCCCCCGGCCTTTAAAAAGTCCACCGGCCGCAAAAAGCCGGGTCCGTAAACAATGGCGTTGGCAGGGGTGGCGATGATCAAAAGGAAGGAAAAGGCGGCGGCCAGGGAAGTGGCCACACCGGTGGCCACCGGTGAAATATGGGACAATTCAGCCACCTTGAGGAAAACGGGGCCCAGGACGGCCACCGTGGGGCCGTCGGCCATGGTGTTGGTCACCAGGGCGGTAATGGAGGCGGTCACGGCCAGCAGGTGCAGCCCCTCGGTCATTTCCGCGGCGGCCGCCAGGTGCAGCAGTTGCCCGGCCAGCCAGGTGGCGGCGCCGGTGGAGATGAGCATCCTGCCCATGGAAATGGCTCCGGCGTAGAGCAAAACCACCCCCCACTGGGTTTTGGACTGCAGGTAGCTCCAGTCCACCAGGCGGAATACCGCCGCCAGTATGACGCCGGCCATGGCAATGTTGCCCACCCCGAAACGATGGCCCAGGAAAACCCAGCCGGCCAGCACGGCCAGGAAAATGGCCAGCATGGCCCTGGCCCGGCCGGTCATGGGACCGGCCGCTTCCATCTCTTTTTTGATGGATCCCACGGCCCGGCTCAAATCGGAAATTTCCGGCGGGTAAAGGCTTAAGAGCCAGTAGGTGACCACCGGAATCATAATCAGGGTAAAGGGCGCGGCCATGAGCACCCATTGCCCGTAGCCCACGTTCAGGCCCAGGCTGTTTAACAAACCAATCATCAGGGCATTGCGGGCCCCCCCGGAGGGAGAAGCCACGCCGCCAATAATCACGCCGTAGGAAATGGCCAGCATGAGCAACCGGGCCAGGTTGGGCACCTTTTGATAGCCGCCGCACAGGGATACCAGCCCCACGCCCACGGGCAGCATGATCACCACAGCCGCATGCTCGGTGATAAAGGCGGCGCCAAAAGCACAAAAGGCCACCATACCCAGTATAATCCGTTCGATGCGGGGGCCGCTTAAACGCAGCATGTACAGGGTAACCCGGTTGTGAATGTTGTATTTAATGAGCATGGCCCCGGTCATCAGCACGCCCATGATGAAAATAACGGCATCGTCCATAAAGGTGCGGGGCACCTCGTGGAAGGTACCGATGCCGGTGAAAATCTGGTAGGAACCGATGAAAAGGGCCGTCATGGGCAGGGGCAGCGCCTCGGTCAAAAAGCAAACGACCACAAAGGCCCAGAGCCCCAGGGCATATTTGCCGGCCACGGACAATCCCGGGGGAGTGGGCATGAGATCAATGGCCGCCACCAGGAGAAGGGCCAGCAACAACCACCGGCGCTCCCCCAGGATACCCGGCAGCTTTTTCCCCGGGGCCCTTTTGCCCGCTCCCCGTTCCTGCCCGGCCGGCAGGCCGGGCAGGGCCCTGTCTTTCTCGCGGTACCGGCTCAGATCCAGCACCTTGCGCCGCTCATGCCCGTCATTCACCCGTACTCCCCCCGGGGATAAATTATGCCAGCCGGTAACCGGCCTGAAAGGCGGACCGGTTTACCTCCAGGAAGCGGGCAGGAACACAACTATCCAGGGCTTCGTTCCAGAGAGCAACCGGAATGGGCATCTGCCGGGCCAGGGCCCCCAGCAAAACCACATTGGCCGCCCGGGCGTTGCCGCAGGCCACCGCCCGCTCCAGGGCATCCAGCACCAGGGTGCGGGCACGCCTCTGCAGGTGCCCGATGATCCCTTCCGGGTAGGAAGCCTTCCCGGCCAGGACGGGCACGGGGTAAATGACCTGGCTGTTCACTATGGCCGTCCCGCCGGCCCGCAGGTAATTAATCCAGCGCAGCGCCTCCAGCTGTTCAAAGGCCAGGAGAAAGTGGGCCTCCCCTTCGGGGATCAGGGGGGAATAGACCTTTTCCCCCAGGCGCACCTGGGTGACCACGCTGCCACCCCGCTGGGCCATGCCGTGGATTTCCGACACCTTGATATCGTACCCGGCGGCTCCAGCCGCGTGGGCCAGTATGCGGCTGGCCAGGATGGTACCCTGACCGCCCACGCCCACCATCAGGATGTCCACGGGCTGTAACCGTTCAGCCATTTTGCCGCCCCCCTTCCTGCAGGGCACCGAATTTGCACACCTGTACGCACAGGCCACAGCCGGTGCAGGTGATGGCGTCCACCGCCGCCTTTTGCTCCCGAACGGAAATGGCCGGACAGCTCAATTTCAGGCAGGCCCGGCAGCCGGTGCACAGTTCCGCATCGACCGCCACCGCAGGTCGCCTTTCTTTCTGCAGCAGGGCGCAGGGACGGCGGGCAATGATTACCGACGGTTCGGGGGCAGCCAGTTCCTCTTTGATCACCGCCGTCAGCCGGGCCACATCCAGGGGATCCACCACCTGCACCCTTCTGACGCCCAGGGCACGCACCAGCGCCTCCAGATTTATCGCCGGCGCGTCCCGGCCCATGAGGGTTTTGCCGGTGCCCGGGTGGTCCTGGTGGCCGGTCATGGCCGTGGTGCGGTTGTCCAGGATGATCACCGTCCCGCGCCCGTTGTTATAAACCATGTTCAGCAGTCCGGTAAGGCCCGAATGGAAAAAGGTGGAGTCGCCGATGACCCCCACCGTACGTTCGGCCAGGGATGGATCGGCCAGTTCACACCCGTGGGCCATGCCGATACTGGCCCCCATGCATACGCAGGTGTCCATGCCCTCCAGGGGAGGCAGGCCGCCCAGGGTGTAGCAGCCGATATCCCCGGTAACCAGCAGTTTTAATTTATGCAGCACATAAAATATCCCCCGGTGGGGGCAGCCGGGGCAGAGCACCGGCGGCCGCCCCGGAATGGCCGGCATTTCCTCTCCGGCGGAAGGTGATGGGGCGGGCCGGGAG
>NZ_WHYR01000037.1 GCF_009428905.1 Desulfofundulus thermobenzoicus | reverse complement strand
GCGAATATTTAACATGAGACCTCACACTCCTTTAGCTTGATTTTTGGTGTTTTTTGGGCGCGCGAGGTCTCATTTCTTTTTCAGGGGGCTGATCCCCTTCTGGTGCCTACTGAAATTTTACACGGCCTTCCGGTCCGGGTATGTGGCTGTTACCTTAAACTGGTCTGCCGAAAAGGTCTCCATGAAGCACTGGAGTTATACGTGGACAAATACGGGATGGCAATCTTTTTTTTTCGGAATCGCAAAAGTATAAGCGGGTGTTTGTGGTAAAGCGGTCATTTTTCCCGTCCCCGGCGGTTGAACAGGGTGCGTAACAGGAACTGGTGAAAGTACCATTCGCCCGCACCGATGGTCGCCGCCACCAGGACCGTACCCGGAGGAGCCAGGACCTTCTCTCCCAGGAAGGTGGTTGCTTCCCAGAGCAAAAGTATGGTCACGATGATATCCGCCGCCATGGCCGCCCAGGTGCCCTGCCGGGGTAAAACAATAACGTCGGCCAGGATGTAAACCACCGGTGTCATTAACAGGGCGGTCATTATTGCTTCAGCAACATTCAAGGAACTGAAGGCCGGCAGCAAAACCCCCATTACGGGGGCAAAGAGCAGAAATTTTGTAATCAGGGCATTGATATGCCGGGCCACGGGCATTTATCCCCCTTTTTCTTAAAAGTCAGCATTAAAGTATGGGGACGGCGGGGCTTGACGAAAAATATTATCATGGGGTTAAGGCCCCTTTCGGGATAGTTTGCCAGTGTTTTTATTTTTATCCACAGGCTGTAATAATAATTATCATGGACGGTTGGGCCGGTAATTGTTCACGAACGAAACCGGGACCGGGCAGGCTTATCTGCCCAACCAGTCCACGGGATGATGGTCCGGGTGAATACCAGCCATTAGCTTGTAGGCCAGTTCTACCCCCAGCACCCAGAGGGAAGCAGTGGAAAGGTGTGTGGGTGCTACGGCGTCATAGAGAATACCGGCCCGGGGCGGAAACTCATCATCTCCGGACCAGAGTATTGCCGCCATCGGCAGTTTGGGCAAAACCGGGATCCTGGCCCCGGCGTCTCCCATGGTCAGTGGTTCCCCGCCCAGTTGCCGGGCGGCCTGCTCGAACTCAGCCGGTTTATGGTCAAAGGTCCGGGCCAGGGGTTCCAGGGCGTCGGTTTGAAAAGGGGCATAGTGGTGGGCTCCTTCGGGCAGTTCCAGAAAAGACAGCCAGCGTCCCCGGGGCGGCAGGCCGCTGGCCGAACACAGGTACTGAAGAATCAGTGTTCGGTCGTTGTAGGAAACCGGTTCCATGGAATCCGGCCGGCTGACATTTCCCTGACAGTCAACCAGGTAAATATGCCCGCAATATTTTAACTCAAAAAGTTGCCTTTGCCGGTCGAAGGTGGCTCCGGTACGCATGACCACCCCTTCCGGTTCCCGGGCCAGTTGGGCGAATAAACGTACCGCTTCGCTACAGGCATTAACAATATTACACATTTTTACACCCCTTCCGGTTTTAAATGCAGGTATGAATGAACTCTGTGAAAAATATTACCGTAAAGTCAAAGAGACACCCTGGTGGCGGTGGTTATCCGGGAAGTGATCTGTCCCCATTGAAAAGTTGGGTTCATTAACCTGGACTGTTTCCGGTGCATTATTGCCTAACGTCCGGCCAGGTAAAGAATAATGGCGGTGATAATGACCACCAGGAATAAAACCATGGACAGGCCGCCGAAATGAGTCAGGGCTTTCAGACGAATTCCTTCGTTTTCCGCCCTTTCCCGCAGGCAGCGATATACCTGTAAACGGCCGATGACATCCATAACCATACTATCCACCAGATCCGGTTCCCCGCCCCGGTCCAACAGGCTCTGTACCGTTGTAGACAGCCATTCCTGCCGCCCCTTTTCATCCAGCTGGCCGTATTCCCCCTTGAAAAAAAGTTTGAATTCCCTTTCCCGGGGTTTCAGCTTCTGGAAAAAGGTGCGCCGTTCCTGCCGGGAAAGCTGCCGGATGTTTTTTTCCAGCAGTGCGGCTTCTTCTGGAGGTATCTGGAACTGTTCCTTCAGAGCATTGGCCATCTCCCTGGACAAAAGCTTCACCTCGTTTTTTAATGCCGGGTAAACGTTAATTCTTGATGCACTCCTTTAATTCCTGCCTGTTCAGGCTGTCCCCGGCGATCAATCCGGCCAAATAAAGACGTTCCGTTAGTTATCACGGGGTTTCCCCACCCGGTTGCAGCAAATCCCGTAGTTTTAAACCCCAGGGAGTGTTGCTGCCGAAAAAGCAGGGTAACACGGGTTCCGTTCCCTCCACGAAAGCGGCCCGGATCACCCGCCGGCTGAAGGGTGTGGCCCGCAGGCCGTCGTCGGCGCAGATATCCACCAGGGTGACGCCGCCGGGTACGGGGAAGTCTTCCGCCGGCTGATCCTGTAAAGCGGCAGCCATGAACCCGGCCCACAGGGGGGCGGCCAGTTGCCCGGAGGTGGCACCGGTGGATTTTTGTTTATCGTCATAGCCCACATAGACGGTACAGACCAGTTGTGGCGTATAACCCACAAACCAGACATCCTTTAATCCCGTAGTGGTTCCCGTTTTGCCGGCGGCCGGCCGGTTTAACAGTTTGCCGGCATCCGCCGCCGTTCCTCCCGGCTGCAGCACTCCCTTCAGCATATCGGTAACAATGTAGGCGATTTTTTCATCCAGCACCGGTTGCAGTTGCGGATTGTTTTCTTCCAACACATTGCCCCTGCGGTCCAGAATTTGGGTAATATAAAGGGGTTTGGACAATTGACCCCGGTTGGCCAGGGCGCCGTAGGCCCGGGCCATTTCCAGGGGGGTAACCTCCGCCGTACCCAGGGGCAGGGACAGATACGGTTGCAGGGGGCTTTCAATTCCCAACCGGCGGGCGCAGGCCACCAGGGTTTCCGGTCCCAGGCGGTTGTTCAGTTCCACGGCCACCACGTTATCCGAAGTATAAAGGGCCTCTTTTAACGTAAAGGGACGGTTGTGATAACCGCCGTTAAAATCGGTGGGCCGGTAGGGTTCCTGCCCCGGTATGGGGTAACTTGCCGGTTTGCACTCCAGGATGGTGGCGGCGGTGTAGCCCCGCTCCAGGGCGGCCGCATAAAGAAAAGGTTTGAAAGCCGAGCCCGGCTGGCTCCTGGCCAGCGCCCGGTTGTACTGGGAGCGGTTGAAATTGCGGCCTCCCACCATGGCTTTGATATAACCGGTTCGGGGGTCCAGGGCCACCAGCGCCCCCTCCAGATCGGGATTCTGAGCTGAGAGGCCGTCCTGCAACGCCTTTTCAGCTGCTTTCTGCATATCCAGATCCAGGGCGGTCCGGATGGTTAATCCACCACTGTAGACCAGATCCGGTTGCCGGGGATACTTTTGCTGGATATACTTTACTACTTCGGCCACAAAATAAGCGGCAGTGGTCTGTCCGGCCACCTGGTTCCGGGGTTTAAGGGGCTTTGCCCGGGCTTCTTTTGCCTGCTGTGGTGTAATCATGCCCAACTCCAACATCCGCTGCAGTACCTGGGCCTGCCTGTCCCTGGCCCTGTCCGGATCCACCACCGGATTGTACAGGCTGGGTGCCCGGATTAACCCGGCCAGCATGGCACTTTCGGCCAGATCCAGATCCCGTGCCGGTTTGTCGAAATAGGTACGGGCGGCCATTTCGATGCCGTAAGCGCCCTGGCCGAAGTAAACCTGGTTCAGGTACATCTGCAGAATTTCATCCTTGCTGTATTGCCTTTCCAGCTGGATGGTTAACCATAGTTCTTTTATTTTCCGGGTTAAGGTTTTTTCCGGCCCCAGGTACATGTTTTTGGCCAGCTGCTGGGTGATGGTGCTGCCCCCCTCCACTATTTTTCCGGCCCGGGCATTGCGGTATAAAGCCCTGGCCAGACCCACCGGATCTATGCCGTGGTGCCGGTAAAAACGGGCGTCTTCGATGGCCACCACGGCCTTTTGCATTTCCGGTGAAATATCTTTCAGCGCTACCGGAATGCGTTGATTCGGGGTTATGGTGGCGATCAACCTTCCCCCGGCGTCCAACACCCTGGAAGGGGTGGGCACGGTTGGAGACGGCCAGGAAAAAGGGGCGGCGCAACCGGCCAGAAGGCCCAGTAACAGCAGCAATAAAGCAATCTTGATGATAACATGTGATTTTCTTTTCCTTTTGGGGTTCCCCTTGATTGCGATGATCCCGGGTTTAAGGGAGTCACTTTTATTGCCCACTTTTTTAAACCTCCGGTAAAACTTTGCACGCTCGCAGTAGCGGGTTATAATATATACTATCCTATCCCAGAAATGAAAAATGCATCCATAGACTATGGGTAAAGGAATAACCATCATTATGTAGAATATCATCACTGTTAATTTAGACAAATGACCCGGCCGGTTTTAAGCAGCATTTTGCAGGGGGAGAATGGACTTGGAAGTTTTCGCACTGGTTGGCCCCAGCGGGACGGGCAAAAGTTACCGGGCCATAGCCACGGCCTATGATTTGAATGCCGAAATTATCATCGACGATGGTCTGTTAATTAAAGGAAACCGGATTCTCACCGGCGTTTCGGCCAAACGTCAGCCCACGCGCATAGGCGCCATTAAAACGGCCCTGTTTATGGACGACGAACAGGCACGGCAGGCCCGGGAAGTGTTGCGGGAGATAAACCCCCGGAGGATCCTCATCCTGGGTACATCGAAGGGTATGGTGGATAAAATTGTCTCCCGGTTGTCCCTGCCTCCGGTGAGCCGGGTAATTCCCATTGACGCAGTGGCCTCCCAAAAAGAGATCAAAAAAGCCCGGGCCATGCGCGTCCAGTACAGTAAGCATGTTATTCCCGCTCCTACCATGGAGGTGAAAAAAAGGTTTCCCGATATAATCACCGATTCCCTGCAGGTGCTGCTCCACCGCAAAGATCCCCAGGGGAAACGCAGCTGGCTTGAGCAGTCGGTGGTACGCCCCACTTTCACCTATTTCGGCAAACTGACCATCACCCAGCATGCCCTGGCCGCCATTGTGACCCGGGCAACCCGGGAGGTGGATGGAGTGAAAAGCGCCGGCCGCGTTCTGGTGGAAAGGCATGCCGACGGAGTGGTTATTGAAGTGCATCCCGTTTTGTATTATGGTTGTATTTTGAACCAGGTGGGACGGCAGATCCAGGATACGGTGAAAAGGCGGGTGGAAGAAATGACCGGTTTATCGGTTAAGGCAGTAAATGTGCTGGTTAAAGAAGTATTCTTACCCGATGGGAAAAAGGGTAAGGGGCCGGTCCGTTAAACCGCCCCCTTTTTATGTTTTCAGGCTTTTGTGGCAAAGACGTGATTGCCGATCCGGGTAACCACCGGCAGTGTTCTGATCCACCGGTCCGCGGCTGTACGGGGATTGTAGAAAAACAGTGCCCCGTTGGTGGGATCGCAGCCCATAAGAGCCTGAATGGCGGCATTAATAGCCGTCTCATCGGGTTCCAGATTTATGGAACCGTCGGCCACAGGCGAAAACTGGTAAATATGCTTGTTTTTCTGATAAACGACTTCCCGGATGGTTTTAGGAAAACCGGGACTGGTCACCCGGTTGAGGATGACCGCTCCCACAGCCACCTGTCCGGTGAAACTCTCCCCCCGGGCCTCGGCGTGGATCACCCTGGCCAGGAGCAAAAGATCTTCCCGCGAGATGGCTCCCCGGGAAATCACGGAGGGAATGCTGCTGTAACTCCGGTCAGGAAGGATCAACACGTCACCCGGGTTAATGGTGCTGCCGGTCAGCTTGTTGACTGCCATAATCCTTTCCACGGGCAAATCGAATTGCTGTGCTATGGAAATCAATGTATCCCCCGGCCGTACCGTATAACAGGCCAGGTGTCTCATGTCGCTTAATTCCGCTCCACCCGGTGAGCCTGCAATCATTTCGCCGGCATAACCCCGTTGCAAGGCTACCACTCCTTGCAGCAGAAGCAGGATGGTCACCAGACCGGCGATTTTGATTAATCTACTACCCATTCTTTCCTCCTTTCCGGCTCAATGAATATTTTTAACCGCCGGGCAGAGCTTTTATACATGAAAACTTTGAGATTAACTTAAGCCATAAGCAACAGGGCGTTGATAATGGCGGTGGCAATGGTGCTGCCGCCCCTGGTGCCCGGTATGGTTATATAAGGAATGTTCAGGGACATCAACTCTTCCTTTGATTCGGTAGCTCCGACGAAGCCCACCGGCGTACCCACCACCAGCGCCGGTCTGGCCTTTCCAGCGCTGATCAGGTGGCAGAGGGCGAATAGGGCCGTGGGTGCATTGCCGATGGCCACAATACCACCATCAACCCCGGGGGCCCCCATTTCCATGGCAATCATGGCTCTGGTCACTCCCGTTTCCCGGGCGCGGCTGACCACGGCAGGATCGTTGATCAGGCAACGGGCTTCCACTCCCAGGGCGGCCAGGCGTTCCCGGATAATGCCGGTACGCACCATATTAACATCGGTAAGAATGGGACGGCCGGACCGCAGGGCTTTCAATCCGCCGGCCACAGCCTGGGGGTGGATACGCACCAGCCCGGCGCAGGACAGGTCACCGGTGGTATGAACCACCCGTTTGATTATTTCCCTTTCCCCGGGGGGCAGCATGGATAATTCCGGCAGCTGTTCTTCAATGATATCCATGCTTCTTTTTTCAATGGCCCGGGGGTTTTTAATTATTTTCAATTAGCTCACCTCCCGGATCCTTTCCAGGATAATTTCGGCCAGCTTCCGGTCCGCCCCTATATTTCCGGCGACAATAATATCCATACCGGGGTAGCGGGTCTGCTCCTTGGCCACAATATCGGGGATATCCCTGGTGACGTGCATCCCCCTGTATAAAAACAGGGGTACCACCACCACCCGCTCCATTCCCCTGGCCGCCATGGCAGCCAGGGCGGTGGGCAAATCCGGCTGGTTGAACTGCAGGGATGCCCCTTCCACCAGTTCAAAGGCTCCTTCCTGGGTGATCATGCTTTTCAGCAGCCTTAAGGTAGCCTGGGCTTCAGGCAGGCGGCTGCCGTGGCTTAAGAGAATAATCCCCGTTTTCATTCCCTGCACTCCTTCTGGGTTATGATAATCCCTTCGATTCTTTCCAGCAGTTCTGCTATTGTTCCGCTGATTTCCGCGGCGGGCTCGGGCGGGCGTTTGATTACCACCACGCTCACCCCCAACTCCAGGGCAGCCTCTATCTTGGCCCCGGTACCGCCGGCGTCGCCACTTTCCTTGGTGACCATTACCGTAGCGGCATATTGTTTGAGCAGAGCCCGGTTTAATTCCCGGCTGAAAGGGCCCTGCATGGCAACGATATCGGCGGGTCTTAAACCCAGTTGGCGGCAGTGCTGGATCACTTCCGGTTCCGGCAGCACCCGGGCTACCACCCGGCAGCCGTGCCGGTGCGCTTCGTTTAAGAAAATCCCCAGGGTTTTACTGCCCGTGGTGAGAAAAATGGTTTTCCCCAGGGACACCGCCTTCCGGGCGGCTTCTTCATAGCCGTCCACCCGGTGAATCAAAGGGTGTTCCGGTAACACAGTTTCCGCCCTCCGGTAGCGCAGGTAGGGTATGTTGTTTTGGGCGCAAACCCGGCGGGCCGTTTCCGAAACCAGGCAGGCATAAGGATGGGTGGCGTCCACCAGGAGGCGAATGCGGTGTTTAACCATCAGGCCGGCCAGTTCCCCTTCGGACAGGCGGCCGGTAATAATTTCAGCTCCGCACCCGGCTAGAAGCTGGCCCCCATAGGGTGTGGCGGCGGAGGCCATAACCGGCAGACCGCGATCCAGGAGTTCCTGGACAACCCGGCGGCCGTCGGCGGTACCGCTCAGGACCAGGATCACAGGGAATATCCCCTTGGCGTGACCAGGTAATCTTCTATCCGGCGGGTGCGGGCGTTGCCGATAATTACGGTGCAGAGCATATCAATGGGATGATCCAGCAGGTGTTCCAGGTCGGTTATCACCACTTTTTCCTGCTCCCGGTAGGCGTTACGTACAATGCCCGCCGGTGTGGATCCGGGTTTGTGCTGGAGCATGATTTCCCGGGCTTCGCGGATCTGGTTTTTCCGCTGGTGGCTGGCCGGGTTATATAGCACAATTACAAAATCGCCCCTGGCCGCCAGGTCCAGCCTTTTTTGGATTACCTCCCAGGGAGTAAGAAGGTCGCTTAAACTGATCACGGCGAAATCGTGCATCAGGGGTGCCCCCAGCAGGGCGGCTGCGGCACTGGCGGAGGTTATGCCGGGAATGATCTCCACCTCCACCCGGTCCAGCAAATCATCCCTTTCCAGCAGTTCTAAAGCCAGGCCGGCCATGCCGTAAACCCCCGGATCGCCACTGGAAACCAGGGCCACCCTTTTGCCCCCTTTCGCCTGCTCGATGGCTGCGGTACAGCGCTCCACTTCCCGGGTCATACCCGTGCTCAGGATTTCCTTTCCCTTCAGCAGGGGGGCGATGAGCTGGATGTAAGTTTTGTACCCCACGATCAGTTCGGCTTCCTGTAATGCCTGCAGTGCCCGGGGGCTCAAATGGGCTAAAGACCCCGGTCCCGTTCCCACCACCCAGAGCTTTCCTCGGCCAGGGCCACCGTTACCCCGGGCCACCGGGTTTTGGGCAGGATCAGCCTGGCTCCTGGGGCGGCCAGCATGGTTACCGGTTCGCATACTCCACCAACTCCTATTTTTTCCCGCACGAAATGGGAATGCTGAAAGATGCCCGGGTTTTCCCGGAAAACCAGGTCAATTTGTTCCCTGGTAAAGGACAGGAGGGGCAGGTCCATTTCCCCGGCCACGGTCAATAAACCCGGTTCCTGTGCCCTCAAGTCTACCGTGGCCAGGGCCCGCAGGCTTAAAGGGCTGCGCCGGGCCATCTGCAGCGCTCCGGTAATAGCCCCCCTGATTAACTCCGGGGCGACGCCCCGGCGGCAGCCAATGCCGGCCACCAGATTTTTCGGTCTTAAAAAAAGGATCTGATCATGGGGCAGGGACATCAGGCGGTTGGTTATTAATACCAGCCAGCCCGCCGGACGGCAGTCATCCAGTTGATCCCACGGGATTACCTCCAGGCCCGGTGAGTGTTGTACGGGCAGGGGCACCTCGCTGCACAGAACAACCCTTTCCCCGTTCACCAGCGCAGCATTTACCTGCCTGACGGCAGCAAATGGTTCCAGAACCAGGGAAAATTCCCGGGCCATGGTGTCCACGGCCGGCAGGTCCTGTACATCGGTGGCGGTGGTGATTACAGGTATGACGCCCAGGTCCGCGGCCAGCTGGCGGGCCAGTTCATTGGCACCCCCCAGGTGCCCGCTCAAAGTGCTGATGGCGAATTTTCCCCCTTCATCCATGACCACCACCGCCGGGTCCACCCGCTTGTTCCGTAGCAGGGGGGCCAGCAGCCGGACCACTATGCCCAGGGCCATAATCAGCACCAGCCCGCGGGAAGAGCGAAATTCCCTTTCCAGCACCCTGGCCAGGGGACCATCCAGGGGCTCCCCCTCTTTTCCCCGGAAACGGGCGGGGATCAGCAGGCGCACCCGGTGTTTTCTGGCCCTTAAGGCATGGGCCACCCTTTCCCCCAGGGAGACTCCGTTTCGGGTAATGGCAATGACAGTGATGGTCATGGTTCTCCCTTCCGGTAACCGTGGCTGAACCGGGGATCATAGAGTCTGGACGGCCGGTAGGAGGCGGCAAAGACTTCTCCCACCATGATCAGGGCGGTGCGGGTTATACCGGCCTGGCGTACCTGATGGGCAATGCCCTTGAGATCGCTGCGTATAATCCTTTCTTCCGGCCAGGATGCCTTTTCCACCACCAGCACCGGTGTGTCCGGGGAATAGCCCCCTTCCAGGAGTTCATCAACCAGGCGGTCAATTTGTTGCACCGAAAGGAAGATGCACATGGTACTCCGGTGCCGGGCCAGTTCACTTAATTTTTCCTTCTCCGGCACGGCTGTGCGTCCTTCCATGCGGGTGAGGATGACCGTTTGGGTTACCCCGGGCAGGGTCAGCTCGTGTGGTACGGCGGCTGCGGCGGCCAGGAAAGAACTCACCCCCGGTATTACCTGAAAGGGGATTCCTTCGGCGGCCAGGGCATCCATTTGTTCCTGGATGGCTCCGTACAGGCCCGGGTCCCCGGTATGCACCCGGGCCACCGTGCGATTTTGCCGGGCGGCCCCACGCATTACCTCCAGCACCTCCTCTAAAGTCATGGTGGCACTGTTGTGTATTTCCACCCCCTGGCGGCAGTAGTCCAGCACCCGGGGGTTGACCAGGGAACCGGTATATATGACCACATCCGCTTCTTTTAAAAGGCGCGCCCCTTTGACCGTAATTAATTCCGGGTCTCCCGGCCCGGCGCCGATAAAATAAATCATGGGGTTTCTCCTTTCACCTTTCCTTGCCGTATGATCAGGATGGACATGTAATCCAGTTCCTGCCCGGCCAGCCTGTCCACCTGACGTTCCACCGCCTGATCGGGATAACCGCAGCGGCTGACCAGGGTCGCTTCCGTACTCAATCCCCGCTCCCGCAACAGTTCCAGTACCTGGTTCCAGCAGCGGTTGACCTTCATTAAGACCACGTTGTCAAAATGGTCCAGTGCATCCCGCAGGCGGTCCAGGCCGTAGGCGGCCGGGATGACCACCAGGCTTTCTTCCCCTTCGGCCAGGGGTTCCTGCAGGAGGGCGGCGCAGGCGTTCATGGCCGTAACGCCGGGAATGGTTTCGGCCGGCAAATCGGGGTGGTGCTCCTGCAGGTACCGGAGAACATAACCGTAGGTGCTGTAAAAGAGGGGATCGCCAATGGTCACGAAGGCCAGTACTTTCCCTTCCCGCACCTGCCGGGCCACCGTTTCCCCCGCCCTAGCCCAGTGTTCCTCCAGTACCCGCCGGTCCCGGGACATGGGAAAGGATAATTCCAGGGTGGTAAACCGGCGGTTTAAAGCCTGGCTGATAACGGACAGGGCCAGGCTCTCCCGGTCGGCGGCCGATTTGGGCACGCAGACCATATCCGCTTCTTTTAAAACCCGAAGGGCCTTGAGGGTGAGCAGTTCCGGGTCACCCGGACCCACACCGATACCGTAGAATTTACCCTTCATCTTCCGCACCTCCTCTCCCGGCAGTAATAATCCACACGGGGTTTGCGGCCTGTAAAAGATGGTAGTTTCCCCGCCTTACCCCCCGGGTCACGGCCAGCTGGATAATTTCCCGGGACCAGGGGGGCTGCAGGAGGGAGAGAACCCGGGTCAGGGTTTCCAGGGTAACGGCGTTGATGACCAGCCTTCCACCGGCAGGTAATATTTCGTTTACCAGATCCAGGATTTCCGCCAGCCGTCCCCCGGATCCCCCGATGAAAACCCGCTGGGGAGCGGGCAGGTCCCGCAATACTTCCGGTGCCCGGCCGGGTACCACCCGGACATTGGTCAGGGAAAAGCGGCGTACATTCTCCCGGATCAGCTCCACCCCCGCCTGGTTTTGTTCGATGGCGTAGACCTGACCGCCGGGGATCAGGCGGGCCGCCTCTATGGCCAGGGAACCGGTACCGCTGCCAATGTCCCAGACCACCTGTCCCGGGGCCAATCTGGCTTTGGCCAGGGTCACCACCCGCACCTCTTCCTTGGTCATGGGCACCTCTCCCCGGGTAAACAGATCATCGGGAATGCCCGGAGTCACATAATCCCAGTTTTGTTTCATCCAAAATCACCATTACGCAATTATTTAAGCCGGAAAAATCCCGGGCAGCCAGTTCCTCCGGCAGGCCGGATATGATCACTTCATCGGGGTAGCCCAGATTGCAGCAGCAGTAAATCCGTCGTTCCAGGTTTCCTTCCTGCAGCAGCCTGGCAATATGGTCCGGTGATGCTCCGGGTCCGGTTAAAAGGGCCACTTTGGCCTGGTGACGGATGGCGGCCACCAGACCGGCGGTGGACCGGCCGTGGGCGCTTAAGATTACGGCATCATGCCAGGGCAGGGCCAGCCGGGCGAAAGCCAGCTGCACCGGGCTGATTCCCGGAATTACTTCCAGTTCCTCCGGGGTGAAATGGTGGCGCAGGAAGCTTAAAATGCCATAAAGGCCGGGATCGCCCGAGGCCAAAATAGCCACCTCCTCCCCGGCGTGGGCACGGAGAAAAGCCACCACTGCCGCCAGGTTGTTTTTGATCATAAATTTTTTTTGGTCCGGCCTGGTCAGCGCTTCCAGGTGGCGCTGGCCGCCGGCCACGACAGTGGCTTCCTCCAGCGCCCTTTGAGCCGATGGTGTCAGGTAAGCCCTTGTTCCCGGTCCGACGCCGATAATTCTAATGCGCGGCATCCCAGTACCCTCCCGATTTCCTGCGCCCGGTGGTCCATCCCCAGGATGCGCCCTTCCAGGTTGAGGAGAACCGTTCCCACCTGCAGGCGGTTGTGTACAAAATCCTCCGCCCGCTGGCTGGCCCGCCGGGCCAGGTAATTATAGACCGGAACCAGTAAATTATTTTCAGCCAGCATACCGGTTACACTTTCAATGGTGGTGGCTTCCAGAATCCGGGCGACCAGATCCCGGTTTCCTCCCAGCATGGCCGTGTAACTGGCCAGAATTTCCCGCCGGGCGTCGGCCAGACGGCTGTGGGTATGAAAAATACCAGCGGCCACTTTAATCAGTTTACCGTGGTGTCCCCACAACAGTACGTGGGTAATACCCTTTTCCACACAGGTATCCAGCATAAACCCAACGAAATTGCTCATTTCCACCACCGCCGTTTCCGGGAAGCCATACTGCTCCTGGGCCATGCGGGCGCCCAGACGGCCGGGGGTGAGGACTATTTGGCGATACCCGGCCGCTCTGGCCATATCCACCAGAGGCACCAGGGAGTCCCGGAAGGCCTCTTCGGACATTGGCTGCACGATGCCGGTGGTTCCCAGAATGGATAGGCCGCCTTCGACGCCCAGTCTTGGGTTCAGGGTGCGCTTGCTCACCTCTTCGCCGCCGGGTATGCTGACGGTCAGTTCCACGCCCCGGCCGGGTGGTAATGTGGTGACTACGGCATCATGGATCATCCGGCGCGGCACCGGGTTGATGGCCGCCTCACCCACTGCTACGGCCAGACCCGGCCGGGTTACCCGACCCACTCCCCGGCCCCCTTTTAGAATAATACCCTCTTCCCGGGGCCGGGCTTCCACCACCACCGGCAGGCCGTGGGTGACATCGGGATCGTCTCCTCCGTCTTTGATCACCACCGCTTCCACTGACTCCTTTTTTTTCTCCAGGTGATGAATGGGTACGGTTATGGGTTGTCCCTGATAATTATATATGGTTGCCTCGGTTAGCCTCCGGTTATGAAAGAGCAATTCCGCGGCCGCCCGGGCGGCGCCGGCGGCGCAGGCTCCGGTGGTGATACCGGAGCGCAGCATTTTTTTGGACATTTTAAAAACCTCCGGAACGGGAAGCCTTCCTTAAATTTACAATTACCCAGGTCACACCAGCCTGCAAGCCGGGGGCCATATATTTACGAAAAAAACGCCCCTGGTGCGTCAATAGGGGCGTTTTTTGACGCCTGGCCCTATCTTTCGCACGAAGATAGAAAGCCTTCCACCGGTATCCGGCCTGCGGGGCAGGCAGGTCTCCTGGCTCCCGGATCTTCGGAATCCCGCACCTTCCCAGCCCGGCACTCCCGGTGGCACCGGTTAAATCATGAGTCGCGTTTTCATTGCTTATCAGGTATACCGTCCGGTGTAACAGCTCACCAGTGAGTGCTGGGGCCAGTGGCCCTGCGGGTTCCTCCCCGTATACAGTGGCGGGACCGCGCCGGTTGGGGGCACCGGGCTTTTTCAGTGCTCCCTCCGGACTTCCCTATTATCCCTCTTATGGGACCTGTCCCGGTTATGTAGTTTTATTTTTCCTGTAGCCTTTCTTTGCGCCGGACCATCCGAATATCGTCAACCACGGCTAAATGGCAGGGCCAGCACATCTGGCAAATGCGAGAAGTGGTTCTTTCCCCCAGATATTCGTCCAGTTTCTCCAGACTGAGGTTGGTGGTAATAATCACCGGCAGGCGGTAATTAAGCCGGTAATTCAGAATGGAATAAAGCCTGTTTTTCGTCCATTCTGTATAATTATGGGCGCCCAGGTCGTCCAGGATCAACAGGGACACCTCCCGGGCCGCATCCATAAGATCCTTTTCCGTATAGCCCGCCGGCTGGCGGTCCTGGTTATAGGTGGCCCGTAGCTGGTCCAGCAGGTCGGGAACCACCATAAATAGCAGGGGAACTTCCTCCTGAAGCAGGGCGTTGGCCATGCAGGCAGCCAGAAATGTTTTGCCGCTTCCCACCGGACCGCTGATCAAAAGGCCGTCTATATGTGGGTCCTGGACAAACTGCCGGACGAAGTTTTCCGCTGCCCGGAAAGCACGACGGGCCAGGTCATAATAGGTGGTTTTATGTACCGGATCGACCAGTTGTTTGGAATAAAAACGAAAATCAAACCGCTCAAAGGTACACTCCCTTAACCCGTCGGGTAAACCGGCATTTTTAAACCGGTTAAACAATGCCCTTTGCCGGTTGCAGGAACAGGGTACGGCCACCTGGTTACTGATGATTACCCCCCGGTCCTGGCATAGTTTGCAGGGCTTCACAGGTCAGGCATCCTTTCTGATTAACTAAGATAAAGGGTTTTCAAAAGCGCCTTCCGGCGTTGATCTGTTTCCGGTTCGCCGTTCGCCCCGGAGTGTTTGCCCTTTCGTCGTTTTTTAAACTGTTCATCGTAGGCGCTGACTTCCTCCAGGGTGCGCAGGTTATTCTTTTTCCATTCCAGAAGAATGCTATCGATATATTTAAAATTATGTTTGCCCATCAACACCGCCCGGCGCAGTGCTTCCAGTACCAGGGTGGTATCCACCTGACCGGTCCAGTGGCGTATCTGTTCCGCTTCTATGGGGGATATGGGCCGCCCAAATTCCTGTTCAAAAGCCTTCACCACTAAAGCAAAGTCAAAATCGTTCCGGGTTATATCCGGTGCCCTTTTTTCAAGCAAGCTGCGGGTGCGCTCAATTTCCTTTACCCTTTGGCAGGCCCAGATCTCTGAAAGTTTCTCAAAAAGCGGTTCAAAATCATAGCCGTTGATTACCTGATCCGCCGTTTCATCGTAATACTGGGTGATATCCAGCAGTTCCTTTTCCAAAAGACGGGAAAGGTTTTGCTCTACCTGCCTCGCTTCCTGGGAAGTACATTGGGATAGGGTGGTAACAGATGGCAAAAGGTTCCTTTCTTCATTGCGCAGGCGTAGCAACTGGATAATGAGCATCATTTCCTCATCGGTCAATTCCATTTGACGGTAAAAACGAAGTAAAAGATTGGGGATGGCGGTACTGCCGTGTAACAACAGGTCGGCGCCAAAGGCTGCGGTAATGTTTCCTTCCCGGTATCTTTTTACCGTTCTGCCGGTGATGACGGTCATGTGATATTCCTCCCTGCGGTCTTGTGAATATTTTATGGCAGGGGAAGGAATTTGTCCAGGTCTATTCTAATCAGCCTGCCGCAGACATTCTGTTTTGCCCGCGGACAAGGGAAGGTTTCCGGGCGCTAAAGGTATATACAGGCAGATCCAGATCTTTTAGCAGGGCCATGGCCTGGTCGATATATGCACCCAGCTGGTCCGGGCGGTGGGCATCGGAACCGACGGTAAATATACGTACCCCCAGTTCCCGGGCCGTCAAAAGGATGTTCCGGGCGGGATGAAATTCCGGCAATCCCTGGCGCAGGCTGGAGGTATTTATTTCCAGGCCCATATTGCGCCTGGCCATTTCGGTAAAAACCGGTTCCACCCGCCCCCGGTGGGCGTTTTTCAAAGCAGTTCCCAAAAAGCGGTCCCCATGACGGCGGTAAAGATCCAGATGGGCGATGCAGTCAAAAAGTCCCGTTTGCACCGCTTCCAGCATGATTTGAAAATATTCCTGGCACACCTCTTCTACAGTGCGGTTGGGAAAATAAAGCCGGCTTTCTTCGCGGGAAGAAATGGCCTGATGCTCCAGGCAATGGATGGAACCCAGAATAAAGTCAAAGGGAAAACTGGTGATCACCCGGGCAATGGCCTCTTCGCATCCCCGCTCATATCCCACTTCCAGTCCGGCCTTAATGATCAGCCCCTGTCTACCCATTTGCCTTCTGGCTTCGTCTATTTCCCGGAAATAATGGTCCAGCCAGCGGGTATCCTCCATGGGGTGGAGTTCTCCCTTCACCCGGACGAACCAGTCCCGGTGACGGCGCACCGGATCCACCTCCAGGTGGGTGGTAAAACAAATTTCCTTTAAACCCATGGATACGGCCCGCCGGCTGTAATCCATGATGCTGTAATTTTCGGCATCTATGGAATAGTTGGGGTGGACATGATAGTCCATATAATATGCGTTCATTTAAGCCATCTCTGCCCCCAGTACAGTTTCCATTTGCCGCAATGCCCAGCGATGGGCTTCCGGATCAAAGCTGGTTACACCCCTGGTGTGGACTATGGTACGGTAATCCCGGTTGCGCAGTTCTTCCACAGTATAGAGAACGCAGATATTGGTGCACACCCCCACCACATGTACCGTCTCCGGCTCCAGGTCCTCCAGGATTTTTTTCAGGCCGGTGCGGAAAAATCCGCTGAAACGGGTTTTGGGCACTTTTATGGCAAAGGGGTATTCGGCCACCAGTTCCGCCAGTTCATCGATCAGCTGCGCCCCCGGAGAACCGTAGACGCAATGAACCGGAAACCGGTTGAATTCCAGATCTTCCGGGTCGTGAGCATCCATGATGAAAATTACCGGCTCATCTTTGGCCATAAATTCCCGCACCTTCTCCACCACGAAGGGTACGATTTCCTTCGCCTTTTCTCCGCAGTAGAGGGCGCCGTCGGGTTCGATGAAATCTTTGAGCATGTCTATTACCAGCAAAACATTGCGGGGCATAAAACCACTCCTTTTTCCGTGACTGTTTGCCGGGAGGGGCTTATCTTTTACTAATATTTTAGCACAACTGGCAGTTGCACACACGTATTTTTTTTACCAGCTCCATCCTGAAGACGAACGCCACCCCTAACGTTTTCAGGCAAGGTGACCGGTGATTAGTTGAGACTGTTTTCGATAGCTCAAATGGTCCGTAATCGGTTGATAAATATTGTCTCCGGGTTTGACGGATTTTCCCTCATTCAACCTGTACAGCCGTCCCGCTGGCAGTGACCATGAGCATCCCTTCCCGGACCACTTCGTAGTCCAGGTCAATGCCCACCACCGCGTTGGCTCCCAGATGCCGGGCCTGGGCTGTCATTTCCTCCAGGGCGATCTGCCTGGCCTGGGCCAGTTTGGTTTCGTAGGCACCCGAGCGTCCGCCCACAATGTCGGTGATGGTGGCAAAGAGGTCCCGCACCAGGTTGGCTCCCATGATTGCTTCGCCGGTGACAATACCCAGGTAAGATAAAATTTTTTTCCCTTCAATACTTTGAGTGGTGGTTAAAATCATGAAGCAAACCCCCTTAAAAGTGTATATTATTAAAAACGCAATTATATTTCACATAAATCAATATTCGCTTTTTGTTATGCTTTATCCTCCTTTGCGGATAAACAAAAGGAGTAAAATATTACTTTTAATTATCTGGTAAGATAGTGTTTTAATATTTCTGATTTTGGTTTAACCCTTGCACCTGGCGGGCATATTATGTTATTATCTTCTGGTAGTGATATTTGTTAAAACCTGCTATTTCAGCCAGGAGCATTTCCCAGGGGCTCCCGTATGGGGATGAGGATGGAAGGGGAAAATACGAGGGAAAAGGATTCATTAAAGGAGTGATAAAATGGCCGTTAAAGTGGGTATTAACGGTTTTGGACGCATCGGACGCAATTTTTACCGGGCAGCTCTCAACCATCCCGAATTAGAAGTGGTGGCGGTGAACGACCTGACCGACGCAAAAACGCTGGCCCATTTGCTAAGATACGACTCCGTCCACGGCCCCTTTGCCGGGGAGGTGGTGGCGGTAGATGATGGCTTTATGGTGGAGGGCAAAAAAGTAAGGGTCCTGGCTGAAAAGGATCCGGCCCGGCTGCCCTGGGCAGAACTGGGAGTGGAGATTGTGGTGGAGTCCACCGGCCGTTTTACAGCCCGGGAAGACGCGGCCAAACACCTGACGGCCGGAGCTAAAAAGGTGCTGATCAGCGCACCGGCGAAAAATGAAGATATCACCATAGTCATGGGAGTGAACCAGGACAAATACAACCCCGCGGAACATCATGTAATTTCCTGCGCTTCCTGTACCACCAACTGCCTGGCCCCCTTTGCCAAGGTGTTGCACAACCGGTTTGGCATTGTCCGGGGATTGATGACCACCGTCCATTCCTATACCAACGACCAGCAGATCCTGGATTTGCCCCATAAGGACCTGCGTCGCGCCCGGGCCGCCGCCCTGTCCATCATTCCCACCACCACCGGCGCGGCCAAGGCGGTGGCCCTGGTGTTACCCGAGTTGAAGGGTAAATTAAACGGCATGGCCATGCGCGTGCCCACTCCCAATGTATCGGTGGTGGATCTGGTGGCCGAACTGGCCAGGCCCACCAGTAAGGAAGAAATTAACGCCGTATTAAAGGAAGCTGCTCGGGGGGAATTAAAGGGTATCCTGGACTTTTGTGAAGTGCCCCTGGTTTCCCGGGACTTCAACGGCAATCCCCATTCATCCATTATAGATGGTCTGTCCACCATGGTCATTGACGGTATCCTGGCCAAGGTGGTATCCTGGTATGACAATGAGTGGGGTTATTCCAACCGGGTGGTGGATACCGCCCTGTATGTGGCCCGGCAGGGGTTGTAGGCCCTGTAACACCTCGCCTGGATTCAGCGAAAAGCATCCCCGGCTTCTTTAAAAGACTTACCCCCGCTCGCAAGAGCGGGGGTAAGCGGTTTACTCTACTTTCGGACGGGGATAAAGGCCGGAACGTTCCACAATTTCGGGCACCACTTCTTCCCAGGCGATGGCCATGATGTGCACGCCGTGGATGCCGGGAATATTGCGTATGTGCTTGATCTGCTCGATACAGATCTCCACCCCTTCTTTCTTGGGGTCTTCAGCCTTTTTCAGCCGTTCCACGATTTCATCGGGAACAATCATCCCCGAAACACTGGTCTGCAGGTATTTGGCCGCCCGCCAGCTTTTCAGCGGGGTCACGCCGGCCAGAATATGCACCCTTTCGTGTATGCCCCTCTCCCGGACCATTTCCATAAAGCGCTCGAATCGTTCCATATCGTAAATACACTGGGTTTGGATGAATTCCGCCCCCGCCTCTACCTTTTTCTCCAACCGGTCCACCCGGTATTCAAAGGGGTCGGCGAATGGGTTGGCCACCGCGCCGATGAAAAAGCGGGGCTCATGGTCCTTGATGGGTTCGCCGGAGAAGAAGAGCTTTTCATCGCGCATGCGGCGCATCAGATAAATTAAATGAATGGAGTCAATATCATAGACGTTTTTGGCCGTGGGCTCACTGCCGAACTTCTGGTGGTCACCGGAAAGGCACAGCAGGTTACGCATGCCCAGGCTGTAGGCGCCCAGCAGATCACTCTGGATGGCGATGCGGTTCCTGTCCCGGCAGGTCATCTGGACAATGGGCTCAATGCCGCAGTCCAGGATGTGTACGGCCGAGGCAATGCTGGACAACCGGACCACCGCCGTCTGGCAGTCGGTGATATTGGTGGCGTCCACGTAATCCTTTAACATGTGGGCATGATGACGAATGCCTTCAGCGGAGGCATGCTTGGGCGGGCCGATTTCGGCCGTGACCACGA
Source organism: Desulfofundulus thermobenzoicus (assembly GCF_009428905.1). Lineage (GTDB taxonomy): Bacteria > Bacillota > Desulfotomaculia > Desulfotomaculales > Desulfovirgulaceae > Desulfofundulus_A > Desulfofundulus_A thermobenzoicus. Next base: position 15,889 of record NZ_WHYR01000037.1, on the reverse strand, counting down.
ATTCGCCTCTTTCCAGCAGTTTTTCCAGTTTGCTTTCGGTTTTCACTCTATGATCACATCCTCCCTGATGGCCTTGCGGGGCCCGCCATGCCGGGCCCTGGACCAGTCCTTTGGCGGCTGTATTTCCATTAACTTATCCAGTTTGCCCAGGGCCTTCATGCGGTCATAGATTAACTGCCAGGCGCAGTCCACGTCTTTACTGACTTCGCATTTGCCGTACTGGGAACCGCCGCAGGGGCCGTTTAAGATGCTCTTGGAGCACCGGATGATGGGACAGATGCCACCGGTACGGTGCAGGACGCAATCTCCGCACAGGCCGCAGCGCTCTTCCCAGACGCCGTGCTGGACGGAACCACCGATGAAGCTGGTGTTCAGTGCCGGCACCACCCATTTATCCGGATAACGTTCGGCAATATACTGCACTCCCACACCGCAGGCCAGGGAGACAACCGCATCCACGTCGGCCACCAGGTTATCCAGGGTGGCAATATATTCAGGGTCACACTGGCGGGTGGGTACGGCCGTAACCGTTTCCAGGGGGTTGCCCTCCAGCCGGCGCATGATACGCAGGCTGGAGGCCAGGATTTCCGTTTCCTTTTCCCCGCCGGACAGACATACGGTGACGCAGCCGGCGCAACCGGCCAGAAGCACCTTTTTACAGCCGGCAATCATTCCGGCAATCTCTTTAATGGGTTTTTGCTGGGCTATGATCATGCGCAGTCACCTTCTTTCTCCATTGCCTCTCCATTATTTTTTCTGAGAGGGCTGGGCCCCAACTGGCGGATGCGTTCGGTCATTTCGTTGGCAATTTCCGCGAAACGACCACCCATGGCCGCCGAAAGGTTATACATTTCCAGCCGCTCCCCTCCCAGACCAATTTCATCCAGCAGTTTTTTCACTGCCTTGACCCGTTTTTTGGCCCGGTAGTTGCCCTTCTGGAAGTGGCAGTCCCCTTCCATGCAACCGGCCACAAATACCCCGTCGGCACCGTCTTCAAAGGCCTGCAGGAGCACCCGGTGATCAATGGTGCCCGAGCAGGGCATCTCCACTATTCTAATGTTGGGAGAATACTGCAGTCGCATCGAACCTGCCAGGTCCGCTGCCGAGTAGGCTCAGTAATGGCAGCAAAAGGCAATGATTTTTGGCTCAAAATCTCCCACGTCAGCTACACCTCCCTAGAATAAAGCATCGGCCTTGGCCATTTGCATTTTGTCCTTGTAACCCTGCAGGGTGATGGCCTTGTTGGGACATTCACCGGCACAGGTGCCGCAACCCTGGCAGAGGAGGGGTTCAATTTCCGCGGCGTAGTTTCTGATGCGCGGTGCGTTATAAGCGCAAAGCCGCACACAGGTCAGGCAGGCCGCACACTTGTCCTGCTGCACCACGGCCACCACCCCGTGGGATTCCAGGCTGTCCTTGGCCAGGATGGTGCCTGCCCGGCCTGCCGCCGCCCGGGCCTGGGCGATATTTTCTTCCAGATTTTTGGGCCCATGGGCTACACCGGCCAGGAAAATGCCCTCGGAAGCGAAGTCCACCGGCCGTAACTTCATGTGCGCCTCCAGGAAGAAACCGTCCTCATTCAATGGCACCTTGAAGAACTGGCTTAACTGGCGGTTGCTTTCCGGGGCCACGATGGCCGCCGCCAGGCCGATCAGGTCGGCGTCGATGATCACCGGTACGCCCAGCACGTGATCGGTGACGGTGACCTTGAGAGCATCGCCCTCTTTTTCCACCAGCGGCTTGTTCTCCACATTATAACGGATGAAAATGATCCCCTTACGCCGGGCTTCCTGGTAGTAGTCTTCCAGGAAACCGTAGGTGCGGATATCCCGGTAGAGCACAAATACATTGGCCTGCGGGTTCCTTTCCTTGAATTTTAAAGCCAGTTTAATCGACTTGGTGCAGCATATCCGGCTGCAATAGGGCCGTTCCGGTTCCCGGGAACCCACGCACTGAATGAACACAACGGTCTTTGCCCCGGCCACGCGGGGATCATCCGAGGCCATTGCTTCTTCCAGTTCCAAAAGGCTGAATACCCGGTCGCTTTCTCCGTAAAGATATTCTGTGGGCCGGTATTCTTCGGCGCCGGTGGCGATAATGGCCACACCGTGCTGTATTTCCCGGCCGTCGGAGAGGGTGGTCACAAAGTTGCCCACATAACCGGCCACAGCTTTTACTTCGGTTCCCCTGTAGACCTGGATTTGGGGATGGGCTTCCACCCGGGCTGTCAGGTCCTGCAGGAAGGCGGGAACATCTTCCCCCTTCATGCCTTCCTTGATCCGCCTGGCCGTACCGCCCAGCTGGTCGCTCTTTTCCACCAGGTGTACTTTATAACCCTGTTCGGCCAGGGAAAGGGCGCTGGTCATACCCGAGGGGCCGCCGCCAATGATCAGACCTGACTTGGTAACTCCGGCGGTTACCTGTGGGATGGGCTCCAGCAGGGCAGCCTTGGCCACGGCCATTTTCACCAGGTCTTTGGCCTTTTCCGTAGCCTTTTCCGGCTCATGCATGTGCACCCAGGAACACTGGTCCCGGATATTGGCCATTTCAAACAGCGCCCGGTTTAACCCCGCTTCCCGTGTGGTTTCCTGGAAGAGGGGCTTGTGGGTACGGGGGCTGCAGGAAGCCACCACAACCCGGTTCAGGTTGTTTTCTTCAATTATCTGGCGCATGGTGGCCTGGCTGTCCTGGGAGCAGACATACAGGTATTCACCGGCATAGACCACGTTGGGCAGCCCTTTGGCCATTTCCACCACTGCCGGCACATCCACCACACTGCCTATGTTTACCCCGCAGTGGCAGACAAAGACACCAATACGCGGTGGTTCCCCGCTGACATCTTTTTCCGGCGGGAACTCCTTCTCCTGCACCATGGTGCCCCGGGCTTCCGCCAGGAGACCGGCCGAGGCGCCGGCGGCGGCACTGGCCTGCATGACCGTTTCGGGGATATCCTTGGGACCGGAAAAGGCGCCGGCCACGAAAATACCCGGTTTGCTGGTACCCACTCCGGTGAGAGCGGCCGAATCGGCGAAGCCGTATTTATTCAATTCCAGGCCCAGTTTTCCGGCCAGTTCCACGGCGCTCCCGGAGGGCTCCATGCCCACGGAGAGCACCACCAGGTCGAACTCCTCCACGCAGATGGAACCATCTTCCCGGGCATAACGGATGCGTAAATTTTTATTCTCATCATCAATTTCTTCGATATTATATACCCTGGAGCGGACGAACCGGACGCCCTGTTCGTCTTTGGCCCGGTTGTAATATTTTTCGAACCCCTTGCCATAGGTGCGCATGTCCATGTAGAAAATGGTCGTTTCCAGGGGTTCCTTGCTGTGTTCTTTGGCAATGACCGCTTCTTTGATGGCGTACATGCAGCATACCGATGAGCAATATCCGTGTTCAATACGGCAGTTTCTGGAACCAACGCACTGGATCCAGGCGATGCGCCGGGGTTCCCTGTTGTCGGAGGGTCTCACCAGGTGGCCCTGGAAGGGACCGGAGGCGCTTAAGATCCGCTCAAATTCCAGACTGGTTAAAACGTTGGGAAATCTGCCATAGCCGTAATAGGCCAGTTCCGACGGGTCAAATCTTTCAAAGCCCGGGCACAGAACAATGGCCCCCACTTTCAGCTCTATGGTTTCCTCTTCCATGGAGTGGTCGATGGCCCCGGCCTGGCAGGCTTCTTCACAGGAGCCGCACTCAATGCAGTTTTCCTTGTCAATGACATAGGCATTGGGGAAAGCCTGGGCATAGGGCTTGAAAATGGCTTTGCGTTCCCCAATCCCCTGATTGAATTCCGAGGGAACGTCGATGGGGCAGGCCTCGGCGCAGTCGCCGCAGCCCTTACATTTGTTTATGTCTACATAACGGGGGCGTTGCCGTATGGTTACGGTAAAATTGCCCGGCTCTCCTTCCACATTCTCCACATCGGCCAGTGTGTAGGTCTTAATATTTAAGTGACGTCCACATTCTACCAGTTTGGGGGATAGAATACACATGGAGCAGTCGTTGGTGGGAAAGGTTTTGTCCAGCATGGGCATGGTGCCGCCGATGGCTGGAGAACCTTCCACCAGGTAAACGTAATAACCGGATTCGGCCAGGTCCAATGAAGCCTGGATGCCGGCAATGCCTGCTCCTACCACCAGTACCGCCCCAGTTTTTTCAGTGCTCATCAGGCATCACATCCGTCCTTTCAAGAAAAGTGACAGTTCCATATCCTGCCACCCGGTATCACTGAAAAATTGCCGGCGGGCAGGTCCTTGCTTATGCCAGAATACCCGGCTCGGTCATCTGGCAAAATCATATTTTTGGGGCTTTTCTGCCAGTTCGTCCCGGAAGGCGGGTTCCAGTGCCGAAACGGCGATGGTATTCATGGAATAAAACTTCCTTCCCCCATGGGGCATCCTTTACCGGCCCGGGTAACCCGGTACGCAACAACCCCTTTTGTTCACGCCGGAATGGTAATCACCGGCGTGAACAGGGGCTGTCCTTGAGGGTTAATATTCGTTGGGTAACTGGTTAAGTTCCGCCCGGGTGAAGACAGGGCCGTCTTTACAGACATATTTGTTCCCCACGTTGCAGCGGCCGCACATGCCGATGCCGCATTTCATGCGGTTTTCCAAAGACATGATAATCCGTTCCGGCGAAAAGCCCAGTTCTTCCAGCACCGGCATGGTAAATTTAATCATCACCGGCGGTCCGCAGATCACCGCGTAGGCATTTTCCGCGCTGGGAGCCACCTCTTTGGTTACCGCCGGTACAAAGCCCACCCGGCCGTTCCAGCCCTCCACCGGCTGGTCTATGGTGGTAACCAGATTAATGTCCGGGCGCTTTTCCCACTGGGACAGTTCATCTTTGTAGAGCAAAAGGCCGGGGTTACGGGCGCCGTAGATTACCGTCAGATTGCCGTAATCCCCCCGGTGGTCCGGGTGCAGGATATAGGTGGTCAGTGCCCGCAGGGTGGTGAAGGCAAATCCACCACCGATAATCACCAGGTTTTTGCCCTTGAAGTCATCCAGGGGGAAACTGTTGCCCAATGGTCCCCGCACGCCCACGATAGTACCTTCGGCGAGCTGGTGAAGGGCCGAGGTTACCACCCCCACTTTAGCCACCGAAAATTTCAGGTGTCCCGGCTCCGTGGGTGATGAAGCGATGCCGAAGGGGGCTTCTCCCACACCGAACACCGCTACCTCGGCAAACTGGCCGGGAGTGTATTGGAACGACTTCTCATCCGCTTCATTTAAGAATTCCAGGGTAAAAGTGTGAATCAGCTGATCATCGGTTTCGATGAAATTTTTTACCAGCTTCATTGGCAGCGGTAGATAAGGATTTTTCATCATTTATCCGACCTCGCTTCCGCACCCTGGATTTCCGTCAATACTTCCCTAATGTCCAGATTAACAGGGCAGTTTATAATGCACCTACCGCAGCCCACGCAGGCGATGGCGTTGAAATTATCCATGAAGTATTTGAATTTATGCATGACCCGTTGGCGGAACCGTTCCTTACCCGTGGGGCGCGGGTTATGACCGGACCCGTGCAGGGTAAAGAGGGGAAACATGCAGGCGTCCCAATGGCGTACCCGGCAGCCGTCCTTTCCCTCCACTTCGTCCACGATGTCAAAGCAGTGACAGGTGGGGCAACTGTAAGTGCAGGCAGCGCACCCCAGACACTTCTCATGGATCTGGTCCCAGATGGGGTCATAGAAGTTCACATCCAGCCTGGACTTTAAGCCTGTCAGATCAAGCTGGGTAGAGAGGGTGGCCCCTTCTTTCACCATTCGGGCTGCTTCCTGTGCTTCCCGGGTAGCGGTGGGCAACTCCATTCCGGAAAGCAGCTCCTGGCCCCGCTCAGTCAGCACCTCCACCACGTACTGGTTACCCGTATCCACCAGTAAAAGATCCAGGCCGCCGGTGGAAAAGGGACCCCCGCCCAGGGAAGTGCAAAAACAGGTGGTTGCCGGTTCGTTGCACCCCAGGCCTACCAGCAGGGTATTATTTCTCCTGGTCAGGTAGTAAGGGTCCTGGTATTTATCGTTGCTAAAGGCCTTGTCCAGCAGGAGAAGGCTTTGGGCATCGCAGGGCCTTAAGCCCACAATAACTTTTTTGCTTTCATCGATTTGTTCAGTTAATTGTACGCCATTCTTTTCACAATGATAGCAAAACAGATTTTCCGAACGCGGGAAAAGAACCTCTTTTGGAGGGGTCTTGGAGTTACGGTACTCCAGGGTTGCCTGGTCACCGGAGTCGATTTGTTTGAAGCTGAAATAGTCGGCTTCCTTGACCGGGGCAAATACCTGGTAATCCTGCATTAGTTTGTTTAACCAGCTGGTTACCTGGTCTTTATTTAAAACCAACACCGCTTTCACTTCCCTCCCTGACTAAGAATGATTGAGGGTCGATGAGCCCACTGGCGCAGCCAGCGGGGCCTTTTCCTCCAGGCTCATTCCGGCGGTATAACCGAAAATATCCTCTACATCCTGCACCATTTTGTGGGTTAAGTGGCGCAAATCAATACCCATGGGGCAGGCCCGGTCACAGGCGCCGCAGTCCACACAGCGTCCGGCCAGGTGCAGTGCCCGTACGGCCTGAAAGAAGAGGTTGTCCTGCGCATTCAGGGACGACTTGCTCAGCCACCGGGGCAGGGTGCAATCGGCAAAACATTCTTCACAGAAGCACATGGGGCAGGCCTGTCGGCAGGCATAACAGCGAATGCAACGGGATAATTCCTGGTTGAGATAGGCCCGCTTTTCCTCCGGTGTCTTTGCTTCATAATCCGCCGTATCGCCGGCGTTCTCGTCTTCCCCTGCCACCACCGGCTCACCCAGCATTATATCAAACAATACCGGGTTGGGGTGCCGGCAGGTTTTACATGATTCGTGAAGCAGTTGTGCACAGGGAACGGTTTCGCTGAAGCCCTTTCCCCTTAATTCCACCTGACCGTCTTTGACTTCTGCCTCCAGCAATTCCCTTCCGGCCAGCAGGCGGGCTACTTTTTGCCGGTCAATCATACCCTGGCAGGGTACCCCAATAATCACCAGTTTTTCGCGGTTAATCTGGTTTTCTTTAATCAATTCCACTATGGAGCGGCTGTCGCAACCCTTGGCCACCACGGCCAGCTTTTCCGGCCTTAAGCGCAGGTAGTTGGCCAGGTTGTTTTCGCAACCGTATCCCCAGACCAGCCTTTGTACATCCTCCGGCCGGCGGACAAAGCATGGGGTGTTGCGCAAAGGAAGACTCCCGGCAGCAAAACCCACCACCAGCTCCACTTCTTTATCTTGCAAAAGCCTACTGGCTGTTTCCTGGATGGCCTTAGTTAATTCTTGCACTTTTATCAACACCCCGCTCTACCCGATCATGGGAACCGTATGTTTTTTGGTTGTCGGTTCGTTGCACCCCAGGGGGTTTGGACCCAATTCCCTCAATTGATTGGTGAAATCGGTTATGGTCTCGGCAAATTTGGCTCCTTCCGATGCAGAAACCCAGGTCAACCGGAATCGCTGGGGCTCGATTCCCAGTGTATCTAAAAGCCGCTGGGTGACTTTGGCGCGCCGTTCAGCGTTATAATTGCCACTAACATAGTGGCAGTCTCCGGGATGTCACCCACCCACCAGTACGCCGTCAGAACCGGCAAAGAGTGCTTTTAGTATAAACATGGGATTAACCCTTCCCGAACAGGGCACCCTGATGATTTTTACATTGGGGGGATACTGGAACCGCAGGGACCCGGCCAGGTCGGCCCCGGCATAACTGCACCAGTTACAAAGAAAGGCTGTGATTTTTGGTTCAAATTTGGCCTGCATTACAGGTTTTCACTCCTTTCACACCTTAAGGAAAGGCTGTTGATCATCCTGCCAGAATCCTGTTGACTACGGGCTCCACATTGGTTTTGGCCAGACCGGCAACCTTTTCCGGATCGGCCCCCAGGCACAGGGCCAGGACCTGCATGTAGTGAAGGACGGGAATCTCGAAGTTAATTTTCTTGCCGCTACGCAGGTGTTCCTGGGCCGTATCAAACTGGATCAAGCAGGAACTGCAGCCGGTGACAATCAGGTCGGGATTGACCTCTTCTTTCATAGAAACAAGCTTTTTCTGAACAAGCTTAAAGGCTTTTTCCATGTCGGTGCTGCGCATGGCCCCCATACCGCAGCAGTCGATCAAGCGGGTATAATGACCCACCGTAGCACCCAGGGCCTCACACATTTCTTTCAACACCCTGGGATGGAAGGGGTCTTCTTCTTTGTCGTAATAAACCTTGCTGGGCCAGAGGGTATGGCAACCGGGCTGCAGGGCCACGGTCAGGCCGTCCAGTTTATGTTTGAGCGCCTCCTTGATCCGGTCGGGCCCCAGCTCATGATAAAGATAATAGAAGGCGAGCCTGACCTGGCTGGTCCCTTTGTATTCCCTGCCGATTTTCTTCAGCATCTCGTTGACACTGGCCTTTATTATGGGGTCGTTATCCATTTTGTATTTCGCTTCGGCCAGGCTGCCGTAACAGCTGCCGCATACGGTGACTATGTCCAGGCCCTTATCCTCGGCAATGGTATGGTTTCTGGCTGATACGGCGCACCAGCCCACCACGTCCACGGAGGGCATCGTCCCCCAGCTGGGGCAACAGGACTGTCCTTCCAGGTTGTCCAGTTCAACCCCCAGTGCCGGAAAAGCATACCGTACCGCCTGTTCCAGATCAGGCCTGTTGAACGCCGTGTTGCAGCCCACAAAAAAACCTACCTTCATTGGCTACACCTCGCAAGTATCTGTTACGTCTGACTCGTCCATGGGGATGATTCCCAGGTCGGCCAGGGCCGTTTGCCGTATAATTGCCTGCAGTTCTTTCAAAGCTTTCGGGTTGGCCACAGTGGAGTACGGCTTTTCCGGTAGACCAACTTTGGCCCGCGTGTTGCCGGCCCCGGCCAGATAAACGGCATGGCCGGTGTCGTAAAGGGACTTGAGGCCTTCAATGGAAAGGGTGGGCAGGGCGAACTCCCTTATGGCCACCCGCCGCATGGCCTGGATGATTTCGAAGGGGTTAACCTCCCGGGGACATACTTCGGTGCAGCGATTACAGGATTGGCAGGCCCAGATGGATGAATCGTCCAGCAGCGGGTCGCGCAATCCCAGAAGAATGGCGTGGATGACCCGCTTGTTAAAAAAAGAAAAACCAGCCAGCACCATGGGACAGGCAGCGGCGCATTTGGCACACTGGATGCACTCCAGCAGTTCCTCGCCGCCCAGTTCTTTTATCTCGTCAACTAAACCGGGGTCGCCTTCAGAAAGATTGACAACACCCGTTACCGCTTCAATGTCAGACACGCCTATCACCCCCGAACTTTAGCAGGCTAGAGCTTTAATCTGAGCATGGATCTGTGCATTGGTAAATCCGTGCAGTGTAATAACCCCTGACGGACAGGCCGCCGCGCATGCGCCGCAGCCGGCACACAGGGCCTCGTCAATTTTGGACCGTAACCTTCCTCCCCTATCCTCCACCAGCTTGATGGCCGAGTACGGGCACAGCTGCACGCAGGTGCCGCAGCCGGAGCACTTCCTCTGGTTTACTTCAGAAGTTAACGGGTCTACCACTACCTTGCCGAAGGTGAGAGGTACTGCCGCCGCTGAAGAAGCAGCCCGGGCCTGGGATACCGATTCGGGAATGTCCTTGGGTCCCTGGGCACACCCGGCGATGTATATGCCTTTCACCGGTGTTTCCACCGGATAGAGCTTGGTGTGCATCTCTTTCAAGAACCCTTCGCTGCCACAGGTGATACCCAGCTTCCGGCCAAGTTCTTCCAGACCCGGGGCGGGCTCGATGGCCGTGGCCAGAACCACCATATCGGCCTCCAGTTCCACAGGGGCGCCCAGGTCGACATCATAGGCCCGCACCCTCAGCCGGTCACCCGGCAACTCGTCCACCGCACCCACACGGCCGCGCAGCATCTTGATGCCCAGATCCCGGCAGTAGTTGTAGTATTCTTCGAAGTCCTTACCAGCGGTGCGCACATCAATAAAGAAGATATAAATTTTGGTATCCGGATATTTCTCTTTGATCAACCGGGCTTCCTTGAGCATGTACATGCAGCATACTTTGGAACAATAGGTATGGTATCTTTTATCCCGGCTGCCCACACAGGAGATGAAGGCAATGGTTTTGGGCTTTTCTCCGTCCGAGGGGCGGTGAAAATGACCTTCCGTGGGACCGGTGGCCGATAAAATGCGCTCCAGTTGCATGGCTGTAATCACGTTGGGCGACTGGGGCGAATACTCTTTGAACGGAGCTTTGTCCATCACCTTGTAACCGGCCGCCACAATAATGGTGCCCACGTTTAGTTCCACGATTTCCCCTTCCGGGTTATATTCCCTTGAACGGTCACAGGCACCGGTTTTGCACGCTTTCTCACAGGGGGCGAGAATGGGCTCGCCTGTCTTGGAGTGGACCCGCGGCCGGGTACCGATGGTGCGCTTGGCGCAGCTAAGGCAATGCTCCATATCCACCACCGCCCGTTTGGGTACCGCCTGGGGAAACTCGATATAAATGGCCTTACGGTTATTCATGCCTTCGTTGAAGTCATTGGGTACTTTGGCCGGGCAGGCATTCACGCAATCGCCACACCCGGTGCATTTATCCCAGTCGATGTACGTTTGTTTCTTTCTGACCTTCACTTTGAAGTTGCCGATGGAGCCCTCAACCGATTCCACTTCGGAATAGGTCAGCAGTTCAATATTGGGATGGGTGCCCACCTGTACCATGATGGGGGTCAGGATACAGGCCGAACAGTCGTTGGTGGGGAAAGTTTTATCCAGCTTGGCCATATTGCCCCCAACGGACGGGTTTTTTTCCACCAGGTAAACCTTATAACCCATATTGGCCAGATCCAGCGCGGCAAACATACCGGAAACGCCACCGCCAATTACCAGTGACGCCGGTGTAACCTCCACAAACCTGTCCTCCAGTGGCTCCAGGTAAGCGGCCTTGGCCACGGCACTGGCAATCAATTTCTTTGCTTTTTCGGTGGCGCCCTCCTTGTCGTGCCAGTGGGGCCAGCTATCCTGGTCACGAATGTTGGCCATTTCCAGGAGATATTTGTTCAGGCCTCCGTCTTCCACTGCCTTGCGGAAGATGGGTTCGTGGGTGCGCGGAGTGCAGGCCGCCACCACCACCCGGTCAATCAGGCCATTCCTGATGTCCTGCTTGATTAACTCCTGGCCTGGATCCGAACACATGAAAAGATAGTTCCGGGCCAGCGCCACCCCTGGAAGCTTTTCGGCGTATGCTCTGACCTCTTCGACATTTACAGCGCCGGCGATATTCTCGCCACAATGGCAAATGTAGACGCCAATCCTCGGCACTTTATCCCCTCCCGGAAGAGAACAAAATAAAAACAGGTTACAACTGTTGTTTTACGGTACGATCCATACATGCGGCGCAGGTATTGGGATGAACCGGCCGTATTTTAGTGTTCATTTCAATATAATTCTCCCAATGGCCGGATAAATCCTGCCATTGGCCCTAAAAATATTTTTTCGACAAACCGGGGGGAAAACGGCTTTCCCCCAGCCGCTTTCCCCCTCGAAGGCGGGTATATTTTACCGCTGTCTGAATGTCTTTAAGAAAGAGTCGCAGTAAATATCCTTATTCAGGAGAATGTTGGCGGCAGCCACGGCATCCAGCAACTCCTGATCTTCCAAATCGGCAATGGCGGAATCCAGGCCTACGGCCATGGACATGATCAGAAAGGTCCGGTTGATCAGGTGGCGGTTGGTGCAGCGCTGGGAAGCGTTGCTCAGGCCCATGGTGGTCCGTGGTGCCGGATCGGCCAGCATTTTAATCTGGCGCAGGGCCTCCAGCACTTCCAGTCCGTGATCCTGGGCCACATTGCAGGGCAGCATCAGGGGGTCGATATACAGGTCTTCCATGGGAATGCCGTGGGCGTCGGCGTTGACCACCAGTTCCATGGCCAGGGCCGCCCGGTCGGCGGCGCTTTTGGGCACGCCCTTTTCATTCATGGCCAGACCGATGATTGCCGCATTATATTTTTTGGCCATGGGGAAGTATATGTCCATTTTCCACTGGTCGGCACTGGTGGAGTTAATCATGGCTTTGCCTTTATGCACCGCCAGACCGGCTTCAATGGCTTCCGGGTTGGTGGAGTCGATGCAGCAGGGCAGGGGTACCGTTTCCTGGGCTATTTTAACCAGCCATTCCATTACGGCCGGTTGGTCCTTGGGTTCTACGGTGGGGCCGGTATTGATGTCCAGATAAGCGGCGCAGTTTTCATACTGGCGCCTGGCCCAGTACCGGATGGGTTCCGGGTCCTTGTTCAGGATTGCTTCCCGGATATCCTTGAACATGCCGTTGATCCGCTCGCCAATAAGGATCATTTTTCTTGCGCCTCCTTCTATATTTATTGTTTTTTAATAGGTGACCGGCCGCATCATTTTTTCAATGTGTGCCCGGAATTGCTTCAATGATTCCGGGTGACGCAGGACGAACAGGGAACCCCCCGCCTGGGCGAAGGCGGCGGCACTGACCACTTCCCACAGGATGGCCCGGCGCTCCTGGTTGCCCCATTCGGGCGCTTCTTCGGTGGTGTTTTTGGCTTCCTTGGTTTTCCATACTTCCTGTCCTAAAATGCAGATTACCGGCATGGCCAGCATCTTGTCGCCGGTCAGGGCGCCAATGCGGGTGCGTTCCATAATGGAGTAGGCATATTCAATACCATAACCCAGGGCGCCTACGGAGGGGTCGATGACTATCCGGTCGGCCGCCAGGTTCATTTCCATAATCAGGATGTTTAATTGCTTTTCCAGGTTGATGTCCAGAGGAGTGGAGGCAATGATATTATGACCATGGACCATGCAGGCGGCAGTAATGGTTTTATAGTTTTCCGCTGTGGCCAGGCCCAGCAGGAGGTTTCTTCCGGAGAGGGCCTCGGCTACCTTTTCCAGTACCTGGGCATCTTTTTCCTCTACCCCGCAGCCGAGAACGATCAGGGGTACGTTCACTGCATCGGCCACCGCTTTGGCCACCCGGGCGCATTCTTCGGGGCTGGTGTCTTTGTTGTCCGGGTGGGCGCTGACCAGGGTCAGGCAAACCATATCAGCGCCGTATTCCACGCACTTTTTGGCCCAGGCCACCGGGTCGTTAAGTACACCGGCATAGGCCCTGGTAAGCATTTCCGGCCATTCGGTGGGTTCCATATCCCAAACTTCCAGGGCCACCTTGGGGTAGTTGTTCATTTCCCCTTCGAAATGCAGGAAGGGCAGGGTGCTCTCGCCTCCGATTTTTACGGCGTTGGGTTCGGTGCCGAGAACCACTTCCGCCACCTTGCTGGTCCATCTTTCTTTGGCTATGGTAACGGCCATGATTGACGCTCCTTTCTGTTGGTAGATAAAACGGTATCTCACAGTATATGGGCCCGGCGCAGGATTTCCGTCACAGCACTTATCACCGGGGAATCGTCGGGTAGCTCCACCAGCGGTTTACCGCGCAGGTCATATTCAAACACCTGCTGGTCGTTGGGGATGGTGCCGATAAGCTCCAGACCGGTGCGCTGAATCTCATCCTGCAGCGCGGCGATAGAATCATTGTTCACCCTGGTTACCACCAGGTATAATTTTTTAATCTCCAGGGCCAGGGATTCCACCAGTTCCTTTACCCGGCCGGCTGAACGGATACCCCGGGCGCTGGCGTCACTGCTGACAAACAGGACATCCACATTCTGGGTGGTGCGCCGGCTCAAGTGCTCCAGACCCGCCTCATTATCCATAACCACGTAAGGATAATTCTGGCTCAACTCCTGCATAAAACCCCGCACCAGATTATTGACATAACAGTAGCACCCCGGTCCCTCCGGGCCGCCCATGACCAGCAGGTCCACATCGTCTCCTTCGGCCAGGGACTGGTGTACCCTGAAGGCCACGTACTGGTCCTTGGTCATTCCGGCCGGCAATGGTTCCAGGTTGTTGTTCACCCGGGCCATCAGTTCGGCGATGGTGTCCTCCACTTCGATACCCAGGGCTTCGTTCAGGTTGGCGTTGGCATCGGCGTCTACGGCCAGGACGGGGCCCTTTCCGCTCCGGATCAGTTGTCTGATAATCAGTGCTGCCAGCGTGGTTTTACCCGTTCCCCCCTTGCCGGCAATGGCAATGGTAAAGGCCATCAATACCACTTCCTTTCTGCATTTGTTAATATATCTTTTCCTGTATCCGGTCAGGGAATTTCCCGGGCAGGCCCCACGCCAACGAGCTTCAGGGCAGTTCGATGTTCTTTACAGGTATATCCGCCGCAATGGGAGCCGGGAAATTCCTTACGCGTTCCAGCGCTGCTTTAAGAAAGAGGGGATGCCTGCCGATTCCCGCGGCCCCACCATAACCTCCCAGCCTGACAGTTCCTGCAGTTTACCGCTCAACACGGCCACGCCGCCGGGGATAATTACCTTGCGGTGGGACACCTTGTCGGCGATACCGCTGTTTTGCAGCATTTCGGTGATCTTTTCGGGCGTAAATTTCCCGGCCGCCCAACCGGTGAGCACGGAGATGCCGTCGGTGTCCACGGGCAGGATGTATCCGGGCACCCGGCTGGCTTCCACGTCCCCGGCCACACAGAAGTAGGTCAGGGAGAAGTTGGTGGTGATGTAGACCGGTGCATCGGGTCCGGGATTGCCGATTTCGTATATCTTGGATTCCACGGCAATGGGTTTTTGCGGGTCGGTGTAAATGTTCAGGCGCAGGGTGATCAGCGGCAGGATGTCCGCCGGGTCTGCCGTATCCAGCACTACAATACCGGCATATTTGGCAATGTAAACGCTGGCGTCCACCACGGCCTGCACGGGATCTTCGTTGGTGACAAAGGTAATGGTCGGATAACCGAAGGGACGGAAACGTTTTAAAGCCTGGCGGCGGATCTGGGTCTGGTCGGCCAGCACCCTGTTTGCTTCCCGGGCGCCCGAATCCAGGATTAATTGCTTGTACCCCAGGGCCATTACTTTTTCCGACACTGCGGCCAGATCATTGAGGTCCGCTCCCTTCACCACCAGCGGAGCGTCATATTTTTTGGCCAGGGCGGTCATGGCTTCATAGTTGGTTGCATTGGCGCCGCAGATGAGGGGTTTCTTTGCGCCGGCGATTTCCAGCGCCTTTTCCATGGCCCCGGCATCTTCGGAGATCAATACCAGCGGGTATCCGGTATTTTCCACGGCTATCTTGACGGCAGCGGCAAATTTGTCCGCCTCTCCGGAACAGTTGCAAACGGCCACCAGGTTTACCTGGTGAATCTGGCCGACCCGGTCGAAAACCAGTTTATTGATCTGGGCAATCTTGGCGGCAATATCTTCCGCGTTCTGGGTATCACAAACGGAGATGGCAATGCCCGTGGGATGTTCAAAGCGCTTGTCATGACGGAAGAGAACGGTTTCATTGCCCAGCACCACTTCCTTTTCCCCGGTGCCGATTTTCACCAGGGCCACCGGTGGAGCAGAAGCAGCGCCCAGGGCTTCCTTGGCTGCGTCACTGACATGGGGGCACTGGTCCAATCCGGCCTTGCCGGCGGCCATGGCCATGGCAAAAGCCAGGCAGGTGGGATGACCACAATCTTTGCAGTTGGTTTTGGGAAGTTGCTTGAAAATCTCCAAACCTGTTAAACCCATTCTCCTTTTCTCCTTTCTCAGGTCATAATTAGACATATCCAGAGGACACCTGGTACACAGGTGTCCTCTGAATTATGCTCATCGGTTCGTTCCGCAATTCAGGTGGGCCAACAAGTTAGAGCAACGGCGGCATGGTCAGGGCCGGGTGACCCTTCTCCTCCAGGAAGGGCAGGATTTCCTCGCCGGTGACACCCACCGTTTCGTCGGCGATCTTATCCACAAAGTCCCTGCCCAGACCGGCTTCTTCCG
>NZ_WHYR01000036.1 GCF_009428905.1 Desulfofundulus thermobenzoicus | reverse complement strand
CACATAAGCCCCCGGGCTTCCCGTTCATCCAGCCAGCCCGCCAGTTTATCCCGGCGGAAGACGGCCGTGCCGGTGAGCTTTATATCATAGGGAGGTTCCGGACCCGGCCCCCCGGGATGAAAAGCCACGTGGCTGACGGCTGTATTGGGTATCATTTCGATAATGGCCGTAAAGGGCTCCACTCCCGGATCCTCCGTCATTTCTATAAAATCACCCAGCCGGGTGATGGCAAACTGGGAGGAAAGCTCCCGGTTGTTAATTATGCCCATGATCCGCTGGGCCGGGGTTACTTCCAGCTGGCTGGGCACGTCCATGATTTCCTTGACATTCCCCCGGGCCACCACCACCCAGGTATCCCGCCGGATCTGGGGGTTGCGGTCGAAAAAATCCAGAAGCGGTGGGATTCCCTTTTCCCGGGCCAGTTTTTCCGAGAGAACAATTACCTGGTTATGGGCAAAAAAAAGCCGCCGGGGAGTTTCCATGGATAGTTTGCGGATGGCGTCAAAAACCGTCTCCGCTTCCACATCCACATTACGGTAGGGCTTACGGCCGCCGCCGCGGCCGCCTCCCATACCTCCCGGTGGTCCCAGCAACCCGTGCAGGTGGCGGACACGAACAGCAACAGGAAAAAGACCCCCCACAGCCGCATAGGCCGCCCGGATTGGGGACAGCCGGAGCCCTGCGGTGCTCGACCTTTAATCTTTTTCCCGTGCACCGCCGCCGCCCTCCCTTTGCCTTCCCTGCGCCGGTCCGGGCTTCAACCCCGGAGACTGGCGCCTGGAATCCATCTTGCCCAGCTCCGCGGGCCGGGTGTTCATGGCCCACATGGGGGCGCGGTACAAGACATCTTTCAGATCCGCCGCATGCATGGGAGCCAGGGGGGACAGATAGGGAATGCCGAAGGAGCGCAGGGAGGTCACATGCACCAGTATGGTCAGCAGACCCATCATCACCCCGAAAAGCCCCAGGGTGGCCGCCAGGATCATCATGAGAAAGCGCAGCAGGCGCGTGGTAATGGCCAGGCTGTACACCGGAGCCATAAAGGAGGCAATGCCGGTCATGGCCACCACAATGACCATCAGGGGGGACACAATGCCCGCCGCCACCGCCGCCTGGCCAATGACCAGGGCGCCCACTATGCTCACCGCCTGGCCCACGTTGCGGGGCAGCCGGATACCGGCCTCCCGCAGAGCTTCAAAGGAAAATTCCATCAACAGGGCCTCCACAAAGGCCGGGAAGGGCACCCCCTCCCGGGAGGCGGCAATGCTGAGCAGAAGGCGGGTGGGGAGCATCTCCTGGTGAAAGGTGGTAATGGCTATATACAGGGAGGGGAAAAGCAAGGAGGCGATAAAGGCGAAATAACGCAACCAGCGGATGGCGCTGGCCAGGAAATAGCGTTCAAAATAATCTTCGGAAGCCTGCATGAAAACGGCAAACTCCGCCGGCACCACCATGACGAAGGGGGTGTTGTCAGTGAGAATGGCCACCCGCCCCTCCAGCAGCATGCCCACCACCCGGTCGGGCCGCTCGGTATGGAATACTTGCGGAAAGGGGGAAAAGGGGTGGTCCTCAATCAGCTCTTCGATATTGCCGCTTTCCAGGATGCCGTCCACCTTTATCCGGGAAAGGCGCTCCTTTACCTCCTGCACCAGCCGGGGATCGGCCAGCCCCTTTACATAGGCTATCTCCACCTGGGTGCGGGTACGCTCCCCCAGTTTGATTCCCTCCACCACCAGGTTGGGATTGCGCAGGCGCCGGCGGATGAGGGAGGTATTGGTACGAATAATCTCGGTGAACCCTTCCCTGGGTCCCCGGACCACGGACTCGCTGGCCGGCTCCTCGATGCTGCGGGTGGGCCAACCTTTGGCTTCACAAGTGAGGGCCGCATCCTTCCCATCTATCAGCACGGCCACTTCCCCATACAGGATACCGTCCAGCAATTTAAACAGGGTACGGACCTCTTCCACAGAAGCTACATTAACTATACTATTTTTGACCATGGAAAACATTTCTTCAGGACTGCCGGCCCGCAAACCGGCCATACGGGAATCCAAAGTCAATCCCTTGATAATCGTATCATGTATGGTGTTTTTGTCCGTCAGACCGTCAAAAAAGACCACCGCCCCCCGCATGTTCCCATCGGGATCCAGACGGACCAGCCGGATTTCAAAATCCACGCAATGCCCCAGCATCTCTTTCAACAGGGCCAGGTTGTCGTCCAGCCGGGAGCTGAGGTTGATCTTTTTCAGCTCTTCCGCTTCGTGGCTTTTTCCCCACTGGGCCTGGCTATCCTGAAAGGAGGGCTTTTTGCCCGACGACGGAAACATGCGGAACAATTTGCGCATAATACCGAACATATGAACACCCCTGTACACTAAACAAAACTGCCTGGAATCAAGTGCCACAATGCATTCCGGAGAAGGGTGCGGCCTCCCCTTTTATCACTTCCGGCGGGTGACCTAACTCCCCCATATTCTTTCCGGTTGTGTCCGATCGATTGGTATTATGGGTTGCCCGCTGGTTTTTTATCCAGGATATCCAGGACCGGCCGCCGCCGGAAAAGCCCGGTGTGACAGGGGTGTGACAGGGGGTGTGACAGGGGACGGTTCCCTGTCACATTCCTCTCTGGGGTGTGACAGGGGACGGTTCCCTGTCACATTCCTCTCTTGTTCCCTTTGGCTAATTGCCTGTGCCGTCCCGGTTTAAAAACAGCTCCCGGGCTTCGGCCACCATGTACAGGGACCCGGTGATGCAGACCAGTTCGCCTGGCCGGGCCAGGGAAAGGGCATGTCTCACCGCCCCCGGAATGGACTCGATGGTGTAGACCTCCGGTGTGTATTTCCGCGCCTCCACGGCCAGGCGCTGCCAGTCCCCGGCCCGGGGACTGTTGGGTTTGGTGACCACCACCGCCCGGGACCGGGGGGCCAGCTCGTGGATCACCCGGCCCCGCTCCTTGTCCCCCAGCATACCGATAACCAGCACCACACCTTTACCGGAAAAGTAATCATCCAGCGCCCGGGCCAGGCTCCCGGCCCCGTCGTAGTTATGGGCACCGTCCAACAACACCAGGGGGTCTCTGGACACAATTTCCAGCCTGGCCGGCCAGCGCACGGCGGCCAGGCCCCGGTACAGGGCAGCTTCGGAAACAGGATAGCCCTGCTCCGCAAGCAGTTCCACCACCGCCACCGCTCCGGCGGCATTAGCCAGCTGGTGCCGCCCCAAAAGGGGTATGAACAGATCCCGGTAGATACGGTGCAGACCATGCACGGTTAAATACTGCCCGCCCAGGTCAAAACTGCCGGGACCGGCCTCCCAGAAGACCGTCCGGTATAAGGGGAACGCTCCGTTTACCTCCGGTTTGAGCGGTACCCGAGCCGCGCTATGGCCTTTCTCCCGGACCTGGGAATCGGTTGGCCCGGCATGACCGGCATTCCCGTCTCCGGGCAAACCATCCCCTGAACCAGAAACCGGCCCCGGTGTTCCACCGCCGGAGTTCCCCTCCACCAGCACCATGGGTGCGCCCTTTTCCCGGCAGAACCTTTCCATCACCGCCAGGGCCTCCCCGGTGCAGGCTGTCACCAGGGGCGCTCCCGGCTTGATGATCCCGGCCTTGACGGTGGCTATTTCTTTAATGGTGTGACCCAGGTAATCCATATGGTCCATGGCCACATTGGTGATCACCGTTACCAGGGGATTTTTCACCACATTGGTGGAATCAATGGCCCCCCCCAGGCCCACCTCCAGAACCAGGAAGTCCACCCCTTCTTCGTAAAAGTACTGGAAGGCCATGGCCGTGCTCACTTCAAATTCCGTAGGGTGTTCAAAGCCCTGGGCCACCATGGCTTCCAGATGGGGCTTCAAGCCGGTGATCAGGGCGGCTACCCGCTCCGGAGAGATCTGCACTCCATTGATCTGGTACCGCTCGGTGTAGGAATGCAGATGGGGTGAGGTAAAGGCACCCGTGGCGTAACCGGCCGCACTCAATACGGACGCCACCATGGCCAGGGTGGAACCCTTGCCGTTGGTACCCCCCACATGCACCACCTTCAACCTGTCCTGGGGGTCGCCCAGGCGGCGCAGCAATTCCTGAATGCGGCCCAGACCGAAATTAAAGCCGAATTTGGTCAGGTTTTGCAGGTAGCTCATGGCTTCATCATATTGCAACTCCAGTCACCTCTATGACAGATGGAAAAATCCCTATTGACCCAATTCGACAGGATGAGGCCAAATCCTACTGTTAAAAATAGTGTCCGATTAATGTTAAGAATGTTATAATATTTCCGAAAGGGTATGTGAGGAATATTCTATTTACAAGAACCAAAATGGAGGGATGACAGTGGGAAAATTACGGCGACAACTAACTTTGCTAACCTCCGTCCTGGCTCTGGTGGCTGTGGCCGTGGCCATTCTGGCCACCCGGCTGGCCGGCGGCAACTGGCCGGTTACCCTGGCCGGTGCGGCGGCCGGTGTATTGCTGGCCGGCCTTTCCGCCACCATCCTTTATTCTTCCCTGCAGGCCGCCGTAAACATGGT
This sequence comes from Desulfofundulus thermobenzoicus, assembly GCF_009428905.1. Lineage (GTDB taxonomy): Bacteria > Bacillota > Desulfotomaculia > Desulfotomaculales > Desulfovirgulaceae > Desulfofundulus_A > Desulfofundulus_A thermobenzoicus. The sequence goes on along the minus strand of NZ_WHYR01000036.1, from coordinate 31,692 downwards.
CATTGCCAAAACGGACAAGGCTATTGCCGGGGATCTCACCGAACGAATCGAAGAAAAAAATTTCGGCTGGGGCGAGCTGGACCGGCTGATTACCAATATCCGCAAGGTATTGAAAGGAGTGCACAAATGGTTCGGCCTGGTGCGGGAATACTCCGAACGCCTGACTGCTTCCACCGGCCAGATTTTATCGGGCACGGAACAGATCAGCACCGGCAGCCAGGAACAGGCCGGTCAGGTGCAAAAGCTTCTTAAGGAAATTGAAGATCTGGCCCGTTCGGCCAGGGAATCGGCGGAAAAGGCCCAGGAAACGGCCGCCCTGGCCAGGGAAACGGACCTGACCGCCCGGCAGGGGGGAGAAGCGGTGGACAAGGTGATTAACGGCATGAATGTGATCCATGAAAAAATCCGCACCCTGGATGAAAGCTCCGCCCGCATCGGCCAGTTCGTCCAGTTGATCGAAGATATCGCCGCCCAGACCAACCTGCTGGCCTTAAACGCGGCCATTGAAGCGGCCCGGGCCGGGGAACACGGGCGGGGCTTTGCCGTGGTGGCCGAGGAAGTGCGGGGCCTGGCGGAGAATTCCGCCCGGGCCACCCGGGAGATCACCCAGCTGGTGGCCGGCATCCAGGGTGCCACCGGGGAAAGCGTGACGGCCGTGGCACAGGGACTGCAGCTCACCGGGGACGTGCAGGAAGCCTTCCGGAACATCATATCCCAGATCAGGCTCACCGTGGACAGCATCGAAGAACTGGCCGCCTCCGCCCGGGAACAGGCGACGGGCACGGAACAGATGGTGGGTGGAGTACAGGCCATTGCCGCCGTGGCCCAGCAGGCGGCGGCAAGCTGCCAGGAAACGGCCGCCATCACCAATGAGCTGACCACCCTGGCCGATAATCTGAAGGCTGTGGCGGAAATCTGGAAGTTCGGGGAAAACGACGGCCGCCGCAAGGCGGACGCCGGTCAAATAAATTCTACCTCCTAAAAAGCCCTCTTTATATATGGCAGGGTGACCGGGAAATCTTCCGGTCACCCTTTCCTCTAAAAAACTTTCATCCCCCCAGCACCGCCAGCCTTTGCCGGATGGCCGATGCCTTGCCGGAGAGTTCCTCCCCCTTCTCCCGCTCCTTTTCCACCACCTCGGCCGGGGCCTTGGCCAGGAAGCCTTCGTTTTTCAGTTTGCCCCGCACCCTGGCCAGATCCTTTTCCACCGCCGCCAGTTCCTTTTGCAGGCGGGCCACTTCCCGGTCGATGTCAATAAGCCCGGCCAGGGGGACATAGATCTCCACTCCCCGGGCCACGCCGTGGGCCGACTGGGGCGGCACCCGGGTCAATTCTCCCCGGATCTGCACCCGGCAGCGGGCCAGATCCTGAATGTAGCCATTCCCCACCTGCAATAGATCCCTGACGTTTCCGTCCGCCGCCACCAGGATGACCCGGGCCGTCTTGCCCGGAGGTACATTCATTTCACCCCGGATGTGCCGGATGGAGCGGATGACCTCCATTAACACCGCCATTTGCCCTTCCGCCCCTTCATCCCGCAGCTCCGGCCGGTAAGCCGGCCAGGGAGCCTGCATAATGGTGCGCCCCTCATGGGGCAGGCGCTGCCAGATTTCCTCGGTGATAAAGGGCATGAAGGGGTGGAGCAGTTCCATGATCCCCCGCAGCACCGTGGCCAGCACATCCTGGGCGCAGGCCCGGTCCCGGGCGTCCTCACCCCGGTAAAGGCGGGGCTTCACCAGTTCAATGTACCAGTCGCAGAATTCGCTCCAGATAAACTCGTAGAGCACCCGGGCCGCCTCACCCAGTTCGTAGGCCTCCATGAAGTCCGTCACTTCCCGCACACAGGCCTGGTAGCGGCTTAAAATCCACCGGTCGGCCAGGGTGTGGTGTTCACGGCCCGGGGCTACCGCCGGATCGTAATCCTGCAGGTTCATCAGGGCAAAACGGGAGGCGTTCCAGATCTTGTTGGCAAAGTTCCGCGCCCCGTCCAGGCGTTCAAAATGAAAGCGCAGGTCGTTGCCCGGGGTGTTGCCCGTCACCAGCATGAAGCGCAGGCTGTCCGCCCCGTGGCTTTCGATCACATCAATGGGATCCACCCCGTTGCCCAGGGATTTGCTCATCTTGCGCCCCAGGGCATCCAGCACCAGGCCGTGGATGAACACTTCCCGGAAGGGTACCTGTTTCATGAAATGCAGTCCGCTGAAAATCATACGGGCCACCCAGAAGAAAATGATGTCCCGGCCGGTAACCAGCACGGAAGTGGGGTAGTAATAAGAAAGTTCCGCCGTCTTTTCCGGCCAGCCCAGGGTGGAAAAGGGCCACAGGGCCGAGGAAAACCAGGTGTCCAGCACGTCCGGATCCTGCTCCAGGTGACTGGAGCCGCAGCGGGTGCATTTTTCAGGCGGCTCCTTGGCGGCCATGACCTCCTCGCAGTCCCGGCAATACCATACCGGAATGCGGTGGCCCCACCACAGCTGCCGGGAAATGCACCAGTCCCGGATGTTCTCCATCCAGTTCAAGTAGATTTTGGTGAACCGCTCGGGTATAAAACGCACCTGTCCCTCCAGGGCCGCCCTTACGGCCGGTGCGGCCAGGGGCTTCATACGCACAAACCACTGGCGGGAAAGCATGGGCTCAATAACCGTGTTGCAGCGGTAGCAGTGACCCACGGCGTGGGTGAGGTCCTCTATTTTTACCAGGTAGCCCTGTTCCTTTAAATCCCGCACGATCTTTTTGCGGCACTCCCAGCGGTCCAGACCCCGGTAGGCCGGCGGTATCTCCCCTTCCATTACCGCATCTTTATTGATCACCCGCACCTGGGGCAGGTCATGCCGCCGCCCCACCTCAAAGTCGTTGGGGTCGTGGGCGGGGGTGATCTTTACCGCCCCGGTGCCAAAGGAGGGATCCACATATTCATCGGCAATCACCGGCATTTCCCGGCCCACCAGGGGCAGAACCAGGGTTTTGCCCACCAGGTGGCGGTAACGTTCGTCCTCCGGGTGTACGGCCACGGCCACGTCCCCCAGCATGGTTTCCGGGCGGGTGGTGGCTATCACCAGGGCGTCTGTGCCGTCTTTCGTGGGGTATTTGATATAATAGAGCTGGCCTGGCTTTTCCAGGTGCTCCACTTCAATGTCGGAAATGGTGGTCCGGCAGTGGGGACACCAGTTGATGATGTAGTTATCCCGGTAGATCAGACCTTCTTCATAAAGCCGGATGAAGACCTCCTTTACCGCTTCGGAGCAGCCCTCATCCATGGTGAACCGCTCCCGGTCCCAGTCGCAGGAGGCGCCCAGGCGGCGGAGCTGGTGGGTGATGCGCCCGCCGTACCGTTCCTTCCAGGCCCACACCCGTTCTAAAAACTTTTCCCGGCCCAGGTCGTACTTGTCCAGACCTTCTTTGGCCAGCTGTTCCTCCACTTTGGCCTGGGTGGCAATGCCCGCATGGTCGGTACCAGGCAGCCACAGGGTGTTGTAGCCCTGCATGCGCCGCCAGCGGATGAGGATGTCCTGCAGCGTGTTGTCCAGGGCATGTCCCATGTGCAACTGTCCGGTGACGTTGGGCGGGGGCATGACTATGGAAAAGGGCCTTTGCTTCTCATTCACTTCCGTATGGAAAAACTTGTTTTCCTCCCAGTAACGGTACCACTTTTCTTCCACCGCCCGGGGATCGTAGGTGGTGGGCATGTCAAACTCAGCCATAAAAAGCCTTCTCCTCTCCATCCCTGTTTAACTGTCCCGTAGAATTGCGGCCGGCTCGTTAAACATTATAATGTTGCAGCATTGTTTTGGCAACATAATGGGTTCTCATCGTCCGGGGGGAACTCCAAAAAAAGACCACGGCTGACTGAACCGTGGCCCCGGTATTAATGCTACCAAACTATTAAGGGTTACCCTCTGAACAACCGGCGGGCCTGTCCCCGTAAAGAACAGTGCCGGAGGCGAAGGCTTACTTTTCTCTCCAGCATTTCCTTCCACCGGAACCACCGGCCGGGGGCGGGCAGATTCACTCCCACCACACCGCCCATGGCCCCCGCAAGGGTACAGGTTCCCAGCCGGGTAGCCACATCCAACCGCTGCAGCACTTCCCCGCCCGCCGCCAACACGCCCAGCAGCACCAGAGTGACGCCGTAGCCGGTTCCTACCAGCAGGCCGTGCAGCCAGCCCGGGTTCCGGGCGTTGTTCCCGGCCGAGACTCCCCCCGCCGCCGCACCGGCAATAATCACTGCGGTGGCCACAGGGCCGCCGGAAAAAGTGCGGGCTCCGGCCGACAGCAGTACCAGACCGAAACAGACAAAGGCAATCAGGGTAAAACTGAAGGCCCACAATATCCCCCGGTACACTGCCCCCGGCCTGATCTGCCCTCCGCCGGCTTTGCCGCAGCGGTTCCAGTGCACGAATGTTACTCCTTTGATCATCAGCCATCCCCCCCCGTGGAGAATCTTTGGAATAATCATATGCCTGTCCATCTGGAATATTCATCCAAAAGGTCCGGCGGGACAAATTTCCCGGCATTAACTGGCAAAGAGGAAATACATATTTAGGAAGAAGAAGTGCATCCGGGAGGTGGAAAGATGAGAAGGCCTGCAGTGGTGCTGGCCCTTTTGATCATCCTGAGCCTGACCCTGACTATTAGCTCCATGGCCGTGAAATGGTGGAGTGAAAGGACGGGGAAGGTGGAAACCATCCACCTGATGACCGGTCCCCCGTCGGTGGAATACCTGCCCCAGTACATAGCCCAGGCCCGGGGGTTCTTTAAAGAACAGGGAGTGGATGTAAAGATAGAAAACACCGCCACCGCCGAAACGCTGATGGCCGCCCTGGAATCGGGGCGGGCCGATGTGGTGTTAACCGGCCTGGAGCAGGCCATTTACCGGCGGGCGGAGGGTTCGACCGCTCCGATAGTCTTTGCCGCCCTGACGGCCCGGGACACCCACTTCCTGGTGGCCAGGGCAGGTAAAAATGACTTTCAATGGGCCGACTTGAAGGGTAAATCGGTGATAGCCGGGTGGCCGGAAAGCCGGGAAACGGTACTCCTGGAGGGTATTTTACGGCAAAATAAAACTGCCCCCAACCGGGAGGTCACCCTGTACACCAATATTCCAGCCTCTTTGCGGCCGGGGGCCTTCCAGGCCGGGTCGGGGGATTATATCCTGGTGGCGGAACCCCGGGCTTCGCAAATGGAAGCCCGGGGGCAGGGGAAGGTGGTGGCTTCCCTGGGTAGTGATGCCGGTCCCCTTCCCGGGGTGGTATACGTAACCAGGGAGCAGTTTATACAAACCAGCCCCGGGGCTTTGCAGCAATTCACCAACGCCGTCTACCAGGCCCAGCTGTGGCTGGCCCATCACGGCGCGGCGGAAGCCGCCGCCCTGGCCGGCCCCTATTTAAACGGCGTTGACCAGAGCCTTCTTACGCAGGCTGTGGAAAGGTACCGCCGGCAGGAAACCTGGGCCGCCACCCCGGTCATCCCGGCGGAAGGATACAACCGCCTGATGGGTCTTTTAGATCAGAGCCGGGAAGTGCGCCGGGTGGTACCGGCCGGGGAAATGGTGGATAACCGGTTTGCCGAAAGGGCGCTGGAAATGGTCAAATATGATCCCGGGCGGGATGAAAAACGGCGAAGGAGTATATGGCGATTACCGGGCATATAAAAACGTCCCTTTCGGGTGCATGTTCAGCCAACCCGGTAAGGCACGGCATACAGTGAGGTTGCAGCACCGGCGCTCCGCAACGCCGTGCTTTTGGATTAGCGGCGCGTTTCTATAGAATTTCCACCCACTGCCCGATCAGCTTCCACAACTCATCCCTGCCCTGGCGGGTCTGCGCCGAGAAGGGGATCACGGTATCTTCTTCCTGCAACTCCAGGGTGCGGCGTACCACGGACAATTGTTTTATGGCCTGGTTTTTGGAAAGTTTGTCCGCCTTGGTGGCCGCCACCACCACGGGAATCCGGTGATACTGCAGCCAGCCGTACAGCTGCACGTCCTGCTCCGTGGGCGGGTGGCGCAGATCAACAATCTGCACCACCCCCTTTAGTTCAGGCCGCCGGGAAAGGTAGCCTTCGATCAGCGGCCCCCACCGGACCCGCACTCTCTCCGGCACCCGGGCGTAGCCGTAGCCGGGCAGATCCACCAGGTAAAAACGGTCGTTGATCAGGTAAAAATTTATGGTTTGAGTCCGGCCAGGGGTGCTGCTGGTGCGGGCCAACCCCCGGCGGTTGACCAGGCAGTTCAACAGGGAAGACTTGCCCACATTGGAACGCCCGGCCAGGGCTATTTCGGGCCTGCCGCCGGCCGGGCATTGTTCCATGGAGGCCACACTTTTAATTAAACGGGCAGAAACAATGTTCATGGATGGTCGCCGGGTCCTCCTTGTCGGAGATTACCGGATAGGATACTTCCGGAACCTCGGAAGGGGTGGAACCCAGTTCATCGGTGCCGGGTTCCATCTCCTTTTCCAGAAGGGCCACTTCCAGCACCTCGTCCATGTGTTCCACCTCTATAAAATGCATCTTACTCTTTACATTGTTGGGTATATCTTCCATGTCCTTGTGGTTATCCCGGGGCAGGATCACCGTGGTGATCCCCGCCCGGTGTGCCGCCAGCACCTTTTCTTTGATGCCGCCCACCGGCAGAACGCGACCACGCAGGGTGATCTCGCCGGTCATGGCCACATCATGACGCACCTTGCGCCCCGTAAAGGCCGAGGCCAGGGCACAGGCAATGGTGATACCCGCCGACGGGCCGTCCTTGGGAATGGCCCCCTCCGGAACATGGATGTGGATGTCGTGCTTGTCAAAGAATTCCGGATCGATACCCAGTTCCACGGCCCGGCTGCGTACGTAGCTGTAACCGGCCTGGGCCGACTCCTTCATCACGTCGCCCAGCTTGCCCGTCAGGGTCAGCCGGCCGCTGCCCCGGTAGACGGTCACTTCGATGGCCAGGGTGTCCCCGCCCACTTCGGTCCAGGCCAGGCCGGTGGCCACGCCCACCTGGTCCTCCTGCTCGGCTACGCCGTAGCGGAACTTGGGCGTACCCAGGAACTGCTCCAGGTTCTGCACCGTGACGCGCACCTTCTGGGACTCCCCGGACACTATTTGCCTGGCGGCCTTGCGGCAAAGGTTGGCAATCTGGCGCTCCAGGTTGCGCACGCCGCTTTCCCGGGTGTATTCCCGGATCAAACGGCGGATGGTATTCTCGGAGATGCTGATCATTTCCGGGGTCAGGCCATGTTCTTTAACCTGCTTGGGTAAAAGGTGCCTCAAGGCAATCTGCACCTTTTCCTCTTCGGTGTAACCCGAGATGTAGATGACCTCCATGCGGTCCAGAAGGGGCCGCGGTATGCTGTGCTGCACGTTGGCCGTGGTAATGAACATCACACTGGAGAGGTCAAAGGGCACCTCGATGTAGTGATCGCTGAAGCTGTTGTTCTGCTCCGGATCCAGCACCTCCAGCAGCGCGGCCGACGGATCCCCCCGGAAGTCCATGCTCATCTTGTCGATTTCATCCAGCAGGAAAACGGGGTTTTTGGACCCGGCATTGCGCATCCCCTGAATTATCCTGCCCGGCAGGGCGCCCACATATGTGCGCCGGTGGCCGCGGATTTCCGCCTCATCCCGCACCCCGCCCAGGGAGATGCGCACGAACTTGCGCTCCAGCGCTCGAGCGATAGACCGGCCCAGGGAGGTTTTACCCACTCCCGGTGGCCCGACGAAACAAAGTATGGGCCCTTTCATCTTTTTGGCCAGCTTGCGTATGGCCAGATATTCCAGAATGCGTTCCTTAACCTCGGTGAGGCCGTAATGATCCTCGTCCAGAATGGTTTCCGCCGCTTTGATATCCAGGCGATCCCGGGTACTCTTGCTCCAGGGCAGGGCTATAAGCCAGTCCAGGTAGGTGCGGATCACCGCCGACTCGGCCGCCATGGGTGGCATCTTCTCCAGGCGCTCCACTTCCTTGAGCGCTTTTTCCTCCACCTCCTTTGGCAGCCCGGCCTCGGCAATTTTCTCCCGGTACTCCTCCGCCTCGGCCACGCGGTCGTCCTTTTCCCCCAGTTCCTTCTGGATGGCCTTCATCTGCTCCCGCAGATAATATTCCTTCTGGGTTTTTTCCATCTGCTTACGCACACGGATGTTAATCTTGCGCTCCAGTTCCACAATTTCCAGTTCCTTGGCCACAATGGCACACAGCTTTTCCAGCCGCTTGACAATGTCCACCGCTTCTAAAACCTGCTGCTTTTCCTCAATGCGCAGGGAGAGGTGGGAAGCAATGATATCGGCCAGCCGCCCGGGCTCCTCCAGGTTGACCACGGAGACCACCGTTTCCGGCGGAATGCGCTTGGACAGCTTCACATACTGTTCAAACTGGTAGACCAGGCTGCGCATGAGCGCCTCAACTTCGGGAGTTTTGGTAAACTCCTCGGAATACTGTTCCACTTCCACTTTGAAATAGGGCTCCTGCCCCAGATACCGCCTGATCCGGCCGCGGGCCAGGCCCTCCACCAGCACCCGGATGGTGCCGCCGGGCAGCTTGAGCAGCTGCTTTACCTCGGCCACACTGCCAACACGATATATATCATCGATGCCGGGATCGTCGGTCTGTGCTTCCTTCTGCGTGGCTAAAAAAATATTCCGGTCCCGGATCATGGCTTCTTCAATGGCCTGTACAGATTTCTCCCTGCCCACGTCCAGATGGATGACCATGTAGGGAAATACCAGTATGCCCCTTAAGGGCAGCAATGGTAAGACCCGTACTGACGGCTCCATAGCTGCACCTCCTTCTCGGATTATTTCTGCGTTCTGGTTGGATAACTGGTTAAGGAAATACACACATTATTTTAACATAGACCCGGTGAGACTGCCATAGCAATAAGTGCCACGAAAAAGCAACCCGGCCTGAAAAGCCGGGCAAAAACGATAATTTTTTTGATAATGATTATTTTTTGTTATATTTTCGCGATTACTTTAGTACAGTCAAACTATATTTTAACCCCGGCACCTCGCCCGCCTTACCGCAGGCATTTCCTGTGGCGGGACAGGTGCTGTAAAAGGACAACCGGATAAAAAAAGGCGCATGGCCGTGTACAGGTGGACGTACACTTGAGATGTGAGAAGCGAGCTGTGAGATGTGAGATTATTATTGGCTTTGGCTTTGCCAAAGCCTTCTTAATCCCACTTCTAACCTCTCACCTCCCACCTCCTCAACTGCCGGTACAATGGTTTGAGGACAGCGACGTGGGGGGGAGCAGGCCGGCTGCCGCCAGCACCTCCCTGGGGGCCGGCAGGCCGGACTTGCGTACCGGTGCAGGCTGTTCCAGCAGGGCGTTTTTCAGCACTTCTTCCAGCTTCTCCACGGGTACCACCTCTACCCCGTCCATGTGCCGGAAGAGATCCTGGTAATTCTCCCGGGGAATGAGCACCCTTTTGGCCCCGGCCTGACGGGCGGCTTCCACCTTGGTGACTATACCGCCCACGGGCAGGACCAGGCCGCGGATGGATACCTCACCGGTCATGGCCACCCGGTTGTCCACCGGAATGCCGGTGATGGTCGAATAAACCGCCGTGGCCACGGCCACTCCGGCGGAAGGCCCGTCCACGGGAATACCCCCGGGGAAGTTGACGTGGATGTCGTAATCCCGGGGATCCACCTCGGTGGTACGGCGCAGGACGGTAAGCACGTTTTCCACCGCCCCCCGGGCCATGCTTTTGCGCCGGATGGTCCGTCCCCGCCCGCTCATTTCTTCCTCGTCCACCACACCGGTGATAATAACCTTGCCCTGTCCTTTGGACGCCGGCAGGGCATTGGCCTCAATCTCCAGCAGCGCGCCCATACTGGGGCCGTATACGGCCAGGCCGTTCACCAGGCCCACCTGGGGCTGGGCCCCCACCTTTTTCTCCGGCCGGGGGCTGTACTGGCCGCTGTGCACCACCCACTCCACATCGGCGGCGTCTATACGCTGGCGCCCCTCGGTCAGGGCAATGCCGGCGGCTATCTGGACGATGTTTACCGCTTCCCGGCCATTGGTGGCGTATTTTTTGACCACCGCCAGACCCCGCTCGTCCAGGGGGAAGCCCACCTTGCGGGCGGCATTGGCCGCGATAATCTCGATCTCATCGGGCAACAGGGGGCGGAAAAAAATCTCCAGACAGCGGGAACGCAGCGCCGGGGGCATCTCATCCGGGGTGCGGGTGGTGGCGCCCACCAGACGGAAATCCGCCGGCAAACCATTTTGAAAGATATCATGGATGTGGCTGGGTGTATTGGTATCCTCGGCGTTGTAATAAGCGCTTTCCAGGAGTACCTTGCGGTCCTCCATCACCTTCAACAATTTGTTCATCTGCATGGGATGCAGTTCGCCGATTTCGTCAATAAAGAGCATCCCGCCGTGGGCCCTGGTCACCGCCCCCGGCTTGGGCTGGGGTATGCCGGCCATACCCATGGGGCCCGCCCCCTGATAAATGGGGTCGTGGACGGAGCCGATGAGGGGATCGGCAATGCCCCGCTCGTCAAAGCGCGCGGTGGTGGCGTCCACTTCCACAAATTTGGCGTTTTCCTTGAAAGGTGAATGGGGATTTCTTTTCGCTTCTTCCAGAACCAGCCGGGCCGCAGCCGTTTTACCCACCCCCGGCGGCCCGTATACCAGCACATGCTGGGGATTGGGACCGCACAGGGCCGCCTTTAAGGCTTTGATGGCCTCCTCCTGGCCGATGATTTCCTCGAATTTACCTGGCCTGGTCTTTTCCGCCAGGGGCTCGGTCAGGGAGATGGATCTCAAACGCTGGAGCTTTTCCAGTTCCTTGCGGGATTCCCTTTCCACCGCCGACCGGCTGCCCTGCTGCGCCTTCAACAGGTTCCAGAAGTACAGCCCGATAATTACACCGAAGAAAACCTGGATAAAGGTGATGAAACTACCCAACCCACCGGGAAAATCGCTCACAAAAATGCCTCCCCGTTGGAAAACTGCTATATCTATTATTACCTTTTTATGCATATCCAAAAACACGGTATTTTATAATTTCCGGGAAGGCCGGCTTTATTCCATTTCTGAAAAATTTTTAGAGATTTCTCCCTCGTTTTACTCATACCTTCCCCGGTACCTGTCCACCGGGTACTTGCCGGCATTCATCTTTATTTTTTCCATGACGGCCCCGGAGATGTCGATCCCCGTCACATTGGCCAGGGCCAGGCAGTAGATGATTACATCGGCCAGTTCCTGCCTGAGGGCGGCCAGTTTGTTTTCTTCCAAAGGGACTTTCCCGTCGGCCCACTGGAAGAGCTCCATCAATTCCGCCGCCTCAATGGCAATGGACATGGCCAGGTTTTTGGGCGTGTGGAACTGCTCCCATTCCCGCTCAAAGACAAAGGCCGCCATCAGATCCCGCAGTTGCTTGATGGTGGTGTTTTCATCGGGCATTTTTTCAACCTCCCGGAAGCGGGATTTAAAGTTCCCTGCGCTATTTTGGGGATTTTTACACCGACGAGGTGGACGTCCTTTTCCCTTAGCCTCTGAAGTCTCTTCCTTCCTAAAGACATTCTCAAGCCATCTCCAGTTCCAGACGGCTGCCGGTGCCGTCGGGCAGGGCCGGGTGGACCACCAGCCGCCGGGGGATCCTTTGCTGCAGTTCGGGCACGTGGCTGATGACGCCGATGTTCAGGTGGGCCAGGCGCAGCCTTTCCAGAGTGGAGACCACCACTTCCAAAAGCCCGGGGTCCAGGGTGCCGAAGCCCTCGTCCAGAAAGAAGAATTCCAGGGGGAAACGGCCCTTGAGCTGGATCTGGGCCGAAAGAGCCAGGGCCAGGGCCAGGGAAGTGACAAAGGTTTCCCCGCCGGAGAGGGTGCTTACCGGGCGCTTTACCCCGCCGTTGGCCTCGTCCCGGATGACAAAGCCGCCATCGGAGCCCACTTCCAGGGCATAGCGGTGCCTGGTCAGTTCCCCCAGGCGGGCCGAGGCGTCCCGGGCCACGTTGACCAGCTGTTCTTCCGCCAGGTAATCCACAAAGGCATTCCCTTTAAACAGGTTTTGCAGCGTCTCCAGCCTGTTCTTCAAATCGCCGGTTTCTTTGGCCTGCCGGGTCAATTCCTTCCAGCGCATGTTTTTCCCGGCCAGTTCCCGGTATTTGTCCCGGGCAACGGCCCTTTCGTTCAGGGCTTCCTCCTTTTCCCGGCGGGCGGCCTCCAGCTTGTGCAAACAATCCTGCCATTCCTCCGGCGATAGCCCGCGCCCGGCCAGCTTTTCCTTAAGGCTGCGCCGCAAACCGGCCAGCCGCTCCCTTTCCTTTTGATATTCGTCTACAGTCTTTTTCATGTTCTCCTGTTCTTCGATGCTTAAAAGAGCGTCTTCCGCCTCCCGCCGGGTGACAAAATGCAGCTCCTGCAGGCATTCCTGCAACCCGGCCCGCCCCTTCTCCATCCTATCCCGGGCCAGGTGGAGGGCCTTTTCCGCGGCAGCCAGGGCCTGCTGCAAATCGCTTTTCTCCCGGGAGGCAAGATCTTCCTCTTCCCGGGCCCTGTCTTCCGCCGTGGAAAGTTCCTGCAGGCGTGCCTGCACTCCGGCCAGCAATTCTGCAGCTGGCCTGCCGCCGGTGATCTTCTTCAGTTCCTCATCCCTTTGCCGGTAGAGAGCCCGTAAATTCTCCAGCTTTTGCCGGCCCGCCGCCAGTTTGATACCCAGCTCCCCTTCCCGGGCGGAAAGGTTTTCTATTACCCGGACAACTTCAGCCAGTTCCTTTTCCAGCCGCCCCCGCTCCTTTTCCAGGACGAAACGTTGTTTATCCAGGCTTTCAATACGGCGCTGCTCGGCAATAACATCCTCCACGGAAATGTCCCGGCGCAGGGCATCCAGCTCCGCCAGCCTTTCCCGGGCTTCCCTTTCCGCCAGCCGGGCCTTTTCAGCCGCCTCCCGCAGGGCCTCCCGGGCACCCTTTGCCGCGCTTTCAGCCGCGGCCAGGGCCACAGCCGCCCGGCTGTGGACCTGCCTGGCCTCCTGCAGCCCCTTTTGCCTTTCTTCCAGCTCCCTCTGCCAGGCAGCCAGGTTCTGCCGCCTTTGCCGCAGGGCATCCTCCCGCCGGGCTATTTCCGCCTCCAGCTGTTCCGGGGACAGGTCCGCCCAGGCGGCGGGCAGCTCCCCCCGAACGGCGGCCGTCTCGTCTTCCAGGGCCGCCAGGCGCTTTTTTACCTCCTGCACGGCCAGATCGGCGGCCTTAAATTTTTCCCGGGCGGCCGGCTCCTGCCGCTGGGCCTTTTCCAGTGTGACCTGGGCGTCCTCCAGGGATTGCCTGGCTTTGCGCAGCTCTTCCCGGGCCGCTGCCAGTTCCCCCGCCCCTGCCGCCGCCGCCGGGGACGGATGGTGGGGCGACCCGCAGACCGGGCAGGGCTCCCCTTCCTTTAAAGTGGCGGCCAGATGGGCAGCCGTGTGCCGCCGGCCAAGCTCTTCCACTTTTTCTTCACTGGCACGGCATACCTCCCGGGCCCGCTCCCGGGCCCGGGAGGCTTCATCCAGCCGGGCCTCTGCCCGTCGTAAATCATCCAGGGCCCGCCGGCAGGCGGTTTCTTTCTCCTGCAGTATAACTGCTGTATCAGCCATCTCCCCGGTCAGGCGCCGCACGGCGGCCACCTGGGCCCGCCGGCGCTCCAGATCCCCGGCGGCCTCCTGCAGGGCAGCCTCCTCACCGGGGCGGGACTCCCGGGTCTCCTTTTCCTTCTGTTCGGCCAGCTCCAGCCCGGCCCGGGCCTGCTTTTCCACCTCCTGGGCGGTGGAGAGGGCACTTTGCGCCCGGACCAGCTGGTCTTCTTTCTGCTTCAAGGCATCCAGGGCCTGCAAGCGATCCTCTTCGGCCTTCTGCCACCTCTCATAGGCCAGCACGGCAGCCGCCACCTGCCGGCGCCTTTCCGGATCAACCCGGGAGGCGGCAAGGTCCTCCCGGCAGCGGTTGACTGCCCCCTCCATTTTATCTTTATTGTCCCGGTGCTCCTGCAGGGCCAGGCTTATCCTTTCCTTTTCCCGCTCCAGTTCCCGGCATTCCCCGGCCAGGCCGGTTCCCTGCTGTTTCAAGGAATCAATTTCCCGCTCCAGTTCCAGGGCCCGGGCCAGGTGCCCCTTTCTTTCCAGAAGCACGGGTTCTTCCTGCCGGCGGCGGGTGCGGGCCGCTTCCAGGTCTTTTGATGCTTTTTCGGCCCTTTCCAGGGCCGCCGCCAGCCTGTTTCCGGTTTGGGCAACGTTAAAGCGGGCCTGTTCGAAAGCTTTTTCCGCTTCATCCACTTCCCGTATGTAAGGAACCGCCTGCAGGGCCCGGGCGGCGGCAGCCAGCTTTTCCTGCAGGCGGTCCATTGCCGGCCGGCGTTCCTCCAGAACGGCCAGATCACCTTCCACCTGGGCCAGCTCTTCCTGCCATTGCCAGACATTTTTCTTTTCCTCGTATTCCTTTTCCATTATGAGGCACCGCCTTTTGGCCCCGGCAGCCCGCAGGGACACTTCCTGCAGCCCCTTTCCGGCCAGGGCCAGGGCTTCGTCCGAGGCATCCCCCAGTCCCTCCAGCTCGCCCCGGATGCCGGCCAGCCTCTTTTCCACCGCCTCCAGACGCTGTTTCACCTTCTGCCGCAGCTTGTCGCCGTATTCGGTCAGGCCGAAGAGGCGTTCCAGCATCTGGCGTCGCTCCGCCGGCTTCACCTTTTTCAGAAATTCATCGAATTTCCCCTGGGGCAGGACCACCGCCCGGGTGAAATCATCCGCCTTCAAGCCCAGCAGGGCCTCCACCCCGGCCGTCACCCTTGTCTCTTTCTCGGCCAGGGGTATTTCCCCGCCGGCGGTAATCTCCACCAGCCGCGCGGCGGTACTGGCCACGGCCACATCGCCGCTGCGCCGGTAGACCCGCTCCACCCGGTAGCGCTTGCGCCCTTCCGGGTGAGCCAGCTCAAAGACGAACTCCACCTGCACCCGGTCCCCGGCATGGTTCAAAATGCCCGCCGTGCCGTGGGGAGCCCGCTCCACCCGGCCGTACAGGGCCAGAGTCACGGCGTCCAGGACCGTGGACTTGCCGCTGCCGGTGGGCCCAAAAATGCCGAAAAGACCGCCTTCGCACAGCCGGGCAAAGTCCACCTCCTGGGGCTCCCGGAAACTGTGCAGGCCGGCCAGCTTTAGATAAACAGGTTTCATGGGGCACCGGCACCACCTTCCGGGTTTTCCCCGTCGTTTAAAATTTCCAGGAAAAGGGCCACCATTTGCTCACCGGGCCTGACCCCCAGCCTGTGCTCATAAAAGCGGGCAAACAACTCATCCACCGGCAGCCCGGCCCGGGACTCCCGGGCCGCCCCATCCCGTCTCTCCGGGTAAACCGGCCGGATATCGATAAACCGCCCGCAGGCCCGGCGCAGCCTCTGGACCTCCTCCAGGGGCAGGGGGGCATCCACCCATATTTTTAAATTGATCCAGGCCCGGCCGTCCCGGCCCTCCTCCAGCCAGCGGTACACCTGGTCCAGGCCCTCCCTGGCCTCCCACTCCACCAGGGGGCGGCCGCAGGAAAGATGTACTTCTTTTATATCGGCCGGACGGCCCGGCTGCAACTCCACCACCGTCACCGACTTGGCCTGTCCCGCTTCGGAAAAGCTATAGGCCAGGGGCGAACCGGCATAGCGGCAGGGAACGGCCGCACCGGCCACGGCCTGGGGCCGGTGCAGGTGGCCCAGGGCCACATACTGGGCGCCCAGGGGCAGATCCCCCGGCAGGACGGTATTGGCTCCGCCCAGGGAAAAGATGGGCCGCTCCGAGTCCGTTTGTAGCCCTCCCTGGACGAAAAGATGGCTCATGGCCAGGTTTACCGTTTCCGGGCGGAAATTAACAGCCAGCTGGTCAAACAGCCGCCCCATCCGGGCGGAGTAGGCCTGCTGCACCGCCGCCTCGTCCTCGATGGTCCTCTGGAAGAGCTCCCTTAACCGGGCTTCCGAGGGGTAGGGCAGGGCCAGCAGTACGGCGGTGTGGCCGCAACCGGGCACCGCCAGCTCCAGCCAGGACGGCCCCCCGGCCGGCACCGCCACCCGGCCGGGAGTCGCTGTCCGGAGAGAATCGGCCATTAAAAAGGGCGCCGGCCCTTCCCGGGGCAGCCCCAGCAGAATAATCCCGTGCCGCCGGGCCAGGGGGGAGGCCGCCACCAGCCTTTCCGGGCTGTCGTGGTTGCCGGCGATGACCACCACCGCCCTCTTCCCCCCGGCGGCCAGCTCATCCAGGGCGTCGTAGAAGAGCTGTTCTGCCGAAGCCGGGGGATTGAAAGCATCAAAGACATCCCCGGCCACCAGGACCACGTCGATCCTCTCGTCCCGGACCAGGCGGCAGAGCTCCCTTAAAAACTCCTCCTGCTCCTCCTGGCGGCTGCGGCCTTCCAGGGTACGGCCCAGGTGCCAGTCGGAGGTATGTAAGAAGCGCAATTTAAAAACCCCCTCGCCGTGGAATGGTCTGGAAAAGGTTTTAAAGAATCAACCCGGGAGGCTGAAAAGTGCCTGGAACTGGCAGGCAGGGGGATGTCCTGCTACGGAAAACCGGTCCCGGATTTTCCCTTCCGTCAGGACGGCCAGAATGTCCATTAAATCACTCCCCGTTCCAAACAGAGAAATCCTGAATGGCTACTTGAGCTGCAGGTCTTTCGCGACCCCGGCAAGCAGCCGGTTGACTGTTTGGACGACTTCATCGGGCAGCGTCCCGGCGCCGCCCAATTCGACCCGCAGCCTGAAGACAAGCTCGTAGCCGGCAGCGGCGTTAACCAGCTCGCCGATGATCTCCGCTAAATCCTGGATCTGATGGGGACGCAACTCTGCCTGGGCCGCTTTGAAACCCGGCTGCGGCGGCAGTGGCGGCGGGGGTGCGGGCGGCGGCACCACCTCCCCGGCCGGCACCCGGAGCTTGACCTGCCGCGCGCCGCCGAAATCACAGGGCCAGGGACCTGAATCTATGGTTTTTTCCAGCAGCCGGGCTTTGATTGCCCCGTCTATGGCCTCCCGCACCGTCACCCACGGAAGACTCCTGCCGGCCTTTTGTGAAAGAGCCGCCGCGATACCCAGCGCGGTTGTCTTTTGACCCGGCCAGGCCGCCGGGAGGTTATCCGGGAGCACCGCGGTTACCGGAACCGGGGGCGGTGGGGGCTGAAGTCTGGCGTCTCCGGTCAGGACGCCGGCCGGTATCTCTTCGGCGAAGACGCTGGCTGCATCCGTGGTCAGCCATAGCTTCCCCGCCTCAACCGCCTCCGCTATCGCCGCGTAAACTACTTCCGGCTCAGCCTTGGGAATGACCACCGGTTCGATATATCCCTCCCTGGGCACCTGGACGACATTTCCGCCGCGGAAAAAGGCTACCACGTCCCGAACGGCGATCCCGGGCGGGGTGGGCCACAGCCCCGGCAACACCCCGGGAACCAGAAGAGCGGCGGGAATTTCCGACAGGGTGGCCGCCTCCGGCAGCACGAGCTCCAGGCCGGGATCCTTGAGGTCCGCCTCCAGGGGCTCTGCGCGCCAGATGGTGCGCACCGACCGGTCCGGACGCACCGCACGCAGGACAAAGAGCCCTTCTTTGACCCCGAGGATCAACGTTTCCAGGATTTCCTTCCGGCGCAGCATCTTCGGCAGGTGGGGGAACTGGGCAAAAGCACCGACCAAATCCTTTACCCGGCGCGCCGTTTCCCCCTCGCGCCAGAGGTTATAGGGGCCTTCGGGCAAGAGCGCCTCCGCGCTTATTGCCGTCTCCTGGATGCGGACGCGGGGATCGGCCTTGATAATGTTAAAAAGGGGCTCTGCTCCCACGGTAAGCTTGTAAGCCAGGATTTCATTCTTCTCCGAAACCGTTACCGCCAGACAGTAAGCCTGCCGGACCGCCCCGGCGATTTCTTTCTTCGCGCCCTCCGTCCTGGCGTTGAGCACCGCGGCCCGCACCGGGTCAATTTCCTGCCCTTTCAGCATATTGCGCACTTCTTCCCAGCCGAGATATTCCCGGATCCGGTCGCGGGCGATTTCCAGCCCCTCCCGCGACGGCACCGCCAGCACGACGGCGTTGCGGTAAACCCGTGGCCTGTCGGGACCGGTCGTTTCTTCGATGAAGCGTTTGGCCTCCACGCTCGGATTACCCGCCGTGGAGGCCGCCTTCGGCCCCAAAACGGCGTAATGGAACTCGCCGTCGTCCTCGATATCCTTCGGCCGTTCCGGAAGATTGTGCACCCTGGCGCCGGCCGCCGAGGCCCCGGCGGTCAGGCTTTTCAGGCCGCTGATGGCGTCAATGAGCCTGGCCTCAATCAGTTCGGCCGGTACCCGCCGGCACGCCTCGCTGTGCATCTGCCGCAGGTTGGGCTTCGAACCCAACCGCCAGGTTTTGGGCAGCGCCTGGCGACCATCGCCGCGTGTTTCGGCGTCACTGAGCGCCGCCTCGTCGAGGAACCAGGAAACCTCGGCCCAGCGCCCGAGCGCCTTTGCCAAATCGATCCTGTCCGGGCGCGTATGGCCGAGCAGGATAAAAAGTTCGCGGGTCAGTGCTTTCTGGCCAATGGGCTGCGAGTGGATAAAAGCAGCCAGCACGGCCTGTTCGACCTCCCGGAATTTAAGCCCCGGGGTTTCGGCCTGAATCGCCCGTGCCTTGGCCAACTCTCCTTCCAGGATACCCGCCCACTCCTGCCGCTTTCCTTCATACTCCTCGCTGGCGGCAACCGTGGTCAACTCCCTGGCGGCAGCCGAGATGTCCCCGCTGCCCGGAGCGCTCAGAAACACATTCGCCGCGATGAGCGGGCAATGATCCCATTTTTCGGCCTCCCGCAGGGCCAGCGCAAAGGTCCGCAACACGCCGCGCGCCCGCTGAAAGCCTTCCAGCTGGGTCCATTTCACGTAGAAAATCTCCGTCAGGTCCGGGTGGAAGGGAAAACTGCGCAGAAAGCGCTCCTCGGCCGCCTTGGCGTCTTTTTTCGTCTGATCATCCAGTTCCGTAATGCCCTTGAGCGCGGCCATCACGTGCGGACGAAAAGCCTCCCGGTCGCGGATGGATTCCGCCGTAAACAAACGGCGCCGCAGCACCTCCGCCACATCTTCCTTCACTACGGGCTGAACGCCCTCTTCCTGCTCGCGCCGGAAGATATCGTACATCTCCTTGGCGATTTCCTTGCCCAGGGCGTCACTCTTCCTGGGATCACTCGCTAAAAGGGAAACGACCACCGCGCACCGCTCTACTTTCGTAGCCGCCTGGGTTAAATACTGGAAGAAATTCTGCAGCCGGCCGCGCCACACCGGGTCAAGCCCGATCTTCTCGCGGGCGTACACGAGCACCTCGTCCATGAGGATGAGGGTGCTCAGCCCCTCCCGGCCCGGGAGGGCAAACAGGTCCGTCAGGAGGTTCTCCGCCGGGGCGCTCTCCCGTTCGGCATCCGCGCCGTCCGGGTGCAGGAGGCGCAGACCCTCAGTCCCGGCGATCTGCCAGGCCAGCACGCTCCAGGGGTGTTTGAGCCACCGGACCTGTCCATCCGGCGCCTTGATTTCCATCCCCTTTTCAACGTCAAGCTTATCGAAGGGCAGGCAGGCCACCCGTGCCCCGGGCGGGGTGATTCCCGCGTGTTCGATAAACTCTCTCACAGCGGGCAGGTCCGGCAGTCCTGCCGGGTCGGCAACCAGGTGGTAGAGGGTGATCAGGGTGTGCGTCTTGCCGCCGCCGTAGGTGAGCTCCAGCTGCCGCACGGCCTTTTCGCTTTTGCCAGCCAGACGGTTCAGCACGTCCCTGGCCAGCTCGCGCAGGTTAAAGGTGGGGTAGGTGAGGGCGAAAAACTCAGTCGGGTCCTGGTAAACCGGTTTGGCCCGGCCCATAACCACGTCGTAGAGGTCGGCCGCAAAAACGGCCAGCGACAGCTCTCCCGACCTGATATCGTCCCGGAGCCGGACGACCTGGTGCCACGGTGTCCAGGGAAGTTTATTCATGGTTATCCATCTCCTAAGATCATATTGCTCGCCGAGCCATTCAGCTTAGTTAGCACCGGCACTTACCAGCTTCAAATCACTGGCCTTGGCCATTTCAAGGCAGTAAGCCAGTTCAAGGGGATCGAGCCAGCAACCGTAGCGAACCTCTCTATGCAATAAGCTCCTGAATATACTCATCTCTTCGGCTCCAAAGTATGGTTCTTATATCGTATTGTTTAAGAGCACCGATAAGATCTGGATTAATTAACTGCTCCGTGTCATTCAAGACCCCGTAAGCGGTAGAATTTGGGGGCCTTACGTCCTTGGTGTCTGTCCATGAAAATATTAGCAATGTTATATTCTGCTTGTTAGCCCTATTAATGGTCTTTAGTATTCGTTCCGGCTGGACTCGTGAAGCGGGAATAACAAAATCAAAAGAATGATCGAAGCCGCTCTTTCCGGTAAATTTTACTGACGGGGTAAAGCGTACATCATGCAACCGAAGGTACCTTTCTACATCTTCCCTAAAAATACTTGATACCACAGGAGCAGCCATAACAAACAGGTCATTTACTGCGAGCATCGCCTGAAGGAGATTGTGTTTCTTTTGCGGAAAGTTTTCCGGTCTTGCTTCTACAATAAGCTCATTACCGGAAAGCCTAACCCCAAATCCATTCAGAACAGCGGTGAGCATCTGCCGCCTTTTTTCCGTTGTAAATTCATAGCCACTTAAACGGAGGTCATTGATGGTGTAACCATCATCTGTTAATATAAAGCCATTTTCAGAACGCTTTACGTATATCTGCAAATGATCATTGTGCCGGTCAAGAAAAGGAGTTGTAATTTCGTAAATGCCGTTAATACTCTCCACGCATATTTTTTGTCTAAGCCACTGAATATAGGCATCAACCAGGTCTATACAGTCTTTTAACATCATACGAATAGTCTCCTTTGTATTATGGGTGGTTCGATTATTTTACAATAATCAAAGAAATCATATAAAGTGACATAGAGATCGTCCGTTCTTGAGAAAAAGTCAGACGGAGCCGGTATTGCCCATTTATCCATAAATCCCTCCACATATAGATGCAAATGAGGGCAATTTATAGTCTGTCCATTATAAGGCCCAAGATAAGCAAGGGGAACTTCAGGCAAATTCGGATTGGTATGAGGAGGCCCGTCAATGTCCAAGCGAACCAGAATAATTACTCCTTGATAACGTTCCTGATACGAGCATTTGGTAAGCCTAATTCTTCCCCTACTTATGTCTACTAAAAAAGACTCCCTCTCATCCGTAGAAACAACAGGAATATTTAATACTTCTCCAGCCATGGGAAAATCGAAAACTTGATTTCCAAATCTCTTTTTAGGCATCGCAATTAGAGCATCTGCTTCAGCTTGCGTGACCATTCTATATTTACTCGCCTCCTTTCAACCGCAAGCGGGAGCTTCCAACCTTACAGACTTGCTATGCTCACCATTTCAACAATCACCTTTGTTCTTTTTCACCCTGCTAAATTTCACTTCACGCATGCACAGAGTCACGTTATCTACTTTCCTCTCTACC
Organism: Desulfofundulus thermobenzoicus; assembly: GCF_009428905.1. Lineage (GTDB taxonomy): Bacteria > Bacillota > Desulfotomaculia > Desulfotomaculales > Desulfovirgulaceae > Desulfofundulus_A > Desulfofundulus_A thermobenzoicus. The sequence continues at coordinate 10,221 of NZ_WHYR01000036.1, read as the reverse complement.
GAAAAGTTCTGGTTCTTTCTCTGGAGCAATGCCCCGGGCGGCGAGGTGGTTGCTGATGCTCTCCAGGAGGGAGCGTTCGTCGCTGCCGGGTGGGGCGAGCTCGATTAAGGCCTGGAGGAGCTGGTGGAAGAGGCGGTGGCGGCGCAAGCCCCGGGCATCGAGGTACTCGTCCACCTTCACCACGTCGCCGGTCTTCCAGAGGTGCATCAGCCGGTGCACCTGGTCGATGAGGGGCGCAGGGCGGCCCCCGGCGTCCAGGCCCAGCGTCTTGCGCTTGCGCTGCTGCCAGGTTTTGAGCCGGACCTTGCTGCCGGTGCCTTCCTTGATCTCGTCCCCCGCCTCGATCCCGGCTTCTTCATCCTCTTCATCCTGCTCCTGACCGCCGGTGCGGACCAGAAGGTCGTACTGGTCAACGAGTTCGCGGTCCGAGAGGCCGCAGGAGACGGCGTAGAGGATGCAGGCCCCGGCCGGAACATCCTCAAACCCGAAGTCGTGGCGGTGCAAAAGGTAGTAAGTAGTTACGTCATCTAAACCGCTCGCGCCTTCCGTGCCGCCGTTATGGGAGAGCACCCGGCCGACGACGAAGTCCACCACCAGCCGGCGGACGGCCCGCAGGAACCCGGAAACGGTCATGACCTGCCCGGGCTCGTTCGCCTTCTTGACGACCGGATGTTTGCTGTAAGCCTCCAGCGCCGGGCCGGTGGCCGCCCAGACGAAGTCGGGCCCCCGGATGCCCGCGTCCCAGAATTCCCGCAGCCGGGTGTGGATCTTCTCCCGCATCTCCTCTAAAACGCGGTTGTCCCAGCCGGGCCGCGCGTTTTCCGGGCGCTTCTTGCAGACCAGCCAGACAGAGGAGGCAAGAGCCGCCGAGGAGAGGGCGCGGGTGCGGTTGCCCATCTCCGTCTGGATGGGCCAGCTCGCGACCACCACAAAGCCGGCCCGGATGATGGCCGAAACCAGGGTCTCCCAGGCGTCCGGGTGCTTGTGGGCAAAGACTATGACCAGCCGCCCTTCGGGCTTGAGCGCCCGGTAGCAGGCCTGGAAGGCACGGAACATCCCCCCTTCGTACGCGGCCTTCGATTTCTGCCTGTCACCGCCGAACCGGCTGGCATCGTCAATCAGCTCGCCGTCGTTTTTATCGTGGTCCCACTTCGGAGACAGCGGTTCCCGAAAGGCCGCGTCTATTTCGGGCGACAGCCCGTACAGCGTCCGCCGCAACCAGACGTAGAAGAAGTCCATCAGGTCGGAGTACGGGATGGCGTCGTAGTAGGGGGGGTCGGTGAGTACAAAATCTATATCATCCTTTCTTAACAACGCTGCAGAATCCATAGCAACACGAGGAGCTTGAGGCGATAAGCATGCCCTTGTAATGTGCAGGATATACCGAAAAATCCAGTCGAGTCCCCCAACGTAGTCACCGGTTGCTCCCGATAACGCATTAATTTCACTAAAATCCCATTTAATAGGGAGAGCAAAACGTTGAAACGTATGAGTGATATATTCCCCGTTAGGATCCCAATTACACACATTACTGTTATAGTCCGCCAAACGATCTATTGCCAAACCTAAATACGCCCCCACCGCCTCCACCCACTCTGGCGGGTAGCCCGCCTCCCGCATGGCGTCGCGGGCGGCGCGGGTGTATTTGACGAAGGTGCCCAGGGCCAGGAGCTGGCGGGGGGTGAAGAGCTTGGACCATTTATCGAACCCGTAGCCGTCAACCGAGAACGCCCTGCTCGCGCCGCTCCCGCCCTTGGGCGTGGTCTCCTCCGGCAGCCCGAAGGGAATCTCCGCAAAAACCCGGTCGAGTTCCTTCTCCGCTTCCTGCGCCAGGCGGACCTCCTCCGCCGCCGGCAGGCGGTACTCCTTGCCGTCCGGCCCGTCCACCACGACGGCGGTCATCACCGCCCCCAACCGGCCCGCCCGTCCTTCGAGGCGTATATCCTCCATCGTCATAATCGTCCCGCAGCAGGGGCAGGTCGCCCCGGAGCGGGACATGGTGCCGGCGCCGGTCTTCCGATCGTGCTCGCGCCTTTGCGCCGCGTTGCCGCCGGCCACGGGTACGTCATTCCGGACGCCGAAGACCACGCCGGTTTTATCCGGGTTCGGCTCCATGGTCAGCACCACGCGCTTTTTGTCCTTCTTGCAGAGCCAGCGGGTTTTCAAAAGCGGCACCGTCGCCCGGCAGTTCTTGCACTGCACCGTCCGCGCCCAGAGGTAGGCCACCGTCGGCTTGGGCACCCACCGGGGATTGCGCGGGTCCAGGCGGTATTCCTCCGTAAATTCGGCGTTCAAGGCTTCAAGGTCGGGCGAACCGTCCTCTTTAAGCGGCACCGGCCTGGGTTCGCGCAGCTCAAACGGACGCCCGTCCGGCTTCAGCGGCTCAAAGTCGGCATAGGTCGGGCAGAAGCGCGCCAGTTCCCGGCGGGCCTGCTTGAGCACCCATCTTCCCCAGGCGCGCACGTGCCAGGAGAGATCCGCCTCCGGCACCGGAAGCTCTCCGGTTTCTTGCCGGCTGAATAAACTTTCCAGATCAAGCTGCCTCTTCTGCGGCCGCCCCCGGCCGACAATTCCCGGATGGGCCTTGTAAAAGGCTTCCATAAAATCCTGGTCGGCTAAAATAAAATCCGGCAGCGGCCTTTTCTGCCCGGCCAGCTTCTGCGGGTATTCCAGGGTGCACTTGAGGATGAACCAGGCCACCGGGTTGAGGTCGATGGCGGTCACTTCGCAGCCTAAACGCATGGCCTCCAGGGGGATGGACCCGCCGCCGGCGAAGGGGTCCAGCACCTTGGGCGCCCGGCCGCCGTAAGCCTTTTTGATCTCCTCGCGGAACCAGTCCAGCGCCGGGCCGTTCTCCCGCCCCCAGTGCAGGATGCCGCCCTCGGTTTCTTCCCTGATGCGCTCGATGACGTGGGCGCCGGGCAGCTTCTTCTTCTCCACCTTCCGGACCACCCGGCCCGCCAGCTTCTCAAGAATACGCCGGCGCTCCGCCGGCGTGCCGGGATCGGGCAGCAGTGTGGCGATCAGCGCCGCCCGGCAGGCCGCCAGCGGCCGCCGCGCCGGCCAGATGTGCAGCGTGGAGATGTGCCCGTGCCGCACGTTCTTCTCGTGCACCGCATCCAGCGACGCCTGCTTCAGCGGGAAGGCCCGCTCGATCAAACGGGGACAATCCCCAACCACCAGGGCACCAGGAGCGCCTGGATTATTATTAAAATTATCTTTAGAATTGTTTCCTTCCATAAAAACCACGACCGCCTTCCCCTTCCAAATCCTCAGAATTTACTTGATGTCCTTTGTGTCCTGGCGGTTTTTTATCCTCCCTCCGCCGCGGCGAAGACCTCCTGTTCCCCGATCACCACGCCGCCTTTGCGCCGGGCCAGCAGTTTCCCGAAGGGGTCCTGGATGCGCAAAAGGCGCGGGTGGGCGCTGGCGCAGTCGTAGACGACGTAGAGCCAGTAGCGGTCGCGCAGGTTGCAGGCCCTGGCCCATTCGTTCTCCGAAAGTTCTATGTCGCCAATGCCGGCCCGGCCCTTCACCTCGATGGCGCGCTCCTCGCCGCCTGGGTGGCGCGACAAAAGATCGAAACCGGGGTAGGCCTCCAGGCCGGCCCGGATGGCCAGTTCCGGAGCGGAAACATCCCGGACGGCACAGCCGCGGCCCTCCTCGTAGCCCCAGGCCACCCGGACGGCGATCTTTTCAATCTCCCGGTCGTAACGCGCCCTGTCTTCCGGAGCAGAAGAGGGCACCACCAAAGCGTGCGCCAGAAACCGGACCTCGCCCGGAACGATCAATTCCGGCTCCCGCCGCAGCACTGCCAGGGACCGCTCGATTCGGCCGGCGAGTTCCCGCTGCTGTTTCTTAACCTTTGCCAGTTCACCCTTAGCCGCCGCATCGCCCGCGTTGGCCCGCTCGGAAAGGCGGGTCCGTTTCAAGGCGAGTTCTGCTTCCCGGTAGGCGTAACCCCGGCGGATAAACTCCTCCCGCCCGGGCAAGGCAGCGAGCAGTGCCTGCCTGCGGGCATCGGCAAGTGGCCCGGCAATCCGCTCCACAACGAAGTTCTTCACCTGCTCGCAGGCAGCGGCGATGGTGGAAACAAGAGGGATGGCCGCCGCGGGGATTGTTGGCGCGCCGCGCAGCAACATGAGGAGCTCCACCGGGCACTCCTCGATCTTTCCGGTCTCGTCCTGCCGCAGCGCCACCAAACGCGACTCCACCAGTTCTTCCCGGCCAAAAACCCCGGGCAGCGCCGGATCAGCCCGCCGCATAACCCTGACCAGTACCACATGGAAGAGATAGGGGCGCTCCACATAAGGATCAACAAAAACGCCGCCCCGCAGCGCCAGAGCCGCGAACCGGCCGTGCACCAGCGAACAGTAACGGTCAAAGAGCGGTTCACCGGGGTGCAGGAAGATCGCCTGCTCGCCCTCGGGCGGCTTATAAACGGTCAACCGTTCCCACCTGGCGGGGTCGTAACTTTCCAGGACGGGCCATAAGGGGTCGAGCGCCCCCGGCTTAAGGGGCCTGAAGGAGAAATAGCCCTCCAGATCGCCGTCAATACCGATATCTAAAAGCGGTGCCGATTTCTCAATAAAGCGGCGGACATATCCCGGCAGCAGCCGCCGCAACGTTTCGCGCTCCAATTTGGCCCGTTGTTCAGGTAACTGAAAGGCAATATCCCCGCCGGCACCGAGAAGCTTTTCCCGCTGCGCCAGCCGCGCTTTGACCTGCTCCGGCGTAAGGCGACCCTCAACCTGCCGGACGGCCTCATCGGCGTGATCGTCCACCACCGCCTGCAGAATCAACTCTTTCAGCGAAACCCCTTCGAATTGCATTCCGATCACGTCGAAAACCTTATCCGAGCCGAGTTCGCGGCGGATTTGCTCCAATTTCTCGAGCAGCGTTTTCAGCACCCTGCCCTCCCGGGTTTTCCCCGCCACCAGGTTGAAGATCAGCACCGGGTCGTGCACCTGCTTGTAGCGGTGGACGCGCCCCATCCGCTGCTCAAGCCGCGCCGGGTTCCAGGGAATGTCGTAATTCACCATCAGCCAGCAGAACTGGAGGTTGATCCCCTCCCCGGCAGCGTCGGTGGCGACCATCAGGTTCGCGCCGCCTTCCCGGGCCGGCCGCTTGAAGAAGGCCACCTGCGCCTCGCGTTCCTGGTAGTCCATGCCGCCATGGATAGAGGCAACCTTTCCCGTGTAGCCCAGGCCTTCCAGGCGCCGGATCAGGAAATCGAGGGTATCCCGGTGCTCGGTGAAAATCAGGATCTTTTCGTCCTTGAAACGCCCGTCCTGCACCACCTCGCGCAGTTTTTCGAACTTCGCCTCCTCGCCGGACGCAAGCACCCGCCGCGCCAGGCCAAGCAGGTCCTCAACCTGCCTCCGTTCAGCTTGAAGCTCGGCCAGCGAAGTGGCGACCACCCCTGTTAAGGCCTGGTCCTCAACCACCTCGTTTTGCTCGCGGCCCTCCTGCGGCTCCTCTTCGTCGGCGGTCATCCGGTCAAAAATATCGGCCGTTCTGTCTGCTTTCCGCTGGTAGGCGGTAAGCTGTTCCTCCGTAAGCCGGCCGCTTCTAATATCCTCGATCAGCCCGTCCAATTTTTCCAGCCGCCGCTCGAGAGACCGCAGCAGAGCGTAGGTAGAACTCGCCAGCCGGCGCTGGAAGATGCTCATGGCCAGGCGGGCGGCCGAACGGTTGAGAATCCGGGCGCGATTATAATAGGTCCGGATATAACTGGTAGTCTCGTCATAGAGCTGCTGCTCGGCAGGTCCCAGGTCATAGCTCAACGTGCGGGATTCCCTTTTCGGATAAATCGGAGTGCCGTCAAACCGCACCATTTCTTCTTTGGTCCGCCGGAGGAAATGGCGCCGCCGCGCCTCCGCCGGATAGGCGTTGAAGGCGTCTATAGTGGAGAGTATCTCCGGTTCCAGCAGCCGCCACAGGCAGAAGTAGGGGAAGTCTTTGCCCATATGGGGCGTGGCGGTGAGCAGGAGCAGGTGGTGGCACTGCCAGGACAGCATCCAGCCGGGGTCGTCCGAGGCCCCCGCGATCGCTTCGGCCAGGCGGTAGCGGTCGGTCTTCCGGACGGTGAAGTCGGGGTTGCGGTCGGCCGCCAGCTTGTGTGCCTCATCGAAAACAACCAGATCGTAGGGCTCCACGTCGGACTCCCGGAGACTGGCAAAGGCTTGCGCGCTACAGAGCGTGTCCACGCTGACGATAACCAGGTCGCTTTCCGGCCCGGTGAAGGGGTTGCCGGCGCGCGCATCCGCCCCGGTCACTATTTTAAACGGGAGGCTGAAGAGCGTTCGCAGTTCCCTTTGCCAGTTCCCGACCAGGCCTGCGGGCGGCACGATCAGGACGCGCCGGATCAGCCGCCGGGTGAGCATCTCGCGGATATAGAGACCGGTCATAATGGTCTTGCCGGCACCGGCATCATCGGCCAGCAAAAACTGCAGCCTGGGCTGGGGAAGCATATGGTCATACACGGCGATGCGCTGGTGCGGTAACGGGTCAATCAGTGAGGTTTCGGTGGCAAAGGCCGGGCTGAAAAGGTGGCCGTAAGTCAGGCGCTCGGCTTCGACGGCCAGGCGGACGATCTCCGGCGGGGCGGTGAAATCGACCTTGCCCGGCTCGGGCGGCTCCGGCGGCTTGCCGGACAGCCGGTAGGCCGCTTTGTCTTCGGCCGCAGACAGCGCGCCGGCTACCTGACTGCTGCCGCCGGTGAGCGGTGGTTTACGCAACCCCCCGGAACCATCTATTTCCAGGCGCAGGATCTGACCCCACGCCAGGCGGTTGGGGCGTGCCTGCCCGTTCTCCCACCGGTTGACGGACGCAAAGGAGACGCCCAGAAGTTCCGCGAGACGCTTCTGGCTCAAGCCCAATTTGGCCCGCAGCCGCCTGATCCGGTCCGGATAATCAAAAGGGATATACTCCACTCTCGTCCCCCATTTTCATCCAGCGAAGGATTCTCTTGCTAAGAGCATACAGGATCGCGTGGCTTATGTCAAGGTTATATCAAGTGCGATAGGGAAACAAAGACATCAACCAGGTGCGGGTCGAAATGGCTTCCCGCGCACTTTTTAAGCTCTGCTATCGCCTCTTCTTTGCTCCTGGGCTTCAGGTACGGCCGCCCGCCGGTCATGGCGTCAAAGGCATCGGCAATGGACAGGATGCGGCATTCCACCGGTATCTCTTCTCCTCTCAGCCCCAGGGGGTATCCCTTCCCGTCCCACCTTTCGTGGTGCTTGAGAATCAAGTCCGCCACCCCGGCGAGGTCGGGGGAGGACAGGGCGATGCGGTAGCCCTTTTCGGGGTGCTGGCGCATGACCTCCCATTCTTCCTCTGTAAGCGGGCCTTTCTTGAATAAAATGCTGTCCGGCACGGCAACCTTGCCCAGGTCATGGACCTGGGCCAAAAGGGCCAGGTCTGCCATCTGCCGGGGAGAAAGCCCCAGTTTCTCGCCCATTTTAAGACACATTTCTTTCAGCCTTTCGGCGTGCCCCGCGGTGAGGTAATCCTTTTCTTTGTACTCCTCCAGCCTGTCCAGCATTTTGCCGATTTCAGCGGAAAGAAGGGCAAGCTCATCCCTTACTCCAGAACCGGGAACCCGGAGGAAAGGGGAAACTGGTAGCCCGTGCTGGTTACGGCAGCGGTAAGCTTTGCCAGCCGGGATACAACGGCACGGTTCAGCCAGAACAGGGCCAGGCCGCAGCACAGGACCGCCGCCAGCGCCAGGTAGAGGCTGAAGGCCTTTTCGGCGGACTGGAACACCCTGGCAGCGCGCCTGTCCGAATTAACCTGGAGGATTAAAGCGGTTTTCCCCTGCAGGTCTTTAATGACGGTAAAGCCGGCGCTTTCCCCAGGGGAAATTATCCTGGCGTAGCAGGCCTCCCCGTTCTCTAAAGAGCCCGCCGGCTGCAGGTCGCGGAAGTCCACGGCCCCCGGCGGGTGAAGGGTGAGAGGCAGGCGGGTAATCTTCGAGAGCTCTTTTAAATGCTTATCATTTAAGATACGGCCGAAAATCAGGGTTCCCCGGGCGGGCCCGGTGTCATCGCTTTTTAAAACGGGCCTGGCGGCCACCAGCACCGGCCCTTCCGGCGTTGCCACCAGGCCTTTAAGACCGCCTGCTTTTTGGCGGACCGGAAGAATAATCTCCCGGGGTACGGGGATATCTTTTCCCTCTTCCGGATCGTATCCCCTGGCGTATACCGTCTCTCCTCCGGTGTTTATAATCACTGCGTAGTTGATCTTAAGAACCTTAAAGGTGCTGTCGACCAGGTTCTTTTTTATGTATTCCTCGTTTCTTTCTTTCACAAATATATACGTATCATCCCATGCAGCCCAATCTTCGGTATATCTATCCAACTCCGTCATTTCCCTTTCCAGGGCCTGCAGGGCCCGCTCAATATTCTGCTTAAGATCATCTCTTTCCAGCTCAGCTACAATGTTATTTAAGATCATATGAGAAACCGCGAAAAAAACAAGGGCAAGAAAGGCGAAGGCGGCGCAGAGAGTGAGAACTATCCTGGTTCTTAAGGACATCCCGGTATCTCCCCCAGGTCCTGGCCGGCAGCCGGGTTCCCATCACCACATGAAGGTAAAGCGGCAAGCTTTCGGTGCAGCGGGGGGTATATTCCCCGGCATGTTCGGTTTTATTAATTTACCAAATTAAATGCCGTTACCAATAAAGCTTCAATATCTGGGGAAATTCGACACTTTAGCTCAATTACCTACCAGCCGGGGAAATTTTTTGCGAATACCGGGTGTGGCAGGCGCCTCGCGATCCCCGGGCAAGGGCATTTTTTCCCGTAGTCGATGAGGTCCGTAACCAGCTGGTACCTTGCCGGGAAGAGGTGCTGCTCGATGAAATCCAGCAGGTCTTCCTTCAGCGGCCCCTCCGGGCAGAAGTGCTGCCATTTCTCGTAAAGGCCCTGGAAAACCAACCGCGGCAGCGGCAGGGACAGGTTCTTGTCGCCCCGGCGAAAAGTGTTCAACAACCTCGATACCGTACTTCCGGAGCAAACCAAGAAAATGGCTTAAGGTGTGGTTGGAAGGCAGGACCATCAGAATGGCAACCCGCCTTCCTGCGGATCTTTTCTTGCGGGGCAATTTCGCCATTAAATATGTTCCCAGAGCCTGTCACATGGATCGCAGCAACACGGCGGGGGCGCCAGGCCTTCGAGGAGTACATTCAGGCTCTTCGCCCCTACCTTAACGAGGTAGATGCGATAAGGCTCCAGGGCGGAGAGCCTGGTTAAGGATTGCCATGGCGATTCAAGCACCCTCAAAAGCCGGAGGACCATAACCGCGGCCTTCGCGTGGGTAACGTGCTTTTCGGCCCGGAAGGTGTTGTCGGGATATCCAAAGACGATGCCTTTCGCCACCGCGACACCGATATCCGACCTCGATCAGGGCGGGATCTCGGCCGCATCGGCGAACTTAAGCTGCACCGGGGCGACCGTCCCGAGTTTCTTCCCGAAAACGCGCGCCATTAGCACGGCCAGCTCGGCCCGTGTGACGGGACGCTCGGCTTCGAAGGTCACCGTTCCGTCCGGCTGAGGATAGCCTTTGACCAGGCCTTCCTTCGCCACCGTGGCTACTGCGTCCCTGGCCCAGGCCGGAATGGCGGCATCATCCCTGAACTTCAGCTCCTGGTTGCCGGCTGGTGTTAGTTTCAGGGCGCGCACCAGAATAGCCGCGATCTCGGCACGGGGGTCACTTGCTGGTCGGGTCTGAAGGTGCCGTCCGGGTAGCCGCCCCTCTCCCGGCCAGGGCTACCCTCCTAAAAAACGACCGGGACGCGGCCCCGGCGTCCCGTGGCCGCGTCCCGGATCCCGGCGGGGTCCTGCTCCCCTGCAAAAAAGCCGAAAAGAGGGGGGAAGAACGGCGGAACAGCGTTAAATTGTATTTGCTTCTATCGTAAGCGTTCCCTGGTAACTCTGGGCAGGGGTATTTGGCGGTACGTCCAACCTGAAGCTGAAAGTGTACCTCGACCCGGACCCCGTCGTTGGCTGTTGGTTATTCGCAACTATCGTAGACGTAGCCGGAACAACAGCCCAGTTAGTGGGGGTCCCTCCATTGATCGCAAGGCGGTAGGCCGTGTAAAATTTCAGTAGGCACCAGAAGGGGATCAGCCCCCTGAAAAAGAAATGAGACCTCGCGCGCCCAAAAAACACCAAAAATCAAGCTAAAGGAGTGTGAGGTCTCATGTTAAATATTCGC
>NZ_WHYR01000035.1 GCF_009428905.1 Desulfofundulus thermobenzoicus | reverse complement strand
TTGCAGTGGCCATACCGGAGGGGAAACACCCGTTCCCATCCCGAACACGGCAGTTAAGCCCTCCAGGGCCGATGGTACCGGGGGGTGGACCCCTGGGAGAGCAGGTCGCCGCTGCAAAATATTTAAATAAAAGGACAGGCTGCTTTTTCAAATAGCAGCCTGTCCCCTTTTTTCACCTGTTCCTGTCCTTTATGTTTTTCGGCCTATGGAAGGCGGTTATTTTTTGACCTGACAAACCTTGTTTTTGTTATTAAAGTCGGTTAAAATACTGTGTTGTAGATCGAACCAAAAGGAATAGGGGGATATTTATGGCCGAAAAAGGAACCTGGACGGTGAAAAAAGGTCTGGCGGAGATGCTCAAAGGTGGCGTGATCATGGATGTCACCACCCCCGAACAGGCTAAAATTGCTGAGGAAGCCGGCGCCTGTGCCGTTATGGCTCTGGAAAGGGTGCCTGCCGATATCCGGGCGGCGGGTGGAGTGGCCCGCATGGCCGACCCGACGGTGATTTTACGTATTATGGATGCCGTAACCATTCCGGTTATGGCCAAGGTGCGCATCGGACATTTTGTGGAGGCGCAGATTCTCGAACAGCTGGGCGTGGATTATATCGATGAAAGTGAAGTGCTTACCCCCGCTGACGAGCAGCACCACATTGACAAGCACCAGTTTAAGGTGCCCTTTGTCTGCGGTGCCCGCAACCTGGGCGAGGCATTGCGCCGTATCGGTGAAGGGGCGGCCATGATCCGTACCAAGGGCGAACCGGGTACCGGCAATGTGGTGGAGGCGGTCCGCCACATGCGCCTGGTCATGGCGGAAATTCGCCGGCTGCAGGGCATGCGCCGGGATGAGTTGATGGCCGCCGCCAAAGAAATGGGCGCTCCCTATGAGCTGGTGCTGCAGGTGGCCGAAACGGGTCGTTTGCCCGTGGTCAACTTTGCAGCCGGCGGCATTGCCACTCCGGCCGATGCGGCGCTGATGATGCAGCTGGGCGCGGACGGTATATTTGTGGGCTCCGGCATATTTAAATCCAAAAACCCGGCTGCCCGGGCAAAGGCCATTGTGGCCGCCACCACCCATTACAATGATCCGGCGGTGCTGGCGGAGGTCTCCAAAGACCTGGGTGAAGCCATGCCCGGCCTGGAGATTGCCACCATTGCCCCGGAGCAGCGTATGCAGGATAGGGGCTGGTAGAAATAGTCGCCTGCCGTCAGGCGTCACCGGTCAGTAGATAACGGCAGTTTCATGTGGCAATCACTTACCGGCTTACTACTGGCCGGCGAACTTTACCCCGAAACCCATTTTGGTGATAAGCGGAAGGAAGTAGTAAATAATGCTAATCGGTGTACTGGCCCTGCAGGGGGCCTTTGTGGAACATCAAAAAATGCTGGCGGCCTGTGGAGTTGATTCCCGCCAGGTACGCAAACCCCATGAACTGGAAGGTCTGGATGGCCTGATTATTCCCGGCGGGGAAAGCACCACCATGGGCAAACTGCTCCTGGAATATGATCTGCTGGAACCAATTAAAAAAATGGGTGCCAGCGGGTTCCCCGTTTTCGGCACCTGTGCCGGATTGATCCTGTTGGCCCGGGAAATTAAAGGCTCGGACCAACCCCGGCTGGGTTTCATGGATATGCTGGTGGAGAGAAACGCCTTCGGCCGGCAGGTGGACAGCTTTGAAGAGGATCTGGTTATTCCCGTCCTGGGTGAAAGGCCCCTGCGGGCGGTTTTTATCCGCGCTCCGTATATTGTTTCCGTGGGTCCGGAGGTGGATGTGCTGGCCCGCTATGAAGATAAAATTGTGCTGGCCCGGCAGGGGCATTTCCTGGCCGCGGCCTTTCATCCCGAGTTGACCCGCGATACCAGGCTGCATCAATTGTTCCTGGAGAATGTTAAAATTGCGCAAAAGCGATAATTTCTTGTTGCCAAAACGGTAATCCTGTAGTATTATTTTATCCAGGTTAAAATTGAAGCATTTTCAAAACCCGATGCAGGGGTAGAGTAACCGGAAGAGCCCTTTTAGAGAGCCGGTGGGTGGTGCAAACCGGCAGGGCGTCCGGCGAAAGAGCTCCCCGAAGGGGGCCTGCTGAAAGCAGCAGTAGGCAGGCACGGGCAGTTCCCGTTATCAAGTACGAGAGGGCGGGCATATGGGTTAACAATGCCTGTCAAAAAGGGTGGCACCGCGGGAGGAAAACCTCTCGTCCCTGTTGGCTATTGCCGGCAAGGGACGGGAGGTTTAATTTTTTCAGCAAGGGAGAGTTTTGATTATGCAGGACAAACAATACCTGATGATTCCAGGACCCACACCTGTACCGCCTTCGGTGGTGGCGGCCATGTCACGACCCATGATCGGCCACCGCAGTGAGGATTTTGCCGCATTACACCGGCGCATCCAGGAGAAAATACGGCAGGTGTTTCAGACAAAAGAGGATGTCTTTATCCTGACCAATTCCGGCACCGGCGGTCTGGAAACGGCCATCGCCAACGTGGTTTCCCCCGGTGACCGGGTGCTGGCTTTAATTACCGGCAATTTTGGCGAACGCTTCACCAAAATTGCCCGGGCCTACGGGGCCGAGGTAGACGAAGTATCCTTTGGATGGGGTAAAGACGTGGATCTTTCCGTGGTGCGGGAGAAACTGGCCGGCAATCCCGGCTACAAAGCGGTGCTGGCCACGCAAAATGAAACCTCCACCGGCGTGTTGAACGATATTGCCGGCATTGGCGCCCTGGTGGCCGAAACCCCGGCATTGTTGCTGGTGGATGGGGTCAGCGGTGTGGGCGGCATTGAAATCCGCATGGACGAATGGCACGTGGATATTCTGGTCACCGCCTCCCAGAAGGCCATGATGCTGCCACCGGGCCTGGCCATGATCGGAGTGAGCTCCAGGGCCTGGGAAGTGATTGAGAAAAACAGGGCACCCCGCTTTTATTTCAGTCTACCGGCGGCCCGCAAGTCACTGGAAAAGTGGAATACCGCTTACACACCCAATGTGGCTCTGTTCCAGGGACTGGATGCGGCCCTGGATATGATGATGAATGAAGGGATGGAAAATGTTTACGCCCGCCACCGCCTGCTGGCCCGGGCCGTGCGGGCGGCCGTAAGGGCACTGGGACTGGAGCCCCTGGCGGCGGATCATTGCGCGTCCCCCACGGTTACAGCGGTGCGTAGTCCGGAAGGTTTGGGTGCCGATGATATCCGCAAGGTATTGAAGGAAGAACTGGGCATTACCTTTGCCGGCGGGCAGGGAATTCTGAAAGGAAAGATATTCCGCATCGCCCACATGGGCTTTGCCGGTAAAATGGATGTCATTCTGGGCATCGGCGGGCTGGAAATGGCCCTGGCCCGGCTGGGTTACCCTGTTGAGCTGGGTGCGGGTGTACGGGCGGCTCAGGAAGTATTTTTGGGGAGGAATGAATGATGCTCAAAGTCCTGGTTATGGATGGTGTTTCGGAAGAAGGGCTGGTGCCGCTCCGGCGGGAGGAGGACATAGAGGTGGTGATCGGTCAAAAAATGACCGAAGATGATCTGGTGCAGGTCATTCCGGAATACGACGCCCTGATTGTGCGCAGCGCCACCAAAGTGACCCGCCGGGTGGTGGAGGCGGCACAAAATCTCAAGGTGATTGGCCGGGCCGGGGTGGGCGTGGATAATATAGACCTGGAGGCGGCCACCACCCGGGGTATTCTGGTGGTCAACGCCCCCGACGGTAATACCATTGCCGCCACCGAACACACCATTGCCATGATGCTGGCCCTGGCCCGCAATATTCCCCAGGCCGTGGCCCGGTTGAAGGAAGGGGTTTGGGATAAGAAGGCCTTTATCGGCGTCGAGCTGCGGGATAAAACCCTGGGCATTATCGGCCTGGGCCGCATTGGCTCGGCGGTGGCCAAACGGGCCCAGGCGCTGGAAATGAACGTCATTGCCTATGATCCCTTCATTAACGAGGAAAAGGCCGCCTCCCTGGCCGTGGAGCTGGTTGCCCTGGAAGATGTGTACAGGCGCTCCGATTTTATTACCGTCCACCTGCCCAAAACCAAAGAGTCCTACCATATGATTGGTGATGAGGCCTTTGCCCTGATGAAGGATGGTGTGCGCATCATTAACTGCGCCCGGGGAGGGATTATCGACGAAGAGGCCCTTTATCGAGCCCTGGTTTCCGGAAAGGTGGCCGGCGCCGCCCTGGATGTTTTTGAAAAGGAACCCAATACGGAAAGCCCGTTATTATCACTGCCCAACTTTATTGCCACCCCCCATCTGGGGGCATCCACCCGGGAGGCGCAGTTGAATGTGGCGGTGGATGTGTCCGGGGAGATAGTGGCTGCTTTAAGGGGGAAACTGGTCAAAAATACGGTCAATATACCATCCATCAGTCCCCAGGTGCTTTCGGCGGTGCGTCCCTATCTGGGCCTGGCCGAAAAGCTGGGCAAGCTGCAGGCACAGCTGGTAACCGGCCGCATCCGTAAGATCGAAGTGGTGTACAGCGGCGAACTGGCCAGGCAGGAGGTCAGCCCCCTGACCACGGCGGTGGTCAAGGGATTGCTGGATCCCATCCTGCAGGAAACGGTAAACTTTGTGAACGCCCCCGTTCTGGCCAAAAACCGGGGCATCCAGGTCTTCCAGGCCGTGGACGGGGAAGCGGAGGGTTATGCCAGCCTGATTACGGTGAAGGTATACTCCGACAAGGCCGAAAAAAGTGTGGCCGGCACCCTGTTCGGCAAGCAGGACCCCCGGGTTGTAATGATTGACGGTTACCGCATCGACGTGGACCCCAGCGGCCATATTCTTTATGTACCCCATATCGATAAACCGCGCATTATTGGTCCCGTGGGTCTGCTAATCGGCAAACATGATATCAACATTGCGGCCATGCAGGTGGGGCGCAAGGAAATTGGCGGCAAGGCCATAATGATGCTTTCCGTGGACGCCCCGGTGCCCGAGGAAACCCTGGGGGAAATCGCTCAGGTCGATGGGGTGCTGGATGTAAAGATGGTGCACCTGTAGGTTTCCGGTATGCCGGTGGGGGGTGAGTTATTGCCGGAAAGGGAAACGCTGGTCATTCTGGTCCGGCATGGGACCACCGCCTGGAACCGCTGTTCCCGATATCAGGGCAGGTTGGATATTCCCATAAACGAAGAGGGTCTGGTCCAGTCCCGGGCCCTGTCCCGGGTGTTGTCCAGGATATCCCTGGCGGCCGTTTATACCAGCCCCCTGTCCAGGGCCAGCGATTGTGCCCGAATAGTGGCCGCCGCCCATGGACTGAAGCCAATTTACCTGCCGGGGATCATCGAGATTTGCCATGGCGATTGGGAAGGGATGCTGCTGTCTGAAGTGGAGGATAAATACACCGATTTACTGACCCGGTGGCGTACCCTACCCTATACGGTCCGGATGCCCCGGGGGGAATCCCTGGTGGAAGTGGAGGAGCGAGCCTGGGCCGCACTGGAAAAAATGATCCATGATCACCCTGGAGGCACGGTTGCGGCGGTGACCCACGACACCCCCATCCGCACCATCCTGCGCCGCGTCCTGGGCCTGGATCAATCCCATTTCTGGCGGATCCGGTTGGACAACACCGGGATCAATATTCTGGGATGGCGGGACGACATTTTTCGGGTTATTGTTTTAAACGACACCTGTCATTTGGGTGGCTGGATGCAGGCCGGCGAGCAGAAAGCACTATAGGATGTGGGTCATAACGGCAAAAATGGAAATACTATTAAAACCCGGTGGACGGTAAAACGCTGTACCGGCAGGCACGGCGTTGTTCCGCTTGCTCCGGTGCTCCACCCGGCACTCACCGGCTTACCAGGTTTATAGAACAGGTGGGTATCAATTAAACCTTAAACTCCAGGAGTTAAAAAGTATTCTGGTGAGTGCCGGGCCAGTGCTCCGGATGTTAACCTGCTGTTTTCAGTAAACATTTACGCTGGAGGTAACCATTTTATGTTAGACTTGAAATTTGTGCGCAATAACCCCCGGTTGGTGGAAGAATCTTTGCAGAAAAGGGGGGCTGCGGTCAGCTTGAAGCCCTTTCTGGAACTGGACGCCCGGCGGCGGGAAAAACTGGTGGTGGCGGAGCAGCTGAAAAACCGGCGTAATGTGGTTTCCGAGGAAATCGGCCGTTTGAAAAAGGCCGGCCGGGAAGCCCGGGATATGGTCCTGGAGATGCGGCAGGTTTCCCAGCAAATTAAAGAGCTGGATGAAGAAATCCGGGATCTGGAAGAACAGATCCAGGTGGCGTTGTTAAATATCCCCAATATTCCCCATGCCAGTGTCCCGGTGGGCAGGGACGACGCAGATAATGTGGAAGTAAGACGCTGGGGGGATCCCCGGCAGTTTGACTTTCCGGCCAGGGCCCACTGGGATCTGGGGGAAGCGCTGGATATCCTTGATTTTGAACGGGGGACTAAAGTGACGGGAGCCCGTTTCTCCTTTTATAAAGGGGCCGGAGCGCGGCTGGAAAGGGCCGTCATCAACTTCATGCTGGACCTGCATATCAAGGAGCACGGCTATGTGGAAGTTTTTCCGCCCTTTGTGGTTAACAGCGACAGCATGATCGGCACCGGGCAGCTGCCCAAATTTGCCGAAGATATGTTCAAGCTGGAGGGCCGGGATTACTACCTGATCCCCACGGCAGAGGTGCCGGTAACCAACCTTTACCGGGATGAAATTTTGCCCGCTGAAAAACTGCCCATTTACCATTGTGCCTACAGCGCCTGTTTCCGGGCCGAAGCCGGAGCGGCCGGCCGGGATACCCGGGGGCTCATCCGCCAGCACCAGTTTAACAAGGTGGAACTGGTGAAATTCACCCGGCCGGAGGATTCCTACGACGAGCTGGAAAAGCTGACCGCCGATGCGGAAAGGGTATTGCAGCTCCTGGGCCTGCCCTACCGGGTGGTGATCCTGTGTACGGGTGATCTGGGCTTTTCCTCGGCCAAAACCTACGACCTGGAGGTGTGGCTGCCCAGCTACGGAGCATACAAAGAAATTTCTTCCTGCAGCAACTTTGAGGACTTCCAGGCCCGGCGGGCCAACATCCGCTTTAAAGAAGGAAAGGCCAAACCGCAGTTCGTGCATACCTTGAATGGTTCCGGCCTGGCCGTGGGCCGGACGGTGGCGGCCATTCTGGAAAATTACCAGCAGCCCGACGGCAGTGTTCTCATACCTGAGGCGCTGGTACCCTATATGGGCGGTATAACCACAATCACCGCCGGGAAATAATAACCGTTCATCATCAGCCGCCAGTCCCCCATTCTAATTACTATAGTTAAATTCTAAAAGTTATAATTTCAAGTCTTTTTAATTTTTTTATTTATGAAAGCACAGTTTTAAAATGCTTAAATTATTAAGAATAATTGCACCACGCCCGGCGGTTCCTTCCCCGGGTGGTTGTCCGTCAGCTAGCAAGAAAATTGCATGAAACTACGGAAGAGAATGGGTGACCGGCCAAAGTTAAGGAAAAAAGTGGGAGGCAGGGAGGAAGGTATCGCCGAAAAACAAAGGTGGGATTAAAGAATTTTAAAAAGGAGTCAGATGGACTATGGCTATGGAATTATCAAGCAAAGTAAACCGGGAACTGGTGGAACAAATTAAAGAAATAAGCGGTCAAAATGCCAATCTGTGCATGCAGTGTGGAACCTGCAGCGCCGGGTGCACGGGCAGGGAGAACATGGATTTTCTGCCCCGGCAGGTTATGCGGGCCATTCAACTGGGTAATGCCGGCATGCTGGATTACAAGTCCATTTGGGTGTGCAGCACCTGTTTAATTTGCACCGCCCGCTGTCCCCGGGGTATAGATATCGCCCGTTTGATGGAAGCCCTGCGGGTAATCAACCTGCGCCGGGGCAGGGAAGTGCTGGCGGCCGAAAAAATCCCGGTGGAATTGCTGACCCGGGTTCCCCAGATGGCCCTGACCAGCGGTTTTCGCAAGCTGAGCGCGTAAAGGGGGATAGAGATGAAAATACCATACTTTCCGGGATGTACTCTGCACAGCAAGGCCAGGGGGTTGGATGATTCCACCCGGGACTCCCTGGCCGCCCTGGGCGTGGAACTGGTGGAACTGCCCCAGTGGACCTGCTGTGGTACCGTATTTCCCCTGGCCCAGGACAACTATATGGGCATGGTGGCCGCCGCCCGCATTTTGTCCGACGCGGCGAAAGAAGACGGCCGGCTGGTTACAGTCTGCTCCTTTTGCTATAACGTATTAAAACGGGTCAACCATGCCATAAAGACCAATCCGGAAGTCCACCGGAAGTTAAATGATTATTTAGAAGTGGATTACCATGGGGAAACGCAGCTGCTCCATCCCCTGGAGCTGTTTAAAGATCAGGTGGGATTTGACGTGCTGCAGGAGCGGGCGGGCGGCGCCTTAAACGGCCTGAAGGTGGCCTGCTATTACGGCTGCATGCTGGTCCGGCCGGCCGCGGAGGTATCCTTCGACCATCCGGACAACCCCACCATCATGGAGGAACTGGTTACCGCCCTGGGGGCGGAGGTGGTGGAATACCCCGACAAAACCACCTGCTGTGGTTCCTATCAGGTACTGCACGACAACACCCTGGTAAAACAAAAGGTGCGGGATATACTGGATTCCGCTACAACCAGGGGGGCGGAAGCAATTATTACCAGCTGTCCCCTGTGCCAGTTCAACCTGGACTGGCTGCAGGAAAAAATCGCCGGGGAAGACAGCAGCTTTAAGAAAATACCCGTTTTGTATTTTACCCAGCTGGTGGGAGCGGCACTGAAAATTCCCCCGGAAAAACTGGGGCTGGAACAGCATTATGTGGACCCCAGGCCCCTTTTGCCGGGAGCATAGATTTGCCTTGAAGGAGGAAAGTGTCATGGCCGAAGAACGGGAAATGATAAACATATATATTATGGGTAAGCACTATGAGGTGCCGGCCGGACTGACCATTATGAAAGCCATGGAATATGCCGGTTACCGCTTTATCCGGGGCTGTGGCTGCCGGGGAGGTTTTTGCGGCGCCTGCGGTACGGTATACCGCAAGCCCGGGGATTTCCGCCTGAAGGTGGGACTGGCCTGCCAGACCATGGTGGAAGACGGCATGTACCTCACCCAGATACCCTTTTACCCGGCCAACAAGGCCACCTATAACCTGGAGGAATTAACCCCCACCCTGGCCACCATGCTGCAGCATTATCCCGAAATGACCCGCTGCCTGGGCTGCAACCAGTGCACCCGCATTTGTCCCCAGGAATTAAATGTAATGAACTATATCGCCGCCGCCCAGCGGGGAGATATCGAAAAGCTGGCCCATATGTCCTTCGACTGTATCATGTGCGGTCTGTGTGCCTCCCGCTGCCCGGCGGAAATTGTGCAATATAACGTGGCCATACTGGGCCGCCGCCTCTATGGACGGCACATCGCCCCCCGGGCGCAGCACCTGGCCAAACGGGTGGCAGAAATTCAGGCCGGCCGGTTTGACGCGGAGCTGGACAGACTGACCAAGCTGAGCCGGGAAGAACTGCAGAACATGTACAACGCCCGGGATATTGAACCATAAGGAAGGTGGAAATAAGCATGTATACACAGGAAATGTTCGACCTGATCAAGGTTGTGGAACAAACCAGGGAACGGCGTTTAAAGGAAACCTTTCCCCGCCTGAAACCCGATGAAAAGGACAACCTGCTGCGTTCCTACCACCCGGACTACAAACCCGATGCCACCCGCCCGGTGAAAGTGGGCCCCAACAAGGGGGACAAATTCACCCACGAGCATGCGGACCTGCTGGAAAGCCGGAGTATGCTGGATCCCGACAGCTTTTCCCTGGACAACATAGATTTTGACGTGGACGTGCTGGTTATCGGCGGCGGCGGTGCCGGAACCTCGGCGGCCCTGCTGGCCCAGGAAGGCGGGGCCAGGGTGCTGCTGGCCACCAAGCTGCGGCACGGGGATGCCAACACCATGATGGCCGAGGGCGGTATTCAGGCGGCTGACAAGGAAAACGACTCTCCGGCCATCCACTACCTGGACGTGATGGGCGGCGGCGGTTTTCACAACATCCCGGAACTGGTGGCCGCCCTGGTGAAGGATGCCCCCCTGTGCATCCACTGGCTGGAAGGCCTGGGCTGCATGTTCAGCAAGTTCCCCGACGGCACCATGCACACCATTCACGGTGGAGGCACCTCCAGAAAACGCATGCATTTTGCCCATGACTATTCCGGAGCCGAAATCATGCGTACCCTGCGGGACGAGGCCCGCAACCGGGGGATTCAGGTAATCGAATTTTCCCCGGCGGTGGAGCTGATCATGGATGAAACGGGCCAGTGTGCCGGAGCGGTGCTGTACAACCTGGAAACGGAACAGTACCTGGTGGTCCGGGCCAAAACGGTGATCATCGCCACCGGCGGTTCCGGCCGCCTGCATATCGGCGGCTTCCCCACCACCAACCACTACGGCGCCACCGCCGACGGCATTGTCATGGCCTACCGGGCCGGGGCGAAGCTGGTCTTCCTGGACGCCACCCAGTTTCACCCCACGGGCGTGGCTTTCCCGGAACAGATCGTGGGCCAGCTGGTGACGGAAAAGGTGCGGGGCCTGGGTGCCCAGCTGGTGAATATCGAAGGGGAACAGTTTATTTATCCCCTGGAGACCAGGGATGCCGTTTCCTCGGCCATCATCCGGGAGTGCAACGAGCGGGGCAAGGGTATAGCCTCACCCAGCGGGCGGCTGGGCGTGTGGCTGGATTCGCCCATGATCGAAATTATCCACGGCAAGGGAACCATCGAAAAAGAACTGCCGGCCATGTTCCGTCAGTACAAGCGCTTTAATATCAATATGGCCGAGCAGCCCATCCTGGTCTACCCCACCCTGCACTACCAGAACGGCGGCATTTTAATCAACGACCGGGCGGAAACCAGCATTCCCAACCTGTACGTGGCCGGGGAGGCCTCCGGCGGCGTGCACGGCCGCAACCGCCTGATGGGCAATTCCCTGCTGGACATCATCGTCTTTGGCCGCCGGGCCGGTATGAACGCCGCCGAAAGGGCCAAAAACGTGCAGCTGGGCCGGCTGACCCTGGATCACGTCAAGCGCTATCACGAGGAACTGCAGAAAGAGGGCCTGGGGCAGAAGGTGGCCCCCATCCTGCTGCCCGATTACCGGGGGAAAATTGATTAAGAGGGTATGGAGCGGTCGGAATGATCCCGGCCGGGCCATTGGTCACCTATTTGGTGAGTAAACCGGCAACTTGTGCCGGGCCCGTTGGGAAATTTGGTGGTAATACCTTTGACCCGGCCGTAAAGTCCCGATGGGAAAAGCCTTAAGGATTCCGGAAGTTCCGGAACGATTTAAATGTTCACCGTCCGGAACGGAAAAATTCGGCCGGTTGTGGGAGGGAGGCTTTCGGGCGCGCATCCGGAAGCCTCCCACTCATGCTTAAGCAGGGGTTTTACATCTTTTTTAACATACCTGCCCGGCCGGCCGTACAGGCCGGTTGACAGGTTTGGGCGGCTGTGATATACTTTAAGTGCTATCGGGCATATTCTGGAGGGGTGTCCGAGTGGTTTAAGGAGGCGGTCTTGAAAATCGCTGGGTCCCTGTGGCCCCGTGGGTTCGAATCCCACTCCCTCCGCCAGCTGGGTAAATACATGGAGAGTTGGCCGAGTAGGTCGAAGGCGCTCGCCTGCTAAGCGAGTAGACGGTTCTAAAGCTGTCTCGAGGGTTCGAATCCCTCACTCTCCGCCAGGAAAAAGGTGTGCGACGAGCGCACACCTTTTTAGTATTTATCCATCCGGTGGCTATTTAAACCGAAGGTAGTGGTACGTCATCCCTTGAATCCCGGAAAACCATGGATTTCAAAGGACGGGAGGCCGGGGGTTTCAAGCTCTGCCGGCGCTTGAAATATAACCCGTGCCAGTGCTGACCCATGAATCCAAGACATGACATTTATAAAATATTGCCGAGCTCAAGTTAAAATTTTTATCGCACAAATTATATGCTCAATTCCTTAGCAGGCAAGGTTTACGGTGATTTTTCGTGCGTCAGCACTGGACCCGTGCCGGGGTACTTGACTTGTTATGTATTATTTGATAAAATAACTTTTGCCGGTGTTGTGGGAGCGTGTGCCTGTAGCTCAATTGGATAGAGCATCTGACTACGGATCAGAAGGTTGGGGGTTCGAGTCCCTCCAGGCACACCATGCCATAATCTTACGGATGCCCGGACAGGGCCGGGTTGCCGGGTGAAGCCCGGCAATAATAGTTTAGCAAGCGGTAATGCGCCCGTAGCTCAGGCGGACAGAGCAGCGGTTTCCTAAACCGCGTGTCGGGGGTTCGAGTCCCTCCGGGCGCACCAGGGAAAAATTAGGCCCCGCAAAGGATCACGGGGCTGTTTTATTTGGTGCAAGTAAGCCGAAAATGCAAGATGGGGACAAATTGGACACTTGTCTTTCAAGACAAACGTCCAATCCCGGAAAAACCACGATAGATAAAGAGGCAAAAAAAGGCAACTGAATGGCCGCCTTTTGCTTTCCCATTCGTCTGTCCCATTCATCTGGCCGATTATCTCCTTTGTGCCGATAGGCTTATTCCAGTATAAGGTACATGTAGTCAGTATCCCGGAACTGGGCAAATCCAAAGTGTCAACCCGGCGATACGGGCTTAAACATAAAACCATTGTGCGGAAGACCCGGTGAACTTCGTTTAAGGGTAGGGAATCACCGTATTATCTAGCGGGGGATTTGGCCTTCCACGCCCCACTGCCGGGCGGCCGTGACCTGTACCGGTATCAGGCGGCCTTTCATTTCCGGATCGGTGGCGGGAAAACGGACCCTCGCATAATGTTCAGAAAACCCCTCCCCCTGCCCGTTCTTAATTTTTTCCACCAGCACCTGCACCTGTTTCCCCACCTGCTGCCGGTGAAAGCGCAGGGAAAGTTCCCGGTCCAGGGCCCGCAGCTCATCCACCCGTTTCTTTTTCACGTCCGGGGCTACCTGATCGGGAAAGGTGGCTGCTGCCGTCCCCGGCCGGGGAGAGTAGGGAAAGACATGCAGGTGGGACAGGGCCAGCCCTTCTACAAATTGGAGGGTCTGCCGGTGATCCTCTTCCCTTTCCCCGGGAAAACCGGCGATCAGGTCGGTCCAGAGGGAAAGGCCGGGGATCAATTCCCGGGCCGTAAGGACCAGGCGGGCGTAATCACCGGCGGTATACCGCCGCCCCATCCTTTGCAAAACCCGGTCGGAGCCGCTCTGCAGGGGCAGATAGAGAAAGGGGCAAACCCTTGATGGGGCGGCCATGGCCTCCAGCAGCTCAAGGTTCACGTCCATGGGTTCCACGTAATCCAGCCGCAGGCGAAAATCACCGGGCAGGCGGTTGATTTCCCGGATGAGCCGGGCCAGGTTCCACCCGGGAATGTCTTTGCCGTAGGTGCCCAGGTGGGTGCCGGCTAAAATCACTTCCCGGTAACCCTGTTCCACAAAGCGGCGCACCCGGGCCAGCACCTTTTCCGGAGCCAGGCTGCGGGGCAGTCCCCGGGCCACCCGCACAATGCAGTAGGTGCAGACCTCATCACAGCCTTCCTGGATTTTAATCACCGGGCGGGTGCGGCCGTAATGCTCCACCACCGGCAACTCCTCAAAGGTTTCATCCGGCCCGTGCGGGGTAACCAGCAGCCTTTCCACCGGTTCGCCGGCCAGGCGGCGGGAGATCAGGGCGGGCAGCTTTGCTCTGCCGGCGGTACCGGTGATCAGATCCACCCCGGGTAGCTTTTCCGCTATTTCCTCCCGGTAGACCTGGGGGTAACACCCGGCCAGCACCACCAGCGCCTCCGGGTTTTCCCTTCTGGCTTTGGCAGCCAGGCGGCGGGCTTCGGCGGCCGCCGCCCGGGTGACCACGCAGCTGTTGACGATGTATACGTCGGCCGATCCGGTGGTTTCGATGAAACCGGCCCTGATCATGGCTTCGGCCAGGCCCCTGCCTTCCTGCTGGTTTACCGGGCAGCCCAGGGTTTTGATCTGAAAGGTATAGGACAAAGGCAAATCCTCCTGTGGGGTTTATGGTAAGATTATAACATACCGGCCGGAAAAAATGTGGGTGTGGCCGTGGCCTTCGTTTGCGTTTGGGTTGGTGGTCCAAAGGCGATGGATGCGTGAAGCCGGATCATGGAAATTAAAGCCATGCCGGCTGTTATTTAAGATTGCCGGCCATGCGGGAGAGTTCCCGGTCGATTTTTTGCAACCTTTCAATCATGGCAGCTATCTTTTCTACGGTTTGGGCCTGTTCCCGGGTGATCTGGCTGTTCTTTTCTATACCGTTGCTCACCAGACCGATGGCCTTTTCAAATTGATCCAGGGTTTTTTCTATCTCCTTTACCGAATGGCTGCTTTCTTCGGCCAGTTTGCGTACTTCACCGGCCACTACGGCAAAGCCCCGGCCCGCCTGACCGGCCCGGGCCGCTTCGATGGCGGCATTTAATCCCAGCAGTTTGGTTTGATCGGCCACATTACGGATGAAAGACAGGATCTGGGCGCTGTTTTGCACCTGGTGGGCCGCCTCCCGGGATTCCCGGATCAGGTTTTCACTGGTGGCGGCCAGTTCCTGGGATGAAGCGGTAAATTGCTGGACGACCTGGGCGGCCTCCTGGATGGCTGCGGACACCGCCCGGGCCTGCTCCTGTATCTGTTCTTTGATTTCTTCGTCCCGGAGCATTTTTACCACCAGTGGGGAAGCGATTTTCGCTATGGGCTGGACAATTTCCAACCGCCCCGTGATGCCGAAGGTGCCGATCTTTTCACCGTCTGCTTTGATGGCAATGCTGTACCCCTCTTTTGTTTTTCCACTTGTGGCCACTTCTTCCTCCTTCGTAGCGGCATATTCCTCCGCGGAAGTGGTCATTATGGTGCGGGCACCGTTATGCACCACGCCTATTCGTTCTCCGGCGGAATCGGCAATAATGGTGCCGGTCCGGTCGCATACAATGCTATGCAGGCCGGTCTCCCTGAAAACAAATTGAGTAATTTCTCTGGCCACGTCTGGGCGTAGTTCCACTGCTCCTTCCTCCCTCATATCAAATTAAATAAAGGTAAGATGGCCTGACCATAGATATACAAAAAATAGTTTCGAAGGAAATGATTATTTTCCTGCCGGAGATTAACATTTTTTATTTACCCATCAAAAGTATAAGCGAAAATCCCCGGGTAGACTGCGGATATTCCGGTTGAGCGGGCCGGGTTCCACCGGGGAGTGTTTTTGCCGCCAGCCCGGCGGCAATTGCCGGGTAAAGCCGGGAACGGTGGCCGGGGCCTTTGCTCGCCTTTGGTCAGTTGAGCCGCTGGGTGCCGGGTATACTAGAAGGGGAAGCAGCTTTTGCGTTTGTCGACCAGCAGCCCGAAGAGCAGCCGGGGACAAATGCCAACCCGTTCCCCCATGGCGTTGAAAAAAAAACTCCGGCATTATGATAATATCTGGACAAATTATCTAATTCTCCCTTATACTATATATGGTTTGTGATGTTTTGATCAAATTAAAGGGAGGAGGAGTATAATGAAAGATATTCGCAGGCCGCGGGTGATCCGGTTTGGCTTTTTAAAGCGCGGGGAGTTTCCCGTGCCCGGGGTGGAAATTGGTTTTACGGTGAACGGCATTTACCACACCATCAGGATCAGCGATATGTTTATGCGCATCTCCCAGCTGGATCCCACGGTTATTGCCCCGCGGAAAATCAAAGAGGTGCTTTTTGCCGAACCCAACCGGGATCCGTCCAAACCCATTGATGTTTTTACCGATCAGCTGACGCAAATAGATTTCTGGCCGCTGGTGACGGAAGGGGAACTGCAGATCTGGCAGCAAAAAAATGAGCTGGCCCTGTATCATGATGCCGAGTCCATGCGCAAGGTGCTGATCAAAGTATTGTTTGAAGAGCACCGCAAGTCGCCGGAGACGGAGATCAGCTTTTTAGATCTGGCGGCGCTGATGAAAACCACCATGGAGCTGCTGGCGCCGGAGGTGCAGGCTCTGGAAAAAGCCGGCCTGATCAAACGTTTGGGTGAAGAAAATCATGTTCACCCCTCCGACTGGCTGCGCTTGACCGAGCAGGGCGTGCTGGAACTGGAGCAGTATAAAGGAATAAAGCTTTCGGAATCATATCAGTTACTGACTTACTAACCACCGGGCGTAATGACAGTTTAGCGAACAGTACCGCATGTAACGCAAACAAGCCGCAGGTATTCTGCGGCTTGTTTGCCGGTGCAGGTTGGTCCCCATGGATTCCGGGGCCGGTACGGTTCAGTGGTTGTGGTCAGGTGATACAGGTATGCTTGCTGGTTTTTTCTGCCGGCCCGGTGTTGTTGTCCAATTTATTGAGAGTCCCCCATGCCGCTAATATGCGGCACCACGAAGGATGAAAATGGTTGGGAAGCGAACTTCTGGTGTACCACCAGGTTGAAGAAGGTCGTTTCACCATGGTGCCGGTGAGCCCGATTGGGAGTCTGACCTCGGCGATGGCAGGGGCACCACGAAATGTGGCCTCCGCAAGGAGAGCACGCGAAGGAGAGTCGTTTAGAGCTGTCGCCGCGCCGAACCGGATAGTTTCGAGCTGGTGTTCCCGTTTCTGGATGTTTTAAATTTCCGGTTTTACAAGCTGGAGCTGAAGAAACTGAACTGGCGGGAATACATCCAGGGTGACAACCCGGTGGCCGCCGCCCTTTTAAGCAAAATGGGCTTTCAGCCGGAAGAAAAGGTAAAAGTGAAAGTTGAATTCATGCGCATGCTGGCCCGGATGAAATTGGACCCGGCCCGGATGGAACTGTTGGCCGGTTTTTTCGAGACCTACCTGAAACTGAATCGGGAGGAAGAAGAACAATATAACCGGGAATTGGGAAAACTGGATAGTAAGGAGGTCGACGTGATCATGCAGATAACCACCAGCTGGCATGAGAAAGGCCGCGCAGAAGGTCGCGCGGAGGGTCGTGCGGAGGGTCGTGCGGAGGGTCGTGCGGAAGGTCGGGTGGAAAGAACCCGGGAAATCATCTGCAAATATCTGACCCGTAAATTTGGTAAGAAATCGGCCGATTTGCAACAAAAGGTCCAGGAAATGACGGGCCTGGAAGTATTGGATTATGTCCTGGAGGAGCTTTTTGCCGCCACTACGCTAGAAGAGGCCCAAGCTATCATCAACGACGGAGCCGGAAAATCCCCTCCCAAAAGGTAACTGTCCTCTTACGAAGAAGTATGTCTAATAATGGAATATAGGTATTGTACCGGCCGCAGCCTACGGGGCGGCAAAAATTCGTGGAGGCTATGCTATGAGGTGATCCTGCGGCTTTTTTGCCGGCGCAGGAGGCCTGTACGGTCTCCTGCGCCGGAACGGTTCAGTTATTGAGCGGCCAGGTGATATACAGGTAATGTAAGGGTCCTTTCTGCCGGCCCGTGTTGTTACCCGATAATTAGCGTTACTTGTTCTCCGGCTGCACTGTTTTCCCGGTAAAGGCATCCACATAAAAATCGGGCCCGGGAACCGGGATATAGACCAGGTAAGGGGAGGGGGCTTTCTGGTCAAAATACTCGGGCCAGATGTAAGCCAGCTTCAGGGGATGCTGTTTTAAAAATTCGGCTTTGGCCGTTTCGGCCGGCACCACGTTCCGGTTGTCCGGCAGGGGAACGGGCGCACCGCTTATGCCGTTGTGAAAACCAACGATCTTCCCGCTCAGGGCGTCTACCTGCACCGAGCAGGCCCGGTCCATAATCGGCACGCCCTGGTGGATCTGGTTAAAGGTAAACGAGATTACCGGTAGGGGGCGTTCCTGATCTTTCAGCTTGCTCCTGTCCACCCAGGAGGGGATCATTTCTTCTTCCGGGTACGCCTGCATCTCCAGCTCTGCCGTCCCTGCTGGCAGGTATTTTTGCAGGAACTGCACCGCCGTGTCCCGGGCGGTTTCCCGGGAAACAGTAGCTTTCTGGCCGCGTCCGGATTCGTCCTGGAGGTTATAGCCTATAACCTCTCCGGTGCTGGCATTGGTGAACAGGTGCACATAACGCATCAGGCGGTAATCAGGTTTGCCGTCCGCCCCCTTTTGAGGTAGGGTGCTCCAGGTATAGCTTTTCTGTTTGCTCTCCCCATCATGAAAAGGTTGCATATCGCTGGCTCCGTGAAACTCCATGCCCGTCAGGTCAAGGCCAAATGTTTCTGTCAGCAGCCTGGCGGCTTCCTCCGGTGTCCTGGCGATCAATTGTCGGCCCTCACCCTGCAGGGTGATGCACTGGGATTGGGAAAATGGGGGCATAAATTCGGCCAGGGGTTTTCCCGTCAGGGCATCGATGGGGGCCAGGGATGCAGGCGCATACACCAGTGCCGGCCCGGTTTCGCCCTTGTCCGGTTTAAACAGACCATAAAAAGGTTGATGTTCAAGATAAAAAAGTTTCATTTCCAGCATCCCGGCAAAGGTCTTTTCCGCTTCTTCCCGGGTTACGGCCCGGGAGGGATCGGGGAATTTGGCCGGGTCAATCCCGTTTTCCTTATCCCGGTAAAAGCTGGTGACGTGACCGAAAACATCCACCCCCACCCTGAAGCCGCTGTTCATCAGGGGAACTCCGTTGACCAGCCGGTAGTAGGGTACGTTGGCTTCCGCCCAGTAGATTTTATTGCCTTTTTCATCGGCGCTGCCTCCACCGCCAAAACCCATA
This sequence comes from Desulfofundulus thermobenzoicus, assembly GCF_009428905.1. Taxonomy (GTDB): domain Bacteria; phylum Bacillota; class Desulfotomaculia; order Desulfotomaculales; family Desulfovirgulaceae; genus Desulfofundulus_A; species Desulfofundulus_A thermobenzoicus. The sequence goes on along the minus strand of NZ_WHYR01000035.1, from coordinate 18,524 downwards.
TCGTCACCCTGCTCGTAGTCCTTTATTTTGTCCCCCAGGATCTGCCGGGCAAAGGCCAACGCCTTTTCCCTGGCCAGGGCGGGGGAGGGGACCTTTTCCGAGGCCCAGGCCGGGTTATGGAAGTTGTAATGGATCAACTCTCCCGTTGCAGAGTCAAAGGTGAGGTGGGCGCTTACCCGGTTAATGCCCGCTTCCCTGTCCGGCGCCCGGTCGCTGAGCATCACCGACCAGGATTTGTCGCCCTCATTCCCGGCATACTGCACAGTGAGCTCCTGCAGTTCCGGTACGGCCTGATAGATCTTTTCCAGGGCCTGTTTTTGCTCTGCACTGAGCTCAGGTTTGGGTGCCTGCGGCATACCCTGTTTTGCCTCTGGCAATGCTTCCATTTTAACTGCTTCCATTTGAACTGCACCTCCGCCGCCCGTTACTTGAACGGTGGCCGCCGGTTTTTCCGCCGCCCAGACCGGGGACGCCAGCAGCAAACCGGCCGCCAGCACGGCGGCGGCCACACCCCGTGCTTTGTTCAACTGCATCTCCTCCTTTATGGGTAAAATTTTTCGTTCAGTATATATGGACTGATTGGGAAGGGGAATGTAACGGGTAAATTTATGAGCCGGCCGGTTTTTTCTTTGGCCGCTGATACTTAAACATCCATGGTGATTCGCCGCCTTTTCCCCCCGGGCAAAAGCAGGCGGGCGCTCCAGTGCAGGAGCAGCAGGCCGGCGGCCAGGTAGACCAGGGTGTAAACGGCCCAGCCGGGCAGGCCGAAATTTACCCCCGTGGGAATCCCATTTTCACCCAGGATCTGCATTAAAACAAAAACGGGGTTGATGTCCTGTAAAAATTCCACCACCCAGGCCAGAAAGGCCGGGTGCCAGGTTTCCGGGCTTATGCCTCCCCGGGCCTGCAGCCGGTTCATTTCATGCAGAAACACCGCCAGGAAACCGGTGCCCGCCGCCAGGGCGAAGGCCAGGCCGTAGGCCGTGACGGTGCTCACGCCCGTTCTTTTAAAGAAAGAAGAGCAGGCCACGCCTATGCAGCCGAAGAGAAAGACGGTCACCAGGTAGAAGCCGAAAACCCCCAGCACCTGTGCCGGGGCGATGCCGCCGTACATAAAAACGATGCTGTACAGGGGCAAAGTGGCCGCCACCAGCAGCACCACAAAGGCGCAGGCGGAAACCAGCTTGCTCCAGATGATCTGCCGGGGGGTGAGCCGGGTGGTCAGCAGTACATTCAAGGTCTGCCGCTCCCGTTCCCCGCTGATGACGCCGGCGGTGAGGCCCGGCACCACGAAGCCCAGCAGGACCAGCTGGGTGACGCTGAGCATGATGAACAGGCTGCGGCTGCGGTCGGGCTGGAAAATGCCCGGGGAGCCCCGCCAGCTAAGGTACATGAACCCCAGGACGAAGGCGCCGATGACCAGCAGGTAAAGGGCCAGCAGCCACGCCGTTTTCCCGGTGCGGAACCGCTGGCGCAGCTCTTTGAGCAAAACCGGGTTAATTTCCGCCATGATCTTCAACCCCCTCAGCGGTGACGGCCATAAAGGCCTCCTCCAGATTGCGCCGTACTTCGGTGAATTCCACCACAGGCCAGCCGCCGCTGACCATGGCCTGTAAGAGGGCGGCCTGTTCCGTCCGGCTTCCGTCGAAAAGGAACCGGACCTCCTGTCCGTCCGCCAGGGTTTCACTTACCCCGGGCCGGGTGGCCAGAAAGCCCGCCAGTTCCTCCGCCCGGTCCAGCACCGCCACCCGCATTGGCCTGGCACCCCGGGAAACGGCGGTGATTTCCGCCACCGTGCCCGCGACCACCAGCCGGCCCTTTTCCATAATGGCCACCTGGTCGCAAATCTCCGCCAGTTCCGGCAGGATGTGGGAGCTGATCAATACCGTTTTACCCAGGTGTTTCAAATGCCGGATGATTTCCTTCATCTCCGCCCGGGCCCTGGGGTCCAGGCCCGAGGCCGGTTCGTCCAGGATCAGCACCCTGGGGTCGTGCACCAGGCAGCGGGCCAGGGACAGCCGCTGCTTCATCCCCCGGGAAAGGGAGTCCACGTATACGTCGGCCTTGTCCGGCAGGTTGACCAGTTCCAGGAGGGTCCTGGCCAGGCCGGGCCGCCGGTGGGCGGGGATGTGATGGGCGGCGGCAAAAAACTCCAGGTATTCCGTCGCCCGCAGGCCGTCGTAAACGCCAAAGAAATCGGGCATGTAACCAATTCTGCCGCGCACCTCTGCGGCGTCCCGGACCACGTCCAGGCCGTCCACCGTGGCCGTGCCCGCGTCTGGGAGCAGCAGGGTGGCCAGGATGCTCATGGCCGTGGTCTTGCCGGCGCCGTTGGGACCGATGAGCCCGTAAACCAGCCCCCGGCCGATTTCCAGGCTGAAATTGTCCAGCGCCCTGGTAGCCCCGAAATTTTTACATATCCCGTTAAACCGGATCATCAGGAAACCACCCCTTCCACCGCCAGGCCGGGCCATGCCGGGTAAGGCCCCCGGGATTCCCCGGACGTCTTAAGCCAGACCTGGTTATGGGATAGATACCGGGACAACTCCGCCGACCCGATCCTTTTGCCGCCGTCGGGCAGTTGTTCCCATCGCCCGTCCCGGTGGTTGTATATTTCCACCGGCAGGTTGAACTGCCCTTTAGCATATTGAATATCCAGGGCCGCGATCTGAAAATTCCTGCTGATCCCCGCGTCGTCTAGATCATAAACCAGGTTGACCTTTTGATCGTTGATTGCATTGTTTTCGGGTGAAGGACTCTGGCCGGGCATAAGGAAATCACCGGTGCGCGGTTTGAGCAACCCTGCCGGAAGATAAAACCGGCCGGCCGCATCCAGCGGGATGGTCTGCTTGACCAGCATCAGTCCGATGTCTCTGCCCCGGTTGGTCCGGCCTGCCGTGGTGAGAATGCCCGCCGGCCCGTCGTGCCAGCCGATGAACTGCACCCCGGTCAATCGTCTGAAATCACCGTTAACGATTTCATTCAACATCGATCGTTCCCGGAAGAAGGGATTGTCCGGCCGGATGTCCTGGCCCACACCCAGGGCATTTAATAACATCCGCGGGTCGGTGGGCGGACTAACTGCCGGCAGTTTTTCTGCCACATGCACCGTGCCCCTGGCCGGGATGGCGCCGACCGGGATCACCTGTCCCCCCAGGATCAGTTTGCAGTCCCGCAGGTCCAGGCTGGTTTTGTTGGTCAGATCCCCCTTGATGCTGTTTCCTTCCAGGCAGAGCCGCCCGGCAATGCTCCCCAGGTCATGCTTTAAGCCCAGGGCATACAGCTGCCGCAGGGAGTTGTAGGGGACATTGCCAAAATTGACTGTGGAGGTGTCTTTGTCCAGCTGCACCTGTACCCCTGTCCAGTTGCTTCTATATGCGCCGGGTCCGGTGAACATACCCGGGGCGGCCCGCACTGTGAGCTCACCGCCCCGGGTGGCCACCACACTGGCTCCGGCCCGCACTGCGGCCAGTTCCGGGGAAAGGATTTCCACCGAGGCCAGGGTCTGGGTCAGGTAACCCTGCTGGCGGCCAGCCGGGGCCAGCAGGTAAAAACAACCGGCGGCCACCAGCGCCCCTGCCGGCACCAGCGCCCAGGCCAGGTCCCGGCGGTCCGCCCGGCGCAGCAGGAAGTAAAGCAGCGGCCCGACGGCGGCAGTATACAATAGCCACAGCAGGACCAGCACCGGCACCGGCGGCCCGGCCAGCTGGGGTATGTAGGCGCTGGGGTCGATCAGGGGAGCGACGGACGGGCCGCCGATCAGGTAGGGGCCCTTTGGCGGCCGGTACTTCATTTCCGGATCTGACACCGCGACGGTGTTGCTTAACAGGGCGGACCACACATCCCGGGCTTCGCCGCCCAGGTCCCCCGGAGCAGCGCCGCAGTATAGCACTTCCCCCCGGCCCAGGGGCCGCCGGGCCAGCACGGGGACGCCGTTTTCCACGGCCAGGGCCTTGCCGGCCACCAGCCGGCCGGCTGCCACCTCCAGGGGCCCGCCGGAACGCAGGCCCTCCAGCTTGCCGCCCACCACCTGCCTGCCGCTGACCTGTACCGGGCTGACATCGGCAAAACTGCCCCCTTCACCGGCTCCCGCGCCGCCCAGCAGCACCAGCGAGCCGCCCAGGTACACCCATTCCTTCAGGGCTTTGACCTGTTCCCGGCTTAAACGGGACACGCCGGCCGGGCCGATCATGATAATGTCCGCCGCGCCCAGGAGCAGGCTGTCCCCGGGCAGTTCGCCGGGGGAGAGGTATTTCAATGTGGCCAGGGAGCCGGCTCCCCGGGAAAGCCAGTCCTGCAGGCCGCCCCCGGTCACATCTTCACCCAGGGCCAGGATCACCATACGGCCGTCGTCCACCGCCACCCCTTCCACCCGGGATTCGGCCAGTACCTGCCCGCCGGAAACCAGCCGCACCACCGGCTTCACGGAGGCCAGTTCCCCCGGGATCACCAGGCGGTACTGCCCGCCGGCACCCGCCGGCACGTCCACATCTGTGGCCACCCGGGCCAGATAGGGACGGCGCCTTTCCGGCCGTTCCTCGTCCTGCTCCACCGCAATGGTTCCCGCAAACCCCGGCCCGGGGTTGTCCACGGTTATTACCAGTTCCAGGTGCTGGTTTACCTTATACAGGCCGCCCAGGCCGGGGCGCACCTTCATTTCCACCGGGGCCGCGGCAAGGGAAGGCAGCGCCCCCGCCAGCAGGGCCGTGGCCAGGACGGCCAGAATAAAGACGTTGCTGAAAAACCGCATTTTCCCTCTCACTGCTTTTCACCCCGCCCGGTTGTTTTTTCCCGCAGTTCCACCTGCACCAGCGCCACCGTTCCTCCATCCCGGCGGGCCACCAGCAGGGTTTTGCCGTCGGGGCTGAAGTGTATGCTTTGATAATTGTTCAACTGGTCCAGGAGGAGCGTTCTGGGTTCCCGCACCCCTTCCATTTCCAGCTGTCGCAGCCAGTTCAATTCGGTTCCCCCCGGTGTGGTATCCGGGGCCAGGAGCAGCCGGTCGGTGGACAGGGTCTGGTTTTCTTTCTGTTTGGGGGGCCTTTCCCCCAGGAGTTCCGGGTTGATGGTCCTGATTTCCTCCTGGCGCTGGCGCACCGTGAACAGGGGCGAGCCGTCCCGGCTGTAGGTCAGCACCCGCTCGGTGGTTTTCGCCCGGATAAAGGCCAGATACCCCCGGGGACTCCAGGCCGGCTGCCGCCCACCGGTCAGCCGGCGGACATCCCCGCCGCCGGGAGTAACCAACCACAGTTCCGGTTCACCGGCAGGGCCGGCCCGCTCCACCGCCAGCCGGGATCCGTCCGGAGACCAGGCCGGATTCCTGCCGGGGCCCAGGGATACCGGCTCCTTACCCCCGGTCAAGAGGAAGATCTCTTCTTTCCCGCCGGGTTCCTCCAGGGAATAGGCCAGGGTTTTGCCGTCGGGCGACCAGGCCAGGCCGGCCGGGTTTTTCCCCTTATCCACCTTTAAAAGTACGGCGGCACCGGCCAGGGCCCTTTCCACCTGCGGGGCGGCCTCCGGCGCCAGGGGAACCGCCGGCATGGCCGCCCTGATAATCTCCGCCTCCCCGGTTTCATAACGCCGCACCAGCGCCAGCTGATCGCCGGAGGGGGTGAGGGCGGGCCAGGCATAGGACTGGCCCCCGGGGGGCTTTACTATGCCGGTCTGGTTGCCGTACTGGTCCAGCAGCAGCAGGGCGCTGCCCCTGACGGCCAGAAAGCCCCGCCCCCGGGGTGCGCAGGCAAATTCCAGGGGGCTGTCCTCCAGCCAGAAACGGCTGATTTCCCTGGTGGTTCCTGCCTCCAGGGTTTTGGGTGCCAGGGCGGACCACCACAACCAGCACCCGGCTGCCAGGAGCAGTACCGCCGGGAACAGCCAGAAATATTTCGGCCACCGGCCCTTTCCGGCGGGTTGGGCCGGAGATGGCGGCATCCCTTTCCCGGCGGAGGTGGCCCCGGGCTGCGGTGCTCCCTCCGGGGTGGAGGCGGCTCCAGGCCGTTGTGTCCCGCCGGTCCCTTCCGCCGCCTGCATTTGAAGCAGCCGCGCCCGCAACTCTTCCCGCAGCCGCGTGTTCACCGGCACGGCCTGGCGCACCCTGCGCATGTGGATTAATAGTTCGCCCAGGGAGCTATCCTCCGGGGGCGGATCCGTTTCCCCCCGGCCCGCCCCTTTATTGTGCCGGCTGTCCAGCGGGGTAATCTTGTCCGGATTATTGCCGTTGTGCGATTTATTGCCGCCCAATCCCCTCTACCTCCTCCCCTTCTTTTAAATAGGCGTTTCGCAGCGCCTGCAGCGCCCGGTGGTGGATCATGCGCACCGCCGCGGTGCTTTTCCCCAGCACCAGGGCAATCTGGCTGAACTTTAGCTCCCCGGCGTACCTTAAGGAAACCACGTCCCTTTGTTCCGGTGGCAACCGCCGCAGCATGTCTTTGAGCTGCCGCACCTCTTCGGAACGCAAAAACTCCTCCTCGGGACCGGACGGCGCCGCCCCCAGATGAGACATTTCCTCTTCCGTAAACACCCTTTCCCGGCGCCCCCGCAGGTAGTCCACATAGGCGTTATGGGCGATGCGAAAGAGCCACACCGCAAAAGGTGCCTCGCCCCGGTATTTAGGGAAATTTTCCAGTGCCTTTAAAAAGACCGCCGCGGTGAGGTCGTCGGCGTCCCAGGGATTGTCCATGCGGTAGCGCAAATAGCGGTTCACGGCGTCAAAGTGCCGGTCGTATAGTTCCGCAAAGGAAGCCCGGGCGCCCGGTTCATTTCCATCTCTTTTGTGCAATGGATAAGCACTCCCCCGGGATTTTCCGCGCAACCCCAGCCCGTTCCGGACCGGAGAAAGGGGGTTGGCGGATGTTCCCTATACTTTCTTTTCCAGGTGCCTGCGGCACACATTGCGGATGGGGAAAAGGGATTTTACAGATATCTCCCTTATCTTTCCCTGACTAATAGACGAACAAACTGTGGAAAAAGTAACAGCAAAGGGAGCCGGGGTGAATAAAAAAATTTTTTATTCATAGCTCGTTTCATGTTGCTGGTTTTAAACGCTGCAAGATCCGGTTCCTTTGCTTCGCCGGGTGCTGTTACCGGCGTGTGCTGCGTCGTTCGCATAGAAGCACGGCGCCTTTCTCGCCTGTGGTACGGTTTTATAAACGTTTACTGGCTTTAGCCAGATGCCTGTTTGATGTTTAGTTATAGCTTAATATTAATTCTGACAACCTTAAACCTGACGCTCCTAACTATTCCGAAACGGGCTTGCAAAGGATATATTGCAAAGGATATATAGAGTATGTTAAAATCATATATGCGGCATATGCCGGAGCCCGGGTGACGGGGAGGGTTTCTTTGACGGATCACCGGCAATACATGCGGGAGGCCCTGGCGGAAGCCCAAAAGGCCTATGATCTGGGGGAAGTGCCCATAGGCGCCGTGGTGGTCTTAAAGGGCGAAATCATCGGCCGGGGCCACAACCTGCGGGAAACCCTGGTGGACAGCACCGCCCACGCGGAAATCCTGGCCTTGAGGGAAGCGGCCGGGAAACTGGGCGACTGGCGTCTGGTGGGGGCCACCCTGTACAGCACCATTGAACCCTGTCCCATGTGCGCGGGCGCCCTGGTCCAGTTCCGGGTGCGGACCCTGGTTTACGGGGCGGCGGACCCCAAGGCCGGGGCGGTGGATTCCATCATGGACGTGGTCCGGGAACCCCGTTTCAACCACCAGGTGCAGGTTGTTTCCGGCGTCCTGGCGGAAGAATGCGCGGCGATTATCCAGCGTTTCTTCCGGGAGTTAAGACAAAGGGATAAACAGGGCGGTTAGTGCCGCCGTTCACGGAGAGATGGCCGAGGGGTTGAAGGCGCTCGACTCGAAATCGAGTAGGCGGGCAAAAACCTGCCTCGTGGGTTCGAATCCCACTCTCTCCGCCAGTTTTTTTACGAATAAAGGGATTCTCGCCATGGGGCGAAAAATCCCTTTCTTTTTTTTCCGGGTAATGATTCAGAGCTGCATTTTATTGATAGAGTTCAATTGCTGCTAACCACCCAAAAAAGATAAACGTTGGTGATACCAGGATGATGGCCAGCCAGATTTTCCGGCGGTGCACAACCACGGCTGCGGCCGGAAACGATATGGGCAGGAGTATACCTGTAAACCTGAAACGGGGTGTGCCCGCTAAGTATAGGGTTATTCCCAGTAAAAGGACGGCAGCCAGGACTAAATAAGCCGGACGTCGCCGGATAATACCGGCAGCGGCAAAAAACAACGAAGAAATGATGGCAGGCCATCCCATAAATATCTCGGCGATGGTCATAAGGTAACCCCCCCTGAAACAACTAATAACCTGCAACGGCACTTTCAACTTATATAACGGTGGGGGATTAATTCCGCCAGCCCCCGGGCCAGTGTCCGGGGCTGAAAACCGAAGTATTTCTCCACCGCATCCGGGTCGGTGGTGTTGTCCAATTCCATCTGCCTTAGCTCCACGGAAGTTACAGGTGGGTCGGGCAGCAGGCGCTCCATCACCGGCACCGCCAGGCGCATCAGGGGCAGGGGGACGGGCAGTTTGATCCGGCGCCGCCCCATAGCCGCCAGCCAGATGTCCAGCATCTGGCCGTAGGTGAGGTGCTCCGGCCCGCCCAGCTCAAATGTTTTTCCAGCGGTGTCCGGGTTGGCCAGGGCCAGCACCACGCAGCGGGCCAAATCATCTGCGGCCAGGGGTTGAAAACGGGAAGAGGCGGCCGGTACCGGGGCAAAGGGCGGGGGAAAGAGCTTTAAAGATTGGGCCATACGGTCGAAGAAGCCGAAGCCCCGGCCGTAGAGTACGGAAGGGCGGAAGATGGTCCAGGCCAGACGGCTGCTGCGCACGGCCTGTTCCCCCAGCCATTTGGAATAAACGTAGCGGTAGGCCGGATCCTCCCGGACACCCAGGGCGCTTAAGTGGATGAAACGCCGGCAGCCGGCCCTTTCGGCGGCGTCCACCACGTGGCGGGTTCCCTGTACGTTAATCCGGTCAAAAGTGGTGGCCCCTTTTTCCCGGATAACGGCCACCAGGTGGATGACCGTTTCCACACCCCGGCAGGCCTCAAGCAGGGATGGGGGGTCGGTCACGTTTGCCGGGACAAATTCCGGCCCGCCGCCCAGAGTCGAGCGGGCCCTTTGCCCGTCCCTGACCATACAGCGCACCCGGTAACCCGCTTCCAGGAGCGCAGGAACCATGTGCCGGCCCACCAGGCCGGTGGCGCCGGTGACCAGGATCATGGCCATCACCTCCCAAAATAATCGTTAGTTGCTGGTCGTTGGATTAAAGCAGGAATTCGATGGAGCTAATTCCAGATTAGCACGCCAGGTAATTGTTACCGGTACCGTGCCGGGAAATATTGCCGGTGACTAACACTACAGCGTAAATTCGTCCCCTGAAATTTTACGACCACCCGGTTTCTCAAGAGTATAAGCCCATTTGGGAGCAAAGGCAATTAAGCGACAAACCTGTGTTTTATAAGTTGCGTTCTTAAGTTTCGCTGTAGTACTAATCGTCCCAGGGGGAATCTGTTCCCTTATGTATGTAATACTACATCAGTTTTCCAGGATCAACAATAATGTTTTGACACGGCTCTTTTTGCAAGAAAAATTTTTTTGAAATGAACGGCGGCGTTTTTCCTTCCCGGGGGAAATGGTATAATGCTCCAGGGAAGTGAAATAGGTCGGGGTGGCATTACAGCAAATGTATCGGGCAAAGGAGAATTCCATAAAAACCGGGCCGATGGACAATGACCCCGGCTTTTCTTTTTGAACTGATGAAAAAGAAGGAAATGGCAGCGGCCTGTAGAAAACTGTGGTAATAAATACTTATCGTCCCGGGCTACAAGACGGGGGACCCGGGACACATATTCATGGGGCCGGGGTTATCTAAAATGAAAAGCCATTCGTTGGGGTTGCAGTAATATTGGTGCGTTTGGGTTAGTACTACAGCATAAATTCATCCCATGAACCTTAACAATTTCCAGGAGCAACAGCCTCTTTTACGGTGGCGGTGAGGGACGACATATTTGCATATTTATTTAAAGTTACGCTGTAGTATTAGAAGCCAACCAGTTATAGTTGCTGCTTCCACCGGGGCTATGCATGATGTGGTACGGGGATCGGTTTAAATTGCATGGCTTATTTTCAGTACGGCTTTGTCAGGAGGTAAGTGGAATGCGCAGAATATCGGTATATTCGTTAAAACCGGGCCATCTCGTTGCCCGGCCGGTTTACAACAGCAGCGGGCAGGTTTTGCTTCAGTGCGGAGCCAGGGTCTCCAAACGCTATATTGACCGGTTGCTGGAAATGGGCGTTTTTACGCTGTATATTGAGGATGATTTTTCCGCCGATATAAAGCCAGAAGACATCATTTCCGACGAATTACGCATGAGATCCAACCTGCTGATTAAAAATCTGTTTAGCCGGCAGAAGGCCGGACACGCCCGGGGACAGACGAGTGCGGAGATGGCCAGGATAACAGCTGTCGTCAACGACATTATCGATGAACTGCTGGCCAATCGTTCGACGATGATCAACCTCATGGACATCCGTGCCCACGACGATTATCTCTTCGGGCATTCGGTAAACGTTTGTGTGCTGGCGGTATTAACGGGTATTGCCCTGCATTTCAGCCGAACCAAACTGTTTCACCTGGCCATGGGATCATTGCTTCACGACATCGGCATTACCAGACTGGACCGGGGAATTGGGGGCCGGAAAAGGGAATTGACGGCAGAGGAGCGGCGGCAATTTGAAATGCATCCTTTGTACGGTTATGAAATTTTATCCCGGGACCTGCATACCGGCAAACTGTGCGCCATTATCGCCCTGCAGCATCATGAGCGCTATTCCGGACATGGTTACCCCAAAGGGCTGCAACAGGATGAGATACATGAGATGGCTGCCATTACAGGCCTGGCCGACATGTACGATGAGCTGACCTCGGCAGTGATACAGCAACGGGTTCTCCCGCCAAACGAAGTCTACGAAATGATATCCGGAGCGGGGGATAGTCTTTTTGCTTTTAACCTTGTTAAGGCTTTCCTCACCAATATTACACCCTATCCCGTCGGCACGCTGGTGAAACTGAATACCGGTGAAACGGCGATAGTGATCGAAAACAATAAAGGTCTGCCCCTTTACCCCAAAATCCGTGTGCTTTGCCATGAAGACGGAAGGCTGCTGAAAGAGCCGGTGGAATTATGGCTACCCGAGGACAGGACGAAAACCATTGTCGCCGTTGTGGAAAACTTGCCGGGTCAAGAAGCGGGGTAGCCGGCAAAAATCCCGGCTGCCTGATTTATTTGGATTGGCGTATTGTTTGCCCTGAGGCGGGAGGAGATCAGGCTACGGCCCTGTTTGTTTTTTTGTTGATCGCTCTGCAGTTGATGTTTATCCCCACCGCCCGGTATGCTTTTACCATTATCCCTCTGCTGACGATCCTGGCCGCTTATGTTCTGGATTTTTTCTTTTGGCAGAAGGAAAGCGGCTGCCGGGGAGGCTATCCGGTAAATTAATCCGGTTGCCGTCCTGTTACAAAATAGATGCCGTCGGTGTCATATATATAGCAGGGGTTGCAAGGGAGGGATGGCCCATCACACCGGCGGAATTCGAAGCCCTGTTTCAAAGCTACTATCCCCTGGTTTACCGGCGGCTCCATTATCTCCTGGGGGAACGGACGGCAGCCGAGGATTTGACCCAGGAAACTTTCCTGAAGCTTTACCGCCAGCCGCCCCGGGATAAAGAAAATCCCGGGGGGTGGCTGCTCCGGGTGGCCGCCAACCTGGCCTACAATTTTTTGCGCGGCGAAGAGCGGCGCCGCCGCCGCGAGGAGAACCAGGTCCGGGAGGCAACCGGCGTCGTTCCCCTGGAGGAAATAATCATTCGCAACCAGGAAGCCCGGCAGGTGCACCACTGCCTGGATCAATTACCACCCCGGGATCGGCTGTGCCTGCTGTTAAAAAATGTGGGCTACAGCTACGCCGAGATTGCCGCGGTACTGCAGGTGGATAGAAATGCGGTGGGAGCCATCCTGTCCCGGGCGCGGCGGCGCTTTGCCGCCCTGTACAGCCAGTATGAAGGGAGGGACGACCATGTGTCCGGAAGAGGGCGTTCTACAGGCGTATCTTGACGGCGAACTGGATGGGGACTCATGCGCCCGGGTGGCCGGCCACCTGGCCCGGTGTTCCGCCTGCCGGCAGCGGGTACATGACCTGGAGAAACTGGCCGGCAGGGTAAACGTTGTCCTGCGGGCCTACCGGAGGGGGACGGAGGAATCCGAACGTCCCGTGCGGGTGCCCCGGCCCGGGTCCGTGGTTTCCCGTTATCAACCCCTGACTAAGAAAAGGGGGATCGGTAATATGATCCGGCAGCACAAGTGGTTTTCCGGCCTGGTCGCGGCCGTCCTGGCCCTGGCCCTGTTCCTGAGCTGGGCCCCCGGCCGCAGTCTGGCCACCCAGTTCCTCAACGTCTTTCGCATGGAAAAGATTCAGGTGATCAGGATTGCCCCCGAGGATATGGCCCAGCTGGAGAAAGCGTTTAACGGCCGGGGGGGCGAAGTGGACATCCAGAACTTTGGCCGGGTGGAAGTCCAGCAGCCGGCGCAAAGGCAGATTGAGGCGGCTCCGGACCAGGTACGGGCCTTAAGCGGTCTGCCCCTGGACCTGCCTGCCACCCTGGCCGGGCGGGTCAGGGCAAAGGTCCTGGTGAGCGGAGCGCCCACGGTGACCATCACCCCTGATGTGGAGAAGTTGAACAGTTACCTCGAAAAGCACGGCGGCGTCCTTTTGCCCGCCGATCTGGCCGGCAAAACCTTTACCATGAAAGTGCCGCCTGTGGTGGACGCCCTGTACCAGGGGAAGAACGGCTCCTTTCACCTGTACGCCTCCAGGGATCTGACCATTGAAGCTCCCCAGGGCGTGGATGTGCTGGCCCTGCGCCGGGCCATGCTGGGCCTGCCCTTCCTGCCCGACAACCTGCGCCGGCAGCTGGCGGCCATTGACGACTGGCAGCATACCCTGCCCATTCCGGAAAGCAGGGGGATGACGGCGCGGGAAATTATGGTAAACGGCCATGCGGGGGTCTATTTCAGCCACGCAGGGAATAACGGCAAGGCCGGGCAGGATGTTTTGCTGGCCTGGCGCCAGGATAACAGCTGGCGGGCCATCGGCGGCCTGCCCCTGGAAGAAGCCCTGCGCATAGCCGCGGAGGTTAAATAAATGGGTATAATCGAAGCCCGGAACCTGACGAAAGTATACGGCCGCCAGGTGGCCTGCCGGGAGATCTGCCTTTCCGTGGAGGAAGGGCAGATCTTCGGCCTTTTAGGACCCAACGGCGCCGGTAAAAGCACTCTGGTGAAAATGCTGCTGGGGCTGGTTCACCCCACATCCGGGGAGGCCCGGGTGGCCGGTCGTTCGTCCCTGGATCCCCGCAGCCGCCGGGAGGTGGGATTCCTGCCGGAAAACTTCCGCTTCCACGGCTGGTTGAAGGGACAGGAGCTTTTGATTTTTCACGCCCGGCTGGCCGGCCTGGGGGTGGAGGATGCCTGGCGGCGGGCCGACGAGGTCCTGGAACTGGTGGGCCTGGCCGGAGATGGGAGAAAACTGGTGGCCAATTACAGCAAGGGTATGCAGCAGCGCCTGGGCCTGGCTGCCGCCCTGGTGGGCGATCCCCGGGTGGTTTTCCTGGACGAGCCCACCTCGGCCCTGGATCCCCTGGGGCGGCGCCGGGTGCGGGAAATTCTGCTGATGTTGAAACGGGCCGGCAAGACCATCTTTTTAAACAGCCACCTTTTAAGTGAAGTGGAACAGGTTTGCGACCGGGTGGCCATTATCAACCGGGGCGCCGTGGTGGCCGAGGGCAGGCTTACGGATTTGCTGGCCGGCCCGCGGGAAGTGAGTGTGACACTGACCGGCCTGGAAAGGGAGTTGCTGGAGGAGTTGCAGCAGCGTTTTTCCATACTGGAACTAAAAGGGGACCATCTGCGGGTGGCCGTGGGCGACCGGGAAGAAATTCCGACCCTGGTGGCCCGCCTGGTGGCCGGAGGCTGCCGCATATATGAGTTGACGCCCCATCATAATTCCCTGGAAGAAATCTTTGTCAACCTGGTACGGGAGGGGGAGCAGACATGTGGTTGATGGCCGCCTTTACCTTCCGGGAAGCCTGGCGTAAAAAAGTGGTTCTTCTCGCCGGGGGTCTGACCCTGGCCTATCTGGTGCTGTATGGTACCGGCCTGCACTTTGTCGGCAGTAAAATTAACGGGAATCCGGCCGGGCCGCAGAACATTTTCCAGCAGATGGAGTATGTTCTCCTTTTTGTCATGGGGGTATACCTGGCCAGCTTCCTGGTGGCCGGCCTGGCCATCCTGGCTGCGGTGGGCAGTGTTTCCGGCGAGATTGAAAACGGCACCCTGCACGCCCTGGCGGTACGGCCATTATCCCGGCGGGCGCTGCTCCTGGGCAAGTTTGCCGGCCAGGGAGCCATGCTGGTGGTTTACGCCGCCCTTTTTTTCTTAGCCCTGGCCGGTCTGGTCCGCTGGCAGCTGGGGCTGGCCATCCCCACTTTGCTGCCGGCCCTGGGTTTGTTCATTCTGGAGCCCCTGGTCCTCCTGGCCGTGACCATGCTGGGATCGGTAGTGTTTTCCACCATGGGCAACGGCGTCCTGGCCTTCGCCCTCTATGCCCTGGCCGTGGTGGGGGGCATGATGGAGCAGATCGGCGCTGTGATCGGCAATACATCTGCCGTTTACACGGGTATAATTACCAGCCTCATCCTGCCGGCGGATGCCATCTACCGGCGGCTGGTGGATGGGGTGGTAAAGGGACTGGCTGCCGGCGGTCCGGCCGGCGGGCAGGGTCCGGTCAACCCCCAGATGATGTTGGGCCCTTTTGGAACCTATTCCACCCCCAGCGACTGGATGCTGGTGTACACCGGAGCGTATGTGCTTTTATTGCTGGGGGCGGCCACGTACGCCTTTAGCCGGCGGGATATTTAAGAAGTGCCTGTTGAAGGATTTTGTCACAAAATGGCGAAAGATCTGTGGCGGTGGTGATGGTAATGCAACGCTGCATAGCTCCCGCAAAATATGTCCGGGAAGAAAACGGGCTGGAGTTGATTGATCAACTGCTGCCCCGTCCGGTGTGCCGGGTGGCTTTGGCCGGCGGGGAAACGGCTCTGCAGGTGGCCGGGGGAAGATTAAGAAATGCACTGGAAAAGAGCGGCCGGGAAGTGGCCGGCGTCTTCTGGTACGGTGGGGAATGCTGCCCCGCCAACATAGAAAAGCTGGCCGCCGCCGTCCGGCAGTCCGGGGCGCAGATGCTCATCGGCGTGGGCGGCGGCCGGGCGCTGGACACGGCCAAGGCGGCCGCCTTTCTGGCCGGGGTGCCGGTGGTGACGGTGCCCACCATTGCCGCCACCTGTGCCGCCTTTACCGGCATTTCCATCGTCTATAACGAGCAGGGTGTTTTTCAGGAAATTTCCCGGCGGGCACGGGTGCCGGAACTGGTGCTGGTGGATCTGGCCACCATCGCCCGGGCGCCGGTGGCCTTTTTACTAGCCGGCATCGGGGATACCCTGGCCAAGTGGTACGAGTTGGAGGCGGCGTCCCGGAAAAAACCCGGCGCGGCGGCCACCAGAAGCGCTCTGCAGCTGGCGGGGGTGGTCCGGGAAATATTGATGCAGCATGGGGAAGCGGCCCTGGCGGCGGTCGGCCGCCAGGAAATAAACCAGTCCCTGGCGGAAGTGGTGGACGCCGTGATTATGATCAGCGGTCTGGTCAGCGGACTGGGGGGCGATGAATGCCGCTCCGCCGGCGCCCACGCCGTTTATTCCGGCCTGACCGGCCTGCCGGCCACCCACGGCCGTTATCATGGGGAAATCGTGGCCTTCGGCATCCTGGTGCAGTTGATGCTGGATAACCGGGTGGAGGAAGCAGGGCGATTAATTGGTTATTACCGGCGCATCGGCCTGCCCGTCACCCTGGCCGACCTGGGACTGGTCTCTTTAGAGCCGCATGAAATGGATACCGTTATAACCGGGACGCTGGCCACGGAGGATATCCGGAATATGCCCTTTACCGTGAGCGCTGAGATGCTGCGGGAGGCTCTGCTGGCCGCCGATGTCCTGGGACGCGGCGGCGGGAGTGGTATGTAGACCTTTAAGGAAGAACCCCGGGGCGATGCTCCTGCCCGGAAAGGAGTTTACGGTAGATGAAAAGGCAATTACCGGCCGCCGGCCGGACCGCTGATTTACACCCTTTTCCCATGGAACTGCCCGATCTGCCGGTGGAGGAACTGCGGGTGCGTTTGGGACGGGAGCGGGTGTACAAGCTGTCCTTCAACGAAAATCCCTACGGCCCCTCCCCGGCGGTGGCCAGGGCACTGCAGGAGGCGGCCGCCACCTTTCACCTTTATCCCGACGCCTACGGCCGCGCTCTGTGTGCCCAAATGGCCGCCTTTTACGGGTTGTCCCCGGAACAGTTCCTGCTGGGCAATGGAGCCGACGAGGTGATCAACCTGGTGGCCATGGCTTTCCTGGACCCCGGCGACCGGGTGTTGATTCCCTCCCCCACCTTTGGCGCCTACGGGGCCGCCGCCCGCCTGGCCGGCGCCGTGCCGGTGACCGTGCCTTTAAAGGACTACCGGATTGATCTGGATTTGGTGGCCGCCGCAGTCACGGCCGGAACAAAAATGATTTTTCTCTGCAATCCCAACAACCCCACCGGCACGGCCTTCCCCGCCGCCGCACTGGCGTCCTTTTTAAACCGCCTGCCGGAGGGGGTGCTGGTGGTGGTGGATGAAGCCTATAACGAATATACCGACGATCCGGCATCCTACACCGCCCTTTCCCTCCTGGATGCCCATCCCCATTTGCTGGTCATCCGCACCTTTTCCAAGATCTACGGCCTGGCGGCCGCCCGGGTGGGTTACCTGATGGGGTCGGCGGAGCTGATCCGCCAGGTGCACCGGGTGCGTCCCCCCTTTAACGTGGGCGCCCCGGGACAGGTGGCCGCCCTGGCCGCCTTTGGCGACCGGGTATACGTGGACCGCATGCGGGAGCAAAACAGCCGGCAGCGCCGCTGGTTGACGGAAAAACTAACCGCCCTGGGGTGGCGGGTGGTGCCCGGCCAGGCCAATTTTTTGCTAGTGGATACGGGCCGGGACGGCCGGGAGGCCTTTACCCGCCTGGCGGAACAGGGCATCATCGTGCGCCCCTGCCACGGTTTTCAATTGCCCACCTGCCTGCGCATCACCATCGGCCGGCCCGAGGAAAACGCCGCCCTGGTGCAGGCACTGGAGGGGGAAAATACCAGGGGGAGCGGGTAAAGAAATAACTTCCGGCCAACAGGAAAAAGTTCTTCTTTGTCGAACAGTTTATTGCATTAAAATTTTAAATGTATAGGGGGAAGAAGTAGTGGGTAAAGCGGGCAAGGTGCTGGCCGCCCTGGCCGTACTGTTGCTGGTTCTTGTGGCGTCCGGCTGTGGAGGCCAGAAGACCGCCGGCTCCGGTCAGCAGCAGGCGGCGGGAACGGATCAGAAGCAAAAGCTGGACAAGGTGCGCATTACCCTGACCACCTGGGCGGGGTACGGTCCGTTGTTCCTGGCCCGGGACAAGGGCTTTTTCAAAGAGGAAGGCCTGGAGGACGTGGAGATTACCGTCATCGGCGGCCTGGCCGAGCGCAAGGCGGCTTTAAAGGGTAACCAGGTGGACGGCATGGCCACCACCCTGGATATCGAGACCACCCTGGAAGCGGAGGGCGTGCCCATGAAAATCATCTGGGCGCTGGACGACTCCTACGGCGGGGACGGCATTGTGGCCAAAAAGGACATCAAATCCGTAGCCGACCTGAAGGGCAAAACGGTGGCCCTGGACGTGGGCACCACCAGCCATTTCTTCTTGCTGAACTGTCTGGAAAAGGCCGGCTTGAGCGATAAGGATATCGTCATCAGCCAGGCGGCCGACGCCGGGCAGGCCGGGCAGGCCTTTGTGGCCGGCCGGGTGGATGCGGCGGTGACCTGGGAACCCTGGCTTTCCCGGGGGGTGAAAGAGGGTAACGGCAACCTGATCATCAATTCCAAAGAAACACCCGGGCTGATCGTGGATGCGGTGGCCTTCCGGAAGGATTTTGCCGACAGCCATCCCAGGGAAATGCAGGCCGTAGTCAACGGTCTGGCCAAAGCCATGCAGTATTTTGCCGAAAATAAGGAAGACGCCATCAAAATCATGGCCAGGGGTCTGGATATGAAACCGGAGGGTTTCCTGGACGGCATACGCCTGTATAACCTGGAAGACAACCGGCAGTTCTACCAGGGCGACATGCTCAAAACACTGCAGAAAGCCGCCGACTTCTATTACGACAAAAAGGTGATCAATACCAAACCCGATGTGAGCAAAATGATCGACGGCAGCTATCTGGCGAAGGTGCCGCAGTAAAGATAAAAAGGAGAGGCGAATATAGGAATTGACGTTTGTGAAATGTTTATCGCTCTATCAGGCGACGCCCCGCCCTGTCTCTT